>JADGDV010000017.1 GCA_016744695.1 Hahellaceae bacterium
TGAGAGTAGGTCATCGTCAGGCATCTAAATACGAAACCCCGTTAGGTTATCCTGACGGGGTTTTTTATTGCCTGGAGGAAAGTGAAATATATCCTTACGAAATTTAGACATTAAAAAACACATGCCTGCAATAAAGGCCAGTAGAATAAATTGTGTATTTTTTAATCTAAAATGAGACGTAGTTAGCGAGACTGCTAAAAAGACATAGAAATGGTACAAAAGTATGAGTTTGTTCATGTTACTAATTAAAATAGTGGCTAGAATGTACTTAGTGGTACATATTTCTAAGATTGTACACTTTAAATTAAAGTGAAACGTCGTTCTAGGGTGGCAAGTTTAATGTATATAGTTGAAGTAAGAGAAAAGGTCATACATCGCCTATGTAATTTGGTTGGTTTTGGGTGCGCGTTAGTTGCAATAGGTGCTTCTGCAGAGCTTAGGCCGATAAATGATGCTGAATTGTCTGACGTAGTAGGTCAGGCGTACATGTCCATTGATAAAACTTATCACCCAGATTCATCAAAGGATACATCCTATACTAGAATTAATATGGGGATGGATATAGATATTCAAACTAATATTGAATATATGGAATTAGGTCGATACGAGAGGAATGACCCTTACGGAGAGCAAAAGCCTGCGGACGTCATGGCAAGTAACTTTTCTTTAGGTCAAATTTATGATTCTGCATATTACAATCGAAATCCTAATGCTGCACGACCTGTAAAGGACAATGGTTCAAGCTATCAAGATGGTGAAATTGTTCCGTTCAAAATAGTAGATCCCTTTATTGAATTTGCTTACGATGAGAACTCAAAGCAAATGACAGGGGTTCGGATAGGTTTTGGTGAAGCGAAAGGGATGCTTTCAGGGAATATTGAAGCGCTTACCGGGAATATTGATGTAGATATTCGTGACGAGGGTCAGGGCATGAAGGCTGCAACTTCAAACGGTAATTTTGCCGATAAATTGCTGGTGCTCCTTACTCCTTTACTTGAAGGAGGTAGTCCTATTGAAGCTCAAGCTAAATTAGTCGATAAAGATGGCAATTTAGATCCTATACGATCAACAATGATTGGTATTGCGGATGATGAGAAGTTTGTATTAAGTGGTGCGAGTGGTTTTACTCGCTGGTCAATAAAGAATTTGCTTGGAGGATTCTCTTCAAGCGAGATCGACGTCCCAAATTGTTCATTTTTTTCGTGTTCAGGCGGAGATATTAATATATATGTGAAGGATTGCAAGGTTTTGGGTGTTCAGGCATGCTTTAATCTTTCACAGTTTGAAAGCTTTCCAATTGGCGAGATAGAAGAAATAAATGGTAAGCGATATCTTACTGGGTCTGCGTCAGGCATGTTTATGTCGTTTCAAACTCAAGATTTAGATTGGTTGCAAGACGTAAGGAAGCAAAATCCAAATAATGATGATTTTGTTAGGGCAACAGCAGGTGCTTTTTTTAATATTCCGAATGGTAGTGTTACAGTTAATATGGCCGAGGCTTTACACGGCGTCGAAGGTATGAGAACGGAATATATCGATAGGGGTAAAGGATTATTTTAATAGATAAAGAGGTTTATATGCTAAAGAGCAAGATAAAAAGACTAGTTACGATAGGGTCTGCTTCTGTATTTTTAGTGTGTGGTGCAGCAAAGGCTGAGCTAGCCTCTTTATCGGATAATGAATTGTCGAGTGTTGACGGCGCTGGTATTGGGATGGTGTTTGAGGATTTTGTTTTCAATGCAGTAACTGACTCATCAAATGGTCAGTCGTTTAAAATATCTGGAATTAAAAGCACGTCTGGTGAAGATGTGGATATTACTGTTTCTCAGCTTTACATTGCAAATGCTGGCAGTAATTATGGTGAAACCCTTAATCCTGTTAATTTAGGGCGATTAGTTAACCCGTATGAAATTGAATTACTTGATGGGAATGATATAGGGCTTGATGATAAGGCTATATTACAGTTTGCAGCGCCTAAAAAAGTAGCCGCAGGAACAGGTTATGATTGCGTGAGCGCCTCAGCGGCAGAAGGCTCTGGGAGTTGTTCAAGTCGTCCAACTGGAATTGATGCAGCCTCAGGGGAAGTGATTATTGGTGAGCGCCCAGATATAGGATTAAAATTGCAGGTCCAGGTAGGAACTAATGCTTCTGATAACTTAAGTGTTAATGCTAAAAGCGCAGTTTTCGACGGCAGCTATCTTCGCCTGTGGGGGGATGATAATAAAAATCAGCTGGTTGGTGAGTATAGGTTGAATTTTTATACTCCAGAGTTATCAATAAGCTCTTGTGATTCTGCGGGGCAGTCTTGTGGTAACACTATATACATGAAAAATTTTGAGTTGGAACTTGTGCTGGGTAACCAGTTTCAGCCCATGTCTATCGGTGTTACTGAGGCTCAGAATGGAACCATTGAGCCAGGGAATTTTGTTTTTGAAATCGCTAGTATCAAAGATTATGCTGATCAAAAAGGTTATATGGCAAATTTGCCTTCAAATGGTTTGAGGACTGGGTGTAACGGTGACTCAAGCTGTGAAAGTGCATGGGACTTTTTTAACGGGTACTACACAAACCCAGAGTTCAAAAGTAATTTAAGTATCGGCGCTATGCATATTGGCGATATTTCGGGTTCTGGTCAAAATTTTGGTTCATCAAAGATTGAGGGTATGACAATTCAATACCTTAAAATGTCTAGTCATGACCTATAGGGAGGGAGAGTTATAATGTTGAACCATGTCAATTTAATAAAAAATACCCTGCTGCTTTCATTGTTGTCTTTTTCTGTCGCAGCTGAATTATCTTCAATAAACGATGAAGAAATGTCTGTTATATCCGGGCAAGCTGGAGTCTATTTATCGGGCGAAATTACACTTAATGAAAACGGTGGTCCCATTCAGAATGCTTATTTTGGTGACTGTACTGACAGTAAGCGTTGTGGTGCTCGTTTAGCGTTCCAGACTAAGCAGGATGGAGGCTGGTTTGTTCTTGATGATATGAAGGGGAGTTTTTCTTTTCAGGGCTTAACTTTAAGGGTTAGGGATATAAATTCTGGTTTCGGCGGGGATGGTGCTAATTTCAATCGTCAAGTGCTTGAAATTGGTTTGCCTGACCAAATTAAGGTTGATAAGTTTCAATACACCTATGCAACAAGCACTACTGCGCGCCCGTCGGATGCGGGCTTCCAGCAAACGGATATCTACACTGTTGAGATAGACGGTGATATAACTATGCAGGGGAACCTTCTTGTTTTCCCGACAGGGGATAACTAGGGACATGGTTATGAAAAAGCAGGCGTTATTATTAAGTATATCTTCTTTATTATTTGTTCCTTCTGGTTTTGCTGAATTAACAAAGTTAAATGATGGTGTAATGTCAGGGATTAGCGGTCAAAGCGGTATTACCCTTGATCTTGATTTACATCTTGAGGCTGCCGAGATTGCCTATTTTGATGATGGTGCAGGAATAGCTATTCAGGGAGTAAAAATCTCTGGAGCTCCAGTTGATCATGGTGTGAGTACTAGTAATGCAGCCAAAATGCAGTACATCGTTGATATTGAATCGGACGGCAGTCTAAATATTGGCTATGACATTTCACCTACTCGATTTGAATTTTCAGATATTCGTCTTGGGACGGAGGCTGGCAATATGACTGGTCCAAGTGGTGGTGGTTTCTTTTGGGACTCTCAGGTTGTAGGTAATTTAAAGTTAAAGTCAGGTGGTGCTCTAAGTGCTGATGGTTATACTTTTGAGTCTGGCTATACCATGACTGATGGCGCGTTTGGTTACGTAACTCAAGGTAATCGATTTTGGTTAGATGATATTGACTCAATCTTTCAGTCAATTATGACTTTGGACGTTGCTGTAGATTCTGTTGGTACATACCTGAATATCAATTTGGATCATTATACTGGTGAGTATAGTGTAGGTGCTATTAGGCATAGTAGTGATCCTACTAAAAGTGGTGGTGCACTTTGGGGGCAATATGATAAGTCTAGCAATATTAAATTAAGAGGTGGTGGTCGAGTAGGTGTTGAGGGTATTACGCTTGATATTCAAAATACTATACATGATTACGATTTTGCCTGGGGTGATGATGGCAAATGGTTAGGTTTTCTCGATATGAGTGGTCATTACAATATTGACAACCTTACTCTTGATGTTGCACCAGATGACAGTGGAGATCTGGGGCTTGCAATTGCATTTGATAAGTTAGATATCGCCTTGCATATTGATAAGGTTGTGTTGGGGGAGACTAAGGCGCGAATTTCTGATTATTTAGATGGCAACACTTTAGCTAACGGTCCTGCATACCTAAAAAGTGTGGGTAGTTTTGATGCTAACCTTCTTTTTTCTGATCAAAATGTAGATGGAACTGACTACACTAACGTATTTTATGTTCAAGCGGGCGGACACGTTGACGCTGGAGATCAGGGTCTCAGAATTAATGCGGAGTTTAGTTTAGTTGATGAATATAATGACGGAAGTGTTCTTTATGAGAACGTATCTAATATAACATACGCTGAAGATGGTAATGCGGTCATGCTGAGTGGCTTGCAGTCTTGGGGTAAAGGGGATTTAACCTTAAATGTAACTAAGGCGGAAACTCTAAATGGCACTGAATTTTTTGATGGTTTAAGGATAGGATTCGAGAATTTTTCTGGGGGCTATAAAATTGATGGCCTGAGAGTGGGAGCGAATGATAGCTCTTTGAAAAACCAGCAGGTGCAAGGCGGGTCAGAGTTGTTGCTTGCTTTGGGTGTGTTCCCTTCATATGACTTTACTGTAGATGGCCATATGACTATTGGTACAGGTGGTGCTTCGGGCTCCGGCTTAACAATTAACTCTGATATTCATATTACCAATGGCCGTGCGGCTTTGATGATGGATGAGGGTGGACAGGGTATATGGGCTTCAGGCCTTGATTACGATATCCATAAGCGGAATATGACAATAGATGTTACTGATGATGGTTTGGCTATTGTCGAGGCTGAGTCTTGGAGTGTAATGGATATTTCTGATCTGAGATTAGGTGATAAAGCATCTGGTAAGAGTTTTGGGCGCTTCATAGTTAAAAAATATGAGACTGGTTCATCTATGGTTATAAAAGCTGGGGGATCTGGAGATATTTGTGTTGGAGGTAATGCGAGTGATGCGTCTGGATGTGCTTCGGCTGGTGGTATATGGGAAGAAAGAGGGCAGGAAGGTATAACTGTTAGTTTGAAGAATATATTGGCAGAAGCTGTGAGTGAAACAAAAAGAAATAGCTTTACCTGGGAATCAAAGTCTGGATCTTTATCGAGTGCTCCAATGCAGTTAGTGTTCGATAACATTACCACAAATGATGGTGATGGTATTAATAATACCTATGGTATACAGAATGATATTGCTATAGATATACATCAGACAAAAGTTGTCAATAAAACAACGGGGGCTGTCTCTAATCCGCTTGGTTTTGCGGTAAACGCAAGAACAAGTTTTAAAGAGTTGTCAGTAGGTAGTGTGCAGATGAATCATGCAAATGCTGCGCAGCCATCTACTTTGCTTTATGGTATGAAATTTCAGAATGTTGATATGAGAAGTAATTTAACAGCGACACCAATACCATAAAATTATAGTTAATACTCTAAAACAAAAAAAGCCCGTCCTTACCAGGATGGGCTTTTTTGTTTTGTGCTGGTCAAACTGTATACTTGTAGATAACTTTTATATGGGTTTGTAAGTATGGATTTGCTAGCGTTATTAAACTGCCTTGCTGACGGTGAATATCATTCAGGTGTTGAGCTTGGTCATAAGCTAAATGTCAGCCGGACTTCAGTTTGGAAATCACTAAGTAAGCTTGAGGAGCATGGGGTTTGCCTAGAGAAAACGAAGGGTAAGGGTTATCGTATTGTAGGTGGTCTTGATTTGCTGGATCGAGAGGGGGTTCTTTCTCGGCTGGAGAGTTGTTCTGGATTGCTTCATGACTTACATTTGTTACAAAGTATTGAGTCTACAAATTCATATCTAATGGCGGATGACAGTTGTGTTAACCCTGATCATTACGTTGTCTGCATGGCGGAGCGTCAAACGGCGGGGCGAGGGCGTCGTGGGCGGGCATGGCATAGTCCTTACGCGAGAAATATTTACCTAAGCCTGTCGTTTCATCTTAATGGTGGTAGTGAGTCATTAGATGGCTTAAGTTTGGCGTTAGGGGTTGCTGTTGCTAACTGTTTATCTGAGCAGGGAGTAATGGGTGTTGGTCTGAAATGGCCAAATGATATCCTTGTAGGCGGTAAAAAATTAGCAGGAATTTTGGTTGAGCTTAAGGGTGAGGCTGAGCAAGGCTGGAAAGTGGTAGTAGGGCTTGGTTTAAATGTATTAATGTCCAGGTCAGAAGGACTTGAAATTGATCAGCCTTGGGTATCTATTTCGTCTTTGTTAAATAATTCTCTACTCTCTAGGGGCGAATGGGCGGCGTTATTAATTGAAAGCATAATTAATACAATTGAGTTGTATAGGGATTGCGGGTTTAAGGGCTTGTTATCCGATTGGGAGAGATATGATGCTTTATCTCAAAAGCATGTCATGGTTGTGGGTGGAGATCTAAGAGGTGTCTGTGAGGGTGTTGATGAAAGAGGACGTTTGATGATGAGGGTTGATGGAGATATAAAGTTAATCAACGCTGGCGAGGTGAGTGTCCGCTCAGATGAATCTTCAAATTGATGTAGGAAATACCTTTCTCAAATGGAGGGTTGTAGATGGCAGTGTTGTTATTGCTAGAGGGGGGCAGCCGACTGCAGCTGGAGAGTACTTAGTTGACTTTACTTATTGGAGTCAATTAAAAACAATAGCACTGGCTAGCGTTGCTTCGGCTGAGTGCAATGCTCGACTGCTTTCTGTATTAAGTGGTAGTCGGCCAGACATAGCACCGTTTATTGCGACTACCCAGGCATTTTTTAACGGAGTGAGTTGCGCTTATGGGTTGCCTGAGCAGATGGGGGTTGATAGATGGCTGGCGGTCATTGCTGGTTATTTAAAATATGAGACATCATGCTGTATTGTTGATTGCGGTAGCGCTATTACAGTTGATGTGGTGAGTGGTTCAGGTTCTCATGAGGGTGGCTATATTTTACCTGGCGTTAGGTTAATGAAGAAAAGTTTAGCGGCTGGTACTGAGAGGGTGTTGTTTGGCGACCTCGAAATTATTAGCGTGGAATATGGTAGGGATACAATGGAGTGTGTAGAACAGGGAATTAATTTTATGGTCTGTTCTGTTATTGAGCAATTGAAGCGAGAGCAGGTTGTTAGCGGGATAGAGCATTTGTTCGTGACGGGGGGGGATGCAGGCCTGGTTGCTTCTTTATGTGATGGGGTGGAAGTTGTTGCCGACTTGGTATTAGATGGGCTTGAGTTAGTAAGTTGTTTTAGTGAAATTAATAATTGAGGTGAGCGGTGCGTTGGATATTTTTAACTTTAATACTGTTGAATGTTCTGTTTGCGGTTGCTGAATGGTTATCCAGAGTAGACAAGGATGAGGCTCTAAATAGACCTTATCGGATTCAGGGTGGGCAGGGGCAATTAACAATGTTAAGAGAGTCTAAGGGCTTAAAGTCTGAGGGTGGGGTTGAGAATAAAAGGGGGGTGGACGAGCCTCTCTGTCTACTGCTGGGCCCGCTAGATGATCGGGTAAAGGCTGACCAAATATTAAGTGTTTTTCAGGATCGGAATGTAAAGGCTGAATTGGTTGCTCAGTCTTTAGTTAAGGCGCCTAATTACTGGGTGTATCTTGCCCCATTTGAGAGTCGTAAAGCCGCCATTTCAAAACTTAGAGAGCTTCAGTCTGCAAAGGTTGATAGTTATTTGATTACGCAGGGTGAGCTTGCAAATGGGATTTCATTGGGGGTTTTTGAGAATATTGACTCTGCGCGACGTATGGAGAAACGCCGAAAAAACCAGGGGTATGATGTTAAGGTTTCTGAGTTAGGTAAAAAAGAGTTTGAGTATTGGGTTGCTATATTAGAAGAATATTCTGAAGATTTGGATGTCGATGTGACTAAAATAATGAAAAAATTGGAAGTGTCATTCGAAAAGAGACAAATATTCTGTAAAAGTGTTGCATCTGAAAAACAGTTACCTTAGTATAGCGGCCTCGCAAAACACGGCACAGGGCTGGCGTAGCTCAGATGGTAGAGCAGCGCACTTGTAATGCGCAGGTCGGGGGTTCGATTCCGTCCGCCAGCTCCATTTTTCGTGTTTTGTGGTATATTGTAGGTTTCGCTTGTCGACGCTTATGAGGAGGGGTTCCCGAGTGGCTAAAGGGATCAGACTGTAAATCTGACGCGAAAGCTTCGGTGGTTCGAATCCACCCCCCTCCACCATTTTGCGGGTGTCGTATAATGGCTATTACCTCAGCCTTCCAAGCTGATGACGTGGGTTCGATTCCCACCACCCGCTCCAGATTCTAGGTGTTGCTCATATAGCTCAGTCGGTAGAGCGCCACCTTGGTAAGGTGGAGGTCACCGGTTCAATTCCGGTTATGAGCTCCAGTTTAAGTTTGGATTATTCTATTAGTATTATAAAAGCTGTGTTGTAATAATCTTATTGCAAGCAGGAATGAAGTTTTAGGCCAGTGGCTCAATTGGCAGAGCAGCGGTCTCCAAAACCGCAGGTTGGGGGTTCGATTCCCTCCTGGCCTGCCACTATTTAATAGCGGTAGGGTAAGAAAGATGAGTTCCAATATAGATACGGTAGATGGTCGCTTCGATAGTGTAAAATGGGCATTTGTTATTTTACTTGTTGTGGTTGGGGTGACAGGAAATCTTTATTTTTCTGCTGAGTCATTACTTTATAGAGTTCTAGCTTTATTGGTTTTGGCGGGTGTTGCGGGCTTTGTAGCTTTGCAGACAGTGAAGGGTAAAAAGTTTTCGGTGTTGCTGAAAGAGGCTAAGTCGGAAATAAGAAAAGTTGTATGGCCTACTCGCCAAGAATTGACGCAAACAACAATGATAGTGATTGTTTTTGTTTTGGTTGTCGCGTTAATGCTCTGGGGGTTGGATTCTGCTGTTAGTTGGCTTGTGTCTGGATTAATTTAAGGTAAGGGGCTGCGAATGTCTAAGCGTTGGTATGTGGTCCATGCCTATTCTGGGTATGAAAAGCGGGTGATGAACTCGTTAAAAGAGCAGATGGCTCTTAAAGGTTTGGAAGAGCAGTTTGGTGATGTCTTGGTGCCAACTGAAGAAGTTGTTGAAATGCGTGACGGGAAAAAGCGTAGAAGTGAACGCAAATTTTATCCTGGTTATGTGTTGGTTCAGATGGAAATGAATGATGAAACCTGGCATATGGTTAAGTCAACATCAAGGGTTTTAGGGTTTATTGGTGGAACGAAAGATAAGCCTGCGCCAATTACAGAGAAAGAAGCTTTAGCTATACTCCAAAGAGTTGAGACAGGGGCTGAGAAGCCTAAGCCTAAGACATTATTTGAGCCTGGTGAAATCGTTCGTGTAATTGATGGGCCTTTTGCAGACTTTAATGGTGTTGTTGAAGAAGTCGATTACGAGAAGAGTCGAGTTAAGGTTGCTGTATTGATTTTTGGGCGATCAACTCCGGTAGAGTTGGCGTTTGGTCAGGTTGAAAAAGATTAGTAAGTAACGAAACAATATGAATATGGTGCTCGTTCTGTTCGCAGGGCGGGCTTTTTGTGTCTCGGCGGGGAGCTTAAAAGCGATGGAACCCGTTAGGAGGAAGTATGGCGAAGAAAGTAGAAGCATATATCAAGCTTCAGGTTGCTGCTGGTAAAGCGAACCCGAGTCCACCGGTTGGTCCTGCACTAGGTCAGCATGGCGTGAATATAATGGAGTTTTGTAAGGCGTTTAACGCAAAAACTCAAGGTATGGAAGCTGGTCTTCCTGTGCCTGTAGTAATTACTGTTTATGCTGATAGAAGTTTTACTTTTATCATGAAAACACCGCCGGCATCTATTTTGCTGAAGAAAGCGGCAGGCATTAAGAGTGGTAGTGGTCGTCCAAATACTGAGAAAGTAGGTACTGTTACTCGTGCCCAGCTTGAAGAGATTGCACAAGCTAAAGAGCCAGATTTGAATGCTAGTAATTTAGATGCTGCAGTAAGAATTATTGCAGGTACAGCCCGTAGTATGGGTCTGAATGTGGAGGGTCTGTAAGTGTCTAAGCTAACTAAACGTCAAAAACTAACCGCTGAAAAGATTGAGGCAGGAAAAGCTTACTCAGTTGAAGAAGCTGTGGCTATTTTGTCTGAGTTGTCTTCTCAGGTTAAGTTTAAAGAATCTATAGATGTTGCTGTCAATCTTGGTGTTGATGCACGTAAATCTGATCAAGTTGTTCGTGGGTCAACCGTGCTGCCAAACGGCACCGGTAAAGATGTACGCGTTGCAGTGTTTACCCAGGGTGAAAATGCTGAGAAAGCTAAAGCTGCAGGGGCAGATGTTGTAGGGATGGATGATTTAGCTGCAGAAGTTAAAGCTGGAAATCTTAACTTTGATGTTGTTATTGCAAGCCCTGATGCTATGCGTGTTGTGGGTATGCTGGGTCAGATTCTTGGGCCTCGTGGTCTTATGCCTAACCCTAAGGTTGGCACAGTAACACCAGATGTGGCAACAGCGGTTAAAAACGCAAAAGCAGGTCAGGTTCGTTACCGTACTGATAAAAATGGCATCATTCACAGTCCGTTAGGTAATGTTGAGTTTACGGCAGATGCTATTAAGCAGAACCTAGAATCTTTACTAATAGATTTAAAGAAAGCTAAGCCAGCAGCAGCAAAAGGCGTATTTTTGAAGAAGGTTGTAGTTTCTTCTACTATGGGTCCTGGTTTGGTTATAGATCAAAGCTCAGTAACTGTTTAATTCTGAGTTAAAAAAACTTTGTAGTCTGGGCTAGAGCCAAGACTGTCAAAGACCGCAGGGGCTAATACTTTTAAAAGGTCTTGGCTTAATAACCTGCGCAGACGGTGTGACCATACTCTTTGAGTGCTTTCACCGTACGGTTGCCTGATCTTTCGTAAGAAGGTTCGGGCATATTTAAATTGCTGACTTTTGTCAGCGTGTGAAGGAGAAATCCAGTGGCAATTGGACTCGAAGACAAAAAGGCGATAGTCGCCGAGGTCAACGAGGCAGCCGGTGGTGCTTTGTCTGCAGTGTTAGCTGATTATCGTGGTGTAACCGCTACCGATATGACTTCATTGCGTAAACAGGCTCGTGAAGGTGGCGTTTATTTAAGGGTTGTTCGTAATACTCTTGCTAAGCGTGCCGTAGACGGGACTGAATTCGAATGTATCAAAGATGTGTTGGTTGGTCCAACAATCCTTGCATTCTCTATGGAAGATCCGGGTGCAGCCGCAAGACTGCTGAAAGATTTTGCAAAAGAGAATAAAGAATTCGAAATCAAAGCACTCTCTGTTGGTGGTGAATTGTTAGGTGCTGATCAAATTGATCGCTTAGCCAAGCTTCCTACTCGCGATCAAGCGTTGGGTATGTTGGCAAGTGTTATTCAAGCACCTATTACGAAACTTGTGCGTACATTCAACGAAGTTCCGTCGAAAGTTACGCGTGTTGTTGCGGCAGTTCGTGATCAAAAGAAAGAAGCAGCCTAATTATCTAGTTATTATTTTATAGGAGATCTGAGTCATGGCTCTGTCTAAAGACGATATTTTAAATGCAATCGCTGAAATGAGCGTAATGGAAGTTGTTGAGCTTGTTGAAGCAATGGAAGAGAAGTTTGGTGTTTCTGCTGCAGCTGCTGTAGCTGTAGCTGCACCTGCTGCTGGTGGCGATGCTGCTGCTGCAGAAGAGCAAACTGAATTTGACGTTGTTCTAACAGCCGCTGGCGAAAAGAAAGTTAACGCAATCAAAGCAGTTCGTGCTCTTACAGGTTTAGGCCTTAAAGAAGCTAAAGCTATGGTTGACGGCGCACCTTCTACTGTTAAAGAAGGTGTTAGCAAAGACGACGCTGAAGAAGCTAAGAAGGCGCTTGAGGAAGCTGGCGCATCTGTTGAGGTCAAGTAATTTACTTGATATACAATATTTGCGGTTAAGCTAAACCGGAATCGGCTGGCAATATATATTGTCGGCCTTTTTCCGTTGTATAAGATATACCTGAATTGTATGTGCTATATCTAATTTGCCGATTCTTGAATTTCTTTGAGACGGCGCAGCAAGACAGTTTCAACTTATCGGAATGAAACCGAAAAGAGATGCCTAATAGGTATCTAGTCATAAAGCTGGGGAACAAAATGACCTACTCATATACTGAGAAAAAACGGATTCGTAAAGAATTTGGTACGTTGCCGACCGTGATGGATGTACCTTACCTGCTATCTATTCAGATGGATTCATATCGCGGTTTCTTACAAAAAAGCGCAGAGCCCGGAGCTAGAGAAGATCAGGGTCTGCATGCAGCATTTAAATCTGTTTTCCCTATCCTCAGCTTTTCAGGTAATGCTGCTCTTGAGTATGTTAGCTATCGCCTGGGTGAGCCTGCATTTGATGTGAAAGAGTGCCAGTTGCGTGGTGTGACATACGCAGCGCCATTGCGAGTAAAAGTTCGTTTAATTATTTATGATAAAGAATCATCAAATAAAGCAATAAAAGATATAAAAGAGCAAGAAGTCTATATGGGCGAGATGCCTTTGATGACTGATAACGGAACATTCGTTATTAATGGTACTGAGCGAGTTATTGTATCCCAGCTTCATCGCTCTCCAGGCGTATTTTTCGATCATGATAAAGGAAAGACGCACTCTTCCGGTAAGTTGCTTTATAGTGCGCGTGTTATTCCTTACCGTGGTTCGTGGTTAGATTTCGAATTTGACCCAAAAGATGCTGTATTTGTTAGAATAGATCGCCGTAGAAAATTACCTGCATCAATTCTAATGCGAGCTCTTGGTTATGAGTCGCAGCAGATTCTCGACATGTTTTTTGAAACTAGTAAGCATTCTGTGTCTGAAGAGCGCAGTACGCTTGAGCTTGTGCCTTCTCGTTTAAGAGGTGATATAGCCAGTTTTGATATTAAAGATCAAGACGGCACTCTTATTGTTGAAGAAGGGCGCCGAATTACTGCTCGCCATATACGGCAGTTAGAAAAGGCCGGTATAACGGAACTTGAAGTTCCTTTTGAATATATTATCGGTAAAGTTGCTGCAAAAGATATAATTGATGAAAGAACGGGCGAGTTGCTGGTTGAGTGTAATACTGAAGTTACCGAAGAAGTACTTCAGTTAGTTGTAGAGGCTGGCATAAAAGACATTGAGACTCTCTACACTAACGACCTAGATTGCGGGCCGTTTATTTCAGATACATTACGTGTTGATCCTACAAGAAGCCAGTTAGAGGCTTTGGTTGAGATCTACAGAATGATGCGTCCAGGTGAGCCGCCAACTAAAGAGTCAGCGGAAAACTTGTTTAAGAATTTGTTCTTCACAGAAGAGCGTTATGATTTATCAGCCGTTGGGCGTATGAAGTTTAATCGCCGTATTGGGCGTGATAACGAAGACGGCGGCGGAACATTAGATAATGGCGATATTATCGATGTACTAAAGACCTTGATTGATATTCGAAACGGTAAAGGGATGGTTGATGATATTGATCACCTTGGTAACCGTAGAATACGATCTGTTGGTGAAATGGCAGAAAACCAGTTCCGAGTTGGACTTGTACGGGTAGAGCGAGCTGTACGTGATCGTCTAAGTATGGCGGAGTCTGATGGCCTTATGCCTCAAGACCTTATTAACGCCAAGCCAGTTGCAGCAGCAGTTAAAGAATTCTTTGGTTCTAGTCAGCTTTCACAGTTTATGGATCAGAATAACCCATTATCAGAGGTTACTCATAAACGACGTGTATCAGCATTAGGCCCAGGTGGATTAACTCGTGAGCGAGCAGGTTTTGAAGTTCGTGACGTACACCCAACACATTATGGTCGTGTTTGTCCTATCGAGACCCCAGAAGGACCTAACATTGGTTTGATCAACTCTTTGGCAACCTATGCAAGAACTAATTCCTTTGGTTTCCTTGAAAGTCCTTACCGAAAAGTTATAGACGGAATCGTAACTGACGAAATTGAGTATCTTTCTGCTATTGAAGAAAGTACATACGTCATTGCGCAAGCAAGCGCTATTCTGGATGAATCAAAAGCACTTGTTGAAGAGCTGGTAACTGTTCGTCATAAGAACGAGTTTACGGTAATGCCTCCTGAACGTGTTAACTATATGGATGTGTCACCTCGACAGGTTGTATCGGTAGCTGCATCGCTTATTCCTTTCTTGGAGCATGATGATGCAAACCGTGCATTGATGGGATCAAACATGCAGCGACAAGCAGTTCCTACATTGAAAGCTGAGAAGCCTTTAGTGGGGACAGGACTTGAGCGAATAGTTGCACAAGATTCAGGTGTGTGTGTTGTTGCTAAGCGTGGCGGCATAATTGAAAGCGTAGATGCGTCTAGAATAGTTGTTAGAGCTGATAATGCTGAAGTAGATGCAGGGGATGCTGGCGTAGATATTTATAGTCTTACTAAATATACGCGTTCAAATCAAAATACTTGTATAAATCAAAAGCCTTTAGTTAAAGGTGGCGATCAAATTAAGTGTGGAGATATTTTAGCTGACGGTCCATCTATTGATATGGGTGAGCTAGCGCTTGGGCAAAATATGCGTATCGCATTTATGCCGTGGAATGGCTACAACTTTGAGGATTCGATCCTTGTTTCAGAGCGTGTAGTTAAAGAAGATCGATTTACTACTATTCATATTCAGGAGTTAACGTGTGTTGCTCGTGATACTAAGCTTGGTAGTGAAGAAATATCGGCTGATATTCCAAATGTTGGTGAGAGTGCACTTGCTAAGTTAGATGAGTCTGGTGTTGTGTATATCGGTGCAGAAGTTGGTGCAGGTGATATTCTTGTTGGCAAGGTAACACCTAAAGGTGAAACTCAGCTTACCCCAGAAGAAAAACTACTGCGTGCAATCTTCGGTGAAAAAGCTTCTGATGTTAAAGATACATCATTACGTGTATCAACAGGTACTCGTGGTACTGTTATAGATGTACAGGTGTTTACCCGAGATGGCGTTGAGAAAGACCAGCGTTCGCTTGATATTGAAAATACACAGCTTAATGCTTTCCGAAAAGATCTTAAAGATGAGTATCGCATTGTAGAGACTGCTACTTATGAGCGTCTTACTGAGTCACTTATAGGTGGTGAGATTGTTAGTGCACCCAACCTTAAGAAGGGCGACAAGCTCACTGCAGAATACCTTGATGGCTTGATGTTGTCGGAGTGGTTTAATATCCGCATGAGTGACGATGATCTTAATGAGGTTGTTGAGCGTGCAGAAACACAGCTTGCAGAGCGTAAAGTTGAGCATGAAGAGCGTTTTGAAGATAAAAAACGTAAGCTTCAGACTGGTGATGATTTAGCGCCAGGCGTATTAAAGATAGTGAAAGTATATGTTGCCATTAAACGTCGCATCCAGCCAGGTGATAAAATGGCTGGTCGTCACGGTAACAAAGGTGTT
Source organism: Hahellaceae bacterium (assembly GCA_016744695.1). Taxonomy (GTDB): domain Bacteria; phylum Pseudomonadota; class Gammaproteobacteria; order Pseudomonadales; family Oleiphilaceae; genus Alkalimarinus. The sequence goes on from JADGDV010000017.1 coordinate 15,514, forward strand.
ATCTCAGTAATTATGCCTGTAGAAGATATGCCGCATGATGAATTTGGTGAGCCTGTTGATATCGTCTTAAACCCACTGGGTGTTCCGTCTCGAATGAACGTTGGTCAGGTGCTAGAAATGCACTTGGGCATGGCGGCTAAAGGGCTTGGTGTTAATATTGATCGTATGATCAAAGCACAGCGCGATGTTGCTGACGTAAGAGATTTTCTTGGTAAGGTCTATAATGATGTTGCCTTTAAGAAAGAAGCTTTAGATACATTCTCTGATGCTGAAATCATGGAGCTAGCGAAGAATCTTCGTCATGGTGTGCCTATGGCTACGCCTGCTTTTGATGGTGCTAAAGAGTCTGAAATTAAAGAGCTGCTACGTCTAGCTGGCTTGAGTGATACCGGTCAAACAACATTATATGATGGCAGAAGTGGTGATAAGTTTGATCGCCCTGTAACTGTTGGCTACATGTATATGTTGAAGTTGAACCACTTGGTTGACGATAAAATGCATGCTCGTTCAACAGGTTCTTACAGTCTTGTTACTCAGCAGCCGTTGGGTGGTAAGGCTCAGTTTGGTGGTCAGCGTTTCGGTGAGATGGAAGTATGGGCGCTAGAAGCATATGGTGCCGCTTATACCTTGCAAGAAATGCTTACTGTTAAGTCTGATGATGTTAACGGTCGAACAAAGATGTATAAGAATATCGTCGATGGCGATCACCGTATGGAGCCGGGTATGCCGGAGTCATTTAACGTTTTGGTTAAGGAAATTCGTTCATTAGGAATCGATATTGAGCTTGAAAACGATTAATTTCTTTGCTCAGAGTGCCGTTATCTAACTTAAAATGATAACTATCGATTTAACCTAATATTAGCGGAGGCGAGCGTTAAGCTCGCCCAGAACCAACTCCTTTTGGAGCGGAAACCGATGAAAGATTTATTAAATTTACTTAAAAATCAAAGCCACAATAAGGAATTTGATTCGATTCGCATTGGTCTGGCCTCGCCAGAGATGATTCGTTCATGGTCATACGGCGAAGTTAAGAAGCCAGAAACAATTAACTATCGAACATTTAAGCCTGAAAGAGATGGCCTTTTTTGCGCCAAAATCTTCGGACCAATCAAAGACTATGAGTGCCTTTGTGGTAAGTACAAGCGACTTAAGCACCGTGGTGTTATTTGTGAAAAGTGTGGTGTAGAAGTTGCACTTGCAAGTGTTAGACGAGACCGAATGGGTCATATAGAGCTAGCTAGCCCTGTTGCTCATATCTGGTTTTTAAAGTCTTTGCCGTCTCGTATCGGTATGCTGCTTGATATGACTTTGAGAGATATAGAGCGAGTGCTTTATTTCGAGTCATTCATTGTAATCGATCCTGGCATGACAACGCTTGAAGCGGGTCAGTTATTGACTGATGAGCAGTACTACGAAGCACTTGAAGAGTTTGGTGATGAATTTGATGCCAAGATGGGTGCTGAAGCAGTTCAGGCTCTTTTAAAAGGTATCGATTTGGAAGGTGAAATCTCTCAGTTAAGAGAAGAGATTCCAGCGACTAGTTCAGAAACAAAGATTAAAAAACTTTCTAAGCGTCTGAAGTTACTTGAGGCATTCTTTAACTCAGGAAATAACCCTGAGTGGATGGTTCTTAAAGTATTGCCTGTTCTTCCGCCAGATCTACGACCTTTGGTTCCGTTGGATGGTGGTCGTTTTGCAACATCAGATCTTAACGATTTATACCGTCGAGTTATTAACCGAAATAACCGACTTAAGCGTCTTTTAGAGCTTAGTGCGCCAGATATTATCGTGCGTAATGAAAAGCGTATGCTTCAGGAAGCGGTAGATGCCCTATTAGATAACGGTCGTCGTGGCCGGGCTATTACAGGTTCTAACAAGCGCCCGTTGAAGTCTTTGGCAGACATGATCAAAGGTAAGCAGGGTCGATTCCGTCAGAACCTTCTTGGTAAGCGTGTTGATTACTCGGGTCGTTCTGTAATTGTTGTTGGTCCAAGTTTGCGCTTGCATCAGTGTGGTTTACCTAAAAAGATGGCTCTTGAACTATTTAAGCCATTCATTTTCAGTAAGCTAGAGCATCGTGGTTTAGCGACAACGATTAAAGCAGCTAAAAAGATGGTTGAGCGTGAAACACCTGAAGTTTGGGATATCTTGGCTGAGGTTATTCGCGAGCACCCTGTAATGCTTAACCGTGCTCCAACGTTACACCGTTTGGGTATCCAGGCATTTGAGCCTGTGTTGATTGAAGGTAAGGCTATACAGTTGCATCCATTGGTTTGTGCTGCGTACAACGCTGACTTTGATGGAGATCAAATGGCGGTACACGTGCCATTGACCCTAGAAGCACAGTTAGAAGCACGCGCTCTTATGATGTCGACTAACAATATTCTTTCACCTGCGAATGGTGAGCCGATAATTGTTCCATCGCAAGACGTTGTTCTTGGTCTTTACTATATGACTCGAGAGAAGATAAATGTCAAAGGCGAAGGCATGGTATTCTCTGACCTTAAAGAGGCTCACCGTGCATATAGTGGCGATCAGGTTCACTTACAGGCCAAGGTTAAAATACGTGTTGATGAAGTAGAAATTGATGATCAGGGTGAAAAAACAACAACTCGTTCTATTGTTGATACCACTGTAGGTCGTGCATTACTTTTTGATATTTTGCCAGATGGCTTACCATATTCTTTAGTCAATCAAAATATGACTAAGAAGGCGATCTCTAAGCTTATTAATACGTCTTACCGAAAGTGTGGACTTAAAGAGTCGGTTATCTTTGCTGATCAGCTGATGTATCTTGGGTTTAGGCAGGCGACATTGTCTGGTGCTTCTATTGGTGTTAACGATTTCGTTATTCCTGATGAAAAAGTAGAGATCATCGATGCGTCAACGGCTGAAGTTAAAGAAATAGAGTCTCAGTTTGCTTCAGGTCTATTAACTCAAGGTGAGAAGTACAACAAGGTAATTGATATTTGGTCTAGGGCTAACGATAAAGTTGCCAAGGCTATGATGGACACGCTCGGTAAAGAAACTGTAATTGATCGAGATGGAAATGAAGTTCACCAGGATTCGTTTAATTCTGTATATATGATGGCAGATTCTGGTGCTCGAGGTTCAGCCGCTCAGATTCGTCAGTTAGCCGGAATGCGTGGCCTGATGGCTAAGCCAGATGGATCGATCATTGAAACGCCTATCACCGCAAACTTCCGTGAAGGTCTAAACGTACTTCAGTACTTTATATCAACTCACGGTGCTCGTAAGGGTCTAGCGGATACCGCACTTAAAACAGCAAACTCTGGTTATCTTACGCGTCGTCTGGTTGATGTTGCGCAAGATCTTGTTGTTACTGAGGTGGATTGTGGTACAGCAGAAGGTCTGTTGATGACGCCAATGATCGAGGGTGGAGACGTTGTTGTTGCACTGGGTGATCGTGTATTGGGTCGTGTTACAGCGCAAGATGCATTCGCTCCTGGTGACAAAGAAAATGCCGTGTTACCAATAGGTACTTTCCTTGATGAAGCAAATATCGCCGTACTTGAAGCAGCTGGTGTCGATGAAATTTGGGTGCGCTCTGCTATAACTTGCGAAACGCGTTATGGCGTGTGTTCAAATTGTTATGGGCGTGATTTGGCTCGTGGTCATATAGTTAACGCCGGTGAAGCTGTAGGTGTTATTGCGGCTCAGTCAATCGGTGAGCCTGGTACACAGTTAACAATGCGTACCTTCCACATTGGTGGCGCTGCATCTAGATCGTCTGCTGCTGACAGTATTCAGGTTAAGCACGGTGGTAAGGTCAGACTTCATAATATGAAGTCAATTGAGCGTAAAGATGGTCACTTGGTAGTTGCCTCACGTTCATCTGCACTTGCAATTGCTGATGATCATGGTCGTGAAAGAGAGTGGTACAAGCTTCCGTACGGTGCTGTTATTACCACTAAAGATAGTGACCAGGTTGAAGCAGGAGCAATTGTTGCTAAGTGGGATCCGCATACACACCCAATCATTACTGAAATTGAAGGTTTTGTTAAATTTGTTGGCATGGAAGAGGGTATTACAATTAAGACCCAAACCGACGAGCTAACAGGTCTTTCAAGTGTTCAGGTACTTGATGCGAAAGAGCGTCCTGCAGCAGGTAAGGATATTCGACCAATGATTCAATTGGTTGATGCTGAAGGCAATGAGTTGAAGCTTCCTATAAATGATGCGCCAGCTCAATATTTTATGCCGCCTAATGCTTTGCTAAGCCATCGTGATGGTGGGACGGTTGATAAGGGTGATATTATTGCCCGAATTCCACAAGAGTCTTCTAAAACTCGAGATATTACCGGTGGTCTACCAAGAGTTGCTGACTTATTTGAGGCACGTAAACCTAAAGAGCCGTCTATTCTTGCTGAGATCAGTGGAGTGGTTAGCTTTGGTAAGGAAACTAAAGGTAAGAAGCGTTTAGTTATTACTCCAGTTGATGGAAGTGATCCTTATGAGGTGTTGATCCACAAGCATCGTCAAATGAACGTATTTGAGGGTGAGCAGGTTGAGAAGGGTGAAGTTGTATCTGATGGCCCATCTAACCCGCATGATATCCTGCGTCTTCTAGGTGTTGTTGAGCTAACAAGATATATCACCAATGAAATTCAAGATGTTTACCGCTTACAGGGCGTAATAATAAACGATAAGCACATCGAAGTTATTGTTCGCCAGATGTTACGTAAGGTTGATATACATGATTCTGGTGACACTGATTTGATCAAAGGTGATCAGGTTGAGTACGTTAGGTGTCTCGAGGCCAATGAAAAAGCCTTGGCTGACGATAAAATGCCTGCCCGTACCGAGCGTATGCTGCTAGGTATTACTAAGGCATCACTTGCAACAGAGTCGTTTATTTCTGCTGCGTCATTCCAGGAAACAACGCGTGTGTTAACTGAGGGTGCGGTAACAGGTAAACGTGATTATTTACGTGGACTTAAAGAAAACGTGGTTGTTGGGCGTCTTATTCCTGCAGGTACAGGTTTGACTTACCATGCAGAGCGTAAGAAACGTAAGATGGCTAAGCCAGATGATATTGGTGTAAGTGCTGCAGATGTTGTAGAAGCATTGAGTGCAGAACTTAATAAATAGCCAATATTTAAGAGATACCATTGCGGTATCTCTTAAAAAATACATATTAAGGCCGCTGTTTGTATAAAAATACATCAGCGGCCTTGACTATGTTGAAGGGCGTGATTAGACTTGCGACCCTTAACTTAATGCCCTATTAGGGTTTGTTGTTTATTTACTAATTGGAGTTTGCTTTTATGGCAACTATTAATCAGTTGGTACGTAAGCCTCGTAAGCGTCAAGTTACTAAGAGTGATGTTCCCGCGTTGAAGGCTTGTCCTCAGCGTCGTGGAGTGTGTACTCGTGTTTACACAACTACACCGAAGAAGCCTAACTCGGCTTTGCGTAAAGTTTGTCGTGTACGTTTGACTAGCGGTTTTGAGGTTACATCGTACATCGGTGGTGAAGGTCACAACTTGCAAGAGCACAGTGTTGTTCTTATTCGTGGTGGTCGTGTAAAAGACTTGCCTGGTGTTCGTTACCACACAGTTCGTGGTAGCTTGGATACTTCAGGTGTTGCTGACAGAAAGCAAGGTCGATCTAAGTACGGTACTAAGCGTCCTAAAGGTTAGATCCTTTAGTGTGTAGTATCTACCGCCTTAGAATGACTTGTCATTCTTAGGATAAGAGTAAGGTCGGGTGGGATGATTATTCCCGTACCCGGACGAACCTGAAGACCTGTTTTATATGAGGGCTTATCATGCCAAGAAGAAGAGTTGTAGCAAAACGTGAAGTTTTGCCTGATCCAAAATTTGGAAGTCAGTTGCTTGCCAAATTTATGAACCACGTAATGGTTCATGGAAAGAAATCTGTAGCAGAAAAAATTGTATATGGCGCGTTAGCATCAGTTGAAGAGAAAGGCAAAGGTGAGCCTCTTGAATTGTTTGATAAAGCGTTAGAGGCGATACAGCCAATGGTTGAGGTTAAATCTCGTCGTGTTGGTGGTGCTACTTACCAGGTACCTGTTGAAGTTCGTCCATCTCGTCAGGTGGCATTGGCTATGCGTTGGTTGGTTGAGTACTCACGTAAACGTGGCGAAAAAACCATGGCATTGCGTCTTGCTGGCGAAATACTGGATGCAGCAGAAGGTAAAGGCGCTGCGGTTAAGAAACGTGAAGACGTTCACCGTATGGCTGAAGCTAACAAAGCATTCTCTCACTACCGTTTCTAATTTTGTAGAGCACCTCTTGTTTCAAGGGGTGTTCAACTTACGAGGTTTAATTAAGTGGCACGTACTACTCCTATTAGTCGTTATCGTAATATCGGTATCTGCGCACACGTAGATGCTGGTAAAACAACTACGACCGAAAGAGTCCTTTTCTACACCGGCATATCTCACAAGATTGGTGAGGTGCATGATGGTGCGGCAACAATGGACTGGATGGAGCAGGAGCAGGAGCGAGGTATTACGATTACTTCGGCTGCTACAACCTGTTTCTGGAGTGGTATGCAGCAGCAATTTGAACAGCATCGTGTAAATATTATTGATACGCCGGGGCACGTTGACTTCACTATTGAAGTTGAGCGGTCGTTGCGTGTACTTGATGGTGCGGTTGTTGTGTTGTGTGGTTCTTCTGGTGTTCAGCCTCAGACAGAGACTGTCTGGCGTCAAGCAAACAAGTACGAGGTTCCTCGTATGGTGTTTGTGAACAAGATGGATCGTGCGGGTGCTGACTTTGAAATGGTTGTTGACCAGTTGCGCGAGCGTTTAGGTGCAAACCCTGTTCCTCTTCAGATGACTATTGGTGCTGAAGAAGATTTTAAGGGGGTGATTGACCTTATTAAAATGAAGGCAATCATCTGGAATGAAGAAGATAAAGGGGCAACCTTTGAATACGGAGAAATTCCAGTAGAGCTTCAAGATAAATGCAATGAAATGCATGAGTATCTTGTAGAGTCTGCAGCAGAAGCAACTGACGAGATGATGGAAAAGTATCTCGAAGGTGAAGTGCTTACTGAGGATGAAATCAAGTCGGGGATTCGTAAGCGTACGCTCGCTAATGAAATTATTCCTGTTATTGGTGGTTCTGCGTTCAAAAATAAGGGTGTTCAGGCGATGCTTGATGCGGTAATTGAGTACTTGCCGTCGCCAACAGAAGTTAAAGCAATTGAAGGTCTACTTGATGATGACTCATCGGCAACGCGAAATGCGGGTGATGATGAGCCTTTTTCAGCGTTGGCTTTCAAAATTGCAACCGACCCGTTTGTAGGTACATTAACATTCTTCCGTGTTTACTCAGGTGTTCTTGAGTCTGGTAGTGCGGTTCTTAATTCGGTTAAGAGTAAAAAAGAGCGTGTTGGTCGTATGGTGCAGATGCACGCAAATAGTCGTGAAGAAATTAAAGAGGTTCGAGCGGGTGATATTGCTGCGGCAATTGGCCTTAAGGATGTAACTACAGGAGATACTCTTTGCTCAATTGATGCGCCTATCATATTGGAGCGAATGGAGTTTCCTGAGCCGGTTATATCTGTAGCTGTAGAACCTAGAACTCAACCAGATCAAGAGAAAATGGGTGTTGCGCTAGGCAAGCTTGCACAGGAAGATCCGTCTTTCCGTGTTAAGACTGACGAAGAAACAGGGCAGACTATTATTTCTGGGATGGGTGAGCTTCACCTTGATATTATCGTTGATCGAATGCGTCGAGAGTTTGGTGTCGAGGCAAATATAGGTAAACCACAGGTTGCCTATCGTGAGGCGATTCGTAATGCTTGCGAAATCGAAGGGAAGTTTGTTCGTCAGTCTGGTGGTCGTGGTCAGTATGGACACGTCTGGATTAAGTTCGAGCCCCTTGAAGAGGGTGAGGAAGGTCTTGAGTTTATAAATGAAATCGTTGGTGGGTCCGTCCCTAAAGAGTATATTCCTGCCGTTCAGAAAGGTATTTCTGAGCAAATGCAAAATGGCATTATTGCGGGTTATCCTTTATTGGGCCTAAGAGCGACATTGTATGATGGGTCTTTTCATGATGTAGATTCTAATGAAATGGCCTTTAAAATTGCAGGAAGTATGGCAACAAAAAAACTGACCCAAAGTGGTGGTGCAGTGTTGCTTGAGCCTGTTATGAAGGTTGAGGTCGTCACACCCGAAGCAAATATGGGTGATGTAGTCGGTGATCTCAATCGTCGTCGAGGTTTGATTCAGGGTATGAGTGATTGCTCAGCCGGTAAGGTTGTTGATGCAGAGGTGCCGCTGTCAGAAATGTTCGGCTATGCGACAGATTTGCGGTCGGCTACTCAGGGTCGCGCGACCTATACAATGGAGTTTTTGACTTACTCAGAAGCTCCGAACAATATTGCGGAAGCAATTATTAATAAGTCTTAATATTGTTATCTTAGAAAATTACGAGGTGTTATCGTGGCTAAAGAAAAATTTGAACGTAATAAACCGCACGTAAACGTTGGAACTATTGGTCACGTTGACCATGGTAAGACTACTTTGACTGCTGCTCTAACTCGCGTATGTGCTGAGGTTTGGGGTGGTGAAATGGTTGCATTTGATGGTATCGATAATGCGCCAGAAGAAAGAGAGCGTGGCATCACTATTGCAACGTCTCACGTTGAGTATGACTCTCCTGCTCGTCACTATGCGCACGTTGACTGCCCAGGGCACGCCGACTACGTTAAAAACATGATTACTGGTGCTGCTCAGATGGACGGCGCTATTCTTGTTTGTGGTGCGACTGATGGCCCTATGCCTCAGACACGTGAGCATATCTTGCTTTCACGTCAGGTTGGTGTTCCGTTCGTTGTTGTATTCTTAAATAAGGCTGACCTACTTGCAGAAGATTGCGGTGGTGTTGGAACTGAAGAATATGATGAGATGCTAGAATTGGTAGAGATGGAGCTTCGTGAGTTGCTTGATCAGTACGAATTCCCTGGAGACGACACTCCGATCATCGCAGGTTCTGCTCTAATGGCATTGAACGGCGAAGATGAGCATGAGTTAGGTACTACCGCTGTTAAGAAGCTAGTTGAAACACTTGATTCTTATATTCCAGAGCCAGAGCGTGCTATTGATCAGCCGTTCCTTATGCCTGTTGAGGATGTTTTCTCAATTTCAGGTCGTGGTACTGTTGTAACGGGTCGTGTTGAGCGTGGTATTGTTAAGGTTGGTGATGAGATTGAAATCATCGGTCTTAAGGCTACTGAGAAGTCAACTTGTACTGGTGTTGAGATGTTCCGTAAGCTGCTTGACGAAGGTCGTGCTGGCGAGAACGTAGGTGTTCTTTTACGTGGTACTAAGCGTGAAGATGTTGAGCGTGGTCAGGTTCTTGCTGTTCCTGGTTCGGTTAACCCTCACACAACGTTTGAGGCTGAAGTGTATATCTTGAGCAAAGATGAAGGTGGTCGTCATACTCCATTCTTCAAAGGTTACCGTCCACAGTTTTACTTCCGTACTACTGATGTGACAGGTGCTTGTGAATTACCAGAAGGTATCGAAATGGTAATGCCTGGTGATAACGTTCAGTTAGTTGCTACTTTGATCGCTCCTATTGCGATGGAAGAAGGTTTACGCTTCGCGATTCGTGAAGGTGGCCGTACAGTAGGTGCTGGTGTTGTTGCTAAGATTATCGAATAATCGATACTTTTTAGTATAAAAAAGGGCTGCAAATGCAGCCCTTTTTGTTTGTGTTTAAGCTAGGGTTGACACGGCTGGCTGTAAACCGTACAATGCGGCTCCTTTTTATAAGGTATAGCTTAAATAACTAGATTATAATTGATCAAGTTTGGAACTGGAGTTCTGATCCAATGCAAAGTCAAAAAATCAGAATCAGGCTTAAGGCTTTTGATTACCGCCTGATTGATCAGTCTACACAAGAAATCGTAGACACGGCAAAGAGAACGGGTGCGCAAGTGCGTGGTCCAATCCCTTTACCAACAAGAAAAGAGCGTTTTACTATCTTGGTTTCACCGCATGTAAATAAAGATGCGCGAGATCAGTACGAAATTCGTACACATAAACGTTTATTAGATATTGTGGAACCTACTGAAAAGACAGTAGATGCACTTATGAAGCTTGATCTTGCTGCTGGCGTTGATGTCCAGATTAGTTTAGGTTAAATTTCAGCCGGCGAAAGCCGGGTAAGTGTAACTACGAAAGTAGGGCCATAGAGGGTTCAAGCCCCGTACACTTTTGAGGTGAAAAATGGCAATTGGTTTGATCGGTCGTAAGGCTGGTATGACCCGTATCTTTACGGATGAGGGTCAGTCTATCCCTGTGACGGTTATCGAAGTTGAAGGTAATCGAATCACTCAAGTTAAAACGAACGATGTAGATGGCTACCGTGCAGTTCAGGTAGCTTATGGTACACGTCGTGCGTCTCTTGTTACTAAAGCGGCAGCTGGGCATTATGCTAAGGCAAATGTTGAAGCTGGTCGTGGTTTGATGGAGTTTCGTCTTGAAGCAAGTGAAGGCGAAGATCTTAAAGCTGGTGACGAGTTTTCCGTATCTTCCTTTGAGGTTGGTCAGATCGTAGATGTGACTGGTACTTCAAAAGGTAAGGGTTTCCAAGGTGTAATCAAGCGCTGGAATTTCAGTATGCAAGATGCCACTCACGGTAACTCATTGTCTCATCGTGCTCCTGGGTCTATCGGTCAGTGTCAGACTCCCGGTCGCGTAATAAAAGGCAAGAAAATGGCGGGTCAGATGGGTAATGTGCAGTCTACTGTGCAAAACCTTGAGGTTGTGCGTGTTGATGAGGAGCGTGGTCTAATTTTAATTAGAGGTGCGGTTCCTGGTGCAACTGGTGTTGACGTAGTAGTCAAGCCTGCAATCAAGGCCTAAGGGGAGATACAATGGAATTAACAATCACTGGTTCTGGCAAAGGTTCTGTATCTGTTTCAGATGAAACCTTCGCTAAAGAATATAATGAGTCCTTGGTTCATCAGGTCGTTACTGCTTATTTGGCAGGTGCTCGTCAGGGTACTCGTGCTCAAAAGACACGATCTGAAGTAAGAGGCGGTGGCAGAAAGCCGTGGCGTCAAAAGGGCACTGGTCGTGCTCGTGCAGGAACTATTCGTAGTCCTATTTGGCGTTCAGGTGGCGTTACTTTTGCTGCTAAGCCACAAGATCATAGTCAGAAAGTAAACAAAAAGATGTATCGTGCTGCACTCAGATCAATATTCTCTGAGTTGGTTCGTCAGGATCGTCTTGTTGTTGTTGAAAGTCTGGTAGTAGAAACACCTAAAACTAAGGCGTTTACCGCTCAGTTAAAAGATTTAGGTGTTGAAAACGCATTGATCGTCTCTGAAAACGTTGAAGAAAACTTGTATCTTGCTTCACGCAATATTCCAAGTGTAGATGTTCGTGACGTTGTCGGAGTTGATCCTGTAAGTCTAGTGGCGTATGAGAAGGTTCTAGTAACTGTATCTGCGCTTAAGAAGATTGAGGAGATGCTGGGATGAACGAAGAGCGTATTTATAAAGTATTGCTAGGTCCTCTTGTTTCTGAAAAAGCATCTCTGGCTGCTGAGTCTGGCCAAGTTGTTTTTCGTGTGGCAATCGACGCTACTAAGCCTGAAGTTAAAAAAGCGGTTGAAGCTCTTTTTGATGTGAAGGTTGAAGGTGTTCAGATTTCTGTACTAAAAGGCAAGACTAAGCGCACGGTTCGTGGTCTAGGTAAGCGTAAAGATACTAAAAAAGCTTATGTTAGATTAGCGGAAGGTCAGGAAATCGACTTTATGGATGTCGAGTAACAAAGGGGTCGTATTATGCCAGTTGTAAAAACTAAACCAACGTCTCCCGGTCGTCGCCATGTAGTTAAGGTATATCATCCTGACCTACATAAGGGTGGACCTTATGCGCCGTTGGTAGAAAAGAAAACTAAGTCTGGTGGCCGTAATAATAATGGTCGCATCACTACTCGTCATATCGGTGGTGGTCATAAGCAGCAGTATAGAATCGTAGATTTTAAGCGGAACAAAGATGGTATTCCATCGGTAGTGGAGCGTATTGAATACGATCCAAACCGTTCTGCACATATTGCTCTGTTGAAGTATCTTGATGGTGAGAGACGTTACATTATCGCTCCTAAAGGTACTAAAGCAGGTGATGAGATTCGCTCAGGAGAAGATGCGCCTATTAAAGTAGGAAGTACTTTACCAATGCGAAACATGCCTGTCGGTAGTGTTATTCATTGTATTGAGTTGAAGCCAGGTAAAGGTGCGCAGATTGCTCGTAGTGCCGGTACTTACGCTCAGTTGATTGCTCGTGAAGGTGCTTATGTTACCTTGCGCTTGCGTTCAGGTGAGATGCGTAAAGTATTGTCAGAGTGTCGTGCAACGCTGGGTGAAGTTTCAAACAGTGAGCATAGCTTAAGACAGTTAGGTAAAGCGGGTGCATCACGCTGGCGTGGCGTAAGGCCAACAGTTCGTGGTGTTGTTATGAACCCAGTTGACCATCCACATGGTGGTGGTGAAGGGAGAACCTCTGGCGGACGTCATCCAGTAACACCTTGGGGTGTGCCGACCAAAGGATATAAAACTCGCAAAAACAAACGTACTGATAAGATGATAGTGCGTCGTCGATCGGCCAAGTAATTTACTACATGAGGATTACGCTGTGTCACGTTCTTTGAAGAAGGGTCCATTTATAGACCTGCATTTGTTAAAGAAGGTAGAAACAGCTTTGGAGAAAAAGGACAAGAAGCCAATTAAGACTTGGTCTCGTCGTTCTACAATTTTTCCAGAGATGATTGGTTTAACCATTGCTGTGCATAACGGACGTCAACACGTTCCTGTTTTTGTTACAGAAGATATGGTTGGCCATAAATTGGGCGAATTTGCTGCAACCCGCACATATCGCGGACATGTTGCAGACAAGAAAGCTAAACGGTAGATCTGAGAGGTATTTGAGATGGAAGTAGCCGCTAAATTAAAGGGTGCTAACCTATCTGCTCAGAAAGCGCGCTTGGTCGCAGACCAGGTTCGCGGAAAAGCCGTTGAGGAAGCCCTGAATATTTTAACGTTCAGCCCTAAAAAAGCTGCACATTTGATCAAGAAAGTGCTTGAGTCCGCAATTGCGAATGCAGAGCATAACGACGGTCTTGATGTTGATGATTTGAAGGTCTCTACCATCTTTGTTGATGAAGCGACTACAATGAAGCGCATTAGACCTCGTGCGAAAGGTCGAGCTGATCGTATATTAAAACGCACTTGCCATATTACGGTTATGGTCGCTGATAACTAGGAGATACTCAGATGGGTCAAAAAGTACATCCTACTGGTATCAGACTGGGTATTGTGAAAGACCACAACTCGATCTGGTATGCAGAGAAGGGAGATTATGCTGCAAACTTATTGAATGACATCGAGGTTCGTAATTTTTTAACTAAGAGCCTTGTTAAAGCATCAGTAAGTAAGATAGTAATTGAACGTCCTGCGCAAAACGCAAAAATTACTATTCATACCGCCCGTCCAGGGATTGTTATCGGTAAGAAGGGTGAGGATGTTGATAAACTACGCAGAAAAATTAGTGAGATGATGGGTGTGCCAGTTCACATCAACATCGAAGAGATCAGAAAACCTGATCTTGATGCAAAGTTGGTTGCAGCAAGTGTTGCTAACCAATTGGAGCGTCGAGTTATGTTCCGTCGTGCAATGAAGCGAGCAGTTCAAAATGCTATGCGTCAGGGCGCTAAGGGAATAAAAATTCAGGTTGGTGGCCGCTTAGGTGGTGCTGAGATCGCACGTTCTGAATGGTATCGTGAGGGTCGTGTACCTTTGCATACATTGCGTGCCGATATTGATTACGCGACACACGAAGCATCAACTACCTATGGTATTATTGGTGTTAAAGTTTGGATCTTCAAAGGTGAGATTCTTGGTGGTATCGAACAGGTACGTGCCCAGAAAAATGCACCAAAGAAGAAAGCTTCCAAAGCTTCTAAGTAAGGTGCCAGAATATGTTGCAACCGAAACGTACCAAATTTCGTAAAATGCAAAAAGGCCGTAACCGCGGCCTGGCCCAGCGCGGAAGCAAAGTTAGCTTTGGTGAATTTGGCCTAAAGGCGACAGGCAGAGGTCGTATTACAGCGCGTCAGATTGAGGCAGCTCGTAGAACGATTTCACGTCAGGTTAAGCGTAGTGGTAAAATGTGGATACGTGTATTCCCAGATAAGCCAATTACACAAAAGCCTCTTGAAGTTCGTCAGGGTAAAGGTAAAGGTAATGTTGAATACTGGATTGCCCAGATTCAGCCAGGCCGTATGTTGTTTGAGATTGAAGGTGTTTCTGAAGAGTTAGCTCGAGAAGCATTTACTCTAGCTACAGCTAAGTTACCTGTTCCTACAACATTTGTTACGAGGACAGTGATGTAATGAAAGCTAATGAATTGCGTGAAAAATCAGTTGAAGAACTGAACACAGAGTTGATGAGCTTGTTGAAAGAGCAGTTTAATTTACGCATGCGTAAATCAACTGGTCAACTCAATCAGGGTCACCTACTCGGCAACGTTAGACGCGACATCGCTCGTGTGAAAACAGTGTTGAAACAAAAGGTAGGTAACTAAAATGACTGAAGCTGCATCTAATGCTCGTATATTAAGCGGTAAAGTCGTGAGTGATAAGATGGATAAGTCCATCACGGTTTTAGTTGAACGACTCGTTAAACATCCGATGTATGGAAAATACGTTAAACGTTCAACTAAGCTCCATGCTCATGACGAAAATAATGAGTGTAACATCGGTGATACAGTCAGTATCCAGGAATGTCGTCCTCTTTCTAAGACGAAATGCTGGAAGTTGATTGAGGTTGTCGAGAGTGTTTCCAAGGTATAAGTCACCCTTTCGAGGGTGCTTTATCTAAAGGCACATTAGTAAGTTTTGGAGAGAAGTCATGATTCAAACTGAATCGTACCTAGACGTTGCCGATAACAGTGGTGCTCGTCGAGTTATGTGCATCAAGGTTTTGGGTGGCTCGCATAGACGCTACGCCAGAATAGGTGACATAATTAAAGTTACTGTGAAGGAAGCGATTCCTCGCGGTAAAGTCAAGAAGGGTCAGGTTCTGAACGCAGTTGTTGTGCGTACCAGAAAAGGCGTGCGACGTCCGGATGGATCTTTGATCCGTTTTGATGGAAATGCAGCTGTTTTACTGAACCAACAAGACGCACCTATTGGTACACGTATTTTTGGCCCTGTAACTCGTGAGTTACGTAGCGAAAAATACATGAAGATTGTTTCTTTAGCACCTGAAGTGCTATAAGGATGAGAGGCCGGTTATGAACAAAATCAAACGTGATGATGAAGTTATAGTCATAGCGGGCAAGGACAAAGGCAAGCGCGGGAAAATCGTCCGCGTTCTGCAAGATGGTCGTGTCGTGGTATCAGGTATTAACATGATTAAGCGAAGCACCAAACCTAACCCAATGTTGGGCGCTCCTGGCGGTATCGTCGAAAAGGAAGCACCTATACAAGTTTCGAATGTAGCTATTTTTAACACAGCTACAAACAAAGCTGACAGGGTGGGTTTTAAAGTCTTGGAAGATGGCGCTAAAGTCCGTGTCTATAAGTCGACGAAAGAAGTTGTCGGCAGCTAACGCTCGCTGGTGGTTATTATGCCTAAAATGAAAGATGTATATCAGAAAGCGGTGATACCTGCTCTACAAAGTGAGTTCGCTTACAAGAGTGTAATGCAGGTTCCCAAAATTGAAAAAATCACTCTCAATATGGGAGTTGGTGAAGCATTAGGTGACAAGAAGCAAATCGATAACGCTGTTGCGGATATGGAAAAGCTTGCTGGCCAAAAGGCAGTTGTTACTAAGGCAAAGAAGTCTGTTGCAGGCTTCAAGATTCGTGAAGGCTACCCAATTGGTTGTAAGGTGACACTTCGTGGCGAACGCATGTGGGAATTCCTTGAGAGACTAGTAGATATTGCTATTCCTCGTGTCCGCGATTTTCGTGGTTTGAATCCTAAGTCGTTTGACGGTCGTGGAAATTACAGCATGGGTGTGCGAGAGCAAATCATTTTCCCTGAAATCGAATACGATAAAGTGGATAAGATTCGCGGCTTGGACATCACGATTACTACTTCAGCAAAAACGGATGACGAAGGTCGTGCATTGCTGAAAGCCTTTAATTTCCCCTTTAAGAAATAAGGTTAGGAATCATGGCAAAGATATCGATGAAAATGCGTGAATTAAAGCGCGAGAAAACTGTTGCGAAATACGCAGAAAAGCGTGCGGAACTTAAAGCAATAATCAGCAATATCAACACATCTGATGATGACCGTTGGGATGCGCAGGTTAAATTGCAAAAGCTTCCACGTAATGCAAGCCCTAGTAGACTCCGTAACCGTTGTCAGGTTACTGGTCGTCCACATGGTGTATATCGTAAATTTAAGTTGTCTCGTATTAAATTGCGTGAGCACGCTATGAACGGTGATGTACCAGGCTTAACAAAAGCCAGCTGGTAGATTTTCCGTTGGTAAGCGGTTTTATAAGAGCGATAGCTAGTGTATAGTGTCGCTCTTTTCCGCTGCACAACTAAAAAGAGCAGGAGTCTCATACTAATGAGTATGCAAGATACACTTGCGGATATGTTAACTCGTATCCGTAATGGGCAGATGGCTGAAAAAGTCGCTGTTACCATGCCTTCTTCAAAAATGAAGGTGTCTTTAGCTGAAGTGCTAAAGCAAGAAGGTTTTATCGCCGACTTTAGTATAGAAGGTGATGTAAAGCCAACTTTGACAGTTGAGTTGAAGTATTTCGAAGGTAAGCCGGTTATCGAAAAGATAAAGCGTGTTAGCCGTCCAGGTCTGCGTATATACAAGAACGCAGATGAATTGCCCAAGGTCTCTAATGGTTTAGGTGTTGCACTCATTTCAACATCAAAGGGTATTATGACTGATCGTTCTGCTCGTGAAGCAGGGATCGGTGGTGAAGTTATCTGCACCGTATTCTAGGAGGTAGTCATGTCAAGAGTTGCAAATTCTCCTGTCGAGCTTCCATCTGGAACACAGGTGAAGTTAGATGGGCAAGAGATCGAAGTAAAAGGCGCTAAAGGAGCACTTTCATTTAGTGTTCACTCAGCGGTTGAAGTTAAGCAAGAAGAAAACAAGCTTACTTTTGCTGCACGTGACGGTGCGAGAAAATCTCGTGCATTAGCGGGTACAACACGCGCTCTAGTCAACAACATGGTTGTTGGTGTTAATAAAGGGTATGAGAAAAAACTACAGTTAATTGGTGTAGGTTACAGAGCGCAGGTGCAAGGTAAGAAAATCAACCTTACACTGGGCTTTTCTCATCCTGTTGAATACGCTTTGCCAGAAGGTATTTCTGCTGAAATGCCTACACAAACTGAAATCGTACTTAAGGGTATCGATAAGCAGCAAGTTGGTCAGGCAGCAGCAGAAATTCGAGCCTTCCGTCCTCCTGAGCCTTACAAAGGTAAAGGTGTTCGTTATTCGGACGAGAATGTAAGACGTAAAGAGGCTAAGAAGAAGTAGGTAAAACTATGAGCGTAAAAAAAGAGTCAAAGAATCGTAGAGCGCGCAGCACGCGTTCTAAAATAAGAGAGCAGGGTGCAACTCGTTTGTCTGTTCACCGTACTCCTCAGCATATGTATGCACAAATTATTGCAGCTGATGGCAGCAAAATTTTAGCTGCTGCATCAACTGTTGAAAAAGAGTTGAAAGAGGGTTCAACAGGTAATGTTGAAGCCGCTTCTAAGGTTGGAAAGCTCATCGCTGAACGCGCCAAGGCTGCGGGTGTTACGCAGGTAGCTTTTGATCGTTCAGGTTTTAAGTATCACGGTCGTGTGAAGGCATTAGCCGACGCAGCACGTGAAAGCGGACTGGAATTCTAAAGGGTGTCAGCAATGAGTAATGAACAAAAAGCGCCTGATCTTCAGGAGAAGCTGGTACAGGTTAACCGTGTTGCTAAAGTTGTAAAAGGTGGTCGTATATTCGGCTTCACTGCATTAACAGTAGTAGGCGATGGTAACGGTCGTGTTGGTTTTGGACGTGGTAAAGCACGTGAAGTGCCTGTAGCAATTCAAAAAGCTATGGATGCAGCACGTAGAAATATGGTTGATGTGGCGTTGGATGGTACAACTCTACAATATCCAATCAAAGCTCGACATGGTGCATCTAAGGTTTATATGCAACCTGCGTCAGAAGGTACTGGTATTATTGCTGGTGGTGCGATGCGTGCGGTGTTGGAAGTAGCGGGTGTACATAACGTACTTGCCAAATGCTACGGTTCAACCAATCCAGTTAACGTTGTTCGTGCTACGGTCAATGGTCTGAAGGCTATGCAGTCTCCAGAGTCTATTGCAGCGAAGCGCGGTAAATCAGTTGACGATATTGTAGGATAAGATCATGGCTAAGACAGTTAAAGTTACATTACTTCGTAGCGTAATTGGCCGACTACCTAAGCATCAAGCATGTGTAGCGGGTCTTGGACTACGTCGCATTGGTCATACTGTTGAGGTTGAAGATACACCTTCAGTTCGCGGTATGATCAATAGAGTTAATTATATGCTTAGAGTAGAGGGAGAGTAATATGCGTCTTAATACGTTAAGTCCCGCTCCAGGTTCAAAAAAAGCTGGTAAGCGCGTAGGTCGTGGTATCGGTTCTGGTTTAGGAAAAACTTGTGGCCGTGGTCATAAAGGTCTTAAATCACGTTCTGGTGGTACAGTGCCTGCTGGTTTCGAGGGTGGGCAACAGCCGCTTCAAAGACGTTTGCCAAAGTTTGGTTTCACGTCTAGAAAGTCAGCTTTTGCAGCTGAAATCAGATTAAGCGAGCTTGAAACTTTAGATGTTGATGTGATCGATCTAGCTGCACTTAAAAATGCTAATCTAGTTCGTCGCGACACAAAAACTGCAAAAGTCTTTTTGTCTGGTGCTTTAACCAAGGCAGTGACTATTCAAGGTTTGAGTGTATCTAAGGGTGCACGCGAAGCGATTACCGCAGCAGGCGGAAAAGTCGAGGACTAAATGGCTAAGACAGGATCACTACCAGCAGGAGCAGCTAGCGGCTTTGCAGAACTAAAGTCACGGCTATGGTTTGTTTTCATCGCGATAGTTATCTATCGTGTTGGAGCACATATACCAGTTCCGGGTATCAACCCAGAAAGACTGGCGGCACTTTTTGAGCAAAATCAGGGGACTATCCTTAGTTTGTTCAATATGTTTTCAGGTGGCGCACTCGAAAGAATGAGTATTTTTGCTCTGGGAATAATGCCGTACATTTCTGCGTCAATTATCATGCAGCTAATGACCGTAGTGAGTCCTCAGCTTGAAGCGCTTAAGAAAGAAGGTGAGTCTGGTCGTCGTAAGATAAGCCAGTACACACGCTATGCAACGGTTGTCTTGGCAACCGTGCAGGCAATGGGTATGTCAGTAGGTTTGGCTTCTCAGGGTGTTACATTCACCGATACGTTCAGCTTTTATTTTGTGGCTGTAGCAACTTTCGTAAGTGGTGCTGTCTTCCTAATGTGGCTTGGTGAGCAGATCACTGAGCGCGGTATTGGTAATGGTATATCTCTGCTGATTTTTGCAGGTATCGTTGCTGGTTTACCAGGTGCGTTTGGGCAGTCATTCGAGCAAGCTAGGCAGGGTGAGATTAATATTCTTGCCTTGTTGTTCATAGGATTTTTCGCTATCGCCATCGTTGCTTTTGTTGTGTTTATGGAGCGTGGCCAACGCCGCATTACTGTAAATTACGCAAAAAGACAGCAAGGCCGTAAAGTGTATGCACAGCAGTCAAGCCATTTGCCTCTTAAGGTTAATATGGCGGGTGTTATTCCACCTATCTTTGCATCAAGTATCTTATTGTTTCCAGCTTCGCTGGGGCAATGGTTCGGCAAAGGAGAGGGGATGGAGTGGTTGTCTGATTTTTCTCAGGCACTTGCACCAAGTCAGCCACTTTATATTTTACTGTTTGCGATAGCTGTGATATTTTTCTGCTTCTTTTATACGGCGTTGATGTATAATCCGAAAGAAGTAGCCGATAATCTTAAGAAATCAGGTGCTTTTGTACCTGGTATTCGCCCAGGTGAGCAAACCGCTCGCTATATAGATAGTGTTCTTACTCGTTTAACGATGTTTGGTGCTTTATATATAACGGCAGTTGCTCTCCTTCCACAGTTTCTGGTTGTGTGGTGGAATGTCCCATTTTACTTTGGTGGAACTTCACTGCTTATCGTAGTTGTGGTTGTGATGGACTTTATGGCTCAAGTGCAGTCACATCTGATGTCTCATCAGTATGAGTCCCTCATGAAAAAATCTAACCTGAAGAAGGTATAGTTGAAGTTATACTTCGATAATACATTTCGATTTGGAGTTTTAGAATGAAAGTGCGTGCATCGGTAAAGAAAATTTGCCGTAATTGTAAAATTATTCGTCGCAATGGTGCCGTAAGGGTCATTTGCAAAGAGCCACGTCATAAGCAGCGTCAGGGTTAAAAGCCTTTTCAATGCAGGCAAAAATAAATAAAGCTTGATTTATTTTTGATCAAGCGTTATTATCTTGCGCCTTTTTTATGATGTTCAATTAATAGCAATGCTTAAAAGCGGAGTAAGATAGATGGCTCGTATAGCCGGTGTCAATATACCCGATAATAAACACGCTGTAATAGCCCTTACCTATGTATATGGTGTTGGTCTAACTACAGCTAAGAAGCTTTGTGACGCAACTAGCGTTAAGACAACAGCTAAAGTTAGAGACTTAACTGAAGAGCAGTTAGATGCGCTACGTAATGAACTCACCAGTATGACTGTTGAGGGCGATCTGCGTCGTGAAGTACAAATGAATGTTAAACGTTTGAAAGATCTTGGTTGCTACCGTGGTCTGCGTCACCGTCACAGCTTGCCTGTACGCGGTCAACGTAGTAAGACCAACGCTAGAACCCGTAAAGGTCCTCGCAAACCAATACGTAAATAAATAGGATACCGGAATGGCTAAGCCAGGTACACGTACCCGTAAGAAGGTGAAAAAGACGGTTGTTGATGGGATGGCACATATTCATGCATCTTTCAACAATACGATCGTAACCATTACAGACCGTCAAGGCAATGCCTTGTCATGGGCCACCGCAGGTGGTTCTGGTTTCCGTGGTTCACGTAAAAGTACACCTTTTGCTGCGCAGGTAGCAGCTGAAAGAGCCGGAAAAGCGGCTGCTGAATACGGCCTAAAAAACCTAGATGTTATGGTTAAAGGTCCTGGGCCCGGACGTGAGTCCGCTGTCCGTGCACTTAATTCATGTGGTTATAAGATTACTAGCATCATTGATGTTACACCTATTCCACATAATGGGTGTCGTCCACCTAAGAAACGTCGCGTTTAATAAAGGAGACAGACAATGGCTCGATATATTGGTCCAAAATGTAAACTGTCTCGTCGTGAAGGGACTGATTTATTTTTGAAAAGCGGTGCGCGAGCACTAGATTCAAAATGTAATCTTGAAACCCCTCCAGGGCAGCATGGCGCACGTAGAGGACGTTTGTCTGAATACGGTTTACAGTTAAGAGAAAAACAAAAAGTTCGTCGTACATACGGCGTACTTGAAAAGCAGTTCCGTGGTTACTACAAAGAAGCGGCACGTCGTAAGGGCGCAACAGGCGAGAATCTTTTACAGATACTTGAGCAGCGTCTTGATAACGTGGTTTATCGTATGGGGTTTGGATCAACACGTGCAGAATCACGTCAGTTGGTATCTCATAAATCGATTCTTGTAAATGATAATGTTGTAAATATTGCATCTTATCAAGTAACTGCAGGTGATGTTGTCAGTGTTCGTGAGAAGTCTAAGGTTCAATTGCGTATTAAAAATGCACTTGAATTGTCAGCTAATCGTGGCACGATTGAGTGGGTAGATGTTGATTCGAGCAAGTTGGTAGGTACGTTTAAGTCCGTACCAGAGCGTTCTGAATTATCCGCTGAAATCAACGAAAACTTAATCGTGGAACTTTACTCTAAGTAAGGTTTAAGCAGAACAATAGAGCGAATAGGGCCGTTTATGCAGCGTTCAGTAAATGAATTCTTGAATCCTCGAAATATCGATGTACAGGAAATAAGCTCTACGCACGCGAAGGTTACTTTAGAACCTCTCGAGCGTGGGTTTGGACATACTCTAGGTAGTGCTCTGCGTCGTATATTACTGTCATCTATGCCAGGAAGTGCGGTCGTTGAAGCAGAGATCGATGGCGTCCTTCATGAATACAGTGCTATTGAAGGTGTTCAGGAAGACGTTATTGAGATTCTTCTAAACCTTAAAGGTTTGGCTATCATTATG
This sequence comes from Hahellaceae bacterium, assembly GCA_016744695.1. Lineage (GTDB taxonomy): Bacteria > Pseudomonadota > Gammaproteobacteria > Pseudomonadales > Oleiphilaceae > Alkalimarinus. Next base: position 37,835 of record JADGDV010000017.1, read on the forward strand.
CATAGCCGTGATGAAGCGACATTGACGTTGACCAAAAAGGGCGAAGGTCCTGTGTTGGCAAGTGATATTCAGCTTGATCACGATGTTGAAATCGCAAACCCAGATCATGTGATTTGTCACTTGAGTGGTGCTGGCGAAATCAACATGAAGTTAAAAGTGATGTTAGGTAGAGGCTACGAGCCTGCAGACCAACGCGTTGCCGGAGATGATGAAACACGTGCTATTGGTAGATTGCAATTGGACTCGTCTTTCAGTCCAGTTCTTCGTGTAGCGTACTCAGTTGAGAGTGCTCGCGTAGAGCAGCGAACAGATTTGGATAAATTGGTTATCGATTTGGAAACAAACGGTACAATTGATCCTGAAGAGTCTATTCGTCGTGCGGCAACAATCTTGCAACAGCAGTTGTCAGTGTTTGTTCACTTCGACAATGAAAAGGAGCCTGAGCAAGTTGAGGAAGAGGAAGAAGTGGATCCAATACTTCTTCGTCCAGTTGACGATCTTGAGCTAACTGTTCGTTCTGCTAACTGCTTGAAAGCCGAGAACATATATTACATTGGTGACCTGATCCAGCGTACTGAGGTAGAGCTTCTTAAAACACCTAACTTAGGTAAGAAGTCACTTACTGAGATTAAAGATGTATTAGCATCTCGTGGTCTCTCTCTGGGTATGCGTCTTGAAAATTGGCCTCCGGCTAGTTTGAAGGGTGATGACAGGGTACTAGGTGGATAACCTCAGGTTAATCAGGTAAGGAATTAGACAAATGCGTCATCGTAAAAGTGGTCGTAAATTTAATCGCAATAGCTCACATAGAAAGGCCATGTTCAGTAACATGACTTCTTCATTGGTTGAGCATGAGCTGATCAAAACAACTTTGCCAAAAGCAAAAGAGTTGCGAACAGTTGCAGAGCCTTTAATTACATTAGCTAAGAAAGATACTGTTGCTAATCGTCGTTTGGCTTTTGCAAGATTGCGTAGTAAAGAGGCAGTTGCAAAACTGTTTAACGAGTTAGGTCCTCGCTATGAGAGCCGCCCAGGAGGATACATACGTATTCTTAAGTGTGGTATTCGTGCTGGTGATAGCGCTCCAATGGCTTATGTTGAGCTTGTGGATCGTCCAGTAGTAGAGAGTGATGACGAAGAGTAAATAACTTTTCTGACTTGTTCACAAAAAGCCGACTTTATTAGTCGGCTTTTTGCGTTTAGTAACTTCATTTAATTTTTGTCAGGTTTAAGTTACAGTGGCCTACTATTGATGATAGGTTCAGAAATACAGTGGATATAAAGGGTTAGACATACCCACTGCTTATAACCCTACTTCTGTCGTTCAAGCAGTTCTTTAAGAAACCTTCCAGTGTGTGAGTTTTTGGCTTCAGAAACCTCTTCCGGAGTTCCTTCTGCAATGATATTTCCGCCACCTGTACCACCTTCAGGGCCTAGGTCAATAACCCAGTCTGCTGTTTTAACAACATCTAAATTATGTTCAATTACAACAATTGTGTTGCCATGCTCTCTTAGCTTGTGCAGGACATTAAGTAATTGTTGTATATCATAAAAATGAAGTCCAGTGGTGGGTTCATCTAATATGTAAAGCGTTTGCCCTGTATCTCGTTTAGATAGCTCTTTTGCAAGTTTTACACGCTGAGCTTCACCTCCAGAAAGTGTAACAGCGCTTTGTCCAAGTCTTATATAAGACAAGCCTACATCAATAAGTGTCTGTAATTTTTTAGCTAAAAACGGCACTGAATCAAAAAATTCTCTAGCGTCTTCAACGGTAAGGTCTAGCACTTCATGGATGCTTTTGCCTTTGTATTTAATATCAAGCGTTTCACGGTTGTAACGCTTACCTTTGCAGCTATCACAAGGCACGTAAATATCAGGTAAAAAGTGCATTTCAACTTTTATAACACCATCGCCCTGGCACGCTTCGCATCGACCACCCTTTACGTTAAAACTAAAGCGACCTGGCTTATAGCCTCTTGATCTAGCTTCGTGAGTGCCAGAAAATAGCTCTCTCACTGGAGTGAATATACCTGTATAAGTAGCAGGATTTGATCTTGGTGTACGACCTATAGGGCTTTGGTCAATATCAATGACCTTATCGAGTTGGTCAATACCTATTATTTCATCATGCTCTTGAATATGCAGTGTAGTTGCTTTGTTAAGTACCGTTGCTGCAATAGGGTAGAGCGTTCCATTAATTAACGTTGATTTGCCGGAGCCAGATACGCCAGTAACACAAGTGAACAGGCCTAAAGGTATGGTTAGATCAACTTTATTTAGATTGTTCCCTGTTGCACCCATCAGTTTTAGGGTTTTACTTTTGTCATAGGTTTGACGCTTTGACGGAATTTCAATGCGCTTTCGACCAGAAAGGTACTGGCCGGTAATTGAATCTTCTGTAGCCATGACATCTTCAGGTGTGCCTGAGGCAATTACACGGCCTCCATGAATTCCAGCGCCTGGGCCGATATCAATAACATGATCTGCTAGACGTATTGCATCTTCGTCATGCTCTACAATAATAACCGTATTGCCGAGATCTCGAAGGTGGGTCAGCGTTTTGAGCAATCGATCATTATCTCGTTGGTGTAGGCCAATTGAAGGTTCATCGAGAACATACATAACGCCCACAAGTCCTGCCCCTATTTGGCTAGCTAATCTTATGCGCTGAGCTTCGCCTCCTGATAAGGTGTCGGCACTTCTGTTTAGTGTTAAATAATCTAGTCCCACATTAACAAGGAACTGCAGTCGCAATTGTATTTCAGTAACAATTTTCTCGGCTATTTCACCCTTACGGCCTTCTAACTTTAGTTCTGAGAAGTATTCAAAGGCTGCGCCTACAGGCTTAGCTGTGATATCAGGTAAACGCGTGTCATTAATGAAAACGTTTCTAGCAGACTCTTTAAGCCTCGCTCCATGACAGTCTGGGCAGGTTGTATTAGTGAGAAGCTTTGAAAGGTCATCTCTTACCATTTGTGATTCTGTCTCACGGAGGCGGCGCTCCATGTTAGGCATTACACCTTCGAATGGGTGGTGGCGCTTAACCACATCACCACGTGTATTCACGTAATTAAAAGCAATTTCATCATTGCCACTACCTTTAAGTATTGTTTCTCTAAATAACTCGGGTAGTTGCTCAAAAGGCTGCTCTAAATTTATATCGAAATGCTCAGCAAGGCTGGTTAACATTTGATAGTAATAGACTGTTCTTCTGTCCCAGCCCTTAATTGCGCCCTCTGCGAGAGTAAGTTCAGGGTGCTTTACTAGCTTCTTAGGGTCAAAAAACTGTTTCACACCAAGCCCATCACAGCTTGGGCATGCACCAGCAGGGTTATTAAAAGAGAATATTCTGGGTTCCAACTCACTAATGGCATAACCACATTGAGGGCAGGCAAATCGGGCTGAAAAAATAAGTTCTTCAGCGTCACCATCCATTGGGGCTATTATTGCGATGCCATCAGTAAGTGCGATGCAAGTTTCAAAAGATTCAGCGAGCCGCTGTTGAATGCCATCACGAACTTTAAATCGATCAATAATAACTTCAATGGTGTGTTTTTTATTTTTTTCTAGTTCAGGTGTATCATCAAGATCAGTGACGATGCCGTCGATACGGGCACGGATAAATCCTTGGCTTTGTAGCTCCTGAAATACGTGTTGGTGCTCACCTTTTCTATTTTTAATTACAGGAGCAAGCATCATCAGCTTTGCTTCTTCTTCCTGAAGCATTACTTGATCAACCATTTGGCTAATCGTTTGAGCTTCTAAAGGCTCTCCGTGAACGGGGCAGCGAGGCTCGCCTGCACGAGCAAATAAAAGCCTTAAATAATCGTAAATTTCAGTGATCGTTCCTACTGTAGAGCGCGGATTATGAGATGTGGATTTCTGCTCTATGGATATAGCAGGGGATAGCCCTTCTATATGGTCAATGTCGGGTTTTTCCATCATTGAAAGAAATTGGCGAGCGTAAGTTGATAATGATTCAACGTAACGACGTTGCCCTTCTGCATACAGTGTGTCGAAGGCGAGGGATGATTTCCCGGAGCCAGATAAACCTGTAATAACAGTGAGCTTATCTCTAGGAATCTCAATGTCGATATTTTTGAGATTGTGAGTACGTGCACCGCGAACCAGAATCTTATCCATAATTGCCCAATATTTTGTAAGCGAATTTTTCAGAAGGGAGCAATTATACTGCGTTATAGGGGTAATGCACGACATAGATCATTTTGTTAATATACACGATCTTGTAAGTTAGCAGCCCTAATATACAATTTTTGTCCTTTTCTGGAGTTGAGTCCTTAATGACCGTTAATGAAAAGCGTTCAGTATTTGCGCTTGCGCTTTTATATGCCATGCGCATGCTTGGTTTGTTTATGGTTTTGCCTGTTTTTATTTTGTTGGGAGATGATCTTCAGGGTGCCAATGGACTGTTGATTGGTCTTGCAATTGGCGGCTACGGTTTAACGCAGGCTGTGTTTCAAGTACCGTTCGGGATGTTGTCTGATCGAATTGGTCGTAAGAAAATGATTATATTTGGCTTGTTGATTTTTTGTGCTGGGAGCGTGGTCGCGGCAACATCAGAATCAATTTACGGTGTTATCGCTGGGCGGTTATTGCAAGGAGCGGGAGCTATAGCAAGTGTGCTAATGGCATTATTGAGTGATCTGACTACAGAGGAGAGTCGAACTAAAGGGATGGCTGTTGTCGGCATGTCTATCGGGCTTTCATTTTCTGTTGCTATGGTATTGGGGCCAATAGTAAGTGCTTACTTTGGTCTGGCTGGTATATTCTGGCTAACCGCGTTATTAGCGCTCATTGGTATTGCGATAATACTATTTGTTGTACCTACGCCGGTATCGACTCATGCTCATAGAGATACTCGGGCTGTTCGTGGAGAGTTCTTTGAATTGCTAAAAAACAAAGACCTATTAAGGTTAGATGTAGGCATCTTTATTTTGCACTTAATACTTACTGCATTGTTTATCGCTGTGCCGCTGTCACTGGTTAATGATATTGAATTAGCAAGGCAAGAGCATTGGTGGGTGTATCTTTCAGTTATGGTTTTAGCCTTTTTTGCTATGGTGCCCTTTATTATTATTGGCGAAAAAAAGCGTAAAATTAAAACAATCTTTGTAGGGGCTATTATGCTCTTATCCGTCGGTTCATTATTGCTCGTTTGGGGGCAGAGCTCATTGCTTGCTATTTGGGTCGCTTTATTTGTTTTCTTTATGGCGTTTAATTTACTGGAAGCAAGTCTGCCTTCACTGGTGAGCAAGCAGGCTCCAGCTGGCGCACGAGGAACTGCAATGGGGATCTATTCAACCAGTCAGTTCTTTGGTGCTTTTTTAGGAGGGGTTCTTGGTGGTTGGGTTATTTCAACCTGGGGTGCAGAAGTCATCTATTATGGTTCTGCTATTCTTGCGTTGGTTTGGGCGCTGCTTGCACTAAGTATGAGGCCCCCAAGTTATTCAACTAGCCGAATGATACGACTTAATTGCGCATTATCTGAAGGGGAGGCTGCCGCCGTATCTGATGAACTGTTTGATATTCCTGGCGTTGAGGATGTTGTTGTTGTGATAGAAGAAAAAACGGCGTATTTGAAAGTAGATAAAGTCCATCTTGATGAGGCCGCTTTAATGTCATATCGTAATGCGGATAAGTAATAATGAGTAAGTGTGCTATTTAGTATAGTTGAATTAATGCCTATTGCTGTGTTTTCTGTTAGCATTTAGCTCATTGATCAGAGCGTTTATCTGAGATGAACAAATTGAATATTTGAAAGACCGAATTTTGGTATTTAGGAGAAATAAATGATTAATAAAGTGATTTTGGTTGGTAATCTGGGTAAAGATCCCGAGGTTAGGTATACACCTGACGGAAAGGCTATCGCCAATATTACATTAGCAACCTCCGAGTCATGGAAGGATAAAAATACTGGGCAGCGTCAAGAAAAAACTGAATGGCATCGTGTTGTATTTTTTGGTGGTATCGCACCGGTTGTCGGTGAGTATTTGCGAAAAGGCTCTAAGGTTTATATAGAGGGGAAGTTACAAACTCGGAAGTGGCAAGATCAAGGTGGTCAGGATAAGTATACCACGGAAGTAGTGGTAGACAGCTTTAATGGGACTATGCAAATGCTAGACTCACGAAGCGGTGGTGATCAGCAGGGTTCTTACTCGCAGCAAGCACCTCAGCAAAGTGCACCACAGCAAAATGCCCCCGCACCTCGCCAGCAAGCACCTCAACAACAGCAAAGCGCACCACAGCCGCAGGGCGCTTACTCACAACAAACGCCTCAGCAGAATGCCCCACAACAAGGTGGCTATGGACAGCAGCAAGCGGCACAACAAGCACCTCAGCAATCGGCTCCCGTTGATGATTTTGATGATGATATTCCATTTTAAGGTATCCTTATAGGGCTGCGGAAATAAAAAGGAAGCTTAGATAGCTTCCTTTTTTTATGCTCTTTCCTTTTCTAAATTAGGAATTTATTGGCAAACAGTCACTTACTGCACTATTCTAATTAAAATTGTAAAGAGTTCTTATTTTTGGGGGGCGCCGTCCTGATTTCGTTGTTTAAGAAAAAGACCCAGCCTGGGTTTGTGGGTGTTGAAGTTCGTTCTGACGGGCTCTCTGTTGCGCAGTCGGTGCGTGGTGGAGAGACACGTTCATCGCACATCGTATTCCAGGATTTTATTGCTTGCAAAGCGGCCCAGCGTAAAGATGCCTTGAATGGGGTGGTTGAAGAGCATAATTTAAAAGGCATTGCCTGCAATTTGGTGCTTTCTTCAGATCAGTATCAAATATTTCAAACTGAAAAGCCGCCGGTATCTGATACTGAATTAGCTGAAGCAATACGTTGGAAAGTTAAAGACCTAATTGATTATCCCCTTGAAGATGCCATAACAGACGTATTTGATTTTCCTGATGATGCTACGCGAGGGCGGGGCAGTATTATTAACGTCGTCAGTGTACGAAAAGTATTGCTGCAGGAAAATATTCGCTTGATCGAAGAGTCCGGACTTGAGCTCGAAAGTATAGATATTACCGAGTTGGTGTTGCGTAATATATCTATGCGCTATGACACCACAGGAAACGGTCTTGCGCTATTATTTTTACGCCCCGGTTTTGGGATGATATTGGTGAGTAAAGGCGACACCATGTACTTCTCTCGTCGTTTTGATTTCTCGTTAGATGCGCTAAAAGATATTTCAAGCCAAGAAGCCACTGTGCAGAATCTAGCCTTGGAGGTTCAGCGCTCGCTAGATTATTATGAAAGTCAGTTGGGGCAGGTGCCCCCTAAAGAACTGCTGCTTATTGGCCCTGATGATACATTCCCTCTGGCTAATATGCTTGGACAGAACTTAGCGGTTAAGGTAAATAAATTAGATGTAAGCCCACTATTTTCAGAGGGTATAAGCGGAGGTGATACTCTGATTCAGAGCTTTGCTGCCGTAGGCGCTGCTTTAAGAGAGGTTTCATCCTAATGCAGCAAATTAATTTATATACACAAGACTTAAGACCCCAAAATGTCATATTGCCACTGGTTCACATCGTTGCCGTGGTTGCGGTGGTTTTATGTGTTCTAGCTGTATTTACCGGCTACTATCAATCTCAGGTGGTCGCAATTGAAGCTAAGTTACCCGTTAATCAAGCGAGTGTAGATCAACTGCAGCAGCAAACTGTTGAAATGGAGGTGAGGCTGAAAGCAATGAAAAAAGATCCTTCACTTGTTGCACTCAATGTGCGCTTAACTAAACGCTTAGCGGCACGTAAACAGCTTATAACAATGCTTGACTCACTTTCCGTTGGGGGGCAGCTTCCGTTTTCAAATTTAATGACAGGGTTGGCTCGTCATCAAGTAGATTTCTTGTGGCTAACGCAAATTCAATTTGCTGATGGTGGTCATAAAGTCGGGTTGAAAGGTAAAACGTTGCAGGCAGAGTCTGTTCCGCACTATATTCAGACGCTTCGGGATGAAGCTTTATTTTTAGGTAGAGCATTTGATTTGTTTCAGTTGACTTCAGATGAAGATCACGAAAAATTATTACACTTTACGCTGTCATCTTCTCTCATGAACTTAGGGGGTGAGCAATGAGCAAGCAAACACTCATTCAGCGATGGGAAAAACTATCTGGGCAAGTGGAAGCGCTGACTTTAAGGGACCGAAGCTTTTTATTGGGCACAATTATTGTTGCTGTTGTTTTTATTTGGGGGCAGTTCATTTTTGCTCCTTTACAGGGGCGGCACAAAACGGCATCAAACAATTTAGTTTCATTAACTCAACAACAAGCAACATTTGAAGAGCAGCAACTTTTATTAGCACAGCAACTTAAGGATGACCCGAATAGGAACTTGAGAGCTCAGCAAGCCGAATTAGACATTCAGCTAGCAAAGGTGAAATCTGATATTGAGCGTCAGTTGAGTGGATTGATCGCGCCAGAAAAAATGGCAGACGTTTTACGCTCTATGTTGCAGCAACAAGAAAAGTTGAAATTAGTGAGTTTAAAAAACATGCCTGTTACACCATTTAATTCGCCTGATCAAGCGGGTGAAGAAGATTCGAAAGACGGTGAGTCAGGGTTGTACAGTCATAGTATGGAGCTAGTTATGGATGGCCAGTACTTTGATGTACTTGAATATATAAAGCGAATTGAAAGTTTGAAAGGATTTAACTGGGAAACCATGAACTATGAAGTGATTGATTACCCCAAAGCCAGAGTGACTATTAAAATTAGTACGCTTAGCCTTGAGGAGGATTGGATAGGTGTGTAAACGTATTTTATATTCTTTATCCGCCCTTATCATGGCGGTATTTTTTTCAAACGCCGTGGCTTTTGCTGCAACCATGACATTAGCAGATGGTGAAACATTAAAAGATCCTACGCAGCCTGTCGACTGGGCAAAGCCGAAGCAAAGAGCTACAGCAAAGCAAAGTTATAAGCTGAACTATTTACTCTATGCTTCAGAGCGAAAGCAGGCCATTATCAATGGAAAATCGGTGACAGTGGGAGACCATGTCAGCGGAGCAAAAGTATTGAAAATAACTGAGAGTTCTGTTCATTTATTAGTAAATGACGGTACAAAGGTGTTGCGCTGGAAGCAACCTACGTCTATTAAGCGCACGCGGTAAGTTGGAGTATTTATGGGTTTAATTAAGCAGTCTAGGATGTTCGCACTATTTGGGGTGTTCGCATTAATGGGCTTTATTTCGGGTTGTTCAAATACACCCCTGCAGCAGTCACCTCGGAGCGTGTCATCAACTAGCGCGGGTGATATTAATACTATGTTGGATGAAGACATTGCAAAGTACGATAAAGCGTTGCCTAAGGCGTTACCTGGTAATGTAGCAAGTGCTTTATTACCGTCATTAAGTGCCGTGCCTACTAAGCGAACACAGGAAACCCGTTTTGATATTGCAGTAAAAGACGTTAATGCTCGAGAGTTTTTTAGAAGTCTAGTGCAGGGCACAAGCTACAATATGGTTGTGCATCCAGATGTTAAAGGGCAAATAAGTTTAGAGCTTAATAACGTGACGGTACCTCAGGTCATGTCGTTAACAAAAGAGCTTTACGGTTATGATTTTCAAGGCAGTGGTAACCTTTATCGTGTAATGCCTGGTGGACTAAGGACTAAAATATTTCAAATTAATTATCTAAATATTAAGCGCATGGGGGCATCAGAAACTCGTGTAAGCTCAGGCAGTGTTTCTGAGGGGAGTAATTCAAGTGATGACAGTGGCGGGAGCAATAATAATAGCTCGGGAAGCTCAAATTCATCCACAGATAAAGTCATCGGCACGCGAATTAGTACCACCAGTGAAAATAATTTCTGGTCACAGTTAAGTCAAACACTCGTATTGATTACCGGGGCTGGAGAAGGTCGAAAAGTGGTCGTCACGCCTAACGCCGGCATGGTGGTAGTAAGAGCTATGCCAGACGAACTATTGTCGGTAGAGCAGTACTTGCGCCAGACTGAACTCATCATGAAGCGTCAAGTTGTACTAGAAGCAAAAATACTTGAGGTGGAGCTAAATGAAAGTTATCAGCAAGGAATTGACTGGACCGCAATAGAAACAAGTAGCTCTCTTGGTGCCGATGGCCTGCCTAAAAAGTTAATAGGCGGAAATATGGTGTCGGACCTTATTACTAATGATTTAGGGGGGGTGTTCACTGCGACACTTAAGGTGGGGAACTTCTCCGGTTTCATGCAACTACTAAGTACTCAGGGCAGTGTGCAGGTACTATCAAGTCCGCGAATATCTACGGTGAATAATCAGAAAGCGATCATCAAAGTAGGTACTGATGAATTCTTTGTTACCGATATTGATATAGACGACGATACGGGAAGCAGTAGCAATTCAGATACTAAGTCTACTGACGTTACTTTAACGCCGTTTTTCTCGGGTATTGCTTTGGATGTGACACCTCAAATTAGTGAAAAAGGCGATATTATATTGCATGTTCACCCAACTATTAGTGATGTTGAAGATCAGGAAAAAACCATCTCCCTAGGCTCTGAAGAGGTTATTTTACCTTTAGCCCTAAGTACCATCAGGGAAACCGACAGCGTTATACGTGCCGAAAATGGGCAGATCGTAGTTATTGGTGGCTTAATACAGAACATTACGCAAGAAAAGAACTCAACCGTACCTATATTAGGTGACATACCTTGGTTGGGGGAAATTTTCAAACAGAAGCGCTACGTGAATAAGAAAAGTGAGCTGGTTATCCTTCTCAGACCGCTTATCAGTAAAGATAAAGTCTTTGAAGATGAAATTCGCCGAAGCCGAAAACGTTTTGGTGAGTTTAAAGATGTTCTCGATACACCAAACTCGGCAGTATTTTAGCTATAAAACTTAAATATGAGAGCCAAATACAAGAGATGGTAGATCTATGTACGAGAGTTATTTTGGTTTAAGAGAGCTACCCTTTTCCTTAACACCAAACACCCACTTTTATCTTAATTCAGAGACCCACCAGCAAGCTTTAGAGCTGCTGTTGGTTGCTTTGAAGAACAAAGAAGGGTTTATAAAAATTTCTGGTGAAGTGGGTACAGGAAAAACACTTATTTGCAGGAAGTTGTTGAATACTCTTGGTGCGGAGTATGTAACTGCTTACATACCTAATCCAGGCTTAAGCCCTGAAGATCTTTATCTTGCGGTAGCTGAAGAGTTAGGCGTGAATGTTGATTCCACTTTGGGTGGTCATCATGTTTTAAAGCAAATCAATATAAAATTAATTGAGTTGGCCTCGAAAGAAAGGCGCGTCGCACTGGTGATTGATGAAGCACAGGCTATGCCTGAAGAAACCATTGAGGCCTTACGTTTACTCAGCAACCTTGAAACAGAGTCGGCTAAGTTATTGCAGGTGGTACTGTTTGGTCAGCCTGAGCTTAATGAACTACTCTCCCGCCCAAGCCTTCGCCAACTACAACAACGTATTACTTTTCAGCAGCACATTTCCCCTTTAGATAAACACGCCGTGCAGCAGTATGTTGGGCACAGAATGTCGCTAGCGGGCTATAATGGGCCTGCTTTATTTGATAAACGAGCCGTCACACTACTTTACAAATCAAGTGGCGGCATCCCTCGTTTAATCAATATTTTATGTCACAAATCGTTAATGTCTGCGTTTGGGCAAGGTGAGCGAGTCGTGACCAGAAAGCATGTTAAAAAAGCAATTCAAGATACTGAAAGTGTTTCTATGCCTCGTTTTTCCTGGCTATCGTTGGGAGTTTCTTAATGAGTTTAATGAACGATATGCTACGTGATCTGGATAAGCGACAAGCACCAGATCGAAGTCAGCAAGTAGAGGCGCAAGGCTATGGCGCGTTAACTCAACAAACACCTTCTCATGGCAGTCGAATCATCTTAATTTTGCTCGGCGTGATTATTATCATGTTGCTGCTTTTAGCAATGGCTTGGTGGTATTTACAGAGCAGCGATCAAGACAATACAGCGGAACCAGCGAGTGCCAATCAAATTGCAGAGTTCACTGCCGCGGAGGTCGTATCCACTGAAAAAACCTCTGTTGTACCCATAATGGCAGAAAACAAACCAAAGCCAGAACCTAAACCTAAACCTAAACCTAAACCAGCCCCGATTGTAGTTAAGCCGGTCGTAAAAAGCGTAGTTAAGCCCGAAACGGACACCTTAGATATTGAAAACCCAGGGGTTGTTGATAGTGAAAAAGAAGAACTCGTTGTTTCAACTATAGCTACTACAGCGGAGACAAAGGCTGCGGTTCAGGTAAAAGAAAAAGTGAAACCCGTTCCAAAAATTAAGCCCAAGCAAAAAATGAGCAAGGTAGTGGTGCTAAGCCCTGAGCAACAAGATGAAAAAGCGGCGAGTATAGCGACTAAAATGCTGCAAAATGGTGAAGTAGAAAAGGCGAGCACTTATTTATATCAGTTTATTGAGCAACATGGTGTTGATGCACAAAGCCGTGCCGTATTAGTGGGGCATTTAATTAACAATCGTCAAATGACCGCCGCTGATAATTTATTAAATAGCACGGATATAAATCAAAGTAGTCACCTGCGTCGTCTAAGAGCGCACTGGTATTCTGCTAACAACCAGCCTGATGAAGCCATTGCTGTGCTAAATTCATTGGTACCTGATGTTGAAGCGGATGTTGAATATCACGTATTACTTGCAGCGCTGTATCAGCAGCAGGGTTATGGCACTGAAGCGGTAGCCCGTTATGCAGAGCTTATTCGCTACAATTCAGAAATGCCTGATTGGTGGGTAGGTATGGCCATAGGTTTAGATCGAAGTGAACAATATTCATCTGCAGCAAAGGCATATAAAAAAGCACTTCAGATGGATGGTTTAAGAGTAGAGTTAGCGGATTTTGCTAAGCTAAGATTAGATATATTGAGTGAATAATTGAAGGTTGTAAGGAATGGCTGAACCCAAGAAAAAAATAAGAATTGGTGATCTGCTGGTGCAGAATGAGGTGATCTCAGAAGATCAGCTTATGACGGCACTTAAAGAGCAGAAATCCAGCGGGCGAAAACTAGGCAACACGCTCATTGACCTAGGCTATGTTGATGAAGACAATTTGCTTAACTTTTTGTCTCAACAGCTAGGTATACCCTTTGTTCAGCTCCGTCATTATCAATTTGATGATACGCTTATTAAGAAATTGCCTGAGAACCATGCTCGCCGATTTAGAGCATTGGTACTTGACGAGCAGCAAGGCGAATTGCTAGTCGGCATGACCGACCCTATGGATATTTTTGGTTACGATGAATTGGTCCGTATTCTTAAACAACCCATTCGTCAGGCAGTAGTCAGAGAAAGCGAGCTGCTCAACACTCTTGATTTGGTTTACCGTCGTACAGAAGAAATTTCTCACTTTGCTGAAGAGTTGGAAGATGAGCTAGGTGACGATGCATTCGACTTGGCAGAACTGACCGCAACGGGTGATGACAGCGAGGCGCCTGTTGTAAAGTTACTGCAATCCATCTTTGAAGATGCGGTTCAGGCTAGGGCCTCAGACATACACATTGAACCGGATGAAAGTGTCGTTCGTATTCGTCAGCGAATTGATGGTGTTTTGCAAGAGCAGGTGATGAAAGAGAAGCGTATTAATGCCGCATTAGTGCTTCGTCTTAAACTGATGTCTGGTCTTAATATTTCAGAAAAACGAATTCCTCAGGATGGCCGTTTTAATATACGAGTGAAAGGCCGTAGTATTGATGTTCGTTTATCTACGATGCCCGTGCAATATGGCGAGTCAGTGGTTATGCGACTACTGGATCAGACCGATGGCATGCTTTCGTTAGTGTCATTAGCTATGCCACCAGCAATATTAGAGCGATTTAGAATTGCCATTAGTAGACCTCATGGCATGGTGCTGGTAACCGGTCCAACAGGTAGCGGTAAAACCACTACCTTGTATGGCGCTTTAAGCGAATTGAATAAACCCGAAGTAAAAATAATTACGGCAGAAGACCCAGTCGAATATCGTCTTCCTCGTCTTACTCAGGTGCAGGTGAATGCCAAAGTAGGCTTAGAATTCTCTACGGTTCTACGGGCAGCATTAAGACAAGATCCTGACGTTATTCTAATAGGCGAGATGCGAGATCAGGAGACGGCTGAAATTGGATTGCGTGCCGCAATGACGGGTCACTTGGTTCTCTCTACATTACACACCAATGATTCTATCAGTAGTGCCATGCGTTTAACCGATATGGGGGCAGAACCTTATCTGGTTGCTAGTTCATTACTCGGTGTTTTAGCCCAAAGATTAGTGCGTAAAATTTGTGAAAACTGTGCGCAACCTTATGTGCCTACCGATCAAGAAAAAATCTGGCTTCAAGCTATGGCACGTTCTGGTGCGCATATACCCAGCGAGTTTACCAGTGGTAGTGGTTGTTACCAGTGTAGTAATACGGGCTATAAAGGGCGAATGGGTGTGTACGAATGGCTAGAAATGGATGAAGATATGTTAGATGCGTTGCGTCGCAACTCAGCTTCAGACTTCGCATCCTCAGCCAAGCGTAATCGTTATTATCAGCCTCTTGAACTCTGTGCATTAGAGTATGCAAAAGAAGGCAAAACAACGTTGGATGAAGTGTTTAGATTATCGGCAACATTAGAAGACACTGACCCTCAAACTCATACGGGTGATATTAATAATGCGTAAGGTAACCCTGTAACCATGGCGCAATTTGAATATAAATGCAGAGACGTAAAAGGCGCCGCGGTAAGTGGCAAATTAGATGCCGTTAACCAAGATGCAGCGGCATCAGATTTATTGCGTCAGGGCTTAACCCCTGTTTCAATTTCAGAGCATATTGAAAAGAAAGATGTGTTCGAAGGCCTTAAAAAAATACAGTTAACCTCTCGTAAAGTCGCTATCGAAGAGTTGATTATTTACTGCCGCCAAATGAATGCACTTACCCGTGCAGGCATTCCCATTATTCGTGCGATGAGAGGGTTAGCCGACTCAACTCGCTCAGATTTACTGCGTGAAACCTTGAATGATGTGACTGACCGCTTGGAGTCCGGTGTTAACCTGGCAACATCCATGCAGTCTCACCCTAAAATATTTAATGAAATGTTCATTAGTATGGTTCATGTTGGGGAGAATACCGGTCAGCTAGAAGATGCATTTAAACAATTAAGTGTTAGCCTTGAGTTAGAGCGTGATACTCGTCGTCGAATCAAGCAAGCTACCCGTTACCCAATGTTCGTTGTTATTGCCTTAGTGTCGGCATTAGTCATTATAAATATTTTTGTTATCCCTAAATTTGCCTCGGTATTTACAAAGCTCGGAGCCGACCTGCCTATTTTCACTAAAATATTAGTCGCCACCTCTAATTTCTTTGTTGAGTATTGGTGGATTATGCTCCTTGTTTCAGTGGGGTCAGCCGTTGCCTTTAATCGTTGGACGAATACCGAAGAAGGGCATTATCAGTGGGATCGACTAAAGTTACGTTTTCCCATTGTCGGAGGCCTGTTCGAACTTATTACCTTATCTCGCTTTTCAAGAAACTTCTCAATGATGTTAGCAGCAGGCATGCCTATTAACCATGCTCTGGCCGTAGCCGCAGAATCTGCCAATAATAAATATATTGGTAGGCATATTATGGGCATGAAATCGGGTATTGAACGAGGTGATACTCTATTACGAACCGCCAATGCCTCAGGCATGTTTACTCCACTGGTATTGCAAATGATGGCCGTTGGGGAAGAGACAGGTTCAATTGATAAATTATTAATAGATGTGGCTGAGTTTTATGATGAAGAAGTGGACTATGGTTTATCAAAACTTGCCGAATCTATAGAACCCATATTGATTGTAGCCATGGGTGGCTTAGTGCTAGTACTTGCGCTGGGTGTGTTCTTACCTATATGGGACTTGGGCAAAGCGGCCTTGGGGTAGATATTATGCCTAAAAAGGCCTTGTTCCATTGGGCTAAGCGTGAGAAACGCTTAGTGTTTTGGCTCTCAATTTGTATTATTTCCATACTGTTGGTGTACCTGTTAAATGCTTTGGAAAGAGAGATGGCCAGAGCAGAAGAGATGATGTTTAAAAAGGTGGTGGCAGAGATAAATGCCATACTCATCGTGAAAACGGCTGAAAAAATTGCTCAGAACAAAAAAGGGGATATGAAAAACTTTGTAAATCATAACCCTATGAGCTGGATGAAAACCACACCTATGAACTATAGTGATATTAATACAGGAAATTATGCCGATGTAGCACCCGGCCACTGGTTTTTTTCAAGCACTGAAAAAGCCATCGTTTACCGGGTTATCAATACGGATATGGTTGAGATAGAGGGCACGAATAAATCTGAATTTATAGGTTTTACGGTGATTTTGGATTATATCGATCGTAATCAGAATGCTCAGTTTGATGAACAAAATGAGCGCTTGATAGGACTAAAACTAAAGCCGCTACAAGAATATAAGTGGCTCGCAATAAATCCACAGTAGGGTGCGCCGTGCGCACCGATAAATGTTTAACGGTGAATAAAGAATGAAGCAGCAGTTACAGTTTAAGCAGCGTCAGGGTTTTACATTAATTGAGTTGGTAGTGGTTATTGCTATTTTATCCATATTGGCCGCATTCGCCTTGCCTCGTTTTGCTGATATGGCAGATGAGGCACACAGTAGCAGTGTAAAAGGAAGTGGAGGCGCAATGGCTGCCGCTGTTGCTCTGGTGCGCTCGCAATGGTTGGTTAGTGGTAATGGTGGCGCGGTGACTAATTTGCCTGGTTATGGAGATGAAACTATCGATACCAGTGATGAAGGTTGGCCTACAGGTGTTAATGGCAACACCAACCCCGACGCGATGAGCAATACGGAATGCCGAGATTTATGGATAAAGCTGTTGCAAAGCAGTGCACCTAGCGTGAGTACGGGTACAGGAAGTGACTATCAAGCCTCAGTAAATGGTGGAGACTGCCGATATACCTACCAAAGAGATGCTCAAAACAATTATGTGCAGTACGATCCTAATGACGGGGAGGTCTTCACGGTTATTAATTAGCCACAATTTGTAATATAGAGTTACAAAACATAAACAAGCTTCAGGTTGATTGGTGCTAGTATTCTAATTAATACCAACTGACTAGTGGGAATCACTTATCGACACCAGTTGATAAACAATTTATAAATAGTTTATATTTTTTATTAAGTAGGAGTTTTACATGATCAATATGAAAAAAATGAATAAGAAGCAGGCCGGTTTTACTTTGATTGAATTGGTCATGGTTATTGTTATTTTGGGTATTTTGTCTGCGTTTGCTTTACCTAGGTTTGCTGATTTAGGCGCTGATGCTCGTAGAGCAACCGTACAGGGTGCATTTGGGGCAATGAAGTCTGCTTCAGCTATTACACATTCTGCTTGGTTGGCCGGAGGCAATGCAGCGGCGACAAGTGTCGATCTTGAAGGGGTGACTATTAATATAACCAACGAGTATCCAGCAGGAACAACCACTAATGGTATTGGTGACGCGGCTCAATTGGTTGCTGCCGATTATACTCTTGCTGCTGCAGCAGGAACTGTGACGGTTACAGCTCAAGGTGTAACCGCGGCTAATGTAACAACTTGTAGGGCTACCTATGTACAATCTGCAGCAAGCAGCTCTCCAGATATCACTATTAATGTAAGTAATTGTAATTAGTTTTAGTTGCAACACTGAATGGGGAATGCCCATTACTAGATTGAATGTTTAATTACGTTAATAAGGGGGGTGTATCACCCCTTAGAAATAATAAAGGCTTTACCATGGTAGAGCTTGTCATGGTGCTAGTCATTCTGGGAATCCTGAGTGCTGGTGCCATGTCTCTTTTCGCTTCCAGAAATGCTTATTCCTCCTTTCTCGCTAAAGATCAGTTTATATCAGCCGCAATTCTTGCCGAACAAGCCGCACTAGCAGGCGGGCAGTCCGTAACATTTACCATTACAGAAAGCGCTGCTGAGTGGACATTTACTGTGGCGACAGCAACCGACACATTACTATCCCGAAAAGCCGAAAGAGCCGGTGGATCATTAACCATTACGCCTGCTATTAGCCCCTTAGTATTTAACTACAATAGTAATGGGAATATAGGCAGTAGTTATCAAGCCGTCTTTTCCTCCGCCAACAATTATACCGTTTGCTTATCAGAAACAGGTTACGCTTATGATTCCACTGGGGTGTGTCCCTGATGCGTAGCTGTAATAGAAAAATCAGACAAAACGGTATGACCCTAGTAGAGTTGGTCATATCAATCGTGCTTATATCCATCGCCATGACAGCGATGCTCTCTGCATTCAGCACTTCAATGGGGCGTAGTGCAGACCCTCTATGGAAAAATAAATCTTTAAAGCTAGCCCAAGCCTATTTAGACGAAATACTAAGTAAGAAATATGATAATGACACGCCATTGGGTGGGATCCCAGCCACAGCAAGTATTAATTGTGGTTCGCTGGGCCCTGATGGAGGGGAGACCCGCGCTCAATTTGATGATGTAGATGATTACAACGGTTTAAGTGACAAACCACCTAAACTGGTGACGAATATTAATATGGCCGGTTATGCAGATTATACTGTTAGCGTTGCCGTGGTCTGCGCTGGTGGTGACGTAAGTCTTAGTAATAGTAATGCAAAACGTATCACTGTAACGGTGCTTTCTCCAAACAACACCTCAATGCCTTTTAGTGTTTATCGTGGTAATTTCTGATGACTTCCCGTATTAGTACCCGTACACAAAAAGGTTTTACCATGGTTGAGCTAATCATGGTTATTGTCATTTCGGGTATATTGGCTGTTGGTTCAGTGCAATTTATTGGTCAAGCCACTCAAGGCTATTCTGACACGGCTGACCGGCAACAACTGGCTACCATCGGTTGGATTGCCTCTGAGAAAATGAGTAGAGAGTTAAGGAATGCTCTACCCAATAGTGTGCGACTAAGCGCTGCTAATACCTGCGTTGAGTTTGTACCCGTACAGGGTGGTTCTCACTATCTAACGCTACCGGGAGAAACACCAACCACCCAAGACTCTTTTACCGCTGTAGAATCAGGTATGACTACTGCAGATTTAAATAATACTCGTATAGCGGTTTACCCTACCGATAGCAGTGACGTGTATAGTGGTGGTAGTTCTGGGTCATTAAGCGGAACAGTATCCTCCATTAGTACCGCTTCGGATATTGATACCATTACATTAGGTAGTAACTTTACTTTCTTAACAGACTCACCAGAACGACGCTTTTATTTTACGCAAAACCCGGTGTCTTACTGCATTGTAGGTTCACAGCTTAATCGCTATAGCGGTTATGGTTTTAATTCTCCTGCAAACCCTCAGATTATTATCAATAAAATTAGCAGTGGCTCATTCGCTATTTCTCCTGCAACACTCACTCGTAACTCCATTGTTGCTTTAAACTTCACCTTACAAAATGGTGCAACTCAAATGATTAATCAGGAGGTTCAAATTAGAAATGTCCCCTGATATAAGAAGCGTCAATTTTAAAAAGCAACGTGGAATGGGTTTACCCATGGCGCTATTTATCATCACCATATTGGCGATGATCATTGCGGCAATAACCGATCTTGAAGAAAGTTCAGGGGTTGGTTTTAGTTTAGGTGTGAATTCCACGAGAGCCTTTTATGCTGCTGAGAGTGGTGCTCAGGTCGCTATGGCTGAGATATTCCCTACATCCGGTATTGGTGGTGGAAGTTGTACTTCTGTAACCGCAAGCCATACCTTTAATCAGCTAGGGTTTAATAACTGTAAAGCTGACATAGTTTGCACTAGTGTGACGGTTGACAGCATTGATTATTATACACTAACAAGTACCGGCTCATGCGGCAGTGGTTTGGATAGGGCTGCTAGGGTAATTGATGTGAGGGCTAGGCAGTAGATAAATTAGGAACTGCTGATTCAGCTAAATACGTATGCATATTCATATTTTTAATACTCGCTTATGCTGAGGAGACAGAATGATCAAATTTTTAATATTAGCTTTACTCCTCATATCTACATCTATTGTGCAGGGAGTCGAAATATTTAGTGATAGTTTTGAAACGCCTATTGTGCCGCCCTTTTCGAATGGTGCGCCCCCTGGCTGGGCTGGCGTGTCAGAAGCTGGGCTCGCAAATGTCGCCTCTATTGAAATTCGAAGTTCACAGCCTACCTATATCCAAATATCAGAAGTGGTAGCCACAGAAATAGGAACGGGGAGTGATTTAGCACTCGCTTCTGCAGGGGCTACGGCGAGCGGAAGTGGGAGTTATAGCGCCACCAGCCAGCCTTATCAAACCATCAATGGTATTGGTCCATCGGGCTATCCAGATATTTATCACTCAAATGGTGCAAGTGCTTCAGAGTTTCTGACAATAACATTAGGTAGCCCTAGTACGCTTGACTCTTTAACGATTATGGGGCGAACAAACTGTTGCTCCGATCGAGATGTTTATGATGTTAAATTCTATGATAGTGGTGGCACTCTTTTATTTAGTGGCACCGGTTATAGTGCTGATAATGGGGCACATAGTGTCACCATTAACTTCCCTAATGCGGGGCCAAGTGTAAACGGAGTAATCCATGAAACGTCAGGGTTACTAACGACCCCTTTTGGTGATCAGGCGGTTTGGATTGGCAGTGGCTCTGTTACCACAACTAACAGTAATTTGTCTGAAGTATTGATAGCCAATATGATTTATACCCTAAGTTTTAATGTGGCTAAACGAACCGACTTAGGGGGCAGTTATAATGTCGAATTAATAGCTGGTAGTACGGTTCTCGGAACGGTAAGTGGCACGCCTACCCAGTCTGACTTTTCAGAAACAGATCAAATTATATTTACTGCAGGCTTGGGGCACGTGAATCTTGGGGAGGCATTGCAAATCAAGCTGAGCACCAATGGGGCTCCTCAGCCACTGTTCGATAATATTAGTTTAACCGCGGTTAGTGACGGTAAGTTGTATGTAAATTCAGAAAACATAATTCAGGGATACGATGTTTCACCTTATGGTGGCGGCCAAGACAAAACAGGGACTGTAGAGCTTAGAGACATAGGTTTAAGTTTATATCTTGAAGGTAATCGTTGGCAGAAGATAGACTTTCCCTACACCGTGACCGCAAACACGGTTATTGAGTTTGACTTTGAAAGCACGAGTCAAGGTGAAATACATGGGCTGGGGTTCGATAATGATTTACTCATAAACTCAAATCGGAGCTTTAGGCTATATGGCACCCAAAACTGGGGGCTTTCCAACTTTGCTACATATACCGGAGGTGGCGTAAGCCATTTTTCTATTCCGGTTGGGCAATATTACACCGGTAATTTCCAGCACCTGTTTTTTATAAATGATCATGATGTTAGCAATCCAACAGGTAATAGCCTTTTCAGTAATATCGTTGTTAAGGATGTATCCTTACCTGTCGTAACCGATGCCGCTGGCTCATGTATGTCAGATAGCCTGATTGTTGTAAAATACGCCTCTGCCGCTAATGCTGCGGATATGACGGATTTAAATAACTACTCTATCAATAATGGCGCAACGATTACTGCGATAACCGCACAAGATAACACAACAGCAATACTCACCATTGACTCATTAGATGCTGCTTTAAGCTACACACTAACTGTAGTGACTCAAGATATTCCAGTAAGGCTAAACGGTGCTCTAGGCAGTTATTATGATCAACGAACGGGAGCCGCAAAAGAAAGATGGAACAGTGGAGGGCTATTCGGAGGAAACCGCTACTATTCTCAAGACCCCCAGATTAACTTTAACTGGGGAACAGGCACGCCGGATGCATTCCCGTTAGGCAGTGGCAATAATGATGACTTCAGTACTCAATGGGGTACATATGTTGTTCCTTCTCAAACGGGTGTTTATCGTTTTCGCACCAATTCAGATGACGGCATTCGTGTGTCTGTGAATGGCGTGTCGGTCGTTGATGACTGGAGCCTACATGGCCCACGAGTGCGACCAACTGCCGGCAATGAGGTCCCCATTTCTTTAGATGCAAGTACCCCTTATTTATTATCTGTAGAGTTTTTTGAGCGTGGCGGTGGCGCGGTGGCGCAATTGCAATGGAGTGTAGATGGCGGTGCATGGGAAGCGGTACCTGCGGCCAATTTTTCAAGCTGCCCGGTTATTCCTGTCGGGCCTTCTTCTCCTGTATTAGATTACAGAATGGATGAAGAAAGCTGGAGTGGCGTCGACGATGAAATTACCGATTCTAGCGGTAATGACTTTCATGGCAAGTCTGGCTTCACGACGAATACCGTTGCAGGAAAAATATGTCAGGCTGCAGACTTGTCGGAAAACGGCACCTCCGATTATTTAATTATGGATGATTCTTCATTAAATGGTCTATCTGATTTTAGCTTTTCTGTATGGGTCAATACCAGTAAAACTAGCGGTCAACAAGAGATATTGCAGGCTTTGGGCAGCAACGCTAGTGATGATGAATTTGAACTTGCGCTTGAAGGGAATAATTCCATTTTCATTAAAATTCAAGATCAATCTCAGGGCTTTAACCTTAGTAATAACGAGATAACTGATGGTAGTTGGAAGCACCTGCTAATCACTCGCTCTGGTGACACAGCCTGCTTGTATCTTAATGGCTCGTTAAAAGAGTGTAAAAATAATTACCCCTCGGGCGCATTAAGTATTACTAGCGGCACAATGTTAATGGGGCAGGAACAAGACGCCTTTGGTGGTGGTTTTAATAGGCGTCAAGATTTTGAAGGCTTGATTGATGAGCCTTTGATATTTAGTGGTGCATTAACCCTAGGGGAGGTGCAGGCTATCTATAATAATCAAAATGCAGGAAACAACTGGGATGGCAGTGCTAGAACCTGTTTAATACCTCCTCCAACGACTTGTGTTGTGGGTATGCTAAACGCGGTAGGTATTAAAATTAATAATACGGGCCGTAATCGCCAGATAAACAACACAACGGAAGCGCTAGCCATTCATGCCGCATGGCTCGCAGAAGGTGCACCACCATCGGGTTTAATCGATGGTGGTGCATACAATGTCGCTGCAAGTGGTTCGAGTACCGCTGACCGCATAGATTTTGGTGGCAGTGATCACGATTTTGTAGGTACATTACCCTATCCAGGAGAGGGTGCTGGTGTGCGTGGTTCAGATTTTTTAGTGCATACATCAGGGTCGCTCAGCCTGCCCGCAGGTGATTACACTATTTTTGTTGAAAGTGATGATGGTTTCAGTTTTATCATGAATCCACTGTCGGGTGACACCGTTACATTCAACAAATTTGGCAGCTCAACCGGCGGTGGAAGTAATGAGTTAAGGTTTGAAAATCCAACCGGTAATTCAAATACAGGTGGGTCTTTTACTTTAACTCAAGACTCTGTTTTTGATATAGCAGCGATATTTTTTGAACGTGGTGGAGGTGACTATTTAGAAGTATCCATTGCAAATAGCATCCGTACAAATTCAGCGCCTACAGGGTATGAAATTCTACGTGAGGGTGCGCTTGGCGGTAAGGTAGAATTTATATGTTCTGGTGGCGGTACTTGTGACTTAGGAAGCTTCGCCATAACTCAAGACTCCCACGGCCTAGCCTGCCCAAATGCAAGGGCAGGCATTAATATAAAAGCCATGTGTGATGATGGTACTACGCCAAAAACAGACTACGCAGGCACCATAAACCTAAGCAGTGATGAAAACACTCAAAGTGATTTCTTTTTAAATCTTAACGGAGGCAGTGTTGTTAATAATGTTGTTTTAGATGGTTCTGAAAATGGCGAAGTAAATGTCTATTTATTCCATAAAAATGAAAGTCATGAGCTTAAAGTGACTGCTAATGATACTGCCGCAGGTAAATCAGGCACAGCAGCAGATGGCACCTATTTTGGAACCTCCGGCTTTGTGATTAGTGAACCTACTAATTTTGTATGCGGAGACGCTACCCAATTTACAATCACCGCCGTAGGTGAGGATGATTCGGGCGTATCATGTTCAACTCTTACCGGGTTTACAGGTAATAAAGCCTTAAAATCTTGGTCAAACATTAATATACACCCTAGTGGAAACCCCGGCCCAGACAGCCCTTTACCTAAACAAATGGTCTTTAACAGTGACCCAATACCCAGTTCAGAACCCTCATCGAATAATGTTAGTGCTGCATTTAGTAGTGGTGTAGCCACTGTAACAATTAAGTATGAAGATGTAGGCGAAATACTGGCGGTTAACATGATTCATGATGATTTCCCTTATGACGGTTCAAGCCCTCCTTTATCTTTTCTTCGTGGGTCACCCGCGCTTTTTACGGTGTACCCTAAACCATTAAAAGTAAGTGCTGACTCACCATTATCCGCCTGTGTTGATGGGGATGAGACATGTGATGCCTTTACCAGTGCAGGTGAAAGTTTCGCTTTAACAACCGAGGCAGTGTGTCTCGATAATACAACCCTAGCGAAAAGTTATATAGGGACTGTGGCTTTAGGTCATGAGTTGGTTGCTCCATTGTCTGATGGTGTTAAAGGAAATATGCTTGTCTCCGCCGTAGATATCACCGACAGTGATGACGGAAAAAAAACCATAAGCAATCAACAAATAAGTGAAGTAGGGGTTTTTACCATTAAGACATTACAGTCAACTTATTTTGGTCAGACTATAATGGAATTTACTTCTGCTAATATAGGGCGTTTTCACCCACATCATTTTGATGTGTCAATTAGCCCTGTAGGTAACCCTCCTGCCACATTTAGCCCTACATGCAACCTAGACTTTACCTACATGGGCCAGCCATTTGAGTTTTTAACACCACCAGAAGTCACTATTCAAGCTAGAAATTTTCAAGATGATGTGACAAGCAATTATGAAGGAGGCTTCTGGAAATTAGGTTCGGAGATATCAGAAAATAGTACGTGTAATACGAATACAGAAGGGTTTTGTTATAAAGACACCGCTACGCAATCGGCCACGACGATTTTCTCTGGCCCGGGAGATGCTCAAAATTATGGCATTACTGATATTGATAAAGTAAATGGGGCTGTGACCTTAAGTTTCCATAATTTAACGACAGATACTTTCGTATATCAGCGGCCAAACTCTGGCCTTGTGATGCCCTTTGATGCTGATGTAGAGCTAACAATTAATGTTTCTGATAATGATGCTGAGGGTAGCGGAATCTTGGAGCATATTGGTTTTACGGGTGAAACAGACCCTGTAAGAGATGATCAAAATATATACAATGATAAGTTCCTCCGCTACGGTCGATGGGTTCTAGAAAATGCCTTCGGTCCGGAAACATCCCCATTAAAAATACCTATGTCTGCTCAGTATTATGATAGTACAAGCTTTGTAACCAACGCAGAGGATGGTTGTTCAACATATGCTAGCGGCGATATGGAAGTAACGCCTAACCTGAAATCAAGCGGGACAACAAGCCCCACGGGGCTTGGTACCGCAGACACAGGTGTAGCCGCACTAGCTGATCAAATTGTATTAAGTGCCCCAGGTGTAGGCCATGATGGAACGGCTGATCTTTGTTTAACCGTAGAGACCTGGCTTAAATTTGATTGGAATAATGATAATTTTCTCGATACCACTCAGAGCTGTGATGCATCAGGGAGTGCAGTGTTGGGGGATGACCCTATGTCTATTGCTACCTTCGGTCGGTACCGAGGGCACGACCGAATTATTTATTGGCGAGAAGTGAGTAATTAGCCCAGCCCGTAGCTGTGATGAAAGGAGGGGCGGCTGGAATCAAGGGGACCCTGATTCCGTTGCACTGCATCAAGGCTACGGTTAGCTGTGAGGTTATTGTTCCTCGTCATCTACGCTTTCACCTGAATCCATCCCTAATTCTTTAATCTTTCTAGTCAGCGTATTCCGCCCCCAACCTAATAAAAGAGAGGCATCACGGCGTCGTCCACCTGTATGCCTTAATGCAGAATCAATCATAATACGTTCAAACTCAGGTACAGCAGTATCAAGAATGTTGTCTTTCCCTCGCTTTAGCTCCTGGTTTGCCCAGTTTCTCAAGCATTCTTGCCAGCTAGTAGCCGTTGTTTTGCTTTCATCTTGTTCCAGCAGTTCAGGAGGGAGGTCTGCGATATGAATCTCACGTCCACTCGCCATCACTGTAAGCCAGCGGCAGGTGTTTTCTAGTTGCCTAACATTACCTGGCCAAGGAAGGTTGCTAAGGTATTCGGCGGTGTCGTCTCGAAGTATTTTGGGCGATACTGCGAGTTCTTCTGCTGCACTAATTAAAAAGTGCCCAGTTAATCGAGTGATATCTTCACTGCGTTCGGAAAGCTTAGGTAGGTGAACTCTTATCACATTTAAGCGATGAAAAAGGTCTTCCCTGAATGTGCCTGCCTGAACTAACATTTCAAGGTTTTGATGTGTCGCTGCAATTATTCTTACATCAACCTTAACGGCCTTGGCTCCGCCTACACGGTAAAACTCACCATCAGATAAGACCCTTAATAAGCGTGTTTGAGTGTCCGCAGGCATATCACCTATTTCATCCAGAAATAAAGTGCCGCCATTAGCCTGTTCAAAACGTCCTTGACGCTGCCCGCCTGCGCCTGTAAATGAGCCTTTCTCATGGCCAAATAGCTCTGACTCAATAAGGTCTTTGGGTATAGCTGCCATATTGAGGGCAATAAATGACTCATTAGCTCTAGGGCTATGTTGGTGTAGTGCGCGTGCAACCAGTTCTTTTCCTGTTCCTGATTCACCATTAATTAAAACGGTAATATTAGATTGAGATAAGCGGCCTATGGCTCTAAATACTTCTTGCATCGCCGGCGCTTCGCCAATAATCTCAGTCTCTTTTTGAAGTACCTCTGTGGTTTTATTGAGTTGTTGTGCCCTTTGTTCTAGAGAGTGAGCAATAGCCCGCTTTACTAATGTTACCGCGTCATCAATATCAAAAGGTTTTGGTAGGTAATCAAAAGCCCCGCTTTGATAGGAAGACACCGCGCTCTCAAGGTCAGAGTGGGCGGTCATTATGATGACGGGTACTGCTGGGTAGAGTTTATTTATTTCTTCAAGCAGCTCAAGACCGTCTATGCCGGGCATGCGAATATCACTGATGATGGCATCCGGTGCTTCACGTTGAAGGCGATTGAGAACACCGTCTCCATTCTCAAATGATTGAATATTGAGGTTTTCTTGCCCTAGTGCTTTTTCTAGCACCCACCGAATGGATCGGTCATCATCAATAATCCAGACATTCGCAGATCCTGTCATTACATAAGCTCCATGTTATTCTCAAGAGGAATAAAAATAATGAAATTGGTTTTACCTGGTTTGCTCTCGCATTCAACTAAGCCATGATGCTGGCCAATAATACCTTGAGTAATAGATAAACCAAGCCCTGTACCATCGGCTCTGCCGCTGATCATAGGGTAAAAAATATTTTGTACTAAACTGTCTGGTACGCCAGGGCCATCATCTAAAATATCAACACGAAGCACTAATCGGTGCCGAGTATGGCCGATAGTAAATTGGCGTAATGGCCGCGTTCTAAAGGTAATACTTCCAGGTTTTTTTCGGTTTGTTTGTTGTGTTAGTGCTTGCATTGCATTACGTGAAATATTCAAAAAAGCCTGAATAAGCTGCTCTTTATCACCCTCAAATTCAGGGATACTAGGGTCGTAGTCTCTAATTAAACGAATACGCCCTTTGGCTTCAACATTAATTAAACTGTAAACACGTTCTAGTATTTCATGAATATTACATGGGGCTAATTCAAAAACTTTATTTGGACCGAGCATTCTATCGACAAGGTTTCGTAAACGATCGGCCTCTTCAATGATAATTTGAGTATATTCATGAAGCGAAGGGTCATGAAGCTCTCTTTCTAATAGCTGAGCGGAGCCTCGAATCCCCCCGAGAGGGTTTTTGATTTCGTGAGCCATGCCTCTAATAAGAATGCGGGCCGTCTCCTGGTTTGCTAGCAGTTCTTCTTCACGGCTAATACGTAGCAGGCGATCTCTTGCTTGAATTTCAACGAGTAGCAGTGGAGGGGATGTTCCAGGTACTGGTGATGCGGAGTAATCAACTGTGATGTTGTTGCCATTATGAAGTAAAAACTCAGCCTCTCGTTTGGTGTACGAGTGACCAAGCAAAAAACTTTTTTTGAGGGCCTCGACGCTATCAGGCGATTCAATAAATAAATCACGTACAAATGCATCCTTTGTGCGCTTGCCGCTGACCTCCAAGAGCATTTCTGCGGCAGGATTCATATATATTGTTTGCAGTTGCTCGTTTAACAGAATAACGGAGGTTGAAAGATTTTCAAGCAGGCGTTTATGAAAGTCGCTTGTTAGCATTGCATCAAATTCCCTGCTTGTGGTTGGTTATACAAATAAAAAATGTACGGGTTGCTTAGTATTGCTAAAGCAAAAAGCAAACCACATCTATATCAATAGAATAATATATTGAATGGCATAAGAGATAATGTTCAAAATAGCATGAATATGCCCCAAAAAGGAGCTTCTAAGCCGTTGGCTGAATACTTTACAGGGTATTATTATGAATGCAGGTGCTTAGTAGGGAGGGATTTGAGTGAGCTATTGGCGCATAATTATTTTTTCAATAAATTAATGCGCCAATATGGTGCGGGTTGTTTTTGTATGAAGAGCTAGCTTCCTTTACGTGGTCGCTTTTTTACGTTGGTTCTATGTAGGGTAAATGTTGTCATATCACTACTGATAAGTACCTTGCCTGCTTCGTCAATAACATTTACCTGTACCTGATGAGTACCTCGGTCGACATTACTTAGGCTAAAGCTACCGCTTTTATTGCTATTGTAAGTTGTGCCATCGACAACTAATTGAATAGAGTGATTGTTGTTGAGTGAGGGGCTTGTTTCTGATGAAATTGAAACTTGCCCGCTTCCTGAGTTAAATGCGCTATCGTGTGCAGGCTGGGTGATTACTATGCTTTGGTATGTGTTGTTACTATCTGTGCCCTGATCGCTTTCGGAAGATTTAAAAACATCGGCGCCTTTTGGTAACGTGACACTTTGAGGGTTTTTAACCTTTATTTCTTCTGAACCCTTAGAGGGCTGATCACTATATTCAACAATACCTTCTTTATTGATTGATTTATACACGTTGGTCTGTGCGGTGGTGCTTACAGATAGTGTTGCAGTGACTATTGCAAGAAGCGCAGTAGATAATATGTTTGTCTTAAAGATATTCATTATTTATTCAGCCGCTTATATTTGGATTAACACAGTAAAATCAAATTATTATGAGATTAGCTTGATGTAATACTAGCAGTAGTCGATAAAAATGGCGAAAAAAAAGCCCCAACAATGTGGGGCTTTTCTAGTTGCATGCAATTAGGTCAATTGCTGCGACGAGTACTTATATAGATCAGCACTTATAGAGAGTAGTACATGTCAAACTCAACAGGGTGAGTTGTCATGTTCAATCGCTCAACTTCGCCACGCTTCAGTTCAAGGAAGCCTTCGATCATATCTGCTGTGAATACACCGCCCTTAGTAAGGAAGTCGTTATCCGCCTCAAGACAATCTAGTGCTTCATCAAATGTAGCTGCAACAGTTGGTATTTCTGCCGCTTCTTCAGCAGGAAGGTCATACAAGTCCTTATCCATAGCATCGCCAGGGTGGATCTTGTTCTGAATTCCGTCAAGGCCAGCCATCAACATAGCAGCGAAGGCTAGGTATGGGTTAGCTGTTGGGTCAGGGAAACGAACTTCTACACGACGAGCCTTCGCACTGTTAACGAAAGGAATACGGATAGATGCAGAACGGTTACGTGCAGAGTATGCAAGCATAACAGGTGCTTCGTAGCCAGGAACTAGACGCTTGTACGAGTTAGTAGATGCGTTAGTGAAGGCATTGATTGTTTTAGCGTGCTTAATGATGCCGCCAATGTAGAATAATGCTTCTTCAGAAAGGCCTGCATAGCCGTCACCAGCCATTACGTTAACGCCGTCTTTAGATAGTGACTGGTGAACGTGCATACCAGAACCATTATCACCAACAACTGGCTTAGGCATAAATGTAGCTGTTTTGCCGTAAGCATGTGCAACGTTATGTACGCAATACTTAAGAATCTGAACTTCGTCAGCTTTCTTAACTAGCGTGTTAGCGCCAACGCCAATTTCACACTGGCCAGCTGTACCCACTTCGTGGTGGTGTACTTCAATAACTAAGCCCATTGAATCCATTGCTGTACACATAGCTGCACGAAGATCGTGTAGAGAGTCTACTGGTGGTACAGGGAAATAACCGCCTTTAACGCCTGGGCGGTGACCAGTGTTACCACCGTCGATGTCTTCGTGAGAAACCCATGCAGCTTCTTCAGAATTGATTGAGTACATGGCACCGTTCATTTCGGTTTTCCACTTAACATCATCAAATACAAAGAATTCAGGCTCTGGACCAAATAAAGCAGAGTCTGCAATACCTGTAGATTTCAAATATTCTTCTGCGCGACGTCCAACAGAGCGTGGATCACGCTCGTAGCCTTGCATAGTGGTAGGCTCAACGATATCGCAGCGTAAGTTTAATGTAGCGTCTTCAGTGAATGGGTCGATAACAGCAGTTGAATCATCAGGCATAAGGATCATGTCTGATTCGTTAATGCCCTTCCAGCCGGCAATTGACGAACCATCGAACATTTTGCCTTCTTCAAAGAAGTCTTCATTAATTTCACGTAAAGGAAGTGAAACGTGCTGTTCTTTACCCAGGGTATCAGTGAATCGAAGGTCTACCCATTTTACATCGTGCTCTTTAATGAGGTTCAGAGTGTTCTCTGACATTCTATGTACTCCATCTGATGGATGATTGTATGTATTGTTGCCCCTGTTATTTTGGCAATGGGGCACAAGTTTGAAGAAAGCAGCGAGAGAATAGCATGACTTCAGACAATTTTCTTCAAAATTTTGTTGTACTCAATAATGCAAAATGATTGCCAACTTAACGGCAATGAGTAATGGCTTTATAAAACAATGATATAGGGATATGTTGAATTTGAATACGGAAAAAATAGTATCATTATGGTGCGTATTTTTTAAGTGTGACCTTATTTGGTGCGAAAATAGGGTGTTGAATAGTATTTCAGCTTTTTCTTTCACTTTGTCTTTTGTGGCTGTATAATTTGCGTCCATTTTTTTATTGTCGGATTGGTAAAGCTTGTGATTCAGAATCTACGAAACATCGCCATCATTGCTCACGTTGACCATGGTAAAACAACGTTGGTTGATAAACTATTGAGCCAGTCGGGTACACTCGAACGCAGGGATGAAGGCGCTGAACGTGTCATGGATTCCAATGATCAGGAAAAAGAACGTGGTATTACCATCCTGGCAAAAAATACTGCTATTCAATGGAATGACTATCATATCAATATCGTTGACACCCCTGGGCACGCTGACTTCGGTGGAGAAGTTGAACGTGTTCTTTCAATGGTTGACTCTGTGTTGCTATTGGTTGATGCCGTTGATGGCCCAATGCCTCAAACACGCTTTGTAACCTCTAAAGCGTTTGAGCAGGGTTTACGTCCTATTGTTGTTATTAACAAAATTGACCGTCCTGGCGCTCGCCCAGACTGGGTTATGGATCAGGTATTTGATTTGTTCGATAGCTTGGGTGCTACGGATGAGCAGTTAGACTTTCCTGTTATTTACACTTCAGCTATCAACGGTATCGCTGGAATAGATTACGAAGAAATGGCGGAAGACATGACACCGCTTTATGAAATGATTGTAAAAGAAGTGCCTGCTCCAGAGGTTGATCCTGAAGGCACGTTCCAGATGCAGATATCTGCACTGGCTTATGACAGTTATGTCGGTGTTATCGGCGTGGGTCGTATTACTCGCGGTAAGCTTAAGCCTGGCCAGCAAGTTATTATAAAAGACCCTGAAGGAAAAGAGCGTAAGGGTAAAGTACTTAATGTAAAAACCCACATGGGTCTTGAGCAGGTTGAGACTAACCTTGCGACTGCCGGTGATATCGTTTGTATTAATGGTATTGAAGGTTTGGGTATTTCAGATACGTTATGTGACCCAGAGTGCGTTGAGGCGTTGCCACCACTCAGTGTTGATGAGCCAACGGTAAGTATGACCTTTATTGTAAACGACTCTCCGTTTGCTGGTTTAGAAGGTAAGTATGTAACGACGCGAAATATTAAAGATCGCCTTGATCAAGAGTTGATCCACAACGTAGCGCTACGTGTAGCACCGGGTGATACACCTGATAAGTTTGTTGTGTCGGGTCGTGGTGAATTACACCTGTCTGTATTAATCGAGAC
Organism: Hahellaceae bacterium; assembly: GCA_016744695.1. Classification (GTDB taxonomy): domain Bacteria; phylum Pseudomonadota; class Gammaproteobacteria; order Pseudomonadales; family Oleiphilaceae; genus Alkalimarinus. Next base: position 70,074 of record JADGDV010000017.1, read on the forward strand.
AATGCGTCGTGAAGGCTTTGAAATGGCAGTATCTCGCCCAGAGGTAGTGCAGAAAGAAGTTGACGGTGAAATTCATGAGCCGTTTGAGATGGTTGTTATTGATGTTGAAGAGCAGCATCAGGGTCCTGTTATGGAAGCGATGGGCTTGCGTAAAGCCGAGCTAACTAACATGGAGTTAGATGGTAAAGGTCGTGTGCGTTTAGAGTTCGTTATCCCTTCTCGCGGTTTAATTGGCTTTCGTGGTCTGTTTTTAACCCTTACATCGGGTTCAGGCATAATGACCAGTGTATTTGATCATTACGGTCCGGTTAAAGACGGCGGCACGTTCGCTCGTCAAAACGGTGTATTGGTTAGTATGGCCAAAGGAAAGACAACAGCTTATTCGCTATTTACTGCTCAGGCGCGTGGCCGTTTATTCTTGGGCCCAGCGGTAGATATTTACGAGGGGCAAATTGTAGGGCTTCACTCTCGCTCTAATGATTTGGTTGTTAACACTGTTAAGGGTAAGCAATTAACTAACGTGCGTGCATCGGGTACAGATGAGGCGTTAACGCTTGTTCCTCATGTTACTCATACGCTAGAGCAAGCGCTTGAGTTTATCGAAGATGATGAGTTGGTTGAAGTAACACCAAGCAGTATTCGTCTTCGTAAGAAGTTATTGACTGAGAATTTGCGTAAGCGCGCAAAATAACCTCTCAGCAACAGAAAAAAGGCAGCACCTGAAAGGGTGTTGCCTTTTTTTTGTGTTTCCTTTAAGAAACTCTATGTCTAGATTACACTTTAAATATAACTCATAAAAAGTGGCTAATCTCTTATGCTGACCTTGTTTCCTGATATAGAGCCTAATGAATCTTACCGTTTTCCTGTGTCAGATATTCATGAAATTTATGTAGAAGAGAGTGGTAATAGGGAAGGGGTACCTGTTGTTGTTCTGCATGGCGGACCTGGCTTGGGTTGCGGTCGTTATTTGCGGCGTTTTTTTGATGCTGAGCGATTTAGAATTATTATGATTGATCAGCGTGGTGCAGGTAGATCTCAGCCGCTTGCACGTACCGTCGAAAACAATACTGATTTGCTAGTTTCTGATATTGAGGTTGTGCGTCAGAAGTTAGGGGTTGAGTGCTGGATGGTCTTTGGCTACGGCTGGGGAGGCGTGCTTGGTTTGCGTTATGCTCAGCTTCATACGAAGTCTGTGTTAGGCCTTCTTTTGCAGGGGGTTATGCTTACAGGTGAGCGAGAGGCTGAATGGCTGTTTAAAGATGGTTGTAATCGCATCTTTCCAGATGGCTGGAGTGAGTTTGTGTCTCTTCTTGGTGTAGAGGAGCGTGAAAATGTATTGGCTTCGTATGCAGAGAGGCTGAATAGTGACAATGAATTAGTGCAGATGCAGTCTGCAAAATTATGGGCTGCCTGGGTGGCTCGTTGCTCGACACTGCATCCGAATCAGTCGGTTGTTGATCATTATTTGAGCCCGCATATAGCGATTGCATTAGCTAGATTGCAGTGCCACTATTTTTCTAATAGAGGCTTTTTGACTCAAAATGAGATTTTAAGTGGGATGGAAAAGTTGTCTGCTGTTCCTGGGGTATTGGTGCATGGCCGTTATGATATGATTTCGCCCTTAGATGGTGCGTTAGAATTGCAGAAAGCATGGGAAGGCTCTGAAATTCATATAATTAGGGATGCGGGTCATTCAATTGCAGAGCCTGCTATTGTTGATGCTTTAATTCACTCGGTAAGCGAGTTGTTAGACCGATTTGAGCCTCAAAGGGCCTAATGAAGTGTACTTTATCAATATATTAGGCTGCATATTCTAATTTTTATGATTATTATAATTTAATACTTTTTATACCAAAAACTTTGTGGCAATGCGTGCTGGTTAGATGGGCGCTTAAGCGAGAGATTTTGTGAAGGGATTAATTCAAAGGGTGTCAGAGGCTTCCGTTAAGGTTGATGGAAGTGTTGTGGGTCAAATTGATCGAGGGATTCTGCTGTTGCTGGGCGTTGAAAAAGACGACACAAGGCAGTCTGCAGATCGCCTGCTTAAAAAAGTACTCTCCTATCGCATATTCGATGATGAGTCAGGGAGGATGAATTTAAGTCTAAAGGATGTAGATGGTGCGCTTCTTGTTGTTTCTCAGTTTACTTTAGTGGCCGATACGAAAAAAGGCCTCCGTCCGGGGTTTTCTAAAGGGGCGTCGCCAGAAAATGGTTTGTTGCTTTATAATTATTTTACTGAACAGGCACGGTACTTGCTTTGTAAGATGGAGCAGGGAGTTTATGGTGCTGACATGAAGGTATCTTTAATAAATGATGGTCCTGTGACTTTTATGCTGGAGGTTTAGGTTTTTTAGTAGAAAGAGTTACTAACATACTGAAATTAAAAAGATTACAATGGTAATGATTGTTATTTGCAGTTATTTAGTTACAAAAAAATTTAAAAAATATAGTGTGTTAATTTGCAAAAATGTTAATCATGTATTACATAATAAATATGATTATAAACATTAAGACTAAAGTGTAACTTACTGTTTATCTGAAATATGTTAGTTTTTATTTAAGGGATTAAATTTTAATGCTTTATGTAAGTGCTAAAAATAATAGCAGGATGTTATTTTTTTAAAATAGTTCGGGTAAAACGAAGAATTTATAAGAAAATTTGCATTCTGTCATGAAAATGACATATCTTTTTATTACAAATGGACAGCATAAATGTTCATTAAGAATAATTAAGAGATTTTTAACAAAACGGTTTAACCAATCAATCTTCAAATTTTCATCAAGAAAAATGAAGTTGAAATAATTAATAAACAAAAGGAAGACGAAATGAAAAAGACCCTAATTGCTTCAGCTGTTGCTGCCGCAGCACTATCTACACCTACTTTCGCTATGGATGCTGCATCTGAATTGGCTGCAAAGTTAGATTCAATGCCTACTGTTTACGGTAATGTGCAGCTAGCTTGGGTGTATGGCGATGAAGACCCAGGTGGAAGCAGTTCTGCTCTAGTGGATAACGGCTCTACTATTGGTTTTAAGCATAGCCATGAAATTTCACCTGGACTAACAGGCTTTGTAAAGGTTGAGCTTGAGTTTGATGCAGACGACAAATATGATAATGGTGGTCTGGACTCATTTGACGAAGCTTATATTGGTGTTAAGGGTGATTTCGGTAAAGCGTGGGTTGGTTCTGATGACTCAACGTATGAGCGTGCAACAGACGTAATCTCTAATTACTGGGAGCTTGGTGATGGTTCTCTTGGTGCTGCGGATTATGATACAGGTGAGGGTGACTTAATTCAGTATACTTCTCCTGCGATGGCTGGCCTTGAAGTGGGTGTGGCTGTTCAGATTAATGGTGACGCTGAAAAAGCTGAAAAGTCTTATCCTTACCAGATCTCTTTGACTTATAGCTTGGATGCATTGACTGTTGCGTTAGCAATGGATTCGAATGATGGCGATCGTGCATACAAAAAAGGTGACGGAACTTCTCCTAATAACAGCAATTCTTATGGTTTACTTGCTGCGTACGAAATGGGTGACTTCTCTATCACGGGTGAATACCACACTCGTTCTGATGTAGAAGATTCATATGGTTTGATGGGCGCTTACTCTATGGGTGCTAATACCTTCGCTGCTGGTTATGTAGTTAAGGAAAGTGATTCTGATGATGCAGAATCTAGTGGTATTGCTTTGCAGGCACTTCATAACCTATCTGACCACATGTATGTTTACACAGAGGCTTATTTTGTAAATACTGATTCTGGTGTTACAGGTTCTTCTGATGTTGATACAACTGCATTAGCGTTGGGTGCAACGTACTTATTCTAATTAGTTAATTAGAATAAAGTAAAACAGCAAAAGCCGACCTTTTTTGATGGTCGGCTTTTTTGTGCAAGGAAGGAAATGTTTGCGCTATTTTATTTTAGGCGCGCCTTCAGGGGGGTATGGTAATGTGTTAATAAATTCAGCAATTTCATCTTCTTGAAAGTTGGGGAATGGGAGCTGGTTGTGTTCGCTTAAATTATCAATGGACGCCTTGGCTGCGGCAGAAAAATCACTGCTTTTGGGTTTGTGGCGAGATAAGAACAAATGCTGCTCGGGAATTGCTAGCTCAATGCCGTTTTCAATAACTATTTCTAATGCCCTTAGGTTAAGGTCTTCTTCTACGGCTTTAAATTCGACGATGGATTTTGTGCCGACGTATGCGTTCATCACAATTAGAAATGCATCCCTTTCAATTTTTTCGAACCTGACTCGTGATTCAGCATCCAGTGTTTTCGGGTGAGAAAGTATTAATTTTCTTAGGGCGATTAAGAGTACTCGAATTTGATCGGGGCTTGAATCAAGCCTTAGTCTAAGTTCTCTTTTGTAGTGCCTGCGATCTATTTCAGCGTAGTTTGTTAGGTTGTTTGAAGCGAATACGGAGTTGGGGATGTGTACGACAGAGCGGTTAAGCTTTCGAATGCGAGTTGAGCGTAAACCAATCTCTTCGACCGTGCCTGAAATATCGCCGAATTCACAAAAATCACCAAGCTGGATTGGTCTGGCAATAAATAATGTAAATGCGCCAAATACGTTTTCCAGGGTTTTTTGGGCGGCAAGTGCTACAGCCAAACTCCCTATGCCTAATCCTGTAAGGACGGTTGTGATGTCGAATCCCGCATCTTGCAGCCAGTTTAGGGCAATAATTACGATTGTTACGATTTTAAAGGTAAATACTAGTGGTTTGAAAATAGCAACGGAGTGCTTGTTTTTGTTGGTTTTTTGAGTGTATATCGAGAATCCTAGCCCAATGATGCCGGGGAATAGGAATATGGAGGCAAGGTAGCTTAATGTGCCGCTTTCAATCCATACTCGCGCACTAAGGGATAAGCCTAAAAAGCTTATTGCCCACTGTACTAAAATAAAATAAAGAAACATGCGGAGTGGTATTTTAATAAAGCGTTGTATTGTTTCTTTGTAAGTGTTTGATAGGGTGGCGAACCTTAGTAAGGCCCAGCGGATAAGCGCAGTAATATACCAGGCCGCTGTAAGAATGATTAAGAAGCTGACAAATTGCCAGTTTTCCATATTAAAAAGTTCGAACGAGGGTAGATAGTTTGATAATGATTCAGCAAGAGGGTGGTAGCCTAGTTCTTTCCAAAGTGCGGGGATTTGATCTACACTTGAGTTGGATATTTTCCAAACCTTGTTTCCTGTCTTGTCGGGAATTCTCTGAATATAAATAGGCATAGGGCCTGATTTAAGTTTGAATGTTCCAATTAGATCGCGGTAGCCTGGAAGTCCGTCGTCAGAATGGCCTTCAGGTTCGTCGCTGAGTGTGGATAAATCCAGTATGTGATTTCGAGACCATACGATTACTAATTTTCGTAATAATTCTTCGGCTGGTATATTGGCTGTATCATTTGTTAAATAGCGAAGATCTAAATAAGTGGCGGCCTGTTCAAGGTCGTCGGCCCTGTAGGCTTTTCTTAAGGCTAGCATTGTTGATAGTGGGGTTTCTTTATTGTCTAAGTGGGCAGAGTTTTCGCTTACGCTGTCACTACGGTCCGCAACCTCTGCTGCTTGTTTTAATGTGAGGTCTTGTGCGTGGGCGGTTATTCCAAAGGTTAGCAGCATAAATGTAATGGTTAAAATTAACGCCGTTGGAGTTGCTTGTTTCATAGGTGGATCAATCCATGTGTGTATTAGGTGCGGGTTGATAGGGGTTTATGCGTGTATTATATCGTGGTCATGCTAGAAAAAGTATTGTCATGATGTCTTAGGGTAAGTTGGCGGTATAAAGATCTCAAATATGAGATATATAGCATAAATGAGGTGTTGGGTTTGTTTTTGTGGGTTTTCTATGACTAAAGAAATTGAATTAAAAATGGTAACTCTGCCTGCAGATATTGAGGCGGCAATGCCAGAGCTACTTGAAAAATTGAACGCGGTAGACGTTAAAGAGACGTGGTTGGTTAACACTTATTTTGATACGCCTGAAATGTCACTTAATAAAAGTTGTGTCGCACTTCGTATTAGGCAAAAAGATGGTTTGTTTATTCAGACTCTTAAAACTAAGGGTGATAGTGTGGCTGGCCTTCATAGGCGGGGTGAGTGGGAGTGGCCTGTCCCGGATAATAAATTAGACTCGGCGCTTCTCATTAGTGCTGTTTGGCCAGAGGGGGTTTCTGCTAATACCTTAATTCCTTTTTTTGAAACAAACTTCAAGCGCACAAGTGCAATAATTGAGTGCGGAGCCACAAAAATTGAGCTTGCAGTTGATTGTGGGTATATAGCTGCTGGAGAAAAGCGGGCTCCATTAAATGAGATTGAGCTTGAAATTATTGAGGGTGAGGTTGGGCACCTATTTGAGGTGGCTGAAATTATTGCTGGTATTTTACCTGTTATGCTTAGCGATGTTAGTAAGGCCGAGCAAGGTTATCGTCTTGGTGTAGCGACTGCTGAAGACGAATTCTCCCATGAGCTTAATTGTGAGGATGATTATAAATTATATGTTGAGGGGTTGGTGGGGCGGAATTTGTCATACTGGCTGTATTTGTTCGATCTAGCGGGGAGGAGGTGCTCGGTGCGTACTCTGCGTAAGATGCAGGAAAGGATTGTTGTGCTTCAAGAATTGCTTTTAACTCAGGAAGATATAAATAGCGGGCTAATGTTTTCATGTCGTGAGTTGTTTGATGCTGGGTTGGATGGGCTTGATGCTTTGATTGGTGATTTTGCACATAATCGAGTTGGGTTGAGTGAGGTTCCTGCTAGGCTGCTTTCCGGTAAAGAGGCGGGTATGCTGGCAATAAAGATTGGCCGTTGGTTGAGTGTAGGTTTGAGGTAATAATTAAAAACAGTTTTTCTTGTAAAACTCTGTTGACGGCGAGTCTAAACTCTATATAATGCGCACCTCCTCAGAAGGAGACGCCAACAACACGGCGGATTAATAAGAGGATAAGTGGTTGAAATAAAGTTATTTTTTACTAACACTTTTTTAATTACTTAAGTCGGCTAATAAAGTGGTTGACAGAAAAATGAGGTTGTGTAGAATACGCGCCTCGGTTGAGCAAGCAGCTTAGCCGGTTCTTTAAAAATTTAACCAAGCAATTCGTGTGAGCGCTGACTGAGATAATCTGTTAAAGAATATCAAGTTAGTGACACATGAAAATTCATTTCGATGTGATTTTTATACGTTTTAACTTGAGCAAGACTTAGTCTTATTACTTAGTAATAGACTTAAAAGATTAAACTGAAGAGTTTGATCATGGCTCAGATTGAACGCTGGCGGCAGGCCTAACACATGCAAGTCGAGCGGTAACAGATCTA
>JADGDV010000018.1 GCA_016744695.1 Hahellaceae bacterium
CGCCAATGGTAGTGTGGGGTATCCCCATGTGAGAGTAGGTCATCGTCAGGCATCTAAATACGAAACCCCGTTAGGTTATCCTGACGGGGTTTTTTATTGTCTGGAGGAAAGTGAAATATATCCTTATAGGGCTTAGATCTTTAAATAAGTAGCCGCTGTGGGCGGACTTGAACCGCCATGCCCGAAGGCAACGGACTCTGACTTCGTCGTGTATACATATTTCAGTACGCCGGCATTATTAAAAAGTAGACAAATTGTCATATTCGGCGCACTAACCTGGGGCGTGTAATCTTTTGTACCTTTCTATTGTTTACAAGTGTTAGCTAGTTGTACTTAAGTACCAGTATTCAAAGTGGTACAATTGTATAGAATAACTACTCTAACCTCATGATATATAAGAAAAGTATGATTAATCTATGATTCTTCAATAAGTATCGTAGATTAATTAATCTGTGTGATAAATATCACATTAGCTTACAACTGTTCATTGTATAGTTCGCTTCAGTTACAAAAAGTAATAAAAAGAAGAAAAACAATAAAAATAATAGTAAGAACGTAAATGCAAGCGTAAGAATAAAAATAAGTATAAGAGCTAAATAATAAAGCCGAACACTTATCAACTTCAGAGACATAAAATGAGCAAGGTAGCTATTAACAATAAGCTATCTCCTTTTGCTTCTATAGCAGCTATTGCTATAAGTGCATTCGTATCTGTAGCGAATGCTGAATTGAAGCCTATGGGGGATAATGAGCTTAGCGAACATGTCGGACAGGCAATGATTGCTTTTGATACGACTGAAGGTGCCACTGCGGCTGACCCATCTACTACTCGATTTACTATGGGGCTTAATACTGAATTTCAAGCTAATATTGATGATTTTGAATTCGGTAATTACAGCACGACTGATACGCTTACTTCTGACATTAATATTCAACAACTGTCTTTTGGTAGCATATCTACTGACGCTACCCAAATTCAATTAGATGGTAGTAGTTATGCTGTCGGAGACATTATTCCATTCATTGCTAATGATCCTTATTTCGAAATGACTAACAACGGAGCCGGCGAGTTGGTTGGGTTTCGTATAGGGTTCAATGAAGCTCGTGGTCAGTTATCAGGTGATTTTGCTAGCCTTTCAGGTAATGTCGAAATGGATGCTCTGGATCACTTGGGTCAAACTTACAAAACAACTTTATTGGGTGACGATGGCTTATCAGATAGTACTCGCTCAACACATGTGGGTGTAGATGCTTCGCTAACGGGTAATACAGCCGCGGGATGCACTGTTCAAACTTATTGTTATGATATTGCACAATTTAAAACACTTGATATTGGTGAAAGAAATGCCAGTGGTGGAACTGAAATGACACAAGATTTCTTCATTTCTATACAGAAAGAAGATGTTTCTTGGGCTACCTCGAATGGTAGTATCACTGCAGGTGCGGGAGCATTCATTAACTTGCCAACATCAATGCTAATTGATGCCTCTGCTATAGACCTTAATGGCGGTGTTTATGGTACAGAGCGAGTTCGAACCGAGTATATTGATCGTGGGGTTGGGCTGTTTTAATCATTATTCATTCTAAATATAAAACCTGGTTTCTACCGGGTTTTTTTATGTCTGATGATTGTCTATATTTTTCATGTCTGTAAATAGCCTTCTAGCTACTGTATTATTCGACTTTATTTAAAATTATGTTTTTAGGGATTAATACCTGTGCAAACGATATTCTGGCATGACTATGAAACTTTTGGAGCTGACCCTCAGCGAGACCGACCTTGTCAGTTTGCAGGTATTCGAACCGATAATGAGCTTAATATCATAGGCGAGCCAGTTACACTTTATTGCAAACCATCTGATGATATGCTGCCAGTACCGGAAGCCTGTTTTATCACCGGTATAACGCCTCAGATCGCTAATGAAAATGGCGTTTCTGAAGCAGAGTTTATTAAACAAATCCATGATGAAATGATTCAGTCTGGCACCTGTGTTGCAGGTTATAACAGTATTCGTTTTGATGATGAAGTGACTAGAAATACCCTGTACCGTAATTTCTATGACCCCTATGCTAGAGAGTGGCAGAATGGAAACTCTCGTTGGGATGTTATTGATATGGTTAGGCTTACTTATGCATTAAGACCAGAAGGAATTAATTGGCCAAAAAAAGAAGACGGCTCACCTAGTTTTCGACTTGAAGAACTGACTAAGGCCAACGGGATCAGTCATGAGGCAGCACATGATGCAATTAGTGACGTGTATGCCACCATTGCTATTGCTAAGCTGATTAAAGAAAAACAGCCAAAGTTATATGATTATGTTTTTACTCATCGAACCAAGCAGAAAATAGGCCCGCTGCTTGATATCCAGGCGATGAAGCCTGTTTTTCATGTGTCATCCCGCTTTCCAGCCTCTTTAGGTTGTTGCGCATTGGTTGTACCAATTGCCGCTCATCCTACCAATAGTAACGCGGTTATCGTGTATGACTTACGTACCTCTCCTTTAGAATTAAAAAATTTAAGCACTCAGGGTATAAAGGACCGAGTCTTTATTGCAGCGTCTGATTTACCTCTAGGTACTTCTCGAATACCACTCAAAGCCATTCATATTAACAAGTGCCCTGTATTAGTCCCTGCGGCGATGTTGAAGTCTCTTTCTACAGAGCGCTTAGCAAGCTTTAAGTTAAATGGTGATGAGCTTAGAGAGAACTTAAAACAATTACGTGCGATAGAAGGGCTAAGCCAAAAGATAACTGATGTTTTCTCAGATTCAGATTTTGAAGCAAAGACTGACCCTGATTTAATGATTTACAGTGGAGGGTTCTTCTCTGCCAGTGATAAGAAAACAATGGATCGTGTTCGTTCTGCTTCTGTTATAGAGTTAGCCGAAGAAGAGTTTCTTTTTGATGACGCTAGGCTTCCTGAAATGCTTTTTAGGTATAAAGCACGTAATTACAGGGAAACCTTAACGAGTGAAGAGCAGGAGCGCTGGGAGCGTTATCGGTATCAAAGGTTGACGGATGTTAACCTGAGTAGTATTTCATTTCAGCAATACTTTGACAACCTAGCGGCACTGGCAAATGATGCCAGTACCCCAGTTAACAAACTTTCAATAATTGAAGATTTAAAATATTACGGTGAGTCCATTATTCCTTATATTTAAAGGCATATTCTACTTAATTGAATGGGGTCGTTAATGGCCAAAGCTTACCTTCTTCTAATGTGTTATATGCCTTTAGTGGGTCGTCAGCTTCAGTGGATGATTCATCAGCACTATTTTTTCCCTGACTAAAGGTGAGTAGTTTTTGGCCTTTAGCATGTGTTAATGCATGATAAAAAGTAAGAAATTTTTCAGTTGTTAATTTGTTGATTTCATCTGCAAGCATTTCTCGTGTATTAAATGCATAATTTTCTCTATCGATCTCTCTCCAGTAGCGTCCACTTTTTGCTGATAACGTGTTTTCTTTTTCGAATAACTTAGATAGTAAAGCTTCTTTATGTTGATTGAATTCCTTAACAGGCATGTCTTTTAATGTCTGTTCATAGTCATTCAAAAATTCTTGTGTCTCTGTTTCAAGCTGACGCACTCCAGCAACGTGAGACTGGACAATAAAAGCAACCCCCGGAACTTCAAATAGACTAAAGTTAGTAGCAAAAACAATGTAGCCGAGCTGGTTTTCAGTACGAATTTTTTCATAGTAAGGCGAAGATACTACCTGAGAAAATAATAGAAACTTAGCCTGTTCCTGATAACTTTTATCAGCACCTTGAAGGTAAAGCGTATAGCCAGTATCTGGGTGATCTATATCTAATGATTGACTGTATGACTTATCTAAAGGTAAGTTTGCTACTTCACCGCGTTTCACTTTAGTTGTTTTTGTATTACCGCTTAGCATCCATGATTGAATAATATTAGCGAGGTTCAGCGAGCTTGCTCGGCTAATATTGCCTGCAGATAATATGACAATATCTAGTTCAGTCAATAATTTTTGTCTGAAGGTGTTTAGGTCGCTCATTGATATATCTGCAATGATAGAGAGCTTTTCTTTTTCAGTCCATTGAGGTCTCAAAATAAGTTTCCGGACTTCACTAATGGTTTGATTGTAAGGTTTGCTCTTCGCAGAATTTTCTAGTGCTCTAGTCATTTGTTCTTTGTAAATATCAAAGCGCTCTTGCTTCAGTGATAATGTTTTAGTGGTCTTTAAAATTTTGGCCAATAATATATTTTGTTTTTCACTATAGCCGCCAACTTTAATAGATATTCCACGAATATGACTGTAGAGGTCATAATTCAAACCAGCTAAATAAGCTGGATAGGTAAACTCATTTAATTCATCTTGAATCATTGACGTAAAAATCGACGTTAATATTGCATGCTTCGGTGAATCGTTTGCGATAGGGGATCTAAGATTGATTGAAAGTGTTGATTTAGGTGTGCCGAAGCTCGTGTCGTATAAATGCCATAATGAAAACCCTTCAGATTGATGTAGGTTTTCGGGTGATTTCATTGTGGCTTGATTTAGCATAGCTATATCTTCAGGAATAAAATCATTGGGCTCTGGGAGGTAAAGTTCTTTAGATATAGTTGGCTTAGAGAGCGTCTCAATAAGAGTATCTGAAATTTTTGAATAGGAATAGGGTGCTTCATACCTTTTGGTCTTTAGTTCAGTTTTTAGGCCTTTGGCCATTAGGGAAATTTGCACATTGTTAGGGTTTAAAAACTGAAGTAACGCTTTATATGTTTCAGGTTCAAAGGATTCCATAAGATAGTTGGCTTGTAAGGCATCTTTGGTATCTACTTCCTGTAATACAGAGGAAAGGCTGCTTACATAATGAATAGCTTCGCTTTTTTCTTTAAATTCAAAAGCTAATTCCAGCATTTTCTTTTGTTCGTTAAAGTAAAGCGGGTTAATCCCTTTTTCTTTAACAAGGTTCAAGTAGCTGAATGTTCTTTCTATTACTGCTTCCCAGTTTTTAAGTCCCTTTTTAGTCAGTCGGTAGGATAAATTAAACGTCGCTTCCGTTCCGGTATCAATGCCCGTACCTGCTGATAGACTTTCTACTAGTCCTTCACCCTTTAAGGATGAAAAAAGGCTGCCTTTGCCTTCGTGTCCAATAAGGTTTGCTAAATAATGAAAAGGCTTGTCTCGATAATAGCTTTTAGTCGATGGTATCGGAAAGACTAAAGAGAGGGATCGCTTATCCATTGCAGGCTCCATTTTAAGCAGCGAGGGAAGGGTGCCCTTAATGAATAGTGGAGCTTTAAATTCAGGCGTTATAGCATTGTTGTTAGGTACCTTGGAGAACTTATTCGTTACCCATTTTTCTAGTTGAGGGATCGATTCACGGCCAAGCACAACAAGCTTCATTTGATTTGCAGAGTAGTGTTTAGTGTAAAACTCAATTAATACATCACGAGTTGTTTTTCCATTTCGGTCTGAAAGGGTTGTTAAATTTCCAACTGAAAAATTATGATAGGGGTTTTCAGGGTTAATGGTTGCTTTAAAAGCTGAGAAATAAAGTCTTGAGTCATCTTTAAGTTTTGCAGAATATTCTGAGTGCACCGCATTTTTTTCACGTTCAACATATTTTGCAGTAAAGGTAGGCGCAATAAATTGTTGAGAAAAACGATCAAGGGCTGGCTCTAGGGCATTTGCGTTTACATCGAAAAAATAATTCGTATTATCAAAGGAAGTATATGCATTATGGCTACCTCCTTGTTTATTTATAAATGCTTGGTAGCTTCCTGCTTTAGGGTACTTTTCTGTTCCCAGAAAAAGCATGTGTTCTAGAAAATGAGCTAAGCCTTCGTAATCTTCAGGATCTGATCCGCTACCTACTTTAACATCTAATGCTGCTGCCGCTTTATCTGTATTTACATCGGAGATGAGTAAAACTTCAAGCTTGTTCGGTAGGGTGACTGATTTGTATTGACGGTCATCATTTGGGCTCTGAACAATATTTGAGTTCAGGGTTGTATTAGCAGCAAAAGCGTTGTTAAACGTTAGTGCTACAAATACAAAATAAATTAAGCCACAGTTTTTTGTTTTTATCGTCATCTGTAATCTCATTGTGTCGGAAGGCTTTTAATCGTAGCTGCTTACTAGTGGAGGTTTTTTTCGGTTGTTACGGTGCTTAAGTTTTCTAACGTGTCTGTTGCAATTTTGTGTGCATCATGAAGATTAATAGTACTGTTTTTTATTTCTGTCAACGCCTTGGTTGCCATCTGAAGCTCTCGTTGAAGAACTGCTGACTCTTTATTAAATGCGGTATCAATAGCGTCATAAACCGCCTGTATGCTCTTCTCTTTATCAGATGGGTTGCTTGCCGCTTGATTGAGCGCCTTTAAACATGCTTTTGCAATTTTATTGTAGCGCTGGTCTTGTTTGGTAGCCATAAATGTTATCTCGGAACTAGTTTAAAGAATCAAAGGGGTATTTGGCGCTATTATGGCAAGTAAGGACCGAATTAGCACCGATTGTTTGATAAATTATTGGTAATAAATACCCTGAGAGTATCTAAATAACTAAACAATATATTATGTGAATTAATAGAATTAAATATGATCAACATACCTATAATTTGTTGATTTTGATCAGTTCACAATACCTTACTTCTTGTTATAAAAATAGATAAGGAATGGGGATTTATCAGTAGGTAGATTCTGAATAGGGTAAGTAAATAGAACGTTTATTAAGGAGAATAAAATGGATAATAATGATAAAAAAATTGCCTTGGTTACAGGTGGCACAGGTGGAATCGGAACTTCTATTTGTCAGAGACTAGCAAGTGATGGAATGAAAGTTATAGCTACTTATAGTCGTCCTGCTAAGAAGGAGCAAGCTGAGCAGTGGCTTGCAGAGCAAAAAGAGCTGGGGCATGACATGGAGTTGGTTTGCGTTAATGTCGGTGATTTTGATTCTTGCGTAGAAGCCGCAACCGATATTGCTCAACGTGTAGGTGATGTTGATGTTATTGTAAATAATGCCGGTATTACACGTGACTCCGTAATGAAAAAGATGGAAGTTGGGCAATGGGATTCAGTGCTGCAAACAAATCTTGGTAGTGTCTTTAATGTTACGAAGCAGTTTCTTGACGGTATGATTTCAAGAAAGTTTGGTCGAGTAATTAATATATCGTCTATCAATGCTCAGAAAGGGCAATTTGGACAAGTTAACTATTCTGCTGCTAAAGCGGGTATGCACGGTTTTACTAAAGCCCTTGCTCAAGAGGTTGCACGTAAAGGTATTACCGTAAACACTATATCTCCAGGGTATATTGCTACCAGCATGATTATGGCAATAGAAGAAACAGTGCGAGACAAAATAGAAGCTCAAATCCCTATCGGGCGTTTTGGTCAGCCTGAAGAAATTGCACGAGTTGTGTCCTTTTTAGCCGCGGACGATGCCGGGTTTATTACCGGTTCAAACATCTCTGCTAACGGCGGTCAGCACATGTTCTAGTGTGTTTGAGTTTTTGAGGGGGGGGGAGTCAGTCTTCCCCTTCAAGCTTGAGATGCTTATAAAATAAGCAATATCTATTTATTACTTATTATTAATAGCATTAAACTATCAATGTGATAAATTAATCCAATGACATAAGGCTTGGGCTATTACTAAGGCTCGGTGTACTATGTTTTCTCGGTGCGCTATGTTTTATATTAAGGCCACATGCATTATTTAACTTTAAACGTATAAGCTTTAGGTTTTATTTGAAGTTCATCTGTTTGTAGTCTATTTTTCTAAGCACCAAATAAACACACTAAAAACCACACATTATCTGGAGATATAAACAATGAGCGTACTCGTTGGTAAGAAAGCGCCTGACTTCACTGTTCCTGCTGTATTGGCTGATGGACAAATTGTTGATGAGCTTACATTAAGTGAAGCGATAAAAGGCAAGTACGGTCTAATCTTCTTCTACCCATTAGACTTCACTTTTGTATGTCCATCTGAGTTGATCGCACTTGATCACCGTATTGATGCATTTAAAGAGCGTAATGTTGAAGTAATTGGTGTTTCTATTGATTCACACTTCACACACAATGCATGGAGAAATACACCAGTAAACGAAGGTGGTATTGGCCAAGTTAAATACACACTAGCTGCAGATATGAACCATGACATCTGTAAAGCATACGATGTTGAGTCTGAAGGTGGTGTTGCGTTCCGTGGAGCATTCCTAATCGATTTAGAAGGCAATGTGCGTTCACAAATTGTTAATGACCTACCATTAGGTCGTAACATGGACGAGTTGATCCGTTTAGTTGACGCCCTTCAGTTCCATGAAGAGCACGGCGAAGTTTGCCCAGCTGGTTGGTCTAAAGGTGATAAAGGTATGGACGCATCGCCAGAAGGTGTTGCAAAGTACTTAACTGAAAGTGCAGATAATTTGTAGTTGCTAAAAACTATAGTCGCTAAAACTATAGTTTTTAAAGACACAAAAAAAGCCCCGATGATTGAATGATCAGCGGGGCTTTTTTGTGGCGTGCTAAGAAATTAGCAAGGCCATGCTCCCGTCTCACGATAACGATTAACAATTTTACAGAACAGTTCTGCTGTCTTCTCTGTATCATAGCGAGCGCTATGAGCCGCTTTACCGTTAAATTCTATCCCTGCAACGGCACATGCTTTTGCAAGTACTGTTTGACCATAAGCTAGACCCGCTAGCGTTACTGTGTCAAAGGTAGAAAAAGGGTGAAAAGGGTTTCGCTTTATTTCAGCTCTTTCAGCTGCAGCAAAAACAAAACTATGATCAAAGGTCGCGTTATGCCCAACTAAAACGGCGCGAGTACAATCTTGTTCTTTAATCTCGTGTCTTACCGCTTTAAATATGCGTTCTAATGCAACGAGTTCAGTTTTTGCATTTCTGAGAGGGCAGGTGGGGTCTATGCCGGTAAAGTCTAGCGCTGACTTTTCTAAGTTAGCCCCTTTAAAAGGCTCTACATTACAGCTAATGGTTTCTTTGGCGTAGAGGTTGCCCTTTTTATCCATGCCCGTTATCACCGCGGCAATTTCAAGTAATGCATCTGTTTTGGAATTAAAACCTGCGGTTTCTACGTCAATTACGACAGGTAAAAATCCACGGAATCGATAAGACATAGGATTCTTATTGTCTAGGTCGTCATCGTTTGAATAATTTGGCACGGAGAATCCTTTATTTTCTTATCTGTTAATATGTTGTGAGGTTCAGTTTAGCTGCTTCTGACTTATTGCGACTAAGCGACCTTCCAGCCAAGTGATGTTCCTGCTCTTAGTGGAATGACTTCAGTATCACCAAATAGTAGAGCGTCAGGTGCCTGCCATTCAGACTTTATTAGTGTAATCGTATCACTATTTCTTGGAAGCCCATAAAAATCAGGGCCAAAGTGGCTAGCAAAACCTTCAAGTTTGTCTAGTGCGTTAAGCTGTTCAAAGACTTCTGCATAGAGCTCGATTGCTGCAAAAGCAGAGTAGCACCCTGCACAGCCACAAGCTGCTTCTTTTTTATTTTGGGCATGAGGTGCAGAATCAGTGCCTAAGAAAAACTTATGGCTACCACTAATCGCAGCCTGCTGAAGTGCTACCTGGTGCTCATTGCGTTTTAAAATTGGCAGACAATACAAGTGAGGCCTAATTCCACCCACTAACATATGATTGCGATTATAAAGTAAGTGATGAGGTGTAATGGTGGCTGCTACGCGATCAGGTGCGTCTGTTACAAACTGGGCGGCCTGCTTGGTGGTTATGTGCTCTAGCACGACCTTAAGCGAGGGGATGTTTGCAATGAGTGGTGCTAGCGTATTATCAATAAATATCTTTTCTCGGTCGAATATATCAATGTCATCCGTGGTGACTTCACCGTGAATGAGCAAAGGCAAACCAAGCTCAGCCATTTTCTCTAGAGTAGGTGTTATTTTACTAATGCTAGTAACGCCTGAATCAGAGTTTGTAGTTGCCCCTGCAGGGTAAAGTTTGCAGGCGACTATTTCTCCGCTATTTACTGCATTTTGAATATCTGCAGGGCTTGTTTTATCGGTTAGGTAGAGCGTCATTAAGGGTTTAAATTGGCTTGATGTGGGTATTGCTGCCTGAATTCTGTTTTTGTAAGCAATAGCCTCATCTACATTGGTCACGGGGGGCACCAAATTAGGCATGATGATAGCTCTGCCAAAGTAGCGTGAAGAGGCAGGAACCGTTTGAGTGAGGTATTCATTGTCGCGAAGGTGCAGGTGCCAATCATCTGGACGGGTAATTATTAGTTCATTCATGGTTATTTCTTTCCTCACTTACTAAACGCGTTGCTCACTTACAAAAGTGATACAAATTTTCGCAAAGTATACCAGACAGTGTGCGATATTAGGGTAAAGTTTTTTACAAAGCGGACGCTAACCTAGGTAAGTTGTAGATAGAAGGTACATTTACGGGTGAGATTATTAAAACGAATAAAAAGGGTGTCCATAATGCGTAGCCTTATTGATTTCTGTACTTCTGGTGCAAGACTAGTGGTAGCACTGACTGTATTGCTTACTATAAGTACTGCTTGTACAAGTGTTTGGGCAAAGACATATTCTGCAAACTTATCTAATAGTCAGTGGTATTTATCTGCTTCTATTTTTGAATGCAGTTTAACGCACCCTATACCGCGTTACGGTAAAGGTGTTTTCTATCATGAAGCGGGTGAAAAACTTAAGTTCTACCTAGACGCTAACGCCAACCCAATGAAATCAGGCAAGGCGGCTTTAATTATTGAGGCTCCACAGTGGCGGCCAGGTAATGGTGTTCAAGATCTAGGATTGGTTCGTGTTTCTGATTCAAGTCAGCCTATTGTTGTCGCGCGAAATAATGCCCGAAATATGATGGAAGGTCTAATGGATGGCATGACCCCTACCTTTACGCGAAAAGCATGGTATAGCGATGACTCTGTGCGTGTGAGGGTGTCTTCTGTTAATTTTCCTGATTTTTATAATGATTATTTAGGTTGTGTGGCGGCATTATTGCCCGTTAATTTCAAACAGGTTCAGCGTACTAAAGTGCTATTTAAAGTCGATAAAGCTGAGATGACAGAGCAAGATAGAAAGCAGCTTGAGAATGTTGTTATTTATCTAAAAGCTGATAATACAATTACTTCAATTGTTATCGATGGCCATACTGATAGCAGTGGGCGCAGAATATATAATCGAAGATTATCAAAAGATCGAGCTGAAGTTGTACGTTCATACTTTATGAAAAATGGTATTTCAGAAGATATGATTACTACACGTTATCACGGAGAGCGGTACCCCGTTGCGAAAAATAGTAATAAAAGTAATAAAGCAAAGAATAGACGAACCACAGTCCGCCTTGAAAGAGGACAACGTGTGGCCTCCAATAAAGAAACCTCAAGCTCTCCTGAAGGCTAGTTCTCCCTAGAAAGTCCCTAAAAACTGAGAAAATTGACGTTAAAACCACTTAGGTATGATTTTTATTGAAATCGTGCTGGGATTTAGCGCGCGCAGCAAGTAAAATACCCGCCTTTGTAATTTTTTCATCTGGAGCATCGGTATGTCTAAGGTTAATAAAGTCGTTCTGGCTTATTCCGGAGGCCTTGATACAACAGTTATTGTTAAATGGCTGATGGAAACCTATAACTGTGAAGTGGTCACATTTACAGCAGATTTAGGGCAGGGCGAAGAAGTAGAACCTGCACGCGCTAAAGCAGAAGCTTTAGGTGTTAAACAGATCTTTATTGAAGACCTTCGTGAAGAGTTTGTACGTGATTATGTTTTTCCGATGTTTAGAGCTAATACAATCTATGAAGGTGAGTACCTTCTAGGAACGTCAATAGCAAGACCGCTTATTGCTCGTCGCTTGATTGAAATTGCTAATGAAACTGATGCTGATGCTATTTCGCATGGTGCAACCGGTAAAGGTAATGATCAGGTACGCTTTGAGCTAGGTGGTTATGCATTAAAGCCAGGTGTTCAGGTAATAGCTCCATGGAGAGAGTGGGATCTTAATTCTCGTGAGTCATTATTAGCTTACTGTGACGAACGCGGTATAGCGGTAGAAAAGAAGAAAGGTAAGTCTCCTTATTCAATGGATGCTAACTTGCTTCATATTTCTTATGAAGGCGATATTCTGGAAGATCCGTGGGTTGAAGCCGAAGCTGATATGTGGCGCTGGACCGTTTCTCCTGAAGATGCGCCTGATGTAGCAACATACATGGAGCTGACTTACGAAAATGGTGATGTCGTTGCTATTGATGACGAACATTTAAAGCCTCATGAAATTTTATTGAAGTTGAATGAAGTAGGCGGAGCAAACGGTATAGGCCGTTTAGATATCGTTGAAAACCGTTTTGTTGGTATGAAATCACGTGGTTGTTATGAAACACCTGGTGGCACTATCATGATGAAGGCACACCGTGCTATTGAGTCAATTACGCTTGATCGTGAAGTCGCTCATTTAAAAGATAGCTTAATGCCGAAATATGCAGAGCTTATTTATAATGGTTTCTGGTGGGCTCCAGAGCGTGAAGCGCTTCAGGGTTTAATTGATGATACGCAGAAATATGTTAACGGTAAGGTGCGTTTGAAATTATACAAAGGCAACGTTATTGTTGTCGGTCGTATGTCTGAAAACGATTCGTTGTTTGATGAGAAAATCGCGACCTTTGAAGAAGATGAAGGCGCTTATGATCAAAAAGATGCAGCAGGCTTTATTAAGTTGAATGCATTACGTTTGAGAATAGCTGCCGAGAAAGGACGTTTGTTGTAATTTTTAAAATTACTGCGTTTTCTACGTTCTACACCTAAAAAAACCGGACAATGTCCGGTTTTTTTTATAACTTGTCGTTCCCGAGTCACTAAACTCCCGCTAATACCTCTAAGTGTTGTTCAACACTCTCAGCAAGCGCCTTCAAGTTATAACCTCCCTCAAGAATAGACACAATTCTATCTTTACTATAATACTTAGCTACATCCATCAGCATTTCTGTTACCCAGCGGTAGTCTGTTTCGTCTAATTCAATATCAGACATTTTGTCTGCTTTATGGGCGTCAAACCCTGCTGAAATAAGAATAAGCTGAGGCTTGTGTTTTTGCAGTTCATTTAGCCATGCTTTTTCAGTTTTGTTTCTGAAGCCTAAGCCTTGGGTGTGTGCATCAAGCGGTGTATTAATAATGTTCGATTGTGGGATCTCGAAGTGGCTGTAGGGGTAGTAGGGGTGCTGAAAACTGGAACAAACGAGTACGCGTGGATCATTTTGAAAAATGTCGACGGTTCCGTTTCCCTGGTGAACATCAAAATCAATAATAGCTACTCGGTCTAGACCGTGAAAATCCATTGCATGCTTGGCTGCAACAGCAATATTATTGTAGAAACAGAACCCCATTGTTTTGTTACGTTCAGCGTGATGCCCAGGGGGGCGAGTCGCACAAAATGCATTCTTGTTTTGCCCTGACATAACCGAATCTACTGCTTGAATAGCAGCGCCTGCAGCCAGCTTAGCGGCTCGCATTGTATCAGGCATTATAATGGTGTCGGGGTCAGCGTATACGTTGCCTTGTTTGGGCTGCATTAAATCTAGCTGCTCAACATAGGCCGCAGGATGGACGCGCTTTACATGATCAGGGTTGACCATCTCAGCTCGAACAAAATCAAGTTCTTGATTCAACCGTGTATCTTGTAGTTGGTCAAGAATAGCCATAAGCCGTGCGGGGCTTTCTGGGTGCTCAGGGCCCATGTTGTGAAGGGTGCAGTCATGATGACTGATATAAGCCGTTTTCATAATATAAGCTTCACTATTTATTATTAGGTATTTGTTATAAATTATATACGTTATGTTCATTGTATACACTGTTAAAAAACCCTATGTTGACCGTAATCAAAGACGCATAAGGGGTATCGTTATACTAATACCGTATGTATTATAAATCGGCACTATTATTTATATTTGTCTAGGAGAGGACAGTGAGCACTCGACATCTTGATGCTTTATTTAACCCCAAATCTATTGTTATTTTAGGTGCGTCTGAGCGTTCCCAGAATCTGGGGGGGATTGTTTTAAGAAATCTCCTATCGTCAGATTACCCTGGAAAACTGCTGGTGGTGAACCCTAATGAGTACAATAATGTTCACGGTATACCTTGCACCCGAAAAGTAAGTCAGATGCCATTCACACCTGACTTGGCTATTGTTTGTACGCCGCCTGAGTCTGTGCCACGCACCGTTAAAAAGCTTGGGCAGCAGGGTGTTAAAACCGCCATGATTCTCACTGGTGGCCTATCTCGTACTCATAGTAAAAGTGGTCGGCCACTGATGTATTCCGTTCGTGATGCAGCTAAAGCAGCAGGGATAAGAATTCTAGGGCCTAACACCATTGGTATTATGTCACCTAAAAATAAGGTGAATGCCACATATCTTCATATGGGAGCATTGCCAGGTAAAATTGCCTTTATTGGGCAGTCAGGCACTATTGCTAGTGCTGTTATTGATTGGGCTTTTAGTCGTGGAGTTGGCTTTTCTCACTTCTTAACCTTGGGCGACAGCATGGATATCGACCCTGATGATCTTATTGATTACCTTGGTCAAGACAGAAATACCAAAGCAATTTTGCTTCATATTGAAATGGTTCCGAATCCGGCAAGATTTATATCTGCCGTAAGGGCTGCATCAAGAGGGAAGCTTGTCATCGGGATAAAAAGTGGTCGGGTACCTGAGTCACAGTGGGAGCCGGTGCCGTTAGCTGATGGTATTACTAATGGTGATGCTGTTTTTGATGCGTTTTTTAGGCGAGCAGGTGTATTAAGAGTTAACGGTGCTGATGAAATGTTTGACGCACTTGAAACACTCACCAGAATGAAGCCTGTTAAAAAAGAAAGCCTAGCCATAATGAGTAATGGCTTGGGGCCAAATGTATTAGCCGTTGATAGACTGGCGAACTTGGGGGGAGAGTTAGCAGAGTTAACAGATAAAACAATTGATGCTATTGCAGAGTTAATGCCTCCTTACTGGACACGTAAAAACCCTATCGACCTTAACTATGATGCAACACCTGAAACCTACGCTAAAGTTATTGAAATTTTAGCTAAAGATAAAGGTGTATCGAATGTACTGGTGATGTACGCGCCTTCTTTAACAGAAGATAGCCTGCAAATTGCAGACTCAGTGATAACTCAAGCGAAAAAAACAAGACTTAACCTGTTTACCTGTTGGTTAGGGCAAAGTACTGTTCTTGATGCCAGAGAAGCGTTTTTTGAGGCTGGAATTCCTACTTTCTTCTCGCCTGAAAAAGCGATCAAAGCGTTTATGCATTTAGTTAACCATCAGCGTAGCCAGAGACTATTGAAGGAGACGCCTTCTTCTTATAGTGATCATACGGTTGACCGCTCCGATGCTCGAAGTATCGTACTTAGTGCAATACAGAATGGCCGAAATCACCTGTCAAACCAAGAAGCAAGACAGATTATTGCAGATTATGGCGTACCAACGGTTGAAACTTGGTATTGTGATGATATTGAAGAAGTCATTGATGTTTTCAATGAGCAGGGCGGCCCTATTAACATCACTTTGCTACATGAAAAGAGTAGCCATCCATTTCTTGAAGAACAAACCGGGCGAGGGCGTTACAAGACTACGGTTCGCCGTTTAAATGAACAAGATACTATTATCTCTTCTTGTGAACAGTTATTTCAGCAGTATAAAGAACACTTCCCAAATAGTGGGTTTCTTGGTTATTCAGTGCACCTTTCACATCTTCACATTGGTGGCTTAGGTTTTAGTCTTGGTATTACGCGTGATCCAAAACTTGGTCCATTAGTGGTTTGTGGCGCAGCGGGTGCTAGCGTAAATGTAATGTCTGACCGACGCATTGCATTGCCACCTTTGAATATGGTGCTAGCTAAGGACCTTCTTAGTCAGACTTACATGTACCAGTTACTTAAAGAGTATAGTTATCGCCCAGCTCAGGATATAAAAGTCGTTTGCGAAACGTTAATCACGCTATCTCAAATTGTAGTGGATATTCCTGAAATAAAAGGTTTGGAAATTCTGCCTTTGCTATTTAATAAAGAGGGCGTGGTTGCAGTTGATGTAGCGATAGACTTAGGCTTGCCTGCTAAGCTATCTATTCAACCCTACCCAGAGCAGCATCGTGAATGGATCACAATGCCTAAATCTAAGCGGCGAGTAGAGCTTCGTCCGGTTATGGCTGAAGATGAGCCTGCTCACATTGCCTTCCATTTAAAGCAGTCGCCAGAGTCTATACGGTTTAGATTTTTCCATTACCGCAAGTCGTATACTCATGAAGAGTTGGTTCAAATGGTCCAGATAGATTATGACCGGGAAATGGTGTTTATTGCAACGGTGCCTAAAGAAGATGAATCAGGCGACGAAACACTAGGTACCGTTAGGGTTTGGACCGATAGTGATAACCTACAGTGTGAATTTGCTGTAATGGTAGGGGATGATCTTAAAGGTGAACGTTTGGGTTATACCTTAATGAATAAGATGATTGCTTATTGTAAATCAAAAGGCACGGTAGAGATGATTGGCACGGTATTGCCTGATAACAGACCTATGCTTAGCCTAGCCGAAAAGTTGGGGTTTGAATCAAAGTGGGACCCAGAAGAAGAAGTGATGGCGCTTCGATTGCCCCTTAATGTACCGGTAGATGAGTGGCAGAAATCACAGTTGAAGTGACGGTAAGCCGTTGATCGTGACAAGAAAAGGTGATGTAAGCCTTTTCTTGTCACATGATAAGTGGCTTATTCTTCAATAATCGCAGACTTATCTTCACCACCAAAGGCATCGAGTACCGCTGGAAGCAGCTTGGCAAATTCCATAGACATAATAGCAA
Source organism: Hahellaceae bacterium (assembly GCA_016744695.1). GTDB lineage: Bacteria > Pseudomonadota > Gammaproteobacteria > Pseudomonadales > Oleiphilaceae > Alkalimarinus. The sequence continues at coordinate 16,817 of JADGDV010000018.1, forward strand.
AGCTTGCATCAAACTTACTGGCCGCATCTTCTGCGCCAGAGTCATCTAATTGCTCTTGCATTACATCACCAAACTTAAGGCGCTTGATAGACAGGTCTTCATTTAAAAGGAAGGAAATATTCTCTTCCCAAGTCACTGCCAGTTTAACTACTTGCTTGCCCGCTTCTAGGTGGGTGCTAATCTCTTCACTGTCGAGCTCAACGCCTTTACAGCGTACTACGCCGCCTTCTTCACCTGGGTCACGTAGTTCGCACTCAGCTACGGCTTCAAAACCCGTAGGTAAAAGTGCATCTTTTGCTAACCAACTAGTCATAACTGCAGCAGGGGCTTGGTTAACCGTAGGTATACGAATAGGCAAAGAGTTAATTGTTTTGCGCAGGTAACTAGTAATATCTTCTGCTGCCTTAGATGAAGAGGCATTAACCACTAGAAAGCCATCTTTAGGAGATAAGTAACAATAAGTGTGCTTAGAACGCGTGAAGGCTCTAGGGAGTAATTCGTGTGTGATTTGTTCTTTTAGTTCATCTTTTTCTTTCTTGGTTACTTTACGCATCTGAGTTTCTTCAATCTCAGATACCTTTTCGTCAACGGCTTCTTTAACGACGGACGATGGAACCAAGCGATCTTCACGCTTCAAACAAATCATCCAGTGACCATTGGTAACATGTACTAACTGTTGACCATGTTTGCCTAGTGGAGAAACCCAGCCCTGACGCGATACTTCTGATGAGCCGCAAGGGGTAAATGGGCTTTCTGCGAGTTTGCTCTCAAGTTCATCTTCAGAGAGTGTAAAAGGCTTGGTGAAACGGTAAGCAATTATATTTTTAAACCACATAGTTTATTTTTATATCCGAGATTTCAATGAAAGAAGGGAATCGATTATGAATGATGTTGTTTTCAGAACCAAGACTGATTTAGAATCTTTTTAATAAATAAAGATGAACAATCGTTAATAGGGCAGAATAGGCGGAGATTAATTGATCAATTTAATACTGTATAGCACCGTCGGGTGTCATTTATGTGAGCAGGCAATCGAAGTTATTCAAATGGCTTTGCAAGGGCAGGTGTGTGCGCTAGATGAAATAGACATTGCGGATGATGATGTCTTAATGGAACAATATGGCATTAGAATTCCTGTGGTAAAAAATCCGCAAAACAATAAAGAAGTTGGATGGCCTTTTGGACCTGAAGATATTTCTCTCTTATTAGTTAATTGAACTCGAAACAGGACGCTCATGATTGCTGTTATTTCTCCCGCTAAAACGCTGGACTTTGAATCTAAACCCGTTACTAGTCAATCTACAAATCCTGAGTTTTTAGATGACTCCTGTGAGCTGATTGAAGCCTTAAAGTTACTTGAGCCTCATGAAGTGTCAGGCTTAATGAGCATTAGCCCAAAGTTGGGTGAGTTGAATGCAAACCGCTTTCAAACGTGGCAGTTACCCTTTACTCCAGAGAATGCAAAACAGGCGCTGTTAGCTTTTAAAGGGGATGTTTATACCGGCTTAGATGCTGAAACATTCACAGAAGATGATTTTGAGTTTGCTCAGCAGCATTTGAAAATTTTGTCTGGTTTGTATGGCGTATTAAAACCCCTTGATTTAATTCAGCCTTATCGTCTTGAAATGGGTACTAAGTTTGGTAATGCCCGAGGTGAAAATCTCTATACGTTCTGGGGTGATCAACTAACTCAAAAGTTACAGAGTGAGCTGGATAAAGGTGATGGTGTGCTTATTAACTTGGCTTCTAATGAGTATTTTAAAGCGGTGAAAGCTAAGTCTTTAAATGCGCGGATAATCACCCCTGTATTTAAAGACTGGAAAGGTTATAAGTATAAAATTATTAGCTTCTATGCCAAAAAAGCTAGGGGCTTAATGTCTGCTTATATCATTAAAAACAAACTGACAGATGTAGATGCTTTGCAGGGTTTTGACTCTGAAGGGTATTGCTTTAACCCTGAGATGTCTAAGGGTGATGAGTGGGTCTTTACTCGTAATTTGTCAGAGGGTTAAGATTTAAATACTGTTGAGACTGCCTCCAGGTTTATTATGCTGCTCTGGGGGTAATATCATGCTCAATTATTTTACCTTTTTCCAATTCTGCAATTTTAAGATCATAGCCAGATTGAATATTAATCCAGGATTGCGCATCACCACCAAAGTACCTGGCTAGTCTAAGTGCTGTATCGGCAGTCACTGCTCGTTCTTTTTTTACAATGGCATGAATTCGGGTAGCGGGAACACGCAGAGCTGTGGCTAGTGCATTCACGCTCATACCTAGAGGGGTAAGGTATTCTTCTTTGAGAATTTCGCCAGGGTGAACAGGGCGCATATTATTATTAATCATTGTTTGCTTTAACTTTATGTCTTATTAAGCTTATGACTCTCCATAGAAGTAAGAAATAGAGCGGGATAAATGCGTATTCTTGCGCCACAGAAAAATAAAAATGTGCTGTTCCAGCGCATACTAATGCCAGAAGGAGAAATAGTAGGTTTTGAGTGAGCGTATGCATTATTTTGACCTTAACGTAATAATTCAGGGTGTTTTATATATTCTGTTTCCAGTCACGATCTGAATATTCCCATTTCGCGGGCAGTCCATAGTGCATCGCTAATAGTTGCCCCGTTAGAAAGGCATCTCCCCGTTGCAACGGCCATTGAGCCAATAAGAGCGCCTAAATAGTAAGAGGCTGAAATGCCCGCAGATACAGAAAGCGCTTTTTTGGCAGAATTAATTTTTTGAGGGATTGATATAGGCTAACAGAGGTTCCGTTGATTTCAATAACTTCTGCTATAGCGGTCGCTACGGCAGACATTGAACCTATTGTTTCAAAAATGGTAGATGGCATGGGCAGGTTGAGCGATGACATGTTGTTGTCGATGTATTGGCCGAGTAGCCCGTTATCTGAATTGCAGTAAGACATTTTTTCATCCTTGAAAGTCTAGATTTTTGAAATTAGCTTAATTCCTTTAAGCGGGTATTCGAGATATTAGCAATTAAAATTTTAGGGGGCAATACATTTGGCATTGATTGAGAGTGAAAGCGGTCGAGACTGACTCCAAGCTTTTTTACTGTTTTTGATAGCGCTTAGTTTAAAAGTGACGGAGGGAATGGCGTTGCCTTAAGGAATAAATACACCACATCTCATTCCCGTCATCCCCTTTGATTGCTAGAGTGCTTCAATGTACTTTTTAGCTTCTTTTAGGGACACATCATTGCATTGACGATATCTTTTTAATGCCCACACAGAATATCCATTCTTTTTTAGCCAGACGATATCTTCTTCGGTTGTATTTTTAACCGATTTAAGAATACCCTTTTTAATAAGAATAGATTCTCTGAAATAAGCTGATAACTCACTTGCAGCGACTAACAATACGCCAAATCCAATAATAAAAAATAAGCCATTCCAGTGCTCAAACATGAATATTACCCAATAGGATTCAAAAACTCAGGATGAGACAATAATTCAGCTTCAATCCAACTATCATAAATGCCATGCGATTTAGCTTGAGCAAGAGCATCCACTATGGATGATCCGCATCCTAATGTTTTACCCAGCGCCACAGCCAAAGGACCGAGAAGGCGTAATTTCTCAAGTTTACGAGTGCCCCCCCAAACATCCTGAACGGTCACTTGGCGTCCATAAAGCGAAACAGCTTCAGCTAACTCCCTTATATTTGCATAAGCCGTAGCTGTAGAGCCAAATAGGTCTATAGATGTTGGGAGGCCAATAGCGTTCATATTTCGTTCAAAATATAAGCCGAAATTAGAAAAGTCAGTGCAGGGCATTTAATATATCCTTATTTTAGTTATCCAGTCCATGGATTAAAGTAATGAAAATAATAACACTTCTAATCCTAATTTCAACTTATGGTTGGTTTGGTTAAATGAAGCAAAGGGTCAGACTCGATTGCTATAAGCTCTAGACAACTTGAAGCTTTGGTTTATATAAAATAAACTCGCAACAAATTTATGCCAAGTAACAAGGAGGTTGCAATGGCTCGTTTACCAAGGTTCGTACTACCTGGTCACCCTCAGCATATTATAATTCGTGGCAATAACCGCGAGGCTATTTTTTATGCTGATGAAGATTATAAATTTTACCTTTCTAAATTACGTGATGCTTGCAAAAAGCATGACTGCCAATTACACGCCTATGTGTTAATGACGAATCATGTACACCTTCTCATGACGCCAAATACTGAGAATGGCATTTCAAAAGCCATTCAAATGTTGGGGCGTTACTATGTTCAATATTTTAACTACAGCTATAAGCGTACGGGTACTTTGTGGGAAGGACGATACAAAGCCTCGTTAATCGACTCTGCTTCTTATTTATTAACCTGTTATAGATATATTGAGCTTAACCCGGTTAGGGCTAACATGGTTGATGACCCATCTGAGTATCCTTGGTCTAGTTATCGTTCTAATGCTCTAGGGCATGCTGATTATTTAACGGTTCCTCATATTGAGTATTTGAGATTAGGTAAAACAGAACTTGATTGTCAGGCGGCTTATCGTGGTTTGTTTCGTAATCACTTGAGTGAGAAAACAGTTGAAGAGATTCGGGCTGCAACCAATAAGGCTTGGGTCTTGGGGAGTAATTATTTCAAAGAGCAAATTGCAGGGAAGATCAATAGGGCTGTTACACCTGATAAGCGAGGAGGGGATAGGTGTTCAGAGGAGTATTTGCGGAGGCGAGATAGCAATCGAGTCTGACCCCTAGCTTTCGGAGGCGAGATAGCAATCGAGTCTGACCCCAAGCTTTTCTGACCCCAAGCTTTTCATTTAGACATAAAAAAACCGGACATAAAGTCCGGTTTTTTTAACGTTTCATTTATGGTTTTATAACAGCTGCTGGGTCTGCTGCTTTAACATATAGCCCCCCAGTAGTAACCATTGATGTTGATTGACCAATCATTGCTGCAAAAACTGCCTTTTCTGCATCAGTACCTGTAGATGGGTAAACCGGAGTTCCATGGAAACCTTCGGTATATCTCACTACATTTTGACCCAGTACGTAAGTGTCTGCGGCAACAACGGTTGCATCAAGCAGGTTGGTAGCGCCTGCTAAAGCAATAAGTGGCTCTGTGCCAGCAGTAGGTGATGGAGATGCGCTTCCAAAGTTTGCTTCAGGGTAAGCTGAATTTGGAATGGTTGTATCACCAATCACTTCAGAAAGCAGAACTTTGTAGTTGTCTTCATCACTTGCATAAGCACCCATAAAGTTTACGGAGTCAGCAGAGTCAACCGTTGCTTGTAGGATGTTAAAGAACTTCTCAAGATCGGCGTCCCCTTGAACTAAGCCAGCAGCAGCTTGAAGGCCTGCTAGAACTGTAGGGGCAAAGCTTGGTGAGTTCTCTATTAATCTTACAACACCGCCACCAGGAGTTAATAAGTTAGCCGCAGTGAAGTCGTCATCAGTTGTTGAGGTATCGTTTGCAACAGCAACGAATGGGATGCCATCAACTGTACCCAGAGAGTGCCCAATGAAGAAAGCGGTTGTATCGTCTAGATCTGCACCACCACCATTTAGGTCGACAGTATCAAGAGATAAACGCAAGGTTAAAAGATCTAAAACCTGTTGACGTAAATTATCTCGTGAAGCTAAGAAGTTACTCAAGTTAATGAATAAGCTACCTGACGACCCGAATGCATTTACATCATCAAATATCATTGGAGTAGGTTGGCTTGATGCGTCAGCAGTAAAATCAAAGTGACGCTCGTTGGCTGTTGGTGCTAAGCCTGCAATTGTACTTCCACTATTTTCAACAGTTGATTCAAGTACTAGGCTCGTTCCTACAACCACTGAAGGTTCAGCGCCTAGGACTGCATCGAATCCAAGTCCATCACATACACCACCTAATACCACTTGGCCTATAGCTGTTTGAATCTGAGTTGGGTCTGTTGGGTCGGTTATTGTGATTCCAGGGCAGGAAGGTTCTAACTGTAGAATTATTCCTGTTGAAAGTGTTCCATCAACTACAGCCTGAGCATTATTCACGTCGCCGCCGCCAACCGTTAGCAGGGTCTGAGCTAACTCTAAACGTTCAACATCCGATACTGGTGCAATACCATGTAAAGGTTGATCTATAGCGATTATCGCAATGTCTGATCCTGCTCCTTTAGCACCTGCTACCATATTGGCACCATAAGCCAGCACTGCACTTCGATCAGTTGTTATACCGTGCTGGAAAATAGTTGGAGTCATCATGCCGGCAGGTGTGGTTGGGAATATACCTAGTACGGGTATGGTTACATCTGCTGTTTTCTTCGGGAATGGGAATATATAGTTGACTGCAGTCGTTACAGAAGCGTCAGCTTGTGGGATGGTTAGCTTTCCTGCAAATACAGCATTTAGCTGAGTGGCTAGGGCGTCATCTGCTACCCAGTTACTTGTTGATAGTGGGCTTCCATCTGAACCGTTGGGTACGCCAAGGTAGTAAGGAATTGTCATTGTCCCTTCAACCACACTCACTAGACCAGCCGGAACTCCTGTTGCTCCTATTAATGCTGATGTTGCAACAGCATCTTTAGGCGTGCCAAACGTTGTTGTAACTGCTTCTGGGTCAGGGAAGTTTACTGTTACTCCCAGTGTACCAGCCTCAAGTGCTGCAACTAAATTAGTACTTGCGCAAGTGAATCTAGATTCACCTGCTGGTGCGGCATCACAACCTGCAAGTGCTGGATTCAATGATGAAGGTAACCATGTCATATAAGCAGTCTGAGTTGCCGTGTACATGGCAGTGAAATCTGTACCGCCTGCTGCCAGGGCTTCTTGAACGGCCGCATTCTTAACTGAGTCTTCTAAACGGTCTTCAACCCAGAAGGCTGGCTGTGCAATGTAATATGATACTGCATGATCTTCAGATGTCATAAAGCTATATGACATAGCGATATTATCAGCACTTAAAGGCGCTGTAGGTCTAACCAAGTTAGCAACAGAAGAAAAGTAACCTTCAGCTGTTTTTTCCCATAAGCCATTCATTATGTCACGAACAGGCTGAAGAGATGCACTGCCAAGAGCTTGTGTTTCGTCAGTTATGTTGGCGTAAGATGTAGATTGGATGACTGATTCACCTTGAGCATCTTTAACGCCATCAGAAATAACAACAACATAACGTTTGCGAGGGTCAAGTGGCTTCATTGGGTGAATACGAATGAATGATGTACCGTCAAACTCTTGAACTTTTGCCTCATAAGCCGGAGCCGTTGCAAGGGCAACTAAGTCAGCCCCAGCTTCTGCTGCGCCGGTCGCGGGGTTGCCATCGCTTGAATAAATTGTTGCTGCGGCACCTGTTTCTGCGCCTGGGCTAGATGCGAAACTAGCAGCTCCAAATCGGACTGCATTCCATACAGTTGGAACTTCTTTTCCTGATAAACCTGTTAAAGGGTCACCTGAAGCGTATTCAAGTTCTAATAAGAAAACAGTTTGCGCTGGGTTTGGTATTGGCTTGCCATCAGATATTATGACTTCAGTAGCATTAACTGTACTAGCATCAATAAAACCACTCATCTGAATGTCAATTGGAGCTACAAGTGATGCTCCACTTAACTCATTAAGTGCTGTAATTGCTGGATTCGTTGGATCAGGTGTAACGCCGAAGGTGCCGTCAGCCTGCTCTGAATCAAAAATTAAATCATTAGGAATAGGTAGCGCTGAAGTAACAGGGTTAAATACCGGAAACACCTTCCCATCAGTAACAGGGTTAGTAATCTTATAATCCGGGTCGCCATTCTTGCCATCTTTCCCGCTATCAAGACAACCTGTTAAGGTTAATGTAGATGCAATCGCCAAACTCAGTAGGGTTTTCTTATACATAGAAAGGACCTTCTTTCCTATTATTATGTTATCTGGAAGCAGGTTCAGGCATAAACGATGCTGAACCCGAAATTCTTATGGCTTGAACTATATCCAAGCCGTGTAAATACTTTTATCGCACTAAAGTATGATTTGTCTCTCCGTTAAAGGTGACGCAAATCATAATAAGCCTATTTGTCGCTTCATATTAATTTAGTCTGCAATTTCTTATCTGTCGAGTTTTTATCAAGCTTTCAAGGTGTTAATTGCTAAAAGATTCAAACTAGATTAATTTTTGAGCATTAAATACGGGCGTTTAGGGGTTATGAATTGAGAAAGAAATTACTGTACAATATTTCTAACTAGATGAAACCAGGAGGCTAGAGATTTTAGATGACTACTATTCGCCAAGATGACCTTATTGATAGTGTGGCTGATGCGCTGCAGTTTATATCTTACTACCATCCCGTTGATTTTGTTAAAGGGGTGCATGAAGCTTATTTGAAGGAAGAGTCTCCTGCCGCTAAAGATGCAATGGCTCAGATTCTTATTAACTCTCGTATGTCTGCTATAGGGCATCGTCCTATTTGTCAGGATACTGGCATCGTTACCGTCTTTATTAAGGTGGGTATGGATGTTCAGTGGGATGCGGAGATGAGTGTTGATGATATGATCAACGAAGGTGTGCGTAGAGCGTATACGCACCCAGATAACGTATTAAGAGCGTCTATTCTTGCAGACCCTGCCGGTGCAAGAAAGAATACTAAAGACAATACCCCTGCGGTTATTCATTATTCAATTGTTCCTGGAAATACAGTTGATGTGCAAGTGGCGGCTAAGGGGGGCGGCTCTGAGAATAAGTCAAAAATGGTGATGTTGAACCCAAGTGACAGCATTGTTGATTGGGTTGTTAAGACTGTACCTACTATGGGGGCTGGCTGGTGTCCGCCTGGAATGTTAGGGATAGGTATTGGTGGTACGGCTGAAAAAGCGGCACTAATGGCTAAAGAGTCATTGATGGACCCTATTGATATTCATGAGTTGCGTGAGCGAGGCCCTCAAAATAAAGTTGAAGAGCTGCGTCTTGAAATTATGGATAAGGTCAATGAGTTAGGTATTGGTGCTCAGGGGTTAGGTGGTTTAACGACCGTACTTGATATTAAAATTATGGATTACCCAACGCATGCCGCTTCGTTGCCTGTAGCGATGATTCCTAATTGTGCGGCGACTCGTCATGCTCACTTTGAATTAGATGGTAGCGGCCCTTCGTTACAAACGCCTCCAAATATTGATGATTGGCCTGAAATTACCATGGAAGAGGGTGAAAATACCCGTCGAGTTAACCTTAATACGGTGACGCGTGAAGAGATTGCCGAGTGGCAGCCTGGTGATACTATTTTGTTATCAGGTAAAATGTTGACCGGGCGTGATGCAGCGCACAAGAAAATGACTGAAATGTTGGCGAATGGTGAGCCGTTGCCGGTTGATCTAAAAGATCGTTTCATCTATTACGTTGGGCCTGTTGATCCGGTTCGTGACGAAGCTGTTGGCCCTGCTGGCCCGACTACGGCAACGCGCATGGATAAGTTTACTCATACTATGCTTGAGCAGACGGGCTTAATGGGCATGATTGGTAAGGCTGAGCGTGGTCAGGTTGCTATTGATGCGATTAAGGAATTTGGCGCGGTTTATTTAATGGCTGTAGGTGGGGCGGCTTATTTAGTATCTAAAGCTATTAAGTCAGCTGAGGTTGTGGCTTTCCCTGAAATGGGAATGGAAGCAATCTATGAGTTTGATGTAGTCGACATGCCTGTTTCTGTCGCGGTTGATACTAAAGGTACTTCGGTTCACCAGACCGCCCCACAAATCTGGCATGATAAGATAATTGCGGCTAAAACGGTTAGCTAAACAACCGACTGTCGTCTGTTCAGGAAGCCCTACAAAGCGTTGCGTTTGTGGGGTTTTTTGTTTGTCACTGATGCGAGAGATTTAACCATGACTGATGATATTAAGTTAATAGAAGAGCGTTGCGAAGCATGCAAGGCTGATGCTCCTCAGGTAACAGATGAAGAGCTAAAAAACTTTATTAAGCAGATCCCTGATTGGAATGTTGAAATACGTGATGGGGTTATGCAGTTAGAAAAGGTGTTTTTATTTAAAGGATTTATGCCTGCGTTAGCATTTACTAATCGAATTGGCGGCTTGTCGGAAAGTATGGCGCATCATCCTGCTTTATTAACCGAGTGGGGCAAAGTGACGGTTACTTGGTGGAGTCACAAAATCAAAGGATTGCATCGTAATGACTTCATTATGGCTGCAAAAACAGATTTATTAGAAGAGGGTTAGGTCTGTTGGTTGATTTTTTACTCAAGCTGACAAACTAAAAACATAATGGAAAGAACCTATCGTTTAGTTATCTCGTGCCCTGATCGCACGGGAATTGTTGCAAAAGTTAGTAACTTTCTAGCCACCTATAATGGCTGGATTGTAGAGGCGAGCCATCATGCGGATCAAAAAACCGGGTGGTTTTTTATGCGAAATGAAGTTAAGGCGAGTTCAATGTCTCTTGATTTAGAGTCTTTTCGTATCGCGTTTGCGCCTATTGCTAAAGAGTATTCAATGAGATGGAGTGTGACTGATTCGGATGTTAAGAAACGAGTCGTGTTAATGGCTTCGAAGGAGTCTCATTGCTTGGCTGATATTCTCCATCGCTGGCATAGTCATGAATTGGATGCCGATATTGTTGCCGTGATCTCAAATCATGATGACTTGCGTCGAATGGTTGAGTGGCATGATATCCCGTACCATCATGTACCCGTAAACAAAGAAAATAAGCCTGAGGCTTTTGCGCAAGTTTCTGAGTTGATTAATCAGTATGAAACTGATGTGGTTGTTTTGGCGCGTTATATGCAAATTTTACCCCCCGATTTATGTGCCGACTATGAGGGGCGGGTGATTAATATTCATCATAGTTTCTTGCCTTCTTTTGCCGGTGCCAAGCCTTATCATAAGGCTTATGATCGTGGCGTTAAGTTAATTGGCGCGACGTGCCACTATGTGACTCAAGACTTGGATGAAGGGCCCATTATTGATCAGGATGTTATTCGAGTTAGTCATCGGGATTCAACTGAAGATATGGTGCGTTTAGGTAAGGATGTAGAGCGTATGGTGTTGTCTCGCGGCCTTCGATGTCACCTTGAAGACCGGGTGATTATTTATGAGAATAAGACGGTGATTTTTAACTAAAGAGATATCGATCAGCTATAAAAAATAAAACCTGCTAGTAAGGTCTAGCTAGCAGGTTAATCCCTTACTCTGTTGCTGATATCTGGTTTCTCCCTGACTCTTTAGCCTCGTATAATTGTCTATCTGCTTCGTTCATAAGATCGTCTAGGTTGTTGTTATGATCTTGAGCGATACCTGCTGAGATGGTAATGCTGACGCTGGTGTTGTCTAGCATGATGATGTTGTCTTCAATGAGTTCTCGAAAGTTTTCCAATAACGTGCAGGCTTTGTTGATATCTAGGCCTGAGAGTAAAACACAGAACTCTTCCCCGCCCATTCTTGCGTAAACGAATCGTCCAAAGGCTTGTTTTATTAGTTTTGCTATCTCTATTAAGGCTATGTCGCCTGCGTCATGGCCATAATTGTCATTAATCTTCTTGAAGTGGTCGACATCGATGATGGCTAGAGAGGTTGGTGTATTTTTTCTGTGAGCGATGGTAAGGGCCTCTTCTCCTTTTTCATAAAAGTAACGTCGATTAAATAATCCGGTTAAATAGTCGTGATAAGCGGCGAATTGAATGGTTTCAAGGTGTTCCATTGCTTCAATGTTGTGGAGGATTCGACAGTGAAATTCTTCATGACTAAAAGGTTTGGATAAGAAGTCGTTAGCACCATTCTTAATGAACTTAGCCGATAGGCCTCCACTACCTTGGGTTGATAGCCCAATAATAACAAGTGAGTTTTTATCAACTTCTCTTCGAATATTTTTTACCAGGTCAAACCCGTTCATATTGGGCATGTTGTAGTCGGTAATAAGCAATTTAATGCTAGGGTCGTTTTGTATTGCGGCTAGGGCATCTGTTCCGTCTTCTGCTTCAATAACTTGATATAGGTGAGTTTTGAGTAGGTTGGTGATGTATTTTCTTGATGTCGACGAGTCATCAGCAACAAGTACCTTTATATGCTGGTTCTTATGTAAGCGGTGAATGAGCTTTAACACCTGCTCGTAAGAAAATCGGCTTTCTTTAACAATGTAATCAACGATGGGCTTTTCAAGCATCTGGTCACGCTTATGCTCGTCATAGCTTCCCGTTAGTACGATGGTAGGCATTTTTAGTTTAAGAGTGAAATCAACTACTTCTCCGTTAGGGGCATCTGGAAGGTTGAGATCAACAATGGCTGCAAGATAAGCGTCTGGCCTATTCTTTTTTAGAAGTATCTTTGCTTCTTTAAAGGAGGTCGCAGTATCGAAACTAAGGGCAGCATCAAGTTTGGCTATATGCTTGATGATTTTAATGACAATGGGGCTGTCTTCGACGACTAAGAATTTTTTCATAATGAATATTGGTGTGCCGTTGTTTTTAGTTATTTTAAAAAATGAAAATTGTGTTTTTTGAGCGTTGATATTTTCGCTTTATTTAAGCTTAGGTGCATATACTTGATGAGCAAGTAAAAACAGCATTTTTAGTGCCCCCTAATGGCATTGAAGTGTGTTATGATTTGGAGGCTTTTAGGTTAAGAATGCATTTCTAGGGGTTTTAGAGGGCATATAAGCGTTTTTTGCTAAAAATAAAGAATTCTTGAAGCAGAAAAGCCGTTAGAAGAATAGATACAAAAATAAAGAGGGGTTTAATGTGACACTTTATTTATAGGTGCTCATTTAAAACGTCCAATGACTTCTGAAACGCACATGTAAATCGTGCGTAAAAACTAAAGGAATTTAAGTTTTATGGGTGAGCTGGCCAAAGAATTAATACCCGTCAATATTGAAGATGAATTAAAACAGTCATACCTTGATTACGCTATGAGCGTGATTGTAGGGCGTGCCTTACCTGATGTGCGAGACGGCTTAAAGCCTGTGCACCGTCGTGTATTGTTTGCGATGAGTGTACTGAATAATGACTGGAACAAGCCTTACAAAAAATCGGCACGTGTAGTTGGTGATGTTATTGGTAAGTATCACCCGCATGGTGATTCGGCTGTATACGATACGATTGTACGAATGGCTCAGCCCTTTTCTCTTCGTTACACCTTGGTAGATGGTCAGGGTAACTTTGGTTCTGTTGATGGCGATAGCGCTGCCGCGATGCGATATACCGAAATTCGCATGAAGAAGCTGTCTCATTCTTTATTGGCAGACCTTGACAAAGAAACCGTAGATTTTGTTCCTAACTACGATGGAACAGAGCAAATTCCCGAAGTAATGCCTACTCGCATACCTAACTTGCTGGTTAACGGTTCGTCCGGTATAGCGGTCGGTATGGCGACCAATATTCCTCCTCATAATCTACATGAGGTGATAGACGCTTGTTTAGCGACCATGGATAACTCAGATTTGAGTATCGATGAATTAATGGAATACATTCCTGGTCCTGATTTTCCCACAGCCGCCATTATTAATGGTCGTGCGGGTATTATCGAAGCTTATCGTACAGGGCGTGGCCGTATCTATCTTCGTGCCCGTCATGAGGTTGAAACTGATGCCAGAGGTAAAGATACCTTAGTTGTTACTGAGATCCCTTATCAGGTGAACAAGGCTCGTTTAATTGAGAAAATTGCTGAGCTGGTAAAAGATAAGAAGATTGAAGGTATTACTGCGCTTAGAGATGAATCTAGTAAAGAAGGTATGCGTATTGTTATTGAGCTTCGTCGTGGTGAAATGCCCGAAGTGATAATGAACAACTTATATGCCCAGACACAAATGGAAAACGTGTTCGGTATTAATATGGTTGCTCTCATTGATGGCGAACCGAAAACCTTGAATCTTAAGCAAGTTATTGATGCCTTCATTAAACATCGACGAGAAGTGGTTACGCGTCGTACTGTCTTTGAATTACGTAAGGCAAGAGAACGTGGTCATATTCTGGAAGGTCTTGCAGTAGCATTGTCTAATATAGACCCTGTTATTGAAATGATTAAAGCCTCTCCGAGCGCGGCTATTGCTAAAGAGCGTTTACTTGATTCTGCTTGGGAGCCGGGTAACGTTATTCAAATGCTTGAGCGTGCGGGTGAAGATGCATGTAGACCTGACGAGCTAGAAGAGCAGTATGGTTTGCGTGAAGGTAAATATTACCTTTCTCCTGTTCAGGCTCAAGAAATTCTGAATATGCGTTTGCACAGACTGACCGGTCTGGAAACAGAGAAGTTGTTAGCTGAATATCGTGAAATTCTTGAAAAAATAGCTGAATTTCTATCTATTTTGAGTAATCCAGAAAAGCTAATGTCGGTTATTCGTGAAGAGCTGGTAGCTGTTAAAGAAGAGTTTGGTGATGAACGTCGTTCTGAAATTACAGCGTCTAAACGTGACTTAACGGTTGCCGACCTTATTAATGAAGAAGATTTAGTTGTTACCATTTCTCATGGTGGTTATGCCAAGACTCAGCCTGTTGAAGATTATCAAGCGCAGCGCCGTGGTGGTAGAGGTAAGTCAGCGACTTCAATGAAGGATGAAGACTTTATTGAAAAACTTCTCGTGGCTAACTCACACGATACGATTTTATGCTTTACCAACAAAGGTAAGGTTTATTGGTTGAGGGTGTTTGAAATTCCTCAGGCAAGTCGTACTGCGCGTGGTCGCCCAATGGTAAATATTCTACCGCTTGATGAAGGTGAGCGGGTAACAACATTCTTACCTGTGAATGAATATACTGAAGACCATTTTGTATTTATGGCAACAGCCGCTGGCACGGTTAAGAAAACACCGCTTGTGAACTTTGCTCGTCCTCGTTCTACGGGTCTGATTGCATTAGCCCTTGATGAAGGTGATACATTAATTGGTGCTGAAATTACCGATGGCACGAAAGATGTAATGCTAATGAGTAGTGCAGGTAAAGCTATTCGATTTAAGGAAGGTGATGTGCGAGCCATGGGGCGTACGGCTCGAGGTGTTCGTGGTATCAAGGTACCTGAAGGTCATACGGTTGTATCTCTAATTATTCCTCAAGAAGAAAGTATGGTACTGGTTGCCAGTGAGAATGGTTACGGTAAGCGTACACGTATTGAAGAGTTCCCAATTTATGGGCGTGGTGGTCAGGGTGTTATTGCAATGCAGTGCTCTGAGCGTAACGGTAGTCTCGTTTCAGCGGTTCAGGTCTTTGATGGCGATGAAATGATGCTGATTACTGATAAAGGCACACTCGTTAGAAGCAGAACAGAAGAAGTATCTGTAGTTAGCCGAAATACTCAGGGTGTTCGACTTATTAAGTTGTCTCAGGAGAATGAGCACTTGGTAGGGGTTGAGCGTGTTGATGAGCCTGAAGCTGAAGAGCCTATTGAAGGTGAGTTGGTTGAAGGTGAAGTGATTGACGGCGAAGTGGTTGATGCTGAAGGTTCAGAAGCGCCTGTTCAGGGTGATGATTCTGCTGATGAAGCGGGTGCGACTGAAGAATAGTTTCTTGTGTCGATCCTTGATTCCGCTTCGCTGCATCACGGCTACGGTGTGAATTATTAATAATGGCCTTAGATGTTGTAATTTTTAATGAAATTATAGCTCTGAGGCTTTGTTTTTTGCGTATTTCTGTTTCTTTAAGAGTAAGAGGTGATTGTAGATGACTAGGGCGTTTAATTTCTGTGCCGGACCGGCATCTTTACCAACGGATGTGTTGAAACAAGCTCAAGAGCAGCTACTTGACTGGAACGGTCATGGCTTGTCTATCATGGAAATGAGTCATCGAAGTAAAGAATTTGTTTCCGTTGCGACTGAAGCCGAGCAAGATTTTAGAGATCTGCTGTCAATTAGTGATGATTACGCTGTCTTGTTTTTACAAGGAGGCGCTACGGCTCAATTCGCGGCTATACCACTGAATTTATCTGCTCAGGGTGAGCGGGTCGATTATGTTAATACGGGTATCTGGTCAAAAAAAGCCATTGCAGAAGCCAAGCGATATGCGGATGTTAATGTAATCGCCAGCGCAGAAGGTAATAACTTTTCTCAAGTACCTGCTCAGGCTGAGTTGGCCAGCTCAAGTAACGCGGCTTATTTGCATTACACACCTAATGAAACCATTGGTGGTTTAGAGTTTGATTATGTACCTGAAGCAAGTGCGCCTTTAGTGGCGGACCTGTCTTCGTCTATTCTTTCTCGTCCATTAGATGTCAGTAAATTTGGGCTTATTTATGCCGGTGCGCAAAAGAATATTGGCCCTGCTGGCTTAACCATGGTTATTGTTAGAAAGGATCTTCTAGGAAAGAGCCGAGAAGATATTCCTACTTGTATGAACTATAAGGTGGCTGCAGATAATGGGTCTATGTATAACACGCCACCTACGATGGCTTGGTATTTGTCTGGCTTGGTCTTTAAGTGGATTAAAGCTCAAGGTGGGCTGGGTGCAATGGAGGCGCTTAACCGTCGTAAGTCAGAAAAGCTATATGCAGCGATTGATGGCAGTGATTTTTATAATAATCCCATCGCCTTAAATAGTCGCTCTTGGATGAATGTGCCTTTTACCTTGGGTGATGATGCGCTTAATCCTAAATTCTTATCTCAGGGAGAAGAGCGAGGACTGTTGAACCTTGCAGGGCATCGTTCGGTAGGTGGTATGCGTGCCAGTATTTATAATGCGGTACCAGAGGCAGCAGTTGATGCGCTGGTAGATTTCATGGGTGAATTTGAAAGAGATAATGGTTAGTCATGAGTGATGAAGCTAAAGCCCTTGGTGAGTTAAGAGACCAAATAGACAGTATTGATCAGCAGATTCAAGGCTTGATTAATCAGCGCGCACAGTGCGCTAAAAATGTTGCAGACGTGAAACTTAAAGCTAAAAAATGTGATGATGCCGTTTTTTACCGTCCAGAGCGAGAAGCTCAGGTTTTACGCCGTGTAATGGACCGAAATAAAGGGCCGTTAGGTAATGAAGAGATGGCTCGCCTGTTCAGGGAGATTATGTCTTCTTGTTTGGCGCTTGAAAAACCGATGCATATTGCTTTTCTAGGGCCGCAGGGTACATTTACTCAAGCAGCTGCTTTAAAGCATTTTGGTCACTCTGTAATAAGTGTACCTCAGGCCGCTATTGATGAAGTGTTTCGCGACGTTGAGGCGGGCGAGTCTCACTATGGGGTTGTGCCGGTTGAGAACTCCACGGAAGGCATGATTAACCATACCTTAGATATGTTCGTCTCTTCGCCTTTGAGGGTTTGTGGCGAGGTTAAGCTTAGAATACATCATCACTTGTTGGCCGGCGTTGATACCGATCTCGATAAAATAGAAAAAATATATTCTCATCAGCAGTCACTGGCTCAATGCAGGAGTTGGCTAGACTCTCATTGGCGTAAGGTGGAGAGAGTGGCTGTTAGTAGTAATGCTGAAGCGGCAAGAAGAGTTAAAGCTGAACCTAACTCAGCGGCTATTGCGGGTGATATGGCTGAAGAGCTTTACGGTCTGGTTAAAATTGCAAAAAATATAGAAGACCAGCCTGATAATACAACGCGCTTCCTTATAATCGGAAGAGAAGATGTTCCGCCTAGTGGTAACGACAAAACATCAATATTGGTTTCGATGAAAAACTGCCCAGGTGCGCTTTATCAATTACTGGAGCCTTTTCATAAGCATGGCATTAGCTTAACGCGTATTGAGACCCGTCCCTCTACAACGGGAACGTGGGCTTATGTTTTCTATATTGACTTTGAAGGACATTACACGGATGAAAATGTTCAGAAAGTGATTGAAGAAATCTCTAAAGATGCGGTTGAAATTAAGCACTTAGGTTCTTATCCGGTAGGTGTTTTATAATGACGTGTGATTTTTTCTCGGTAGCGACCAAAGGCGTGCAGGGTTTGCATCCTTATCAGCCCGGAAAACCTGTAGATGAGTTAGAGCGCGAATTGGGCATAACGGATATTGTTAAGCTAGCCAGTAATGAGAACCCTTTAGGGCCAAGCCCTAAAGCGCTAAAGGCGATTGAAAATGCCTTTCAGGATTTATGTCGTTACCCTGATGGAAATGGTTTTCGACTTAAAAGCGCCTTAGCTGAACGTTATCAACTAGAAGTAAATCAGGTCACATTAGGGAATGGTTCTAATGATTTACTTGAAATTATTGCTAGGGTATTTGCTGATACAGCGTCTGAAATAATCTTTTCACAATATGCCTTCGCTGTTTACCCTATTGTTACACAGGCAATAGGCGCTAAAGCGATTGAGGTACCTGCGGTTGATTGGGGTCATAACCTTGATGCCATGGCAAAATCGATAACAGATAAGACCAAACTTATCTTTATTGCTAACCCAAATAATCCAACAGGCACTTATGTAAAAACAGATGCCCTAACGCGTTTTCTAGCCAAAGTTCCAGAGAATGTTATTGTTGTTTTAGATGAGGCCTACGGTGAGTATATTGACGAAAAATGTGTTGATTTTCCTGATGGTATTGCGCTTCTAAACAAATATCCCAACCTTATTATTACGCGAACCTTCTCAAAGGCTTGGGGCTTGGCTTCTTTGAGAGTCGGTTATGCTCTTTCAAATTCTGTTATTGCGGATTTATTGAATAGAGTCAGGCAGCCTTTCAATGTCGATACGTTTGCATTAGACGCTGCGACAGCTGTTTTGAGTGATACTGATTACCTTGATCGTTCACGTAAAACAAATAATGAAGGCATGCAGCAGTTAATAGAAGGTTTTGACCAGCTGGGCTTAAACTATATTCCATCTGTGGGTAATTTTATTACATTTGATACGGGTCAAGATGGCATTGCTACCTTTCAAGCCTTGTTGCAAAAAGGGGTGATTGTGCGTCCTGTTGCAAATTACGGTATGCCTCAGCACTTAAGGGTATCTATTGGCTTACCACAAGAAAATAATCGTTTTCTAGAGGCGTTGAAAGACGTGTTAGGTAGCTAATGTGACAATAGTGAATGTGACCACACCTCAGCAGGAGCACGAGTTTATAATAGACACGGTTGCTATTATTGGTCTTGGACTTATTGGTGGCTCATTGGCCAAAAGTTTAAGAGAAAATGGTGTTGCAAGGCATGTTATTGGCTTTGATCGTCGGCCTGATGAATTAAAACAGGGCTTGGCATTAGGGGTTATTGATGAGTCTGCTACTTCCCTAACGTTAGCGGTTGAGCATGCGGATGTGGTGGTTATGGCTGTGCCTGTTGGTGCGGTTGAGAATGTGTTAAGTCAGATTAATACCTCTTTTAAGAGGGGGGCCATACTCACTGATGTGGGTAGTGTTAAAGGTTGCTTTGTTGACGCGGTAAATAATGCTTTTGCGACTGTTCCTGATCAGAATAGGCCTATCGTTATTCCAGGGCACCCGATTGCGGGTTCAGAAAAAAGTGGTGTATCAGCGGCTAATGCCTCCCTTTTTGTGCAGCATAAGGTGATTTTGACGCCTATTTTAAGCACGGGGGCGGCTGAGTTTGAAGCGCTTGGCTTGATTCGCCGTATGTGGGAGCGATGCGGTGCGGTGGTTTTGGAGATGAGTGTTGATCATCATGATGATGTTTTAGCGGCTACCAGTCATTTGCCCCATTTAATTGCATTCTCACTGGTTGATACCTTGGCTGGAGAGGGTGATAGTCGTGAAATATTTAAATATGCTGCGGGTGGTTTTCGTGATTTTACCCGTATAGCGTCAAGTGATCCGGTTATGTGGAGTGATATATTTATATCTAACCGAGATTCCACACTCAAAGTGCTAGATCGTTTTGCTGATGATTTAGCTGCATTAAGACAAGCAATAGATAATGAAGATAGCAAAACGTTGTTAGGGGTTTTTACCCGAGCAAAGGCTGCTAGAGACCATTTTGGTAAGATTTTGTCAGGACAGGCGTATACAACCACTATGAATACTGAAAATGTTATTTTTAAACTAAAGCCCGGTGGGGAAGTTAATGGCACCATTAGGGTAGCGGGTGATAAATCAATGTCTCACCGCTCAATCATGTTAGGTTCTTTGGCTGACGGTGTAACCGAAGTAGAAGGCTTTTTGGAAGGTGAAGATAGCTTAGCGACGCTTCAGGCTTTTCGTGATATGGGGGTTGTGATTGAGGGTCCTGATGAAGGTAGGGTTAAAATTTACGGCGTGGGTGTTAATGGTTTAAAGCAACCACCTGGCGCTTTATATTTAGGTAACTCTGGTACGGCGATGCGACTTTTTGCCGGCTTGCTGGCAGGGCAGGCATTTGATACCGAGCTAACGGGGGATGAGTCTTTATCTAAGCGTCCTATGGAGCGAGTAGCCGCGCCGTTACGTGAGATGGGTGCTGTGATTGAGACGGCTGAGCAAGGGCGTCCGCCTATGAAAATTAAAGGTGGGAGCCCATTGAAAGGCATGCATTACGATATGCCTATGGCGAGTGCACAGGTTAAATCGTGCGTATTGCTGGCCGGTCTTTATGCAAGTGGCGAAACGTCGGTAACAGAACCTGCTCCTACGAGAGATCATACTGAGCGAATGTTGAATGGTTTTGGTTATCCGGTGGTTAGAGAAGGGGCTACGGCATCATTGAGTGGTGGCGGGTCTTTAACCGCTACTAAAATTGATGTGCCGGCTGACATCTCATCGGCTGCGTTCTTTCTGGTTGCTGCATCAATTACACCGGGTGCAAAGTTGACTATTCAGCATGTAGGAATGAACCCTACGCGGGTGGGTGTTATTAACATCTTGCGTGCAATGGGTGGCAATATTGAAATATCAAATGAAACGGTTGTGGGCGGAGAGCCTGTTGCTGATTTAACGGTTTGCTATAGCCCATTGAAGGGAATAAATATCCCTGAAGATCAAGTGCCATTAGCTATTGATGAGTTCCCCGTTCTATTTATTGCCGCTGCTTGCGCTGAAGGTAAAACGGTATTAACCGGTGCTGAAGAACTGAGAGTTAAAGAAAGTGACAGAATTCAGGTTATGGCTGATGGCTTGAAAGCGGTAGGGGTAGAAACCCTAGTGACGCCTGATGGTATTGAGATTGAAGGTCAGCAAATTCAGGGTGGTACTGTTGATAGTCATGGTGATCACAGGATTGCAATGGCGTTTGCGGTTGCTTCTCTGCGAGCTAATGCTGATATCACTATTAATGATTGCGCTAACGTAGCGACATCGTTTCCAAATTTTGTAGCGTTAGCGGGCCAAGTTGGCATTCAGATTTCTGTCGCATAAGCGTACCTTATAAAAACGCTTATTAAAGAGGTAAAAGAATGAAGCAGGACTTAACGGCTCCAGTCATTACTATTGATGGCCCCAGTGGTGCAGGTAAAGGCTCCATTACTCAGTTGGTTGCTAAAAAGCTAGGTTATGATTTGCTGGATAGTGGCGCGCTCTATCGTTTAACGGCATTGGCCGCAATC
This sequence comes from Hahellaceae bacterium, assembly GCA_016744695.1. Taxonomy (GTDB): domain Bacteria; phylum Pseudomonadota; class Gammaproteobacteria; order Pseudomonadales; family Oleiphilaceae; genus Alkalimarinus. Next base: position 38,136 of record JADGDV010000018.1, read on the forward strand.
AAGGTCGGTGTGGCTTTGGATGATGAAGATAAAGTGGCTGAGCTAGCCGCTTCTTTGGATGTGGCTTTTGTGCCGGGTGAATATGGTGAGCCTGTAAACGTATTACTTAACGGTGAAGATGTTACGAATGAAATCCGCACTGAAAGCTGTGGTACGCATGCATCAAAAGTAGCACCACTGGTAAAGGTGAGAGCAGCTCTCTTACAGCGGCAGCGAGATTTTCAGCAGTTGCCAGGGCTTGTTGCGGATGGCCGAGACATGGGTACGATTGTTTTTCCTAATGCGCCAGTCAAGGTCTATATGACGGCGAGCGCTGAAGAGCGAGCTGAGCGGCGATATAGACAGTTGAAAGAGAAGGGCGAAGATGTTAAAATCGCGACCCTTTTAAGTGAGATACAAGAGCGTGATGCCCGAGATACAGGGCGGAAAACGGCTCCACTTAAGCCTGCTGACGATGCAGTAATGCTCGATACAACAGGTTTAAGTATTGATGAAGTACTTAATAAGGTACTTGATTTAATTAAATAAATATCCAATTCGGGGTGTTTATTAACCGCTCAAAGCTGTAATAGCCAGCAACTTGGCTTTGAGTAAAATTTAACTGACCGTATTGGCTGGTGATACGGAAATTAGCGTTATATCGCATAGGAATCATAATGAGCGAAAGCTTTGCGGATCTATTTGAAGAAAGTTTAAAAGAAATCGATATGAAGCCCGGTTCTATTATTAAGGGTACTGTAGTTGATATCGATAGCGACTGGGTAACAGTCTTTGCGGGACTGAAATCTGAAGGTGTTATACCTGTTTCTCAATTTTTTAACGATGCTGGTGAGCTAGAGTTAAAAATTGGAGACGAAGTTGACGTAGCCTTGGATGCAGTCGAAGACGGTTTCGGTGAAACTAAACTTTCTCGTGAAAAAGCTAAACGTGCTGAAGCTTGGACTGAGCTTGAGAAAGCGTTTGAAGCAGAAGAAGTTGTTACTGGTGTTATCAACGGTAAGGTTAAAGGCGGTTTTACTGTCGACGTTAAGAGCATCCGTGCTTTCTTACCTGGTTCATTGGTTGATGTTCGTCCAGTTCGTGACACTGCTCACCTGGAAGGCAAAGAACTTGAATTTAAAGTAATAAAACTTGATCAGAAGCGTAACAACGTTGTTGTTTCTCGTCGTTCTGTTCTTGAAGCTGAGAACAGTGCAGAACGTGATCAGTTATTAGAAAATCTTGCAGAAGGCATGGCAATCAAGGGTATCGTTAAGAACCTTACTGATTACGGTGCGTTTGTTGATTTAGGTGGTGTTGACGGTCTATTGCACATCACTGATATGGCTTGGAAGCGTATTAAGCACCCAAGTGAAATCGTTAACGTTGGTGACGAGATTGACGTTAAGGTTCTTAAGTTTGATCGTGAGCGTAATCGTGTATCTCTTGGTCTTAAGCAATTGGGTGAAGATCCATGGGTTGCTATCAAGGCACGTTACCCAGAGAACACACGTGTAACTGCACGTGTAACTAACTTGACTGACTACGGTTGCTTCGCTGAGCTAGAAGAAGGCGTTGAAGGTCTTGTTCACGTTTCTGAGATGGATTGGACTAACAAGAACATCCACCCATCTAAAGTTGTTAACGTGGGTGATGAAATTGAAGTTATGGTTCTTGATATCGATGAAGAGCGTCGTCGTATCTCTCTAGGTATTAAGCAGTGTAATTCAAATCCATGGGAAGATTTCTCAGGTAACTTCAATAAGGGTGATAAGATCGCTGGTAAGATCAAGTCTATCACTGACTTCGGTATCTTTATCGGTCTTGATGGCGGTATTGATGGTCTTGTTCACTTGTCAGATATCTCTTGGAACGAAACAGGCGAAGATGCAGTTCGTAGCTACAAGAAGGGTGACGAGATTGAAACTGTTATCTTATCTGTAGATCCAGAGCGTGAGCGTATCTCTTTGGGCGTTAAGCAGTTAGATAGCGATCCATTTGCTGAGTTTGTTCAAGACAACGACAAAGGCACTATCCTTAAGGGTACTGTTAAGTCTGTAGACGCTAAGGCGGCTATCGTTGCTTTGACTGACGAAGTTGAGGCTGTTCTTAAGGCTTCTGAAATTACTCGTGACAAAGTTGAAGATGCACGTAACGTTATTAACGAAGGTGATGAGATCGAAGCTAAGATCATCAACATCGATCGTAAGAATCGTGTAATCAACTTATCTATCAAGTCTAAGGATGTAGACGAAGAGAAAGTTGCGATGAAGGAAGTTCGTGAGAAGCAGGTTGAGTCAGCAGGTCCTACGACCATTGGTGATTTGATCAAGGCTCAGATGCAGAATAAAGACTAAGTTCTTTAACTTCATCTAGTTAAAAAATAAAAAAACGGGCTAATTGCCCGTTTTTTTTGTATTTTTTTTCTGTTCGGCTACACTTAGGGACAATAAAAAGGAAAGGGATTGTCAATGACAAAGTCTGAATTAGTCGAAATTATTGCATCAAAGCAAACTCAATTATCTGTTAAAGATGTGGAGTTGGCTGTTAAAACTATTATTGATCTAATGTCTCAAACGCTATCTCAAGGGCAGCGTATAGAGATTCGGGGTTTTGGTAGTTTCTCACTACATTATCGCGCTCCTCGAGCTGGTAGAAACCCTAAAACAGGTGAGTCTGTTCAGTTAACGGCAAAGCATGTACCTCACTTTAAGCCAGGTAAAGAATTGCGAGATCAGGTTAATGACAGTTTAAAGGCCGGTTACTAAACGCCTTTAAATTAGTTATATTTGATAACTGATTAGTGTGCTTTTTAAATTGCTTGGTAAGTTATTTAGCAGGATATGTTAATTATTCGCGCTAAAGCTTTTCTTTTGTGATGTGTTATTATTATGAGAATTAAGTGTTGGCTGCTTGTGTGATGAGTCGCACTGATCTTTGATCGCCATTTATTGTGGGTCGTAGATTTCTTTAAACACGTTTTATAAATATGTTTTTTTCAACATATTTTGAGCTACAGGAAAAGTTATGTCGTTGATACGGCGAGTTATTATCGTTGCTTTTGCGCTTGTCATCTTGTTGGTGGGCGTCCTCTTCTCTTCTCTTAATAGCCAGAAGGTTGTTATTCATTTTCTTGTGTATGAAACCCCTGAGTTCTATTTGTCATTTTGGATTATTGCTTCATTTGCATTGGGTGGTTTAATTGGTGTGCTTTCTAGTAGCGCAACCATTATCAGGCTCAAAACAGGGCGAAAGCGTTCAGATAAAAAAGTGAAGCGCTCAGAAAGTGAAATTATTCGCTTAAAGGGCGAGTCGGCCTAAGATGTTAATGGTGTATGTTAATGGTGTATGTTAATGAGTGTGGATAGCTTGTCTCCGGTAGTTGTTGCGTTAGATTATCATTCTGAAAAAGAAGCGTTGGAAATGGCTGAAAAGCTAGACCCGACACAGTGCAGGGTGAAAGTAGGTAAAGAGCTATTTACCTTGTGTGGCCCCGGTGTTTTGGAAAAATTACATCAGCGGGATTTTCAGGTTTTTTTAGACCTTAAGTTTCATGATATACCGAACACAACCAGTAAAGCCGTTCAGGCTGCTGCTGACTTAGGTGTTTGGATGGTTAATGTTCATGCGTCTGGTGGGCGAAGGATGATGGAGGCCTGCAGAAATGGGCTTGATAAATATACGACCCCCCCTAAGTTAATTGCCGTAACTGTGCTTACTAGTATGGAAAGGGAAGACCTGGTTGACCTCGGCTTAGATGTTGAGCCTATGGAGCATGTAAAGCGCTTAGCAAAGCTAACTGAGTCGTCAGGGCTTGATGGTGTTGTGTGCTCAGCTCAAGAGGTGGTGGCACTTCGTGAAATTTGTGGGAAAGACTTTAATCTTATTACTCCAGGCATTCGACCTGCAAGTTCCGATAAGGGTGATCAGAAGCGGGTTATGACGCCGCTGGATGCGGTTAATGCCGGCTCAGACTATCTTGTTATAGGGCGTCCTATTACTCAATCTTCTGATCCTGCGCGAGCGCTTGAAGATATATTAGTCACTTTGAAGTAGTTGGCTTTAATGGGGTGTGTGGCAGAAGTCACATGCCTTGCTTTTCAAAACGATTGCTTATCAATAGCCATATAAAAAATGGCCCCCCCAATAGTGCGGTAATAATACCTACGGGCATTTCAGCTGGTGCAATAACGGTTCTTGCAACGGTGTCGCAAGCGGTAAGAAATAAACCTCCAAATAGCAGTGTGGCGATTGAAAGTCGGCTATGATCTGCGCCAAAAATAAGTCTGCATATATGCGGGGCCATCATGCCTACGAAACCAATGGGGCCGCATAATGAAACAACCCCGCCAACCATGAGTGATGTAGCAAAGAATAATATTAACTTGGTTTTTTTTGCGTTAACACCTCTGCTTATAGCGACTTCTTCGCTAACGCTTAGTAGATTGAGCTCTCTTGTGAGGTAAAAAACAATCGCGCAGCCAATTACAACAAAAGGTAATAGTGTGGCGACTGATTCGAAGCCTATTACTTCAAGCCCTCCCATCAGCCATCTTAAAATACGGGTTGAGTCTGTAAAGTTACTAAAGTATTGAGTAAAAAGAATAACACTCGAGAAAAAGAAATTGATAGCGACGCCTGCTAGCAGCATAGTGGCTGTTGAGAACCCTTTTTTAATTTGTGTAAGCGTATAAACGAGTGATATTGATAACGTTGCCCCCATAAAAGCAAAAAGCGTTTGCCCGCTAAACCCTGCGAAAGAAAGGTTAAGGCCTAGCCATATATATGAGGCAGCCCCAAGTGATGCTCCACTCGCTACGCCAAGTGTAAAGGGTGTGGCTAAGGCATTCCTAAACACTGCTTGAAAAGCCATGCCGCTGAGAGCAAGTGCTGCCCCTGCTAGTGTTGAAATAATAACTCTAGGAATTCTGATTGACCAGAATATCTGACCTTCAAGAGTGTTTTGGGGGTCAAGTATGGCGTTAAGGGGAATATAGGTCATTCCAATAAAGGGGGCGCCTCCAATAATGATCAGAGCTGCAGTAATAAGCCATAAGAATTTATATCTGAAATTACTTTTTTTGATGCTGTCAGTATTCATTAAAGAGTCTCAGGTATAACAATGGGTAAATTACTGACGGGGTGTTTAATAAATAGAAACTCTTTGTTATAGATCGGCTGCAGTGTTTCATTGGTCATACATTCTTCTATAGACCCAAGGAATGCAAGAGTCCCTTCCTTTAAAGCGAGAATTCTATTGCTCAGTGTGGCTGCGTGATTGATGTCATGTGTGACTGATATTATAGTGATGTCGTGCTCTTCGTGCATGGCCTTAAGTAGGTGTAAAATATCGCTCTGGTGTTTTGGGTCGAGAAAGGTGGTTGGTTCGTCGAGTAATATAATTTCTGCTTGTTGTGCTAGTGCGGCTGCAATAAGTACTCTTTGTTTTTGTCCTCCACTCAGGGTGTTCATTTTACGGTGTTCAAATTCAAGGGTGTCTGTTTGCTCTAATGCTTGGCGTACAGCTTTGAAATCTTCTTGTGTAGGCGAGGTAAAAGGGCTTAAGTGAGGGTAGCGAGAGAGTAAAACGAACTCGGATACCGTAAAAGGAAAGTTAGCCTCTTCGGCTTGAGGTACATAACTGATTATTTTTGCCAGCGCTTTTGGGGGGTAAGTGTTTAGTGGCTGCCCTTTTAGTGTCATTGTGCCAGCACCATCTTGAAGAATATTGGCGATACATTTAATTAAGGTTGTTTTCCCTGCGCCATTAGGCCCAATTATAGAAAGATGTTCGCCTTTATAGATCGTACAGCAAAGGTCTTTAAGAATGGATTTTCCATTTATTTCATAGCTGAAGTCGTTTAATTCAATAATTGCTGAGGGCATTGTCGGGTCGGTATTTTAGAGTGGGTGTGTTTATTGTGATTCTGGGGGTGAGTTTATAATAGAAGAGCCTTTAAACTCCATGCTTGGGTGAAATATTTTTACTAGCTGTCTAATAATTTTAATAAATCTTGGGCCGGGTATTACCATGTAGTTATCGTCTAGTACGTGAATACGACCAGATCTGGTTGCTGAAATATCGTAGCTTGCTTTCCATTGCTGGGTAATAGCTGACTTGTCTAGTTGTTCGTGGTCGGGGTTTGGGATGATATCAATAATAATATCTGGGTTGAGGTTAATAATACCTTCACCAGATAGAGTGGGGAATGCAATGTCACCTTTGTATGCGTTTTTTCCACCAGCGATGCTGATCATTTCACTATAAAACCCGTCGTGACCCGCAACAATAATTTCGCTAATTTGCTTGCTGTCGAGTTGTCGTCCTACTGTAATTAATACGCTGGGGTTATTAAGTTTATCGGTGGTGCTAGTTATTGTAGTGATTTCTCTTCGTAGATTGTTTGTTAGTTGTGTCGCGATCTCTTCTTTTTGGGTTGCTTTGCCAATAGTTTGAATTGATTTAATAATGCCTTCGATGCTTCGGTTGTCGAGGGTGAGTGTGTGTATGTTAAAGGGAGCTAATTGTTGGCGTACTTTATTGTGTCCACTGAGTGAGAGTATTAATGTTGGCTTAAGAGATACCATTGTTTCAAAGCTTGGGTCGCTATAGCCTCCTACGTTAGTTATGGATGTGGCTGCAGGGGGGTATTTACAGAAGCGAGTAACACCAACCACCTGGTTGATTAGGTCGAGGGCAAAAAGTGTTTCGGTGATGCTGGGGGCGAGTGAGATAATTCGGTTTTGGTTTTGGTTAGTAGCAATGTGTGCTGCTTGTTGCTGGTTTGATTCGTTTGAATTTAACCAGTATGAAATGAATATTGAGCTTATTACAATGAGCGTAATAACTGATTTTAATAAATATGACGATTTACTTTTCATTTTATGACGGGTCTCTAAGGTCAAATCTAACCGATAGTTTTTTTATGGAGGCGACCACTTTATTGTTGAGTGTTGCGGGTGTAAATGACGCCTGTTCAACGGCTGTTTTGGCTGCTTGATCTAGCCTGGAGTGCCCGCTAGATTGAACGATGTTTATGTTGGTGATCTTGCCTTCATCATTAATATGAATAGCTAATTTAACGAGGCCTTCTTCACCTCTTCTGCGAGAGAAGGAGGGGTACTTAGTTCTTATTTGTGTGAGTGCGTGTGCTTCGGAAAGTATATCTGACAAGGGTTTGTTTGTGGTGGTTGCTTTTATAGTAGGGGGTGGTGTTGATGTTTGTGTTTGGGTGATTGCCGGTTCTATGTGATTTTTGAGATTAGTTGTTGAAGTGCTTTTGGCTGTTTGGTTTGAGCTTGGAGGTGTTGTTTTTATGGGTGGTTGTTTGAGTATTGATTTTTTTGGGGTGAGGGTTTGCTGAGTTTTTGGCGTAAAGGCCTGAGTTTGAAGTGCGCTTTTTTCGTGGGGGTTTAATGTGCTGGTGCGTGAAGTGCTCAGGCTAACCTTAATAGGGTTTACATTATTATTTGGGTGCGTTGAATCAATTGGATCTTGAATGCCCAGTATGAGTATCAGGTGTGTACTGATTGATAATGTTAGTGTAATAAGAATATGCAGAGTCTTCATGGACTTCACTTAATCTAAAATGTTTGACTATCTATAAGGTAAACTTTATTTCAGGCAATAAAAAACCCTGAAATAAAGATATTACAGGGTTTTTAAAATTCTTTATTTTCTAATCTTTTCTTAAATAAATCATAAAAGATTAGAAAATGGCTCCTCGAGCTGGGCTCGAACCAGCGACCCACGGATTAACAGTCCGTTGCTCTACCAACTGAGCTATCGAGGAACAATCAGTTGAGGCGCGTATACTAATGAGCTTGCATTGATACGTCAAGTCCTTATTTTAATTAATCATAACTACTCTATCGTACATGATAAGAAAGTTAAGCGTCTAAGCTTGCTATCCTGAATAAGGAGTGTTCAGATATTCATATTGAAGCACGCTATCTATTGAGATACAGATTTAAAAGAGACCTTGCATGGCAAAAGATTTTAAAGTTTACTCGGATTTTAAGCCATCAGGTGACCAACCTACGGCTATTAAGCAATTAATAGAAGGTATAGAGGCAGGACTTTCGCATCAGACACTTCTAGGTGTAACGGGTTCAGGCAAAACATTCACAGTTGCTAATGTAATACAGGCGGTACAGCGCCCGACGATTGTGATGGCGCATAACAAGACTCTGGCCGCTCAGTTGTATGGGGAATTTAAAGAATTTTTCCCTGATAATTCTGTTGAGTATTTTGTGTCGTATTATGACTATTACCAGCCAGAAGCTTATGTTCCTTCTTCCGATACTTTTATACAGAAAGACGCCTCCGTTAATGAGCACATTGAACAAATGCGTTTGTCAGCAACTAAAGCCCTGCTTGAGCGAGACGATGCAATAATAGTGGCAACAGTATCGGCCATTTATGGCTTGGGAGATCCTAAGTCTTATCTTAAGATGATGCTGCATCTAGATAGAGGGGAGCAGATAGATCAGCGTACTATTGTCGGTCGCTTAGCTGACCTTCAATACACACGAAATGATGTAGAGCTTCATCGAGCCACTTACCGTGTTCGAGGGGATGTTATTGACATCTACCCTGCAGAATCTGAAAAAGAAGCGGTAAGAATTGAGTTGTTTGATGATGAAGTTGAGAATCTGGCCTATTTTGACCCATTAACTGGAGAGGTGCTACGGCGCGTCCCGCGCATCACTGTCTATCCGAAGTCTCACTATGTAACGCCACGGCAAAAAGTGTTGGATGCCGTCGTTTGTATAAAAGAAGAGTTGGCAGAAAGACTGCCTCAGCTAAAAGAGTGTGGCAAGCTAGTTGAAGCTCAAAGACTGGAAGAGCGAACTCGTTATGATATGGAAATGATGAATGAGCTTGGCTACTGTAATGGCATTGAGAATTATTCTCGGTATTTGTCGGGGCGAAGCAATGGTGAGGCGCCGCCAACCTTATTTGATTATCTACCTTCGAATGCACTTTTAATCGTTGATGAATCACACGTTACGGTCTCTCAAATAGGGGGGATGTACCGAGGGGATAGATCTCGTAAAGAAACCTTGGTTGAATACGGGTTTCGTTTACCTTCGGCGCTTGATAATCGACCCATGCGGTTTGATGAGTGGGAAAGGATCTCACCTCAGACTATTTTTGTTTCAGCCACACCTGGCGATTATGAAGGAGAGCATTCGGGGAGGGTTGTAGAGCAACTTATTCGGCCTACCGGTTTACTCGACCCTGTTTTAGAGGTGCGTCCAGCAACGACTCAAGTTGATGACTTATTGTCTGAGATACATAAGCGTGTTGCCGTTGAAGAGCGAGTGCTCGTCACCACATTAACCAAGCGTATGGCTGAAGACCTTACTGACTTCCTTATGGAACATGGTGTTCGTGTACGTTATTTACATTCGGATATTGATACGGTTGAGCGTGTTGAGATTATTCGTGACTTAAGATTGGGGGAGTTTGACGTATTGGTTGGTATTAACCTTCTTCGAGAAGGCTTAGATATGCCAGAAGTATCGCTGGTTGCTATTTTGGATGCAGACAAAGAAGGCTTCCTTCGTTCTGAGCGTGCGCTGATACAGTCAATCGGGCGTGCAGCAAGAAATATAAATGGTTCTGCGATTCTTTATGCTGACCGAATAACCAAATCAATGAAGAAAGCCATTGATGAAACAGAGCGTCGGCGTAAAACACAACACGAATACAATCAAAAGCACGGAATAACCCCCACGGGTCTAAATAAAAAAGTGACCGATATTATGGAGGGAGGGGTTGTGCCGGGTAGAAAGGTTGGTAAGTTGCGTAAGATCGCAGAGCCTCAAGAAGGTTATACGTTTGATATCAAGTCTCGAACCCCAGGAGAGCTTGCCAAAGAAATTAAGCGTATTGAAGATGAAATGTACGAGGCCGCAAGAGACTTGCAGTTTGAAAAAGCGGCTCAATTGAGAGATGACATCGCAATGCTTAAAGAGGCAACTCTAGGGCATCGATGAATACCATAACTTTAGCTCTCCTAGCCAGCTAACCGATTTTGCAGCTTCACTTAGCTTTTGCTGCAGTTGATGGTCTGGCTGGTTGTTGTTTGAATCAAGAAAAAGCTCAACCGCTATTTTGTTGTTAAGGTAATGAAGGTTAATTCGTCTGTCATCATCAATAGAAAGTAAGTCTGCCCATACTTCATTTAAGGTTTTGATTACATCGGCTCTTAAAGGTAGTGATGCTGAAGTTACGTGCTCACCATTGTGGTCATCGTCTTCTGCATCTATGTGGAATGTCACATCCCTTATATGATCGTATTTACTCTTAAGACGCTGGGTGACGATGAGTCCTATTTGATGCCCTTCAGATACACTGATAGATGAGCGGACCTGTAAGTGAACATCAAGTATCACGTCTGGCCCCATGTGTCGGCTTCTAAGGTCGTGAACGTTTTGGATTCCAGGGGTTTCTTTAATAAATGCTCTTAGTTCACTGGTCTCTTCTGGTGATAATGCGGTATCAACTAACTCTTTAATGCTGTCCCATGATAAATCCCAGCCTACTTTGGCAATCATAACTGCAACAATAACGGCGGCCGCTGCGTCAAGCCAGACTACTCCGCTCATAGCGCCAGCAATCCCTATAAACACAACAATAGATGAAAGTGCATCGGTTCGGCTATGCCAAGCATTGGCGATGATTAAGTCAGACTTTATTTGTTTGCCAATGTGCATGGTGTATCTGAATATCAATTCTTTGGCAATAACTGATACCGCAGCAATAACAAGGGCGGGCCATGAAGGTAGCTCAATGACAACCTGTGTGATAAGGCGTGTAATGCTATCCCATGCCATTGCGCCTGCTACAGCAATGAGTAAGCCGCCGAGAAATATTGTTCCCAGTGTTTCAAAGCGTTCATGGCCATAGGGGTGATCTTCATCAGGGGCAAGCCTTGAGTATCTTGTGATGGCGATTACGAGGACGTCGGTTAAGGCGTCAGAAAATGAGTGGAGACCATCGGCAATTAGCGCATATGAATGTGAGAAAAGGCCAAAGAAAATCTTTAGTGAGCCCAGAATGATATCTATAACCATGCCTATTAAGGTGACATGCTGCGCTTTTTTTTGAAATTGAAGTGAATCTTTGGATGCTGGGGAGGAGGGTGACTTATGTGCTATATCGTGATTGTGCATGGTAACCATTACTTTAAATGTATGAAGGGTAAGGTTTTATATTAAATAATATCCTGATTGTAGCACTGCTTTATTTATATTTGCTATGACAAATAAATGGCGTTTTTAAAATAGGCGCTTAAACCCATTGATTAATAAAGAAATAAGGTTAGTATATTGTTTTGGTTTGAAGTTTGTTGACCAGTTTTTAGAATAAATAAAAGAGTATATATGTCGTCTGGTTCAGAAAAAAGAAAACACCCTAGAATAAGGGTGACCTTTGATGTTGAGGTGTACCATCCTTCTGTTGGCTTAAATCACTTTCAGACGCGTGATATGTCGCACAATGGGATGTTCATAATCGATGATGTAGCAAACATCTTGCTTTCTTTGCTAGGGGAAATAGTGAGAGTACTTATAAAGGGGCTTTCTCTTGATGAGCCTATGACAGTAGATATGCGGGTTGTAAGAAACTCTATTAATGGAAAAGGCCTTATCTTTATATAGCATGGCCTATTTATAGCGAATTATTACGTGGGCCCTATTCAGGCTGACTTCTTTAGCTGTCATTCAGCAATTCTTGAACAATACTACCTTTTTATGTGTCTTTTGATGGTTTTTTTTTGAGCCTTATTGCGTTTGAATGCCATTAAATTGGCATTATTATACACAGAAGGCTTGGCTTGAAAAAAAATAGAAAGAAAACTGACAAAATGTTGAAATATTGTGTTGATATATATAAGTTGTTGATTTAATTGAATAATTAAATTGATCAAAAAATGATCAGTTTAATGCTAAGGGAGTATATTAGAGGGGTCTGGGTTGTTTTTAAATGGTTTTCAACAAAGTTATCCACAGAAACGGTGGATAAATAACAAAACTTTCAACTATATGTAATTAAATTGTCTTTTTTACCCTTATTTGGCGTATTGATTTCGAGGGATGCTGTAATAAATAGGCAATAACTAATATAATTCCCGCGCCCTTATTTTATGCATAAGAGAATTCAAACCATGGCCTACAAACTGATTCGAAATCTACTCTTCACACTTCCTCCAGAGGTTGCCCATGAAGCATCCTTAGATATGATTAGTGCTTCTGAAAGATTGGGGCTATTAAAACCATTTATTAAAGTACCTGTATCTGACCCTGTTGAGGTCATGGGCGTTAAGTTTGTTAATCCGGTGGGTTTAGCGGCGGGTTTGGATAAAAATGGTGATCATATTGATGGTTTAGCTGCTTTGGGTTTTGGTTCTATAGAGATTGGTACCGTTACACCCAGACCTCAGCCTGGTAACCCTAAGCCTCGCATGTTTAGAATTGTTGAGCGAGAGGCGATCATTAACCGAATGGGGTTTAATAACCTAGGGGTTGATAACTTAGTCGAAAATGTAAAAAAATCGCGCTTTAATGGTGTGCTAGGAATTAATGTAGGTAAGAATTTTGACACACCAGTTGAAGATGCAACGAATGATTACCTAACAGGTATTCAAAAAGTATACCCATTAGCCAGCTATATTACGGTGAATGTTTCATCGCCTAACACACCAGGATTAAGAACACTTCAGTTTGGCGATTCTTTAAAGCAATTGTTAGAAGCTATTAAGGAAGAGCAGCAGAAACTTATACAACTACACGGTAAATTTGTACCCATCGCTATTAAAATCGCACCAGACATGATTCAGGATGAAATTAGACTAGTGGCAGCTGCATTTAAACAGTTTGAGGTTGATGGGGTGATTGCAACTAATACAACCGTTAGTCGTGAAGGTGTTGAAGGTTACCCTTATGCAAATGAAATGGGTGGTTTGAGTGGTGCTCCGTTAACGCACATGTCTACTGATGTTGTTAAGGGTCTCTACTCTGAGCTGGGAGATAATATTCCCATTATTGGTGTAGGCGGTATTATTGATGGCGCATCGGCTATCGATAAAATTGAAGCGGGTGCAAAGTTGGTACAGGTGTATTCAGGGTTTATATACCATGGTCCGGCTTTAATTAGAGAGGCTGTAGAGGCTATTGCGTCGGTGAAACGCTAGCTAAAAAGTTAAAATATTATTCTTCCCGTCATTATGCAATTAAACTGCAGAATGACGGGGCGAGTTTGTGAGTGTTTAAGTTGTGATGCCAGGTATTTTATGAATGCCGGAGACGCCGGACATACCTTCCCAATTGTCTACTCGGCCATCCCGCCAGCCGGTGAGCCATTGTTGCTTAGTTGTAGGGGTTTCTGTAGGGCATTGAGATTTTGATTTACCGCCTTGGCCAGCTTGATAGCCACGCTTATATGCACGTTCGCAAACATCACGTTTTTGTCTTTTCATTATTATATGACCTCGAAATTTATATATGATGGTAACCGTTGAACCTAAGTGCTTGAGCACCCAAAAAAACGTATAACCTCCCTTAAATCTTTTGAGACACTAAATATTAACGATCTACTTCTTTTTGCTTTGCTTGTTGATCAGTTCTCTTTGATATAAAGAGTACACTTTCAGTAAAGCAGAAATAAAAACGACTTGTATACGAATTAATGGATCTATTTAAATGTTTTTTTATATCTTTATAGAATATGCCTTAATAACATACTGTTTTAACAATGATTAACTGCTACTTTTAATAGACTAATTTCACGTTAAAAAGTGTTAAAATTTTGTAACCTGATTTGTAACATCTCTTAATATCCTTTTTATTCTTTTTATTAAAACAACAGAGCCTCATTTGTAACTTATTATGACCAATAAACTGTTATCTATTTTTGCCACTTGCCCTAAAGGGCTTGAATATGTGCTTGAAGCTGAGCTTAAAGCACTACTTGATACTGATGCGAAGGTAAGACCTGCTGGAATTTCATTTGAGGCGACATTGCCTGATGTTTATCGCTTTATCCTTTGGTCCAGAACGCCCAACCGGGTGCTATTAAGTCTTAAGGAGGGGCGTGTTGAGACTGCTGAGGAGCTTTATGATTTAGTTTACGGTATTGACTGGTCAGAGCATATGTCAGTTGATACAACCTTAGTTGTTGATTTTGCGGGGCAGTCTAGGAGTATCAATAATACGACTTTTGGTGCAGTAAAAGTAAAAGACGCCATTGTTGACCAATTTAGAGACCGTACAGGTGATCGCCCAAATGTTACGCGTGACTCCCCTGATATTCGAGTTAATGTGAAGTTGGGTAAAGGGAGGGCGGTCGTTGCAATTGACTTGTCAGGGGATAGCTTGCACCGACGAGGCTATCGGACCGAGGCGGGTAAAGCACCTATTAAAGAAAATTTGGCGGCCGCTTTATTGCAGCGTTGTAACTGGTCTGATATGAGTGATTCAGGGGCTTCGTTAATTGATCCTATGTGTGGTTCAGGTACGCTTTTAGTTGAGGGGGCTATGATTTTTTGTGATAAAGCCCCAGCTTTAGATCGCGCTAGATTTGGCTTTTTAAAGTGGAAGCAGCATGATGATGCGTTATGGAAAGACTTGATTGATGATGCTATTGAGCGGTTTGAAAAAGGTTTAGATCACTGTATTCGGCAGCAAAGTGAAGGTAAAAATATTTTCATTGGTTTTGACGAAGATGAAAAGGTTATCTCAACAGCCATAAACAATATTAAGAGAGCAGGGCTTGAGCGAGTTATTTGTGTAGAACCGCAAGCACTGTCTGAATTGAAGGCTATAGATTGTTCTACGGGTTTACTTTTGACTAACCCTCCTTATGGGGAGCGTTTGGGTGATGTTGAGTCATTAAAGGGGCTGTATCGTTGTTTGGGTGATAAGCTAAAGTCTGAATTTGAAGGGTGGAAGGCTGGGATATTTACAGGGAATGTCGACTTAGGGAAGCGTATCGGCTTGAGAAGCTATAAGCAATATAAATTGTTTAATGGTAGTTTGCCTAGTCAGCTAATTTTGATTGATGTTGTGCCTGAATATTTTGTTCAAACAGATGACGGAAAAGAATCAGAAGTTATATTGAGCCGAAGGCGCTTACGGGTGGCTAACCCCGATAGGGCGGCGATGTTTGCGAATCGCCTAAAGAAAAACTTTAAAACCTTGGGTAAGTGGTCAAAAAAGAACAATATCGAATGTTATCGCGTTTATGATGCTGATATGCCAGAGTTTTCTTTGGCTGTTGATATTTATGGTGAATGGGTGCATGTTCAAGAGTACGCTGCTCCTGCATCAGTGGATGAGACGTCTGCTCGCGAACGGCTGGATGAAGCTCTAAGTGTGTTGCCTGACGTACTGTCTGTTTCAGCTGAACATGTTGTTGTGAAGCAGCGAAGAAGGCAAAAGGGTGCTTCACAGTACGAGAAACACGATCAAAAAGCTCAACGAATGATTGTCGAGGAGTCTGATTGTAAGCTTTATGTGAATTTGATTGATTATATCGATACAGGGCTATTTCTTGATCACCGTCTTGTTCGAAATACTATTCAGCAGCAAGCGCAAGGTAAGCGTTTTCTTAATTTATTTTGTTACACGGCAGCAGCGACTATTCATGCTGTGCGTGGAGGTGCTGCGGAAACGGTCAGTGTAGATATGTCGAATACTTATCTTGACTGGGGTAAAGAAAATTTAAAGTTGAATGGTTTTAGTGAGAAAGGGCATCAGTTTGTTCAAGCTGATTGTATGCGCTGGCTTGATTCTGCAAGAGAAACGTTTGATTTAATATTTCTTGATCCGCCCACTTTTTCGAATTCTAAGAGAATGGAGGGGGTGTTGGACATTCAGCGGGACCATGTTGCGTTGATTGAAAAGTCGATGAATCTGCTGAATAATGGTGGTTTGTTGATATTTTCAAATAACCTAAGACGCTTTAAATTAGATGAAGAGGCTTTATCAGCTTTTGAAATTAAAGATGTTTCAAGGTCAACTATAGATAAGGACTTTGAGCGCAATACTAAAATACACCAGTGCTGGCATATTAAATATAAAACACTGAGTTTAAAATAAGAAGTGACTGAAAAATCCTGCGGCTTGACCGCAGGATTTTGTTTCTAAATTTAGAATTCGTATTTGATACCTAGGCCATAGTGTAATAAGTCAATATCAGACGTACTTCCCCTATGCAATCTACCTGTTTCTAATGTTGCGTACCAATCTTTTGTTATTTCGAAATCAAGACCTGCAAGCCAACTCATACTGAATTGTGAGTTTAAGAACTCGTCTGACGTTTCTTTCCACGTAGAGCCTTCTTCAGCGCTGACGTTTCCGTCTACATAGGATGCACCTAACTGAAAATAGACAGAAGACCATTCTGCAAGAGGGTAGTGCATACCCATGTACCAGCTAAAAAAGTAGTCAATCGTAAAGTCAGCGTTAGACTCAACGAAAACTGTCCTTCCGTCTTCGTCTTTAACTGTGTCTCCGTTTTCATCTCTTAAGGCTTTATAGCCAGCTACATTGTCATTGGCCAAGCCGATACCTAGACGGGTCTCGACTTTGACATAATCTGTAATATAGGTGCCCATGGTTATTGTTGTGAGCTTGTTACTTGCAGACTCATTGCCGTCCATGCCGTGAAAATCTAGATAGATTGCATTTAAGGATATGTAATCCAAGCCTTCTTTTTTAGGGCTGTCATCGACTTCTTCTGAAGAAGCGTAAAGTGACGTCAATGATAGAGTGCTAAGGAGAAGTGCACTAGAGAAAAGCTTCATTATATGTTGATATCTCATATGGTTGAATTGCATCCATTATTTATGCTTTAGAGTGTCAAGGCATAGAGCCCTTTCATTCTGTGATGTCATATTTGTATTGGAGGATATTTTGCCGTAAGTGTGTACATGAATTCGCTGAATAGTGTCACAAATTGTTGAATTGAAGTATCAAAATTTAACTAAAAATAGTTCTTTTGTGCTAATTTATTTCATCTTGTGAAATAGGTCGCTCGAAATTTGAACAATATTCAAAAAAATACGATAAGGTATTTGAAATAAATGTTATGGTTCACTGCATTAGAGTAAGTAAAAGGATTTAATTATGTATGAATGGAGCGATGGTTTTCAAGATAACAAGCTAGTATTAGAAAAGCTGGGGGCTGCTCTTTTTGAGGGGCAGTCGTTTGAAGCTGTTTTGGTTAATTTATTTTCGGGTTCTACTCATTGCTACGAGACTGATTGGCAAGATGTGCTGCAGAGCTTGTTTGCAGAAAGACACTCAAATCAAATTCTAAAAAAACTAGAGACCTTGTTACTTCAGTTAGATTTACCTGTGAGTTTAATGCCAAACCTGCATCAGGCTTTGGTTGATCGTAGTTGGCTTTTGCATAATTTCTATTTCGAGTTTGGGGCATCCGTTTTTGATGGGGCAGACTCTGATATGGTTGTCGCCTTATTGGATAAAAAAACTAAATCCATAACAATCTGTGTGATGGATTTAAACGAAATATTGATTGATCGACAGCTAGAAAGTAGTCTTAGTAATAATACCCTTAATCATAGAACAGGTCGTTCAATAGATACTTATCTTGGGCGTAGGGAAATGATTTAGCTTAGAGCTAAGCTTGTTTAATTAGATTAGACCGCCTTCTCTAGCCAAAATGAGTAATGATAAAACATTATGTTCAGCTTGCTCTGTGTCTAGACTGTTGTCTTGGATAACTTGGTTCCGGTTATCCATTATTTCTTCAAAACGTGTATTGGTAAATAATTCACTGATAGGGGCTATCTCAAAAGAAGGCTCTTCACCAAAGGTTTCATAGAATTTTTCAAGAAGTTCACTGTCATAACCTATACCGTCAACAAAAACGGCTTTACCATCAAGGTCATCGTTCATCTCTCTAATAATATCAATGCCTGAAACACCGTGATCATAGAGGTGTTGTAGTGATTCTTCTGGCAGTGTTGAGTCTTGCGGGCTCCACTCATCATCAGGCATTATTAGAATGTTTTTTATCTGGCCGTCAGGTGTTGACCAAGCGACACAGACTGGAAAGCTATCTTCATCGTAACTGCTGCTTTCAATGTCAAGGAACTGCGGTTGTCGACTTAAGGGGGTGCCTTCGTTTTTTGGTAGCATGTCTTCGTTCATGATGGCTCTTTATATATTAGGTGTAGAGATATAATGAATGGGATTATACGTTGAGATAGATTAAAGTCGACAGATGGTTTATTAATTAAGAATACAAGAGTAGAGAAAGCAATGCAGTTAGAAGAATTTAATCAAGGTTTAATGGCTTTTATACAGTGCTCCCCAACACCTTTTCATGCTGTTTTGTCTATGACGACTGAGCTAGATAAGGCAGGTTTTGAAGCGCTAAATGAAGATGAAAAATGGTGCCTGCAGCCTGGAGCTTCATATTATGTTACTCGTAATGGTTCATCTTTAATTGCATTTACGGCAAGTGATTCCGGGGCGGAAATGTCGGGGATTCGAATGGTAGGCAGTCATACTGACAGCCCTTGTTTAAAGGTAAAGCCTAGCCCTGAAATAAAACAAAAAGGTTTTTTGCAGTTAGGTGTTGAGGTTTATGGTGGTGCACTTTTGAACCCATGGTTTGATCGAGACCTTTCTATCGCTGGACGGGTCACGTTTATCAATAGTGATGGGGTTTTGGCGAGTGCATTGATTGATTTTGAGCGTCCTATTGCGCTTATTCCAAGCCTGGCTATTCACCTTGATCGTGAGGCTAACAAGAATCGCAGTATAAATGCACAAAAAGATTTACCTGTGCTGCTGACTCAGTTAGGTGAAAATGAAAATTTCTCATTTAGGGATATTATTAAGTCACAAGTGCAAGCTCAATACTCTGACATTGAGGTGAAAAAGGTGTTGGATTATGAGTTGTCTTTATATGATGTTCAAAGGCCTTCATATGTAGGGCTCAATGAAGAGTTTATTACCTCGGCTCGACTAGACAACTTGTTAAGTTGTTATATTGGTTTAACTGGGCTTGTAAACCACGTTGTTGGCTCGGTTAAAAGCGGTAATGTAAATAGCGGTTGCATGTTGGTGTGTAGTGATCATGAAGAGGTTGGGAGTCAGTCTGCTGAGGGTGCTCAGGGGCCATTTTTAATGAATGTGCTTGAACGCTTGTTTTCTGATACTCAGGAAAGAAATCGTGTAATTAATGCCTCAATGATGATCTCTGCAGATAATGCTCACGCGGTGCACCCTAATTTTTCTGATAAGCATGATAATAATCATGGCCCGTTAATCAATGGAGGGCCGGTTATTAAAATTAATGCAAATCAGCGTTATGCCACGAACAGTGAAACCAGTTCTATTTACCAGCATATTAGTGAGAGGCTAAATTTGCCTTATCAGAGTTTTGTTGTCAGAAGTGATATGGCTTGCGGAAGTACGATTGGGCCTATTACAGCAGGTAACATTGGTGTTAGAACCTTAGATATTGGAGTGCCCCAGTTTGCAATGCACTCGATACGTGAAATGATTGGCAGTAAAGATGCTCATACGCTTCATAAGGTGCTTTGTCAGTACTTTAAGGAAGAATCTTTGAAGGTTGTGAGTGTATAGTTTTGATATAAAGTGTGGTGGAGTTATGGTCGGGGTAGAGAGATTCGAACTCCCGACATCCTGCTCCCAAAGCAGGCGCGCTACCAGACTGCGCTATACCCCGAGGGTATTGATGAGATCAGAAAAACTAAATGGCTCCTCGAGCTGGGCTCGAACCAGCGACCCACGGATTAACAGTCCGTTGCTCTACCAACTGAGCTATCGAGGAACAATCAGTTGAGGCGCGAATAATATAGAGAAGCTTAATTATCGTCAACTGATATTATTAATAAACACCATGATTATTTCAAAAAATGTTTAGAGAGTGATTTTTTATGGATTATAAGGCGCCATACTTTTTTAGAAATGGCCATTTACAGAGCATATATCCTTCATTGTTTAGAAAGTTAAATGCCCACTTCATGACGCGTGAAAGAATAGAGCTAGATGATGGTGACTTTCTTGACCTAGACTGGTGTCGAAATAACTCAAGACGATTGGTTATTATTTCTCATGGCTTAGAAGGGCATAGTCGGCGTCCTTATGTATTAGGTATGGCTAAAGCCGTTATAAATAATGGTTGGGATGCTTTAGCGTGGAATTTTCGTTCATGCGGCGGGTCAATGAATCGAAATTTACGTTTTTATCATAGCGGTTCAACAGAAGACCTTCGGCGTGTTATCGACTATGCCGCTGAAAGTGGGTGTTATGATGAGATAGCTTTGGTCGGTTTTAGTATGGGGGGGAATTTATCGCTTGTTTATCTTGGGCAAGAGGAGCCAGAGTCTAACTCCATTGTAAAAAAAGCGGTGGTTTATTCTGTCCCTTGTGACCTAAGTACGGGTGCTGAGCAATTAGCTAAACCTCAAAATTCGGTCTATATGAAACGATTTTTGAAAGACCTTAAAATAAAAATGCAAGAAAAGAAAAAAATATTCCCTAGTGAAGTTGACTTGGCAGGGTATGACGAAATAAAAAACTTTAGACAATTTGATGACCGTTATACTGCGCCTATTCATGGGTTTAAAGATGCAGATCATTATTGGGCTCAGTGCAGTAGCCGCCACTATATTCAAAATATTAAAATACCTACGCTCATCGTGAACGCCAAAGATGATCCTTTTTTATCGGAAGCCTGTTACCCCCATGATGAAGTGGATGCGAATAAGCACGTTAAACTTGAAATACCGGCAACAGGCGGGCATGTTGGTTTTGTGAGTTTTAATAAAGATAAATTATATTGGTCAGAGCAACGAGCCCTTGCTTTTTTGGATACTTAAAGTAGTGGTTCCAGTGTGTTCCAAACGGTATCCAATAAAATACTTTGGGCTAACGCCGTAGGATGAATGCCATCTTTTTGCATTAAGTCTGGATTAGTCGCTACATCATTCATTAAAAAGGGTATTAAAGAGACATTACTTTCCTGGGCGATATCTTGATAGATTTTCTGAAACCCTGATGTATAACGTTTGCCATAATTAGGTGGAATTCTCATAGCAAGAAGAATGGGGGTGATATTGCTTTCTTTTGATTTTTTAATCAGCGCTTCAAGGTTTGTTTTAATGTTGTTAAGTGGGTGGCCACGTAAACCATCATTGCCACCTAGCTCAATTAATATAAATGAAGCTTGATGGCGCTCTAGCAGAGACGGCAGTCGTTTAAGACCTTCATCCGTTGTATCTCCACTAATGCTTGCATTGATAACGCTGTATTGTTTATGGTTTGTTTTTAATCGAGTTTGTAGTAAAGCAACCCAGCCTTGTTCTATGGGGACCCCATAAGCGGCACTGATGCTATCGCCTAGTACGATAATGTTTTGTTGAGCATATGAATTTATTGAACAAAAAAATAAAATACATAATAGTAAAGCACGCATGGTGTTGTTGCCTGTCTTGAATAAAATACAATAAAGAGAGAGTACTGTGGTTGAGCCTTTTGTTATTAAAGCACAAAACTTATCAAAGCGAGTCTCTTCAGTGGACCGTACTGCTGTTCGTACCACTGAAAATAACAGCCTTCAAATACTGAGTGGTATTGATGTAGAAATCAAGAAGGGTGATTCGCTAGCTATTGTAGGGCGATCTGGTTCGGGTAAAACAACGTTACTCGGGCTTTTAGCTGGGCTTGATTTACCTTCAGAGGGGGCTGTGTATATTCTTGATAGAAACCTCTCCGCTATGGATGAAGATGAACGTGCAGAGCTACGAGCCAAGCATATTGGTTTTATTTTTCAGTCTTTTCAGTTATTGCCATCTTTGAGCGCTTTAGAAAATGTGATGTTACCGCTTGAACTACGTGGAGATAAACAAGCCCAAAGCGAAGCCGGTAAATTTTTAGAGAGAGTGGGTTTATCAGAACGGTTAGATCATCATCCACATCAGTTGTCGGGAGGGGAGCAGCAGCGTGTTGCTATTGCCCGTGCATTTGCTTGCAAACCCTCTATTTTATTCGCAGATGAGCCTACGGGAAATTTAGACCGCGAAACCGGACAGCAGATTATTGAACTCTTGTTTGAGCTAAACCGAACAGAGCATACAACTCTGGTAATGGTGACTCATGACGACTCATTAGCTAAAAAATGTAAACATATTTTGCGTATAGATGGTGGACGTCAGGTTTGACAGAGCGAGTGATTAGTTTGAAAAATGTTAAATTATTTAAAATCAGTGCCAAACTACTAAAGAAAGAATTTCGTCAGAGAGAGTTGAAAATTCTATTTTTTGCAGCACTTATTTCGGTTGCAACCGTATCGCTTGTATCGTTATTAGGTGACCATTTACAGCGTTTAATTGTGCACTCCTCAAGTCAGTTTTTAGCGGCAGATAGACAGCTAAATAGTCCAAGATCTATACCTGATGGTTGGCTTAAAACAGCTGAGTCGATGGGAATAGAAACGGCTCAGACCTTAAGTTTTGCCTCTATGTTGTTTGCCGGTGAACAAATGCAGCTAGTGAGTGTTAAAGCTGTATCTGATCGCTACCCTTTAAAAGGTACTTTGGAGACATCCGAAAAGCCTTTTTCACCGTCGGTGGCTACTCATGAAATACCTGCTCCCGGAACTATTTGGATTAATC
Source organism: Hahellaceae bacterium (assembly GCA_016744695.1). GTDB lineage: Bacteria > Pseudomonadota > Gammaproteobacteria > Pseudomonadales > Oleiphilaceae > Alkalimarinus. Next base: position 60,800 of record JADGDV010000018.1, read on the forward strand.
CACGGCTTTTTCCTTTACTGTCGATTGACGTGGGGGCGGTTATTTCTGTAGGTGATAAAGACTTTGTTGTGTCTAGGGTTTTAAGTCGAGAGCCTGATGTTGGCTTTGGTTTTTCCGCACTGGCACCGAGGGTTATGATTAATCTTGCAGACTTAAATGCAACGGGAGTGGTACAGCCCGGAAGTCGCTTAAGTTGGCGTTATCTTTTTTCCGGTGGGGAGAGCGAATTAAAGGCATTGGAGTTATGGCTTCAACCAAAGTTAAGTGGAAGTCATCAGTGGGTAGGGGTAAAAGAAGGCAGGCCAGCTATCGCAAGCTCTATGGATAAAGCTGAAACCTACCTATTACTTGGGGGGAGCTTAGCGGTTCTTTTAGCCGGTGTTGCGATTGCTATGTCATCTCGGCAATTTGCTGAAAAGCAGGCGGAAACGGTAGCTTTACTTAAAACCTTGGGTTTAAAAGGTTCACAGCTCGTGGTTATTTTTTCTTTACAGATACTATTTTTAGGGTTAGTTGCAGGTGCTCTGGGTACGTTACTGGGGGTTGTTGGGTTTATGATGGGAGCCAGCAGTCTTGGTGTGATTTTCCCTGAGCTAAATAATGCACTAACATTACATAATGTTGAGTTTTCATCACTATTCGTGGGCTGGTTAACTGTCGCTATTGTAATGCTTACGTTTGCATTACCGCCGATTATTAAGTTGAAAGCCGTGCCTCCTATGCGGGTTCTTAGAAAGGAGCAGTCTAATGATGCCGCTAGTCGTGCTTATAATGGTTTGATATGGGTAGGCGGTAGTATTGGCATCTGTTCTTTGCTGTATCTATATAGTGGTGACTGGACCTTGGTGTTGATTTTATTGATGGCGTTCGTGTTGCTGTCTTCGTTACTTTTATTGTTTTCCGTACTTGTTATTAATATTGTCGCTAAGGGTGGTGGACTTGTAGGGACTCGAGCAGGTTCATTTGTTCAATTGGGTCTGGCCTCTGTCGTACGACGTCGTTGGCAGAGTGTTTTTCAGGTGTTGTTTTTTTCACTAGCCTTAATGCTGCTGGCTATTATTTACTTAACACGCACTTCGTTGTTAGGTGACTGGCAGTCTCAACTACCCACTGGTGCGCCTAATCATTTTCTTATCAATATTGCTGAAGAGCAGGTTAGTGATGTTAATACCTATTTTGACCGTAAAAATGTAGAAACGAGTGGTTTATACCCTATGGTCAGAGGCCGACTCACACACATTAATTCAATGCCTGCGAAGATGGCTGTTAGTAAAGGCAGTAATGTAAATGCACTGAATAGAGAGTTAAACTTAACCTGGACTGATAACTTGCCGTCTGACAACACTATCGTGAAGGGAGAGTGGTGGCATGCTGCTGAACAGGAAAAGAATCGTGTTTCAGTGGAGTCGACATTGGCAGAAAAATTAGGCCTTATATTAGGTGATCAGTTGAGCTTTACTATAGGTGATCAAAAAATAGAGGTCGAAGTTCAAAGTATCCGTACGGTTGCTTGGGAAAATATGCGCCCGAATTTTTATATGATATTTCCTAAAGGGGCATTAATTAATTTCTCATCAAGCTATATTACCAGTGTCTATCTGAGTCCTTCTCAGAAAGTAGCATTGAATGATTTTTCTCGCAGTTTTCCTACCGTAACGATTCTTGAAATTGATCAGTTAATAGATAAAATTCAAACCATTATTGTTCAGGTATCCAGTGTTATATCGTTGATTATGTATTTGATATTAGCGGCGGCTGCTTTAGTCGTTATTGCCTTGATTAATATATCAATGGGAGAGCGTTACAGAGAGGGGGCTTTACTCCGTACGCTCGGGGCAAAATCAAAACTAATTGTTTGGAGTCAGTTTGTAGAATTTGGTGTGATTGGTCTTTTGTCAGGTTTTGTGGCCATTGTAAGTGCCGAACTGGTTGTATGGGCTATTCAGAGCAAGCTCTTTAATGCATCGTTTAGCTGGCATTTTGAAATATGGTTGTGGCTGCCTATTCTGAGTGGTTTACTAATCGGTAGTGCAGGCTTTTATCTTGTCAGGAGAGTGACTACCGTTCCTCCATTAAGTATTTTAAGGCAAAATGATTAAATCTATGAATTGTAATAATTTATTCTAAAGCCTATGATCCGACTAATAATTTTTTTAAGGGGTACAGTATGAGCAAAATGACAGTCAACAGAGTGTGGGTGTACACTTTTTCGGTAATATCATTAATTATTTTGACTGGCTGTGGTGATGGCTCTGCTGATAAACAAGAGGCTAAAAATACCCCTCTGCCTTCCGTTGTTGTATCTATCGTTAAGAACGTATCGATTAACCCTACTCGCCGTTTTGTTGGCCGAACAGAGGCCGTTGAAGATGTGCAAATTAGAGCACGAATCAGTGGTTATCTATTGTCGATGGACTTCGAGGAAGGGCAGAATGTACTAAAAGGTGATTTATTATTTGAAGTTGACCCAAAGCCTTATCAAGCAGAGGTTTCTAAGCTATCTGCTGATGTAAGACGACAGCAAGCAGCGTTAACCAATGCTAAGCGTAACTATCGCCGTGGTGATGAGTTGATTGAAAAAGGCTTTATTAGTGCAATGGAGATGGACAATCTTATTTCTTCAAGAGATCAGGCTGAAGGTTCTTTAGCCGCTAGTAATGCATCACTGGAATCGGCTAATTTAAACCTTTCTTATACAAAAATAATTGCGCCCATATCAGGTCGAATAGGTCGTAAGTCGCTCAGTATTGGGGACTTGGTGAGTCCTGATTCTGGTGTTTTAGTAACATTAGTGACTGTTGATCCGATGTATGTGACATTTGATATTTCGGAGAAGTTGGTGAGTGAGTCTGCAGTTAAGAATGGGTCACAAGAAGAGCGGGTCAGGACATTGCCTATTCCCCGGATTGAACTTCCAAATGGTGATATGTATGAGCAAGAAGGTAAGTTTGATTTTATTGATAACAGAGTAGACCCAGCAACAGGAACAGTAGAGGTTCGTGCTGTATTTCCAAATGAAAAGGGTGGCCTGATACCCGGACAATATGTAACCGCAGTGGTGAGTTCAGGTTCGTCTCAAGAGGTCATACTCGTACCTCAGGTAGCGGTATCTGAAGACCAACAAGGTCATTTTGTAATGGTAGTGAATAAAGAAAGTGAGGTTGAGATACAGCGGGTTGAAATGGGTGAGCGAATTGATGTTAGCTGGGTTGTTGAAAAAGGATTAACAGCCGGCGCTCAAGTGATTGTTGAAGGTATTCAAAAGGTAAGGTCAGGTCAACAAGTTGCTGTTATTGAGCAAACTGTGAAAGCATTTGATACAGCACCTAACAAATAGGCTAAAGGAGTCTTATTATGTTTAGTCTATTTTTTATTGACCGGCCAAAGTTTGCTTTTGTAATCTCGATTTTAATTACTTTGGGTGGTTTACTCTCCATACCACTATTGCCCATTGCCGAGTTTCCCGAGGTAACGCCTCCTGTTGTGAATGTAACAACTAATTACCCTGGTGCAGATGCAGAAACGGTTCGAAATACTATCGCTACCCCTATTGAGGCTGAATTAAATGGCGTTGAAGGGGCTATATATATGTCCTCGAACAGCGCCAATGATGGCTCCTACTCTTTAAATATTACATTTGAAATAGGTACAGACCCTGATATGGCACAGGTTCGAGTTCAGAACCTTGTGCAACAGGCAACGCCTCAGCTTCCTGAAGAAACGGCCAAACAAGGTGTTCAGGTTAGTAAGAAGTCGAGTTCTATGACACTCATCGTGAATTTATCCTCTCCGAATGAAACACACGATGCTTTATTTTTGTCAAACTATGCCAGCTTAAATATTACTGATGCCCTTGCCCGAATTAAAGGGGTGAGTGATGTAACTATTATGGGCGAGTTAGCTTATGGTATGCGAATTTGGCTTAACCCTGACCGATTATCTAGCCTTAATTTAACGGTTCAGGATGTACTTGCCTCAGTTCAAGAACAAAATGTTCAGGTGGCTGCAGGCCAGGTGGGTGCGCCGCCATCACCGGATTATCAGCAATTTCAATATACGCTTCGAACTAAGGGCAGGCTTTCTGATGTTAAAGAGTTTGAAGATATCATCATTATTGCCCAAGAAGATGGTTCAACGGTAAGGCTAAAGGATGTCGCTAGGGTTGAATTTGGTTCTCAAAGCTACGCTTCGTTTGGACGGTTGAATAATAGTCCGAGTACTATTATGGCTGTTTATCAGTTACCTGATGCGAATGCACTTGATATATCAGAGGCGGTTGATGCAGAAATGCAAAAACTAAAGAATAGTTTTCCTGATGATATAGAGTACGGCATGCTTTATGACACAACCCGCTTTGTTGATGCCTCAATTCACGAAGTAATCATTACGTTATTCCAGGCATTATTATTGGTTGTTCTTGTGGTTTATATCTTTCTGCAAGATGTGAGATCTACATTGATACCCGCCATTGCTATTCCTGTTTCATTGATTGGTACGTTTGCTGTGTTACTGGCAACAGGCATGACGATTAATACTGTGACGCTGTTTGCGTTGATTCTTGCGATTGGTGTCGTGGTTGATGATGCCATTGTTGTTATTGAAAATGTGCAGCGGCATATGGATGAAGGCTTGTCGCCGAAAGAGGCAACAAGCGCGGCAATGAAAGAAGTATTTGGTCCTGTCATTGCCACGACCTTAGTGTTATTGGCTGTATTTGTTCCGGTTGCCCTTATGCCAGGTATTACTGGGGGAATGTATGCTCAGTTTGCCGTCACTATTTCTATTGCTGTGCTTATTTCGTCTATTAATGCACTTACTTTAAGTCCTGCGTTGTGTGCAACCCTGTTAAAGCCTTCAGTGAAGGGGGCGGAGAAGAAAAAGGGCTGGTTCTTTTCTCGCTTCGAAATGTTTTTTAATAAACTCACACATGGTTACGTTGGTTGGGTTCGATTTTTAGTTCGGAAGATGTTATTAGTTTCTGTGTTGTTAGGGCTTATTATTGGCGGCATGACTTACCTATTTAGCACCTTACCCACGGGCTTCATTCCCCCAGAAGACAAGGGTACCTTTATGGTGGATATTGCTCTGCCAGACGGAGCGTCCTTACAGCGAACAGAAAATGTTTTAAAAGAAGTAACTGATATTATTAACTCAGAAGCGGGTGTGGAAGATGTATTAACCGTCAGTGGTTATAGCATGCTAAAAGGTGCTTCAACCTCGAATAGTGGTTTGGCCATAGTCGTGCTTGATGAGTGGGATAAACGTCCTACGAAAGAACTGCACATGTTTGCAATATTGAAGCGTATACAGGCCAAGTTGTTGGCAATACCTGAGGCTAATATTTTTGCTTTTCCTCTACCTGCAATTCCTGGTATAGGGTCAACAGGCGGATTTGAATTTGTTTTACAGGATGCCTTAGGAAGAACACCGGCCGACCTAGCCAGCGTAATGCGTTCGTTGATACTGAAAGCTAATGAAGCCCCTGAGATTTCTCATGCGTTTAGTACCTTTAGAGCAGATGTACCGCAAATTTTTGTTGATGTGAATCGCGTTAAAGTACGTAATTTAGACATACCATTGGGTGATGTATTTTCAACAATGCAAACTTTACTTGGGTCACTTTACGTAAATGACTTTAATAAATTCGGTAAAGTCTATCGCGTCATGATGATGGCGGATGCTCAGTATCGAAGTGATGCACGAGATATTGAACGGTTTTTTGTACGAGGAGGGAAAGGAGAGATGGTACCGCTTGGTACCTTAATAGAAACTAGACCTATGCTTGGGCCAGAAATTGTTTCACGTTACAACCTGTTTTCTTCTGCCACTATTAACGGTAGCGCAGCGCCAGGCTTTAGTTCTGGTGAGGCTGTTGTCGCAATGGAGCGTGCTGCGACTGAGGTGTTGCCTGATGGCTATACCTTCGAGTGGACAGGGATGACTTACCAAGAGTTGAGTGCAGGTAATTTGATGCCGTTATTATTTGCTTTGGCTATTATTTTTGTTTACCTGTTTTTGGTTGCTCAATATGAGAGTTGGTCGATACCGTTAAGTGTTATGTTTGCAGTGCCTATCGCTCTCTTAGGTGCTTTACTCGCCGTAGCGGCAGTAGGCATGGCTGTTAACCTATATACGCAAATTGGCTTGGTGTTGCTGATAGGGCTTTCAACAAAAAGTGCAATTTTGATTGTTGAGTTTGCTAAAAACCTTCATGAAGAAGAGGGATTAACGGTTTGGGATGCAGCCATAAAAGCGGCAGAGTTGAGGTTTAGAGCCGTGCTTATGACGGGGCTATCGTTTGTATTAGGCGTTTTTCCTTTAGTGTTGTCTTCAGGTGCAGGTGCAATGAGCCGGCTTTCATTAGGTTTTGCGGTGCTAGGTGGGATGTTTTTATCCGTTGTTGTGGCAACCTTGTTGGTACCTGCGTTCTTTGTAATGCTCCAACGACTGCGTGAATCTATGAAGAGCGTTGATAAAACTGTTGAGTTAGATTCTTAATATTCTTAACTGTCTCGTTCTTGATAATAATAGGCCAAACTTATTGGCCTATTATTTGTTAATTAATTACTTTTACTATCAATAGGCTCAATATGAAATTATGGATGATGCATACGTATTCTGTTGTGCAAAAGATCATTTTTACCGTTTTTGTTTTATTTTTTCTTACTTCTACATCATATGCCAGTGAGTACTCTACAGATAACCTAAAGTGGAGTGATCTTAAATACTCAGGCTCAAAGTTTTTAATGAGTATGAATACCTCTGTTAGTGTTGAGTTAATAAGCGATACTCAAACAGTAAAAGAATTAATTATGACGCCTGAAGGTGAGGGTAAAGTACCTACCTCAAACCAAACGGTGAAGGTGAGTGTTCAAAATAAAGTTATTGGTAGTGAAACTGACTTTACTGTATGGGTCGAGCCAGATACGACTGTACTGCAGCGCACGTCCATTTATGGTGGTATTAAAGAGTGGTACCGTACTTACCGCTTTATGGACGATAAAGTTTTTTCTGATAAGCGGAAACCGGCTAAAAGTAGTGAGGAAGGTAAACCATGGGACACATGGACTAATAAACGACCTGGTTTTTATGCACTTGATGAAGTTGAGCAAGGTATAGTTGTTAGTGAATCTGAGGCGCTTTTTTATCTTATTGGCGTGGCTGATTTAGAAAAAAAAGGTGATCAGGTTACACTTAATGTATATGACCGGAGCGGAGTTATTGCTGCCACTGTAAAGGTTATAGGGACCAAAAAAGTAGCTGTCGACTACGTTGTTAAGCAAGGCGATAAATCATCTAGGGTCAATAAAAAAATAACGGCACTAGAGCTTATTCTTGAGGCAAAGCCTATAAAAGAAGATGGGAATTTGGAGGAGTTTAAATTTTTAGGCTACAAAGATGATATTCGTATGTTAATTAACCCGGAGCTAAATACTATACTGCAAATATCAGGCAGTATTGAGTATGTTGGTGAAGTGACTATTCGGCTTGATGAAATAGCACTTAAACCTTAGCTTCTAAAGAAAACATTCCGGTTTATAAAACCGCCGGAATGTTTAGGTGTATGGTTATTTTTTTACCCAATTACCTGTTTCAGACTGAACAAACTCACCTGAAGCGGCTTTTTTAATTAACTTTTTACCTGCCAGTATTTCTACATCCTGAAGCTTCAAGTTATTTTTCTTTGCAAGATCTATATAAGCCTTCTTTCGTTTTTTATTAATCTCTTCAGCTAATGCTTTTGCTTCAGTTGATTCTTTTACCTGACCTATATAACCATTGATCTGCTCTCCAATAAGCCCTTGTGATTTCGCTTGGTTAAGATCTAAAGCAAAAGCGGACAAACTCATTAAGAAAGATAATGCACCCACGAGTATTTTTTTATTCATTGTTAGCTCCCTAGAATATATCGCTTTCTTCGTTGAATAGATTATCTAGATCTTTTTCGACCTTGATCTTTATCTCATGCTCAATCTTAACGTTTAGATTAATTGTAATAGGTTTCTCTGGAGCGGCTATTTCAACTGTTGGCGTACATGCCGTAAGCAGAAGAAAAGCTGAAACCAGCAGTAAACAGCGTTTGATCATAAGTGGATATCTCCTATCGTTACCTGTGTTTTATTTATATTTATTACTAATACGCTCATTAATATCGTCACCTAATTGCAGACTTTGAAATAGCGCTTTTAGATTTTCTTCAATATTAATATTAAAATTGAATGCTTGCCCATCTTTAAAATCTGGATTGTTTCCCAATAGTGATGCCGCTAGCAATAAATCGCCATTGGTTTGGTAGTCCACTTTACTTTCTAACGTTTGATAATGAAAGTTATCCAAAGCTTCAAATAGCAAGGATAAACCTTGATTTGACCCAGCCATTTGTCTAAAAGAGGCTGCTTGATCCAGTTTTATCCAACCACCGGGTTCTTTTGCATAGACCTTTCCCTGGTTAACTGAAATATCTTTTCCTGATATTTGAATAGGGATGCGTCCATCTAATGTACCTTCACCGATGATAGGCTGCTGTTCAAGAGCTAGTATGTCTGCCAGAGAGATATTGTTAAGTTGTAAGTCTATGTGGGTTTCAATGTTTAAGGGGTCTACTGTAAAAGGGGAGGTGCTGAATACAGTGCCGGATAGTAAATTTGCCGATAAGTTTTTTACGTTAACTGTAAGTGAGTCAGGATCACCATCAAATAGTGACCAGGAAAAATGACTTTGAATAGTGTCTATCGCTAGCCCTGGGTTAAAATTATTGATAACAAGCAGGCTATTTTTTCCTTGGGCATTAATTTTATCTGAGAGGATAATATCAGACTTAAATGATACTCCTGAAAACGCTTGTTTATTCCAAAGCCCAGCCCAGTCAGATGCTTCAACAAACATGTCTGTATTGAGTGTAAAGTGGGGATGTAGCTGCCAGTTTAAATTGCCATGAGCCGTTAGGTTACCGCTGTTAAATGATAACTCTTTAGGTATGTGATTTTCGTAACGAGCTAGCCATTGGAATGCATTAGGTAGATTTATGCCCCATGAAGAGACCCCTTTTTTTGTTTGCAGATCGTAATCTAGTGTTCCGTTTATATTGAGTGAGCTCCAATTGAAAGTCCACTCAGATAACGAAATAGTGCCCGTAGTTACTGTTAATTCATCGAATAAAATTGGTTTATTAACACCAATACTTAATTGCCCTGTGGTTTTAAAAGAGTTGTTTTCTCCTTTTCCATTCACAGAAAAATCAACCGGTGTGGCATTCCAATGATTGATATTATCCAAGGTTGAATTTAGTTTTATAGGCTCATTAATCGCTAGCTGCCACTGATTAGGGATAGACAAGTCAGTTGGCAGTTGTAATTTATCTGATATTTGTCTGCTCGTTGAATCTGATAAAAGGAGTGAGTAATTTGATGGGGTAAGTTGTAGTAGTATTTCTTGATTGATTAGTTTAAGTCTTATTGCTTGTTCAATATTAGCTGTGCCATCAATGCTTGAGGTGTTGAGCTTGATTTCTTGTTCAGATGTGAGCGTAAGCTTGTTTAGTTGTAAGTGTCTATTAAATGAAGCATTCCACTCTCCAGTCCATATGCCATTCAAACTGATCATTTCTAATGTTTTATTGAGCTGTGAGATTGAGTCAACTGGGTAGTTTTTAACTAGTGAATTGGCTAGGGATAAGTCAATAGAGTGTTTTGCGTGTAAGTTTAGATTTTCATCCATAAACTCTACAAGTAATTCAATGTTAGCATGCTTGTTATTAGCAAGATCTTTCAGTTGTATCGATGTGGTTACTTTTTCATTAATCTGAGAGTTTAGTGATGCTGAATACTCATCTGTAGAAAGGGTTAGCTCCAGGCTGGTTGTATGCCTCTCTGTTTTCATGTTCAAAGTGGTTTGATTAACCGTTTCCCATATATCGGTAGCACTCTTTCCAATAATGCTCGTTATAGCGTGATTAATATGAATATTATCAATTTTCACACTGGTTGCAGGTATTTGTTTTTTGATGCTGAGTAATGATGAAGCGATGAATGGAGCAGTGATTGAAGGTGCTTTGGAGGACTTGTTTTCTATTTTAGAGGTCAGTGATATCAAGTTTAGCTGTTCAACATTAATATGTTTGACTTTTTTTTGTAGTAAATCAAGAGGAGAGAATTGAATACTAATATTAGATAGTTCTGCGATGGTTGTTTGGTTTTGGGTGATATGAATCTGATGTATACGCCATTCGGCTAAGGTAGGGCGTTCGAAACGCCAATGAGTCGTTTGAATATTATATTCAGCCAATTGGCTATTCAATGCTTGTGGAAGCCAGCTGGGGAGTGAATACCAGCCAATAAATAAACTTGTGATGCACATGAATATGAGTAATAAGGGTATAAACAGCAGCCTTCGACCCATAAATTGTGCCTTTTCTTGTAAATGTAAAAAGTAGGTTTTGTATTCACAAGCATATGCGAGTATTTTCTTTTAATACACTTATATTTTTATTGATATGTTTTTTGAAAGGAGCAATTTTGTCTGCGGGTAACAACAGAAAACGAAGTGCGCTAAACAAATATTTAGAGGGGTATTCAGAATGCGAAACTCAATCCATCGATACACTTATTTCTAATATAAATACATGTTATGACCATTTGCTGGTTATCCCTGTTTATGACGAATCTTTTGATGCTTTATCTACCCTGATTAACGGTTCATTTAATGAATTGCATGTTTTATTTATATTGGTTGTTAACTGCCCTGTAGGGGGTGATTCAAAAGCCGCTGAAAGAACGTTTCAATTATGGAAACAACTACTGGGTAATATGGAGTTGCCGCACAAAATCGATAATATTACTTATGCTAAAAAGTCGGATGGTCATGGACTTATTTTAATTGATAGATGTCGTGAACCCCAACAAATTCCAAATAAACAGGGGGTTGGGCTTGCTCGAAAAACGGGCGCTGATCTTGCTTGCGCTCTAATAGCTAAAGGTGTAGTTAATTCACGTTGGATTCACTCAACCGATGCAGATGTTTTTTTACCCAGTGATTATTTCTGCTGTACAGAATATGTAGCTAGAAAGAATATTGCCTTGGTCTACCCATTTAAACATATTCCCGAGAGTGGTTATGAAATAGCTAGTGAGCTATATGATATTTCATTAAGGTACTACGTCGAAAGCCTACACTGGGCGGGCTCTCATTATGCATATCATTCTATTGGTAGCCTTATCGCTGTTGATTTTGAAGCCTATGCTAAAGTAAGAGGGTTTCCAAAGCGGGCCGGCGGGGAAGATTTCTATTTACTTAATAAGTTGGCAAAAGTGGGTGAGTTATTAAGTTTAGAAGAGCCTGTTATTAAGGTGTCAGCAAGACCTAGCCACCGTGTTCCTTTTGGAACGGGGCCTGCACTTAATAAAATTGTTGAGGGGGCGGATGAGCCTTTTGTTTTTTATCACCCTAAAATATTTAAATGCTTAAAACAATTTTTAACATTATTAGAGCTACCAGGGGGCTCGTTAGACGAGCGGGAAATAAAATGCTCTGCTGATATTTTTCCAGACTTGAATAGCCATGTTTTAATGGCTTTGGATTCTTTAGATTTTAGTTCTGCCTGGTGTCATGCAAAATCACATTCAGGCGGGCGCTCTCAAGATCCACATGTTCAGTTCATTAAACATATGACCACTTGGTTTGATGCCTTTAGGACACTTAAATTTATTCATTTTTTGAGAAATAATTTTTATTCATCGATAGCGCTTTCCGAGATGCAGGCACTGACTGATTATTTAAGCCCTGAGTTGAACGCTAAAATAAGACAATTAATTGTGAGTATTAATCATGCTAAAACACCTTAAACAATGGGAGTACACACTTTCTGCTGGTTACACTGTACGTGGTTATCATACAGAGGTAACCGGAAAGCCCGTGATTCATTTCGTTCATGGCAATGGTTATTGCGGTTTGGTTTATGAAGAATTGCTACGTCCATTGACCGATCACTATGACTTGTTTATCAGTGATATTCAGGGGCATGGCGAAAGTGATGTCGGTGGAAGGTATAGAGGTTGGAACCGTAATGCTGAGTTATGCACAGAAGCATGGGGGCACTATAAAGAAAAACTTTGGCCTGATGTGCCTTCTATAGCCATGGGACATAGTTATGGCGGTGTAATCTCTACGTTTATGATGGCCAATAACCCAGGCATGTTTCAACAGGGCTTGTTGTTAGACCCTGTGTTTTTAAATAAATCGTTAATGCGCTTGGTGGTGCTATCAGAGACCTTTGGTTTACTTAAATTTACAAGCCTAGCTAAAAGAGCTAAAAGCCGGCGTAGCGAATGGAATGACAAACAAGAAGCTTTTGATTACTTTCATCAACGGGGTATGTTTAAAGGCTGGGAAGATCGCTGTTTATGGTCATATATAAATCATGCGCTTAAAGAAACATCTCACGGTTTAACTCTAAAGTGCCCGCCTAGACGAGAGTCTGCTATTTTTGCGTCTTTTCCAAAACGGTTATGGTCAACGTTAGATCGCCTTGATACACCTACACATATTCTCTACGGGGAGCGAAGCTATCCGTTTGTATTGAAATCTGCTGAGGTTTTAGATCAATCAAACCCAAGTGTTACTGTTCAGGCGTTGCCAGGAAGGCATTGTTTTATGTTGGAGAGGCCACAAGAAACGGCTGATATAATATTGAACTTACTATCTAATTGATAACGTTGTAGGGTGTGCCGTGCGCATGGCACACCCTACAACGTATATTCGAACGGTATTTATTTTCGTTATATTGTTTATTTCACAATACTGGCAGACAGAATCTTTGCTTTCACTTTGAATCCTTTAGGCAAAGCATTTGCGATAGGGTCTTTCTGAGCTCTGCTACGCGTTTTAGGTCTTACCGTTTGCTTGATTTTCCAACGCTCCGTCTTTTTAATTATCCCTTTGGAGTCGATCAAACTAGACTCAACTTCTATTTCTATAACAGAAATCTCACTTTGGTTCTCTGCATAAACATAGAGCTCTCCATTTTTATCTAAGGTATGCTTTATCTTAATATATTTGCTTGGTTGGTTAGGTAGCTCTAATTTGGCTAACAAGATTCTTGCTTGTAGTCCATTGGCTCCTTCTGCTTCTGCTGCACTACCGTAGTAACGCATGGCATTACGTTGATCACCCTGGCTTTGTGCTATATTGCCTAATTGCAACGCTGCAACGGAGGTTGGTAGAAGTTGAGCGCTGCGGGCTAAGTCTTTTTTAGCTTGTTCTATGTTTCCCAGTTTCTCATTCGCAATACCTTTCTTTAGGTAACTTGAGAACTGTTCAGGAAAAAGTGCCACAGACTGCTCATATTGTTTAAGGGCAAGAGAATCTTTGCCTTGAGCGGTGTAAATATCTCCTTTGGTCGCATAAAAAGAAGCTTCATTGGGTTCTTTTTGGATGGCTTTTTCAATTTCAATTAAGGCTTGAGACAGGTTCTTTTTGTTAATAAGAGCTATTGCATTATCTTGGGCAGTATAGGCACTTGTTTTACTTAAAAGGTACTGCATATTTTTCTGAAAGACATCCTTTCCTCTGTAATTGCCTGAAGAGGGGTAGATTAGAACGTTCTTCTGGTTTTCGTCTACTCGGTTTTGTGAGGGGGGATGAGAAGCAAATAAACCTTGAAACCAGCTTGACTGCTGGTTGTTGGAAAGTGCAACAAACAGTTTCTGAAGCTCAACGGCGCCCTCTAAATCATAACCTGCTTTTGCCATGTACTTCATGCCGTAATGGTCAGATTCCAATTCATGGGCCTGACCATATTGGGCCATGGTTAAGTCTGTGCCTAGTGTTGCTCCACCAATGATCATATCTTTGTAATCGTTGCCTTCGATGGCTAACCCAAGCCCCATCATCCCTGTTTGTATAATTAAGCCTTGTTGCGTTCTTTGTGCACTGTGCCGCGCTGCTGCATGAACAATCTCATGACTCAAAACGGCAGCAAGTTGTGACTCATCTTTTAATTTAATTAATAAGCCTCGATTAAGCGCAATTTTACCTGATGGGAGGGCCCAGGCATTTGGAACTGAGTTATTGAGTATCACAAACTCATACGGCAAATTTGGACTATCACTGACTGCTGCTAGTTTTTTACCTACACTAGCCACATACAATGTTAATTCAGGATCAAGATAATATATGCCTCCTTGTGATTGCTGTGCAGGCTTATATTGTGATTGCCCAATTTGAGCATCCTCACTTTCAGACATAAACATTAACTGTTGTTCGCCTGTAACGGGGTTAACCGCACATGCGGTGGTTAGGCTAGCGATAAAAATAATTATTAAAAGTCTGAGCATTGCTATCTCTGTTGGCTATTGAAATAAATGGGTGTTGAAGTTAAGTGAATAATACACTGACATTGAAAATCAGTCATCAGGGGATTATAGTGCGCCCACTGTGTAAAGAGTAAGTAATATAATTATGTTAACAGTTAATTTATTAGATGTTGTTGCGCTTGTCTGGTTTATTTTAGTATGGGCCGGTTACGGTTATTACACCGAGCACAAGAGCAATAGTATACCGACACTTTCTAGTACCCTCGATATTTATAGAGGTGACTGGATGCGCAGAGTACTTATGCGAGAGAATCGTATTGCCGATGCTTCCGTCTTAGGCAATCTTGAGCGTAATGGAGCCTTCTTTGCTTCCAGTAGCTTACTTATTATGGCGGGTATTTTAACCGCGCTAGGGTATGCTGATGAAGCGATGGTCGTCTTTCAAGGCTTACCTTGGACGACAAGCGAAGGGCGGTTAATGTGGGAGCTAAAATTAGCGACTTTGTTAGTGGTGTTTATTTATTCCTTTTTCAAATTTACATGGTCTATGCGACAGTACAATTTTTGTTCTGTTTTGGTAGGAAGCGCTCCATTGAATAGCGAAAAAGGGGTGAGCCCTGCTGAGCGTAGAGCCTTTGCAAGCAGTGCGGCAGAGGTCGCTAACTTGGCTGGTGATACGTTTAATTTGGGCTTGCGTTCCTATTATTATGGTTTGGCTGTTTTAGCTTGGTTTATTCACCCTATTGCCTTTATGGTGGCATCAACGGCAGTTGTGGCGATATTATATCAACGAGAGTTTCATTCTAAAGCCCTCTCGGTACTTCGCTCAGGGAAAACCTTTGAAGATGTTAATTGATCTAGAATGTTCTGAATATGAGAGCTGTTATTTATGAAGAATGATCCCGTTTTATTTGGTCGAGTATCCCGGTTTGTAGGATCCCTTGCCCAGTGTAATGAGCTTGGAATTAAGCCTGTGTTAGCGGTGCATAATGAGTTGACTTTAGAGTTGCCTTATTCAAATGCCATTGTAGGTAACCCTGATACAGGTGTTATCCATGGTGGTGCGATTACTACCTTAATGGATACTACGTCAGGTTCTGTTGTTATCTGCGGGTTACCCGAGTTTGAATTATGCCCAACCCTTGATCTACGTGTAGATTATATGCATGCAGCTAAACCCGGTGTATCGGTCTTCGCGAAGGCTACGTGCTATAAAATCAGCAATAATATAATTTTTACTCGATGCCTGGCTTATCAAGAGTCAGATGAGGAACCGGTTGCCCAATGTGTGGCTACTTTTATGAGAATTGGTGCAGGAGCAACACCCGTTGAATTTCGTAAAATGATTGAAGGTACTGACGAAACTATATCGGATAATTCAGAGGGGTGTGCGTAATGGACTTAAAAGAGCTAATGGCTAAAGCGCATG
Source organism: Hahellaceae bacterium (assembly GCA_016744695.1). Lineage (GTDB taxonomy): Bacteria > Pseudomonadota > Gammaproteobacteria > Pseudomonadales > Oleiphilaceae > Alkalimarinus. Next base: position 76,538 of record JADGDV010000018.1, read on the forward strand.
AAACCGGAGATTATTCAGAGCTGATTTCAACGATTCCTTATGCTGTTACACTCGGTGTGGAGTGTGAGCGTTTTGGTAACGAAGTGTTGTTTAAGCTGCCTAGAAAAAAGAGCAATCTTGGTAACCCAATACTGCCAGCCATTCATGGTGGAGTAATCGGTGGGTTTATGGAGATTTCAGCCGCACTGCATTTAATGATGTTTCAAGATACACCTAAGCTACCAAAAATTGTCGATATATCACTAGACTACCTTAGAGCCGGTCTTGATAAAGATACTTATGTAGAGTGTACGTTAACACGTCAGGGCAGCCGAGTTGCCAATGTTATTGTCACGGCTTGGCAGAAATCGCGAAGTGAACCTATCGCCCTTGCCAGAGCCCATTTTTTGTTTAGTTAAGTCCTAATTAATTTTTGCCTTGAAATTAATTCTATAGCCCCCAGATAAAGAATCACCTGCAAGTCATCGTGCGTATTTCCATAATACTGAGCGGTGACAGCACATTTAATTTTTTAATCCGCTTTCAAAATGCACAGTGAGTTTATCTAGATATGACTGTAGAAACTAAAAAAGAAACCTTAGGCTTTCAAACCGAAGTTAAGC
>JADGDV010000001.1 GCA_016744695.1 Hahellaceae bacterium
TTGGTCATAGTTATAAGGTTTAAAATTTGGCATCTGAAACATTCCATGTTGAATGCTCAAATTTTAACAGATTTGGAGTTTTTCTACAGCCTCAACGCCGCGTTAATGGGCAGGCACTGCGGAGGAATTTTTGGTGTAAAATGGCGCGAAGCGACATACACCAAAAAGGCCGTAGTAGTGACTGTCCAGGCCAACTTGTTGGCCGAGCATTGAACGCCTTGTTAGTATTCATTGTCGTTTATCCAAGACACCATTTCTATTTGCACTTCAGAGTATGGTTTTTCTGTTAGTTCCCATTCTAAATCAGCGGCTATAACCTCTAATGTTGTGTCTTTGAATGGAAATACCCAATGTGAAAAACGGTTAGAGTAATTTGTATTTGGCCATTTTTTACTATTTTGACCTTCTATTTCTTTAACCCAGTCTGAATCTATAACTTTTGATATGCTAAAACCATCGAACCCAGTTGCAACAAGAGGGCTACACAAAGAAGCTTCATCATTAGGGTAACCTGACTTATAAATTAAGCAGGATTTCGATCTGAATATAGCTAAACCACTATTTTCACACACCCCATCATCTTTTGGAGACACAGTTAAAAAGCAAAAAGTCAGGTTACTAGCATCACTAATAATCAGAGGGTCTGTAACCGACTCAGCTCTAAAGCCTAAATCCATTATAATTACTTTGGCCACTGAAACTCCTGAAATACTAACAGCTAATTCTACGGCACCGAGTCGACTATCACTTTAACGGTGATCATATAGTTAAATTATTAATATCGCCTAAAATCAGTTAGTTATTACAAACCAACAATTTATATTACGACACCATGTCGTATATCACAAAATTAGTGACACCTTTGGTAAAAGTTATAATTCTATTTAATACAGACACATAAATGCGGTACCACCTCAAAAAGCGACCCTATGTCGGATATCAGCAATAAACAATATACTAACTAAGCTTTCTTTTCAGTCAATTTTTTGTTTAAAGCGACATCTACCACGCAGCTATTTTTTAATAGCATAAAAACGCGACTTCAATGCAGCAGATATTAGGAATGAATTAAAATCTAAGGGGGCAGCACTTTCATTTCGAAAGTACCAAATACTACAAACAAGCTAAACTAATAACGTATTATAACTTCAGCCTCTAACACCACAGCCTTACCCAATATTGTTTCAATATCGTATTTTAATGCCTTTATATCATCCGCTTTTAAATTAGATGAACTAATAAGCTCTATTTGTAATTCCATGGGTTCTGCCGTTGAGTGGACAGTCACATTACGCAGAGTTATCTCGTCAATCACCTTCCCTTCAAGGGATGACTGTACATGAGTCTGCAATGATAACTGACTAAAGCTTATCGCTAATGGAATACTCACAATAACAACGGCTATGAGCGCACCTATCAATCCGTTTTTTGCCCGTGAAAAAGGTGAGAATCCGAGTAAAAGAAAGGTTACTGCCGCGGCAAAAACAATACCTGCTAAGTTAGTTATGAAAAGTAAAAATGCGCCACTGGCAACATCCCATGATAACCAGCCTAAGCCGATACCCGTTACCGCTAAAGGTGGAACTAAAGCTACAGCAATCGCCACACCAGCGAGGCCTTTTGCGGCTGAAGCCCGAGCATAAGCAAATGCCCCTGCAACACCAGAAACAATGGCTACACCTAGATCAAGTAAAGTGGGCCTAAGTCTAGCGCCTATTTCTGGAGTAACGACATCAAGAGGTAATACAAAAGAGAGCACCATGGCTGAGCCTAGCGCTAAGAACAAGCCTGTTAGTAGTGTCTTTATACTGGGTACTAATAGTTTTTCATCCTGTCTGGCAAACGCCATTGAGAGCGATATGATGGGGGCCATTAAGGGAGCTAATACCATCGCGCCTATAATAACAGGGGCTGAATTCCCAAATAAGCCAAAGCTAGCTAGCAAGGTAGAAAGCACCATTAACGTGAGGAAATTAGAAGATACCGTTGCGGCCTCTCTTAACTGTTGGTAAAGCTCACGAAACTCGTCATTTGCAGCATGCTTTATAAGGGGTAATCGTTTTCTTGCAAGTGATGAAGCCGCCTCCTCTCCTTGAGGTATTTGGGAAAGCTTTCGGGTTTCTTTATGGCTAACATTATTTTCAAATAAGGGCGAGTCTTCACTGAGCCACAGAGTGAGTGCTTTCTCTTCAACGTGAAAATTGAGTTCCTTACTATTTCTATTCTGCTCATCTTGGCGGTAATCAAATGTTTCTTGGCTTTTTATCGACAAGCGACTGCTACGCATGATACCGATAAAACCAGGCTGTGATACGTTATTTAAGAATGGTTCAGTTATTACGTAGTACAGCATTTCTGCGATTGATCTTGGTGCGACTAGCAGTGCGTAAAATAAGCCATCATTTGATTCATTTTCAGGTAATAGCTGCTTAGACAGGTTAGATTTATGTACATGTGACATCGCCACAATACCCACCGCAGCAGTATCGACCCGGCCTTCATTAGCTGTAGTAAGAGAATAACGTTGTGGCTGGTACTCCCTAACATGTAAAAGCTGACGCCATGAGGTTTTAAGTCGATCAATGGAGCGAGTACTATGACCGCCGGGCTGAAAGCTAAAGCCGCGCCCTACTACCACTTTATTAAGCACCGGTTGCTCATTACAATATAAAATATCGACCGGTTTTGGTTCAAGTTTATCAAATTCTATTAATGGTTTATTAGCCGACGATAAACAGAAGCCCCGCTGACTGTGTGGTCCCTCGGCATGAGGCAAAATATGTACTGTCCACTCTTGAGAGATCGATTGTGTTATTAAGCTTCTTAGAATAGGGTCGCTTACAGACGTCACAACAAAGGCGTTATTTGGGATCTCATTACTTTTTAGTGGCCATTTACATATACAACAAGGAGATGAAAACTGCTCTAAAATGCCTTGTATAACGGTAGAGTCTTCATCTTGACCAACAACTAAGTAAACCTTCATCTAACGTCCTTATACAGTGTCAGTAATCTTTTTTATAATCAAAAATATTAATATGTAATAGAAACTAAAAGGGCTTAATTTTAGTAATCTCTTCTTTTAATCTTTTCTTATACTCAACTTGGTCTTCAATGTTACTTAGCTCTGAATACACTCTCTTTAAATCACTTTTGTATTGTTTAAGTTTTTCAGCATCACTTTTAGTAAAAAAGGAATAAGCGTAAGTCGAATATCCAAACAGACATAATAGAGGAAGTATTAACAAAGACACCGTATAGAGAGTAAAAACCACAAGCCAACTCAATAAGCCCCGCGTTGTTGTTTTATGCTCTAGCGGTATAACTAAACCTTTAGGCCAAGCAGAAAAATTACCTTTAAATGCGGCCCATGCTTCTCCCCTGTTTACTTTATTAAGTGTAAACATGGCATTAATATCGTAATTTATTCCATTATCTAATTTAAGACGCATTTGATTTAACCTTTAACCAACTATAAAACACTATCATAACAACTGAATAAGCCTCTACATACCGAATAACGATTGTTCATTGAATTTATTTTTAAACTTTTGCTTTGAAACCTATGCTCTTAAACATTTTACGTTATAATCCTCTCGTCTATTAAATCGAGGTTTGTCATGAGAGTTTGTGGTGTTGAGTTAAAAAGCAATGAAGCGATTATTTGTTTACTGTCAAAGTCTGACGGTTTATATGACCTGCCTGATTGCAGAGCACGTCGTGTCACCCTTAATGATATGAATAGCTCTCAAGAGTTAATCGATTTTCAATTTGCTTTTGCTAAGCTAATGGATGACTACAAGATAGATAAGGTTGTTATTCGCCAGCGCCCAACTAAAGGTAAATTTGCTGGTAGTGCAGCAGGGTTCAAAATGGAAGCCGCTATTCAGTTAGCTGAAGGCCTTGAGGTTCAGACCTTCTCAGCGACCGAGATTAAAGAATCGTTAAGCCATAACCCTCTTCCTATTGCTTTCGAGAGTACTGGTTTAAAGGCATTTCAAGAAGCCGCGTTTACTACGGCGTTTGTTGGTACAAACAGCTAAGTTCACTTCTTTAAAGTTAGCTTTCAGTACTGCTTGAGCTCTCTACCTGTGATGAATAAGGACAAATTCGTTTCGTTCCATTCCAAACAGGTAGTGACAAGTCTTCGGGCTCTTCAACTGGGCCGCCAGTACGCTGTTTAAATGATCCTTCATTGATCGTCAACTTCATTAAAGCGGTTGCTTTACGTTCAATGTTATTGGGTGATCTCACTTTATCCCAGCGCCCCTCCTCTATCTGATTAATTATCGTTTTAAAGGCATTATCAAATAGCTGCTCTTCATTGACTCTTTCACCCGTACAATACAACACAGCAGAACGATAATTAGTACTATGGTGAAAAGCCGATTTCGACATAACCCACTCACTAGTCTCTGCAAATGAAATACACACCTCATTTCCTTTTTCCAAATACTTTTGTAATCTGCTTTTGTTAATCATATGTATATATAGACTATCTTCAGCACGCCAAACAGTAATTGGAATCACGGTGGCTTGTCCATCCACAACAAAACCAAGGTGTCCAAGTTTTAGGTCATCAACCAACCGATAAACAGATGCTTTATCATAACTCGCTCTTTTAGCGACACGCTTAACGGTGCTTCTCTCAGTGTGATGTAAACATGTGTCACTCATACATTTCTCCTTAAATAAACTATTCAATACTGGTTTGGCATGTGGTGATTCTCAGGCTTAGCTGGTATCTTTAAAAGATCCAATTTACACCAATCCATGGAGCCAGTTGTGGAAGTCCCTTCCTTCTCATCATTAGAATTTAATCAAAACCGTTCGCTGCAAGAGCAACTTCAGCAATATTTAACCGAATGGATATGCTCAGGTAGGCTTGTATCGGGTACTCGCTTACCAGCATCACGCAGGCTTGCGTTAGAGCTTGGAATAAGCAGAAATACGGTAACGACGGTATTAGAGCAATTACGATCAGAAGGGTTTCTTGAAAGTATGCCTGGCAAAGGCGTATTTGTTAGCGCTGTATTACCAAAAGATATAAAGGGCTTACCACAGGTTCGCTGGACTAAAAAAATTCCATTACCCGCCCTATCTGACTTTGGAGAGGCGCTTAACCAAACACCTCTTTCTGAGCATTCACAAATACTTCCGTTTACACCCGGCATGCCTGACCTTGCGGCATTTCCAAAAAAAACCTGGTTACAAATACAACGAAGACACCAAGATAGAATTCCTCTTATGGGTTATCAAGGAGGTCAGGGCTATACCCCTCTAAGGGAGTCTCTATCTGAATATTTGAGATTATCTCGTGGTGTACGCTGCACGCCAGAACAGATCATCATTACCCAAGGGGCACAGCAAGCTATATCATTGTGTGCACAAATTTTACTTAATGAGGGTGACCCTGTTCTGGTAGAAAACCCCGGGTATATAGGGGCTAGAAAAGCATTTCAAGCCCGAAGATCAGAGTTAATTCCTTGTCCGCTTGGCGCTAATGGCATAGACGTAGATTTGATCTGTAACGATAAGATAAAGAATGCCCATAAAGCCAAACTGATGTATATAACCCCCTCTCACCAGTATCCATTAGGAGGCATTCTCACGGCGGCTCAACGCTTAAAATTACTTGACTGGGCTTCCACAAAAAACACATGGCTAATTGAAGATGATTACGATAGCGAGTTCCATTTTTACCATAAACCGATTGCTTCACTTCAGGGAATGGCAGAACAAACCCCTGTTATTTATATGGGAAGTTTTAGCAAAACCTTATTTCCCGCGTTACGTTTAGGTTACCTTGTTGTTCCTGAAGCCTTAGCAAAGGTATTTATTAAAGCAAAAAGCTTTATGGGCGGAGAGTCACCCTTGCTTACACAAGCCGTAGTTGCTGACTTTATTAACGAAGGCCATTTTGTACGCCACCTAAGGCGTATGAGGCTTTTATATCAAGATAAGTGGCAACATCTTAATACGCTCTTAAGTGATGAATTATCAGAGAATGTAAAGCCTATTGCACAAAGTGCGGGTATGCACCTTGCAATTGAGATCCCCTATGTTAATGATTCTAAATTAAAAGAAGCGTTTAACTTAAAGGGTTATGGCAGCTCTGCACTTTCTTCTTATTTTCTCGACAAGCCTTCTAAAAGCGGATTAGTTTTGGGCTTTGCTAATACGACAATGGCACAACGGGAAGAAGGTATAAGAGTATTAAAATCTTTAATCAAACCAGTAAAATAATATAGATCGAATAGTGATTAAGCTAAATCAACCCAAGCTTCATAATTACTGAGATAAACATTTCCAGTAAGGTACTCAAGAAAATCACTTCGCTTTAGTCTATCCAAGACAGGTCCTTTAACCTCAGTTAAGTGTGCTTTCATCCCCGCTTCCTGTAAATAATTATTCACAGAAAACAAGCTTTCCAATGCACTAGCATCAATATCATTGATGGATGAGCAAACCAGCACTAAATGCTCAGCTTTTGGATGATCTGCTACCAGTTTATTAATCTTATCTTCTAAGAAGCGAGCATTGGCAAAATACAAACTTTCATCAACTCTGAAGAAAATAAGGTTTGCTTGGGTAATTACATTATGACGCTCAATGTTTCTAAAATGCTCAGTTTCAGGCACTCTTCCTAACTCTGCCACGTGCGGGTGACTGGAACGGTACAAATGAAGTGCAATAGATAAAATAACACCACTAATAAGCCCTGCCTCAACCCCTTGAAGCAGCGTTAGTATCACCGTCAAAAGTAGCGCTGAGAAGTCTTTTTGGCTATATTGCCAGCTACGTTTAATGGCATCTATGTCTATTAAAGAAATAACAGCCACTAAAATCATCGCCGCTAATGTAGCAATGGGCAAATAATATAAATAAGGCGTTAAATAAAGTGTAGCGACCCCCAAACCAATCGCTGTAAGCGCGCCGGCTGCGGGTGTTTCGGCTCCTGCATTAAAACTCACAGCAGAACGGGATAAACTGGCAGAAACAGGAAACCCTCCCGAAAAGCCTGACCCCAAATTAGCAAAACCTAAAGCAACCGCTTCCTGGTTTGGGTTTATTCGTTGCCGCTTTTTAGCCGCAAACGTTTGAGCAACTGACAAGGAACTAACAAAGCCAATAATACTAATAAGTACGGCAGAACTTACCAAGCTCTCCCATGTTTCATATGTCCATGTGTAGGAAGTTATATTAGGAAGTGATAAATGGGGCAACATCGCTGGTATGTTACCAATTACGGCCACGCCCTTGCTTTCAAGTTCAAAACTCAGAACATAAGCCACTGATAGTAACATGGCTAAAATAGAGGTCGTTTTGCTTAAAATCTCCGCTAGATAAGCTTTTGCATTAAGCTTAATAGCGAATGTTTTTATTACTTTGGGTGCAAAAAACAAAAAGATAAAAGAACTAACACCTAATATAACTGTTTCGGTATGAATGGTATTAATTTCTTCCACAACCCTTGTTAGCACTTCTAACAATGTATCGCCTTTTGCATTGATGCCTAATAAGTTACCTAACTGACTTGCACCAATAACCAATGCAGAAGCCGATATAAAACCTGACACAACAGGAAAGCTTAAAAAATTACTTAAAAAACCTAAACGTAAAAAACCAAAAAGGAGTAAAAACAAACCCGACAAAAAAGCTAGAACAACCGCTCCGGCAATGTAATCAGCCTGATAATTAAGTGGTAAGGTCAAATCACTAGGAAATGCCGCATTCAAGGCGGTTACAGTCATAATGGATGCGATAGCAAATGGCCCTACAGACAAGGCTCCGCTTGTACCAAATACCGCATAGGCCATTAAAGGTAATATACTGGCATATAACCCTAACTGAGGTGGCAGGCCCGCCAATAAAGCATAAGCCAGTGACTGAGGAATAAGCATCATAGTGATGACAACAGAGGCTATCAGGTCTTTTATAAATATGGGTTTAGAGTAATGTTTAGCCCATTTAAAAAAGGGAAATAATTGTATCAATATGTGCCTCGTTAATTAAACCTACACCAACAGAATAACCAGCATTAAACATTTTGCGTAATAATCCTTTTATCTTATGAGCCTAGTCAAAAACAGCTACATGAGATTTGCTACTATACTAATAGTAATTACGAATTTTTCATAACAAAAAAATAACAGGATCAGAAAATGGCCTTAGTCAGTAAAGTAATGAAAACAGATCTTATTACAGCAATTTCTAGTGAGACAGTATCAACGGTTGCTAAGCGAATGAAAGCTTCTCACCTGGGTGCAATTTTAATTGTTGATAATGACAAACTCACTGGTATTTTTACAGAAAGAGATATACTCGACCGTGTAGCCGCTGAAGAGAAAGACCCAAAAACCACATTAATGAGTGAAGTAGCGACGTTTAACCCTATCTCAGTTAAAGCAGATGCTCATATTAAAGAATGTGCACAAATATTACGTGATAAGGGTTTCCGCCACTTACCGGTTGTTGATGACAATGGTAAGCATATTGGCATCGTATCTTCACGAGACTTCTTCCAGTACATGGCTGAAGAATTAGAGCAAATAATCGACAAAGTACGTAATTCTGGTGAAAAACTAGAAGAAGACTTTGATATCTATGAATACTTAGGCGCGGGTGGTTGTGGTTTACCACACCTTAGCTAGGTTTATGGCCTGATGCAGTTACGCTGTTGTGTCATTTGTGCGCAACAGCAATGTAATCTGCTTCTAGGTAAGCACACTTCTTTTCTTTAGAAAAAACAGTGATCACTAAAGGAAATTTAACACTCCCCCCTGTTTGTAGCTGCATGAGTAAGTCTTCGTCTTCCATTTCATCTTTAAAGCTTGATCTTAATTCAATATCACCCGTCACAGGACGGCGATAATGAATGGAGGCGTCTTTAACAACCAACAGTGCTTCTGCATTAGCTAAGCTAAGTCTATTATGCACCAGCGACCAACCCGTCGCTACAGCTAAAGAGTACAGTGCGCCCGCAAAACCGGTACCATGCATATTACGGTTAGGCTCAAGGGGCGCGAAGGTAGTTATTGACGGTGTTTCTAATGAAGTAACCTCAAGCTTCATAAATTCACAGAGTGGAATCTCTTGCCTGAGCAAGTTTGTCATTTCTTCAATAGTCATAATTTGAGTATTTAGTTAATTGCATATTTATGTATGAGAAGATATTTATTCAGTTGTCATCATAAGTGAATCACTTAAATAGTTATAGGTCATATATTTAGGTGTTACCCTTGTATTAAACTGAACCCCACATTGCCACAAAGTGTAGCTAAATAAAATAAGCAAAAAGTATAAGACAAGAGAATTTTTATGAAAGAAACCATGAATTTTATCAATATTACTGAATTTGGCGCCGCAGACGTGCTTACATTACAAGAAGGTGAGCGCCCTACTCTTCAAGCAGACGAAGTATTAATTAAAGTGATTGCGGCGGGTGTTAATCGCCCTGACGTAGTACAAAGACAAGGTTTATACCCTGCTCCTCCTGGTGCATCACTCATTCTTGGTTTGGAGGTTTCAGGGGTTGTTGAAGCTTTAGGTGAAGGCGTTACACAGTGGCAAGTGGGTGATAAAGTGTGTGCTCTCACCAACGGTGGTGCTTACGCTGAGTATGTAGCAGCACCGGCCTCACAATGCCTCTCTATTCCAAACGGCTTATCAATGATAGAAGCCGCCGCCTTACCCGAAACCTGCTTTACCGTATGGAGTAACCTGTTTGACAGGGCGCAACTAAAAGCAGGCGAAACACTGCTCGTTCATGGCGGGTCAAGCGGTATTGGTACCACGGCTATACAAATGGCTAAGGCGATGGGCGTTAGAGTTTTCACGACAGCCGGTAGTGCTGAAAAATGCCAGTCTTGCCTTAAATTAGGAGCTGAAATTGCCATTAACTACCATGATTCTGACTTTGTAGACGTCATTAAAGAAGCCACTAACAAAAAAGGCGTTGATGTAATTCTAGATATGGTGGGTGGCGACTATATTGCCAAAAACTTCAAAATTGCAGCCCTTGAAGGGCGCATTGTTAACATCGCCTATTTACAAGGCCCTGTTGCTAAGGTTAATTTTTTACCCGTTATGCTCAAGCGTTTAACGGTAACAGGTTCTACCTTGCGCCCTCAATCTCCAGACACTAAGGCCGCTATTGCCAATAATCTTAAAGAAATAATTTGGCCATTTATCGAATCTGGGCACATTAAACCTGTTATTGCACAATGCTTCCCGCTTGAGCAAGCCGCTGATGCCCATACACTTATGGAAAGTAATAAACACATCGGCAAAATTGTATTAACGGTAAGCAAGTAGTAGGAATAGGAATAGGAATAGATATGACAGCTAGTAAGTGGAATTGGGATATCCCTGAGTTTTTTAACATTGGTGCAGCGTGTACTCAAAAGTTTATGCATAGCGATAAACCTGCAATCATTGTTGAAAATGATATAACAGGGACATCATCCATTAGTTATGAAGAGATAAACCATTCAACTAATCGGCTTGCTAGTGCGCTTCAATCTATAGGCATTGATCATAAAGATCGCGTATTAATCCGCTTACCAAACTGCATTGAATACCCAGTCAGTTTTTTAAGCATTTTAAAAATAGGTGCGGTGGCGGTACCCACTTCTACATTACTGACCCATGAAGAAATAGAATATCTAGCCAACGATTCTGGGGCTAAGGCGATTATCATCCCTAAATCCGCTTGGTTTGAGCTACAACCAAGTATTGAGCAGTGCCCCACAATTAAGCATGTAATCTTGCTCAATGACGTGTCGTCAGAGGGCAGCGAATCCTTAAATGAGCAAGGTATTCAATTACACGACTTCAATACCTTGCTGGATAACGCCCTGCCCCTTAAAGAGTGCTACCCCACACAAGCAAATGACCCCGCTTACTTAGTTTATACATCAGGCACTACGGGCTACCCTAAAGGCGTACTTCATGCTCATAGAGCATTACTTGGCAGAACGCCTTCTGGCAAGCACTGGTTTGATTTTAATGAAGACACAGAACAACAAAAAGACCATGATCGAATCTTGCACTCAGGCAAATTCAACTGGACGTATGTACTAGGCACCGCACTAATGGACCCGATGTACCATGGCAAAACCGTCGTGGTATATGAAGGAAAAAATGATGTATCTACTTGGATTAACCTCATTGCAAAGCATCAATGCACCATTTTCATTGGTGTGCCGACCATTTACAGGCAAATCATCCAGAAAACTGATTTTAGTTTAAAAGAGGTACCCACCTTACGCCATTGTATGTGTGCGGGTGAGCATTTATCAGACGAAGTGCTTTTAGCCTGGTCATCTCGTTTTAAACAAGATATCTATGAAGCTATTGGTATGTCTGAATGCTCTTATTATATTTCTCATAATAAATCACAGGCTATCCGCCCCGGCTCAGCGGGTATACCGCAACCAGGGCATGATATAGCGCTTATTGATGACAATGGAAAGCCAGTAGGTATAAACGAAGAAGGGATGATTGCAATACCGCTGGTTGACCCAGGGCTTTTTATTGAGTACTGGGGGCTTAAAGACGAAACTCAAAAATCTAGAAATGAGAAATACTTTCTAACCGGTGATTATGCCAGCCAAGATGAAGAAGGCTATATTTGGTTTTTAGGACGTAAAGACGACATTATTAATAGCTTTGGCTATCGTATATCCCCTCACGAAATAGAACGTATTTTAAAAACACACCCCGCTATTGCTGATGCTGTAGCGATTGAAGAAGCTGTCGGTAAAGACAAAAGCATTGTCTCTGCCTGTGTGATATTGCATTCACATAACAAACAGTCGACCAGTGAAGAGTCATTGATTTCGTTCTGTGAAGAACACCTAGCGCAATACAAGGTTCCCAAGAAAATTGTCTTCATGACCGCGTTCCCAAGAACCAAAAATGGCAAAGTGCTTCGTAAGCAAATTAAGCAAGACTTATCTAGCTAGATAAGTCCAATACAACCACTAAGACAGTTAATCTTGAACTGCGATGGCAGCCATTTTCATAATGCTTTCAAAAGACCCTGCACCCGCAATAAATAAACCATTATGACAGAACATGGCATCATCAAGCCCTGTCACGTCTTTAAGCGCTTGATCTGATAGGCCTGCCCACGGTTTAGGCAACGACTTTCTGTCTTCGAATGATCCAAGTTCAACAGGTACTGTCTGGATTCTCCATAGGCCTGGACCAGACGGAAAAACGACAAATAAAGCCTTTTCAGATAAACGATGTACTGTTGTTTTCCAAGGAGTGTATTTCTCTAATACAATCACTCTTGGGTCTTCTGCATTCTCAACCGCTTTTGCCACTATTGCTTTGGCACTAATGCCACCGTTTGAGGCGGCAATGAAGCGTGCTAACACACGCGATGCGAAGGTAACCGCCTCATCAAAACAGCTATCAAAATGGCTGTCTTCTTGCCAAGTCGGGTTAAACACTGAAATCGTATGGCTAAGACTAATGCCTTTAGAAACCCCTTCGACATGACCACAATCGACGGCGTCAATCGTAGATACTAAACCAGAATCAACAGAATGTGCGACGTCTTGATTGCCTTGGCATATTTCTAAACCATATTTTTTCCAAATCAAACCAAATGAGGAGTATGGAATTCCATTTTCGCGCTCACCTGCACCACCACGCTGATGATGATCAAAACGGCCTGCGTCAGGATCATATTCACCCCCTACATCAAGTACAATATCAGCCTTACTTATAAGCTCTAAATCACGCGTACGTATTAGCTTAAAAGAAGGGTAAATACACTTAAGCGCCGCAACACTGAAAACATCATCTGCGTGAAAATTACCGTTATGAGTTGCTATCGTTAATTCATTCATTTATTAGGTGTCGTATTAGAAAATAATAAGAAGATGCTGCTAGTTAAACACTAGCATTATGGTTTATTTGATCAGTAAAATTATCTGGGGGGATTCTATACGAAGACGGCTAACAAAAATAGCTTATAAAAAGCTAAGGGGTAGAGTCAAAGCTATCGAGCCTGATACTTTGCTTTACTTTTGCTTTATCATTCACAGAACAAACAGTCGACCAGTGAAGAAACATTAATTTTGTTCTATGAAGAACACCTGGTGCAATACAAAGTTCCAAAGAAAATTGTCTTCATGACCGCTTTCCCAAAAACTAAAATGGCAAAGTACTTCGTGAGCAAATAAAGCAGGATTTATCTAAGAGTAGGAATAAATAAAATGAAACCTATCCACTATGCCTTTCTAACTACGATGTTAGTCATTAGCGGGCTTTGGTTAATGACCCCTCATGCTCAGTCTACCATCCCCGAATTTTGGTCAATCCGAAAAGCATTGATATTTGAGACAGGGATTATTGCGACGGCAGCTATGTCTATTACACTCATACTAGCTATTCGCCAATTTTTTTCTGACTCTTTTCTTGATGGCTTAGATAAGCGCTACCGCCTTCATAAATGGTTAGGTATTTCGGCCTTTACTGCAATGGTCGCGCACTGGTTAATAAAAAATGCACCTAAGTGGCTTGTTGACTTAGACCTTCTTACAAAGCCTATCAAAAATAAAGTACCGAGTGATCAAGCCGTTAGCTGGTTTTATGAGTTTACTGATTTTCAAAGGCACTTCGCTAAAGATGTTGGTGAATGGACGTTTTATTTACTGGTTGCCTTAACACTTTTAATTTTAATTAAAAAAGTGCCTTATAAACTAGCCCGTAAAAGTCATAAATTGATGGCCGTTGCTTACCTTGGTGTTGCCTACCACTCATTTATTTTAATGAAAATAGAAGACTGGTCGACACCTGCTGGCGTACTGATCGCCGTATTATTACTACTAGGTACCTTAGGTTCACTTATCTCACTGCTTAATAAAGTAGGTGATTCTAGAAAAACCTATGGCCAGATAAGCGAGCTGCGCCATTATAAAGATAATAAAGTATTGGCGGTTACCATCAGGCCGACTACGCCATGGAAAGGGCATAAACCAGGGCAGTTCTATTTTGTCACCTTTGATAAAAATGAAGGTGCCCATCCCTTTTCAGCGGTTTCTGACGGGAAAGACCAAAAGGGCATATCTTTTAATATTAAACAAATTGGTGATTATGTTAATACATTACCCGATGTACTATCCGTTGGGCAGGAGGCAATTATAGAAGGTCCGTACGGTAATTTTAACTTTGATAGCAATAAAAGCCATCATGTATGGGTCGCTGGAGGCATCGGTATCGCTCCCTTTGTATCTAAACTTGAGCAGTTAGCCCTCGATAATACAAAGAATGATATTGATCTATTTTATACAACAGCAATGCCGGACGAAGACTTTATAACAAAATTACAAGCGTTGGCTAAAAATGCCAATGTAAGATTGCATATTACGATTACTACCCAGCAGGGGTATTTAACAGCGAAAACAATTGAATCATATATTAATGATATGAATGCAACTGACTTCTGGTTTTGCGGACCCGCTAAACTTGGAGATATATTAAAATCTCACTTTATTGAAAATAATCTTCATCACTCAGATTTTCATCAGGAATTATTTGAAATGAGATAAATAACTAGAGGTTCTCCTGCGGCTTAACCGCAGGAGAACAATAATACCTTAAGATAGCGCTAATGTTAGCAAACCGTGAAGTCAGCGCTTTGGCACACAACCTCACTAAGACTCAATTAATCTCGAGGCTTAGTAATCATCGTTAGAGATGTTGTGACTGAAATCGCTAAGATCAACGTCGTCAAACAAGTCGCTGTCTTCCGCTTCAAGTAAGTTTTGTGAAGAGTGTTCTAGGTCTATTTGCATCTTCAGGTTTATGTGCAGTTGCTTCTCTGGCTCTAAAAGGCTTTCATACGCGTGCATGAAGTTATTGGCGTTTATATTGCCCCTCAGAATTTGGTAAAAAGTACTGATGTAAATTTCGGGCCCGCTGTTTTCAACAAGGAGAAGCTCAAATATTTGTTTGAAGTCATCCTCAATACTCGGAAGCCAGCCTTCAATTCGAAGACGTATTTTACCATTGCATTTCTCCAAGATATCTTCAGCGGCTTCACTGAATTCACAGGAAAACACATCGGGTCTGTCTGCGTAGGAAAACAAGAGGGCTTTGAAGTCATCATATTTTTTATGATCAATGGTATGACGTTTCATAAGCGCTTCAAATACCGATAACTGAACATCCGCCTTTATAGTTTCCTCATCAATATCATCGATATACATTTCCATATCCATAGCTGACAACGGATTTTTAAACTGAGCAGCAATTTCTTTTAACAGTATTACATCGAGTTGTTCGAATAGGAGTGAATCATGAATCGATATTATGTCTTTATATTCGTTGTCACCGTATTGGTAGTTAGCCAATAATGTGGCACGATCGGCTTCGGCACCATGCGCCTTGAATAGGCTGTTTACACTCTCCCAGCCCTTGCGAAAACAGATGATGACGGAATCTTCTAGCAAGAGTTTTCTCGCGCTGAGAGTATCGCCTCCACACAGTTTTAACAGGCCAAGTGTGGTTACACCCAACACAATAGAGCAAGACTTCTTCAGGTCATGACTTATAACAGGCGAAAAGAAGTTTTTAGCAATTTTTAACGACATGTCGACCAACTGGCTTTCTATTTTCGCTAGTTGTTCTTGTGTCAGAGATCCGCTTTCAACGGCATCGCTAATCATCAACAATAAAAAGGGTCTCGCCCTGACTTTATCAAGCTTCATGTGGTATTCCCTTTTTATAATGGCTCGAACATATCGTCAGTTTCGTTACTGATTTCGCCCACTCTAATGTTATTCGCCTGCGATTTAAGAATGGCTTCAATTTTCTCAAAGTCACCACGTTCAGAGGTGGCAAGAATTTGTTCATAAGTTGACGTATTAAGCGATTTTATCTTAAGTAGTAACTCTTCATCGCTGCCAGAAACAGGCTCTTCCGTATTATCGATAGACTCAAAATCAAACCCTATAAAGGGTAACGAGAGATACAGAATACCCGTTTCGGATTCCATAATGGCAGCCAGAATTGCTGACTCCCTTTCTTCATCATCACTTTGCGTAAGAAATATTTGGGATAACATAGATTTCACTGAGTCTTGTGCATTAAAGGCACCTTTTTCAAACTCATTTTCCCAATATGAAGGCTCTACATCCAACATATTCCCTATTGTTTCTGGGTCCATCAACCATGCAGCTATCGACGGAATAGTGGCATCGAACTCCCGCAATATTTTTGCGACACTCATGATGTCTAACTCAGAAATAACAGCGATCATTGTTTGGTCGCCCTCGGTGGAGGCAATTTCCTCTAAAATATTACCACCATTGCGACCACTCTCATGGGTGATTGCAACGACCTTCTCTGCTAAAACGGCTACTTCTTGGCTCAAAATATAATCCTATCAACTTTTGTATAGAGTTAAAGTTCGTCAAAACTATCGGGGTCTTGACCTTGGTATTCGTCATGCTCTTGGTATTCTTCGCTGTCATCTTGCTCAGCATTAAACTCTTCCGTTACCGCATCTAATTCATAAAAACAGAGAAGCAGTAAAGCAATTTTCAATTGATGCTGAAACTCATTGGATAGTGTCGACAGTAAATCCCGATAGTTTTTATGTATACCGACGCAGGCTTTTACGTCATCCCACTCTGGCTCTGAAAGTAAACTTAAGGGTAATAATTTAGCGCAATCCACCTTCACGACGTTAAGCAAACATATAGCAAGTTGGTCGGGCATACCGGCTAAAAAACCCGGTGTTTTGTTTAACTGTGCTAATAAACTATCTAAATAATTTTTGAATAAGTCGGGATCTTCAGGGTCCTTATAAGATTCGATATTTTCAATCAGCATTCGATAGTCGTCACCCAAATAGTCTGGTACAAAAACAATCTTAGACATAATGGCCCTTAAGTATTTAATACTCTGTTCCAATAGGATTTGGTGAACGCCTTTGGGTTCATAACCTCAGTGTATTCCTGTTCGATGTATGCCTTCCGCTTTTTAGGGTCAGATATAACACTGTACGACTCTTGAATTTTCTGGAAGCGTTCAACGGCATCGTCCGATTTATTTCTATCTGGGTGATATTTTGAGGCTAAACGTTTGTAGGCCTTTTTAATATCATCTTGCGAGGTTGATTTATCAACCTCCAATACTTCGAAATAGTCCAAATTCATCTCCACAATATTTCAATGGGTATTCATTGTTTGGCGAACAATATTACCGAAGCTTTACGTGTATTGCCGAAAGCCATGGGTAATGCAGTGGGTGGAATACGGGTTAACTTAGTAAAAGATTTGGCGCCTACTGAGTAGCGTCAAAGGATTTAATATCAATAAAGACAGAGAATTAAGGCGTTCTAGATTGAGCCGAGTACCATTTTCCGCCTAGTACCGTTTCCTTCCTAGATAGTGGCGATTATGAATGAATGCAGCCTCTGTGTCGACCATAGAAAAGTATTGTCACTGCATGCGTAATATTTCACTCACATGACAAACAAACGACAAGTGAAGACGCATTAATTTCGTTCTGCGAGAACATCTTGCTCAATATAAGGTCCCTAAGAAAATTGTCTTCATGACCATTTTCCCAAGAACCAAAAATAGCAAAGTGCTTCATAAGCCAATAAAGCAGGATCTAACTCAGAGCTGAATTTATTTTATCAAACCGTGAAACCAGCGCCTTTGCGCTAACCACAACAGGTAGATCAATCATTTTACCTTTGAATTCTACCGCACCTTTCCCTTCAGCTAGCCCTTTTTCAAACGCTTCAATTAAGCCTTTTGCATGCTCAACATCGCTAGCGCTTGGCATAAAGCCTTCATTAAGCATGCCCGCTTGTGTTGGATGAATACAAAAAGCACCCACAAAACCCAACTGGCTAGCAAATTTAATCGTTTTTCTGAAGGCATCAGCATCACTATAATCTGCAATGGAACCAGGAAAACCTAAAGGTACAATCCCTACCCTACGGCATGCATAGGCGATCATTTGATTAGGATGTAAAAGCGTTTCAGGAATAGAAGCCATGCCCGCTGATGCTGAAAAGTCTTCTGAGCCTAACGTGATAGAAACCACACGAGGGTGTGAGTCGGCTATTTCATCGAGTTTAGGTAACGCTTCTACCGATTCAATCATCGCAATTAATAGCGTGTGACCTTTTTCAAGGCCTCGCTCTTGCTCTAATTGGTCAATTTTTTCAGCGATCGCTACAACCTGCTCAGCACTTTCTACTTTAGGTATAACGATGGCCTGAACAGCCGCATCAATAGAAGCGTCTAAATCCTGAAAAGCCATCGTTTCATCTAAGTTAATACGTACTAATGCAGCAGCCCCATCAACTGATACCGCTTTTGCAGCGTTAATAACCTTACCTCTTGCCGCCTCTTTTTCAGCCAGAGGAACGCTATCTTCCAAATCTAAAATGTACGAATCAGCACCACGCGTATGGGCTTTAGCGACAAACTTATCGATATGTACGGGTATAAACAATAAAGAACGCCAACCCGGATATTCAGAATGAACCATGATAATAATCCTATTTATTAGCTTTCAGCACTGGCTAGTTTTGCATCTAATTTCATACACATGGCATTTTCATTATCCACAGACCATAACTGTAATTTACCATCTTCCTGCTTACCTTCCACTTTAAAAGGCTTGTCATCAAAAGTGGGCCTTACTGCGCGGAATTTTATATGGCTGATGCGCTCATTTGGCAACTCTGATCGTTTAAGTTCCATTAACAAAGTAACCAACAATGGGCCATGAACAACCAAAGCAGAATATAGTTCTTCTTGAATCGCATAATTACGATCGTAATGAATACGGTGTCCATTAAACGTTAATGCAGAGTAACGGAATAATAATACAGGGTCTGGTGTAATGACCTTACTCCATAATGGCGCTGCGGGTGGCGCTTTCACAGGAGGTAACGGTGCATCAGCAGCTGGCTGCTCACGATAAACAATGTTCTGTGTTTGACTAATGCACAGTACATTATTTTGAGAAACCTCATGTTTAACCGCTACAAAAACAAGTGTGCCAGTGCTGCCTTCTTTTAATTCAACGGATTCAATCGTTGACACTCTAGTGGCTGGCTGGCCAATTTTTAAAGCGTTAAGGTAACTTGCCTCACCCGCTGCCCACATTCTTCTGGGTAGAGGCACAGGAGGTAGAAACCCACCTTTAGCAGGGTGTCCATCAGCGCCGGTTGCTGAAGCTTTAGGCGTAGGCAGAAAATACATCCACTCCCAAAAAGGGGGTAAATCATCTTCTTTTTGAGGTAACACTTCGTTATCAAGTGCTGCGGCTAGTGCCTGTGCTGGGAACAATGAAATATCGTCCTCAAGCGTTTCCTGCTTTCCAACCCATGTTTGTAGGTGCGTAATATCAATAGACGACATAAATTTGCCTTTTGTACATAAAAATTAAAGGGTTAATATAAAAGCGCTAAATACCGCTAACAATACCATTATCATGAAGTTTGCCAATCTGAGAAGACGCTAAACCTAAGACTTCAGACAAAACCTCATCAGTATGCTGCCCTAACTGAGGCGCAGGTTTTGCTGGCTCACGTTCAAACGCTGAAAAGCTCCAAGGCGACCCCGCAGCCAAGTAGCTACCCACACCCGCTTGATCAATTTCATTGAACATAGGGTTTTCTGCAGAACAATCCGGATTTGTATCAACCATTTGCTGAACAGATTGATAACGACTCCAACATACACCATTCACATTAAATGCAGACTCTACTTCTGCAAAAGCGTGTCGCGAGACCCAAGCGCCTATATGCTGTGATATTTCATCACGTGCGGTAAAGCGGTTACCTTCTTTAGATAAGTCCAAGTTTAAACGCTTGCCTAAGTCAAGCATCGCCTCAGTAGTATCGGTTGCTTTGCATAATGATTTCCACTGCCTAGCCGTTAAACCAATCACCATTACACGCTGGCCATCATTAGTCAGAAAATCACGACCAAAAGCACCAAATAAATAATTACCATAGCGAGGACGTTCTTTACCTAACTGTGCTTCGGCGATAAATCCAAGGTGCCCCATAACGGCCATAGCGGCATCCGCTAAGGCAAGTTTTACATGCTGCCCTTCGCCAGTACGGTTACGATGACGTTCTGCGGCTAGCAAGCCCAGTGCGGCCATTTGCCCTGTCACTAAATCCCAGGCTGGCAATACGTGGTTTGATGGTTCTTTGCTTTCAGAACTACCTGTAAGAAACGGTAAGCCAATAGAGGGGTTAACCGTGTAGTCAACGGCCGAACCACCATGGCGGTCACCTTGAATGGTCAGCTGAATCAGGTCATTTCGGATTTCAGTTAACTCTTCAAAAGACAGCCAGCCTTTTGGTGGGAAATTAGTGAGTAACATACCCGCTTCTTTACCCGGTGCAGTAATTATTTCACGGGCTAATTCGGAGCCTTCGGGAGAGCGGAAGTTAAGAGCAACTGAGCGTTTAGACTTATTCAAACCGGCCCAAAATAAGCTTACATTGTCATCTGTAACAGGCCAGCGACGATAATCCAGCCCCCCCCCAATGTTATCAATTCGAATAACATCTGCGCCTAATTGAGCTAATGTCATTCCACCTAAAGGGGCTGCTACAAACGCCGATGCTTCGACAACTCGCATACCTGAAAGGATACCTTTCATATTACTCTCCCGTAAATTGTCACATAAATTTTTTCAGAATCATAAACCACACTATGCTATAAATCTATGGTGGACTTATCTTATCCCTATTATTCGAGGTAGTTTTATATGCAGGCGGTTGTATTAAAAGAGAGCGACTCTGAAAGAACACTACACTTGGCAGACCTGCCACTGCCCGAATTACCTCAGGTTGATACATCCAAAAACCAGTGTGTTCGCGTGAAATTAAGCTCTATCGGCTTAAACCGTGCAGACACGCTGTTTCCTCAGGGACGATATTTTTTTAAACCTGAATTTACCTCATTCCCATCAGGTGAAGGTACTCAGGGGTATTCCAGAGCGGGGTTTGAAGGCGCCGGCATTGTTGATGCAGTAAACGTTGGATCTTCATTCAAAGTAGGCGATAGAGTCGCTATTCTTCCCCTTACCTTCAATGTAAGCCAACAAGGCTGCCTAGCCGAATATGGCATTTATGATGAAAATATATTAATCCCTACCCCCGATTCTATTTCAGATGAGCTAGCAGGTTCTATTTGGATGCAATATTTAACGGCGTGGGGGGGATTAGTAACAGACGGCCAACTACAGGAAGGTCAAACAGTCGTAATAACCGCTGCATCAAGCTCTGTAGGTATTGCATCAATACAAATTGCAAAAATGTTAGGTGCTACAGCAATAGCCACTACAACAAGTGACGAAAAAGTATTACAGCTAAAAGAGCTAGGGGCAGACCATGTGATCAACATGAAAACCGATGATTACGTCGATAAAATTAAAACAATAACTCAAAATAAAGGCACAGATTTAGTGTTTGATGCCGTTGCAGGCCCTGCAACCCGTAGTTTAGTGCAAGGTTCAGCAAGGGGTGGAAAAATAATCATTCAGGGAATGCTTGATCGCCGCCCAATGGATATACATGCAGGCGTATTAATGAAGAGACTACTCACATTAAAAGGGTTTACACTTGATATTCTTCTTGATAACCCTAGTCAACTCCAAAAAGCCATCAAACACACCACCAATGGTTTAAATACTGGAGCGCTCAAACCTATCATCGCGCAACAATTCCCTATGAGCCGGTTTGAAGACGCCTTGTTATTATTAAAATCTAATAAACACACAGGTAAAATTGTTGTTACGCCTTAGAAACACTTGTACACGCATTTTAAGGCTAAACATCACAAAGACCGTTGCCAAGGCATAAAAAACGCCTCAAATGTGTGCTATTAATTGAGATAATTCAATTTCTGCACGACTTTAGAGCAAAGACACTTTAGTTCTTTTTTCATTTAATATAGGATACCGATCCTCTCAAACTAGTTCTATATCAAGTCGTTTAATTTGATTACATAGGAAAATTTGAGGCTTCAGTATTAATATACTTATTGCGAGTATTTTTAAAAATACAGTGAACATGAGCTGTATTTAAGTTGCAACTTAACGATTCTCTCTATCACCGCTTTTTAGGAGGCCTCTTGTCTCAGCATTCATCACAACTTATTGATCAAGCCCAATCGTCCGTTGAATCCGGTCAGCAGTTAATAGATTTGGCACTAAGCTTTATCAAAAAAAATAGCATCAATGAAGCGGGAAGAGTCTCTGCCTCTAAGTTAGATAATTATCAGCTTGTATCTTATGACATCGCCTTTTCTAGTGCTGAAATTAAAGGTGCGCAGTGTATGGTCGATTACGCACGTAAAATACGTGAGAATCGCGGTGATATCGCTGAACTACAACTTGAAGAACAAATAACCTTACAATTTTGCGCTGAAGTACTGCAAAACATACGTGCGCGTTTAGCACCAAGAAAAGCTGAATTTGGCCTCACACAAGCAGAGTTTAACAACACAATTGACTCTCCAGCTGTACAAGACTTCTGTGACCAACACCTGGCTACAGAAAAACTGGTTGAACTAGGCAAGTTAGTACTACGTGAAAATGGCCATACTGGCGACTATATATTAGAAGAAGATAAAGAGATCATGCGTGATACCTTTAGAAACTTCGCTACCGATGTGGTTATGCCTTTGGCAGAAGAAATTCACCGCCATGACTTAATCGTACCTGATGCCATACTTAATACACTGGTTGAAATGGGTTGCTTTGGCTTATCTATTCCAGAAAGGTACGAAGGCCTTCAACCTGACGACCAAGAAGACAACCTTGGTATGATCGTAGTCACTGAAGAGTTATCTAGAGGCTCATTAGCCGCTGCCGGTAGCTTGATCACACGTCCTGAAATTCTTTCTCGTGCGTTGTTAGCTGGTGGAACAGAAGAACAGAAGCAATACTGGTTACCAAAGTTGGCTGCAGCAGACCCATTCTGTGCTGTTGCAATCACAGAGCCTGATTTCGGTTCTGACGTTGCAGGCATGAAGCTTAAAGCTGAACGTGTTGAAGGCGGCTGGAACTTAAATGGCGCCAAAACATGGTGTACATTCGGCGGAAAAGCAGGCGTTCTTTTAACCTTAGCAAGAACAGATTCTGACCCAAGCCTAGGTCACAAAGGTCTAAGCATGTTTCTTGTAGAGAAGCCTTCTTTTGATGGACATGATTTTGAATATGTACAGGATGAAGGTGGCAAGTTAACAGGAAAAGCCATTCCAACGATTGGTTACCGTGGAATGCACTCTTTTGATGTTTTCTATGATGATTTCTTTGTGCCTGATTCACATCTACTAGGTGGTGAAGAAGGCCTAGGTAAAGGTTTCTACTACACCATGGCCGGTTTTTCTGGTGGACGTATTCAAACCGCAGCGCGTGCAAACGGCCTTATGCAAGCTGCATTTGAAAGCGGCATTAGCTACGCAAAAGAAAGAAAAGTATTTGGCTCCCCTATCGCTGATTACCAGCTCACCTTGGTTAAATTAGCCAGAATGGCCACCCTTCTTACCGCATCAAGGCAGTTCACCTACGCTGTTGGTCGCTTAATGGATGAAGGTAAAGGTCAAATGGAAGCAAGCTTAGTTAAACTATTCGCTTGTAAGAGCTCTGAGTGGATTAGCCGTGAAGCCATGCAAATTCATGGTGGCATGGGTTACGCTGAAGAAGCAGCCGTTAGCCGTTATTGGATTGATGCTCGAGTATTATCGATATTTGAAGGGGCTGAAGAAACCCTAGCACTTAAAGTTATTGCCCGTTCACTTGTTGAAAGTGCAGCCTAAGTCTGCCCATTCAAACAAGCTATAAGGAAGCATTATGACAGAGCAAAATAAACACACGATTTATGGTAAAGATGGTAAGCCAACGGTTGATCGCCCATGGATATTTCGTACCTATGCTGGGCATACCAATGTATGGGCAACTAACGCGCTATACAAAGACAACCTATCAAAAGGTCAAACTGGCTTAAGTATCGCAATGGATTTAGCCACTCAGTGTGGTTATAGCTCCGATCACCCTATTGCCAAGCCAGAAATTGGTAAGGTTGGGGTTCCCATAAATACGTTGGATGATTTTCATGTACTTTTTGAGGGTATTCCACTCGAAGAAATGAACACATCCATGACCATTAATGGCACAGCCATGTGGTTATTGTCACTTTATGTTGCTCTGGCTGAAGAACGCGGTGTTGAGGTGAGTCAGCTAAGAGGCACGACTCAGAACGATTTGATCAAAGAATATTTAGCACGTGGGACGTACATTTTCCCACCTGAAGATTCTATGCGACTTATCGTTGATATGTACGAGTATTCTCTACATAACATTCCCAGCTGGAATGCTTCCAATATTTGTTCTTATCACTTACAAGAAGCAGGTGCGACCCCCGTTCAAGAGCTCGCTTTTGCTTTGGTCACGTCGATTACTATTCTTGATGCGATAAAAGAGCGAGACTGCTTTAATGAAGAAGAGTTTGAACGTTGCGTTGGACGTATCTCATTCTTTGTAAATGCCGGTATGCGCTTTGTAGAAGAAGTATCAAAAATGAGAGCATTCTGCGAAATGTGGGATGAAATCACACAAGAACGTTACGGTGTTAAAAACGCTAAATACCGACGATTCCGCTACGGAGTACAGGTTAACTCACTAGGCTTGACTGCTGAGCAACCAGAAAATAACGCATGGCGTATTCTTATAGAGACACTCGGTGTTACCTTGAGTCGAAAAGCACGTTGTCGTGCTCTACAACTACCAGCATGGAATGAAGCCTTATCACTACCACGCCCTTGGGATCAGCAATGGTCTTTGCGTATTCAACAAATATTAGCGTATGAAACTGACCTGCTTGAATACCCAGACATTCTTGAAGGTTCAGTGGTTATAGAGTCAAAGGTTAAAGAACTTAAAGAGCAAGCATACACTGAGATTAATCAGGTACTAGAGCTCGGTGGTGGCGTTGAAGCCGTTAAAAGCGGTTATATGAAGTCTGCACTTGTTTCCTCACAAAGCAAGCGTATGGGACGTCTAGCCAATGGCGAGCAAATTGTTGTAGGCAAAAACAAGTGGGTTGAAGGTTTACCGTCTCCCCTTGTGAACGACGGCGATGGTGGCATCTTCATGGTTGATGCTAAAGCGGCTCAGAAAACACTTGAGGCTTTAGAGGAAACCAAACGTACTCGTGATGATGCACGCGTCAAAGCCGCACTCGTTCGCCTTGAAGAAGAAGCAAAGAGCGATAATAACTTAATGGAAGCTTCCATTGAGTGTGCGAAAGCCAGAGTAACAACCGGCGAATGGTCAGAAACACTTAGAAATGTATTTGGCGAATATAGACCCCCTACTGGTGTTGATGGCCAGAACATGTCTATTAAAGAAGATAACGCCAGCCTCGTTTCAGTTCGCGCAAAAATTGATACATTTATCAAAACCTACGGCTATCGCCCACGTATTGTGGTCGGCAAGCCAGGTCTTGATGGCCATTCAAATGGCGCAGAAATGATTTCTGTGGCAGCCAAGCATGCAGGCTTCGATGTTATCTATTTTGGTATTCGTCTCAGTTCTGTAGACATTGTTCAATCAGCGTTAGAAGAGAATGTTGATGTTATCGGCGTATCACTTCTATCGGGCTCACATAATGAAATTATGACTCAGTTATTTGAAGAGCTTGATAAAAATGGCGCTAAAGACGCTATTCCCGTTATTTTGGGTGGAATCATTCCAGAACCTGATCACGTAGGACTCAAAGAGCAAGGCGTAAAACGCATTTTCACGCCCAAAGACTTTGACCCAATGACCGTGATGGGTGAGATCATGGATGTGATCAATGAGCAAAAATCAAAATAGATTTGATGCCATGATGACACCTGAACTCAGAGACATGATAGCGCGCGCTAAACACCTTGAAAAATGGCCTTTAGCGCGGCTTATTTCATTATTTGAAACCAATACCGAGCAAGCCAAACAAGATCGACATAGTGTAATGTCATCACTAAAAGGCAGCGCTAAAAATGGCTTGATCTTAGGCATTACGGGCACCCCTGGAGCAGGTAAATCAAGCCTCATTGGGGAGCTCTGTTTAAGCTTGCTGGCTGAAAAACCCGAACTAAACATTGCCGTATTGGCAGTTGATCCATCAAGTCAGCGCTCTGGCGGTGCATTACTCGGTGACAGAACCCGAACCAACTTCCCGATTAATGACAAGCGCTTATTCTTCCGATCACAAGCCTCTGATTTAGATCTTGGTGGCGTTGGTAAAAAAACCTATCAAGTTACACGCCTGCTAAGACAACTGTTCGACATTATAATTATCGAGACGGTGGGGATTGGGCAAAGTGAGATTGAAGTTGAACAACTCAGTGATCACACCTGTTTAGTACTTCAGCCCCTTGCGGGTGATCAAGTTCAGTTTATGAAGGCAGGAATAATGGAAGTACCTGATACTTTCATTATTAATAAATGCGATGAAGACAGTCTCGCAAAAAGAAGTTACCACTTGCTTAAAACCAGCTTAAAACTGGTTAATGTTTCACTCAACAAACACAATGAAAACAGTAAAAGTGTATTTTTAACCAGCGCGACAAAACAAAAAGGCATTGACGAATTAACTCACTTTCTACTTCAGCTTGAGTCTGATTCATCGGTACGAAAAGACAGACAAACACAAGAATATTTTTATCTTGGAAAGTGGATACAACAAGAATTTGGGCGTTTTGGTTTAACCCTATTCAATCAATCTGTAAAAACGGCGCTTACCTCACAACAAAGCTACGAAGAAAAAGAAAATACGCTATTTGAGATGATGAAAAAAATGATTCCGTCATTAAGTCGTTAACGGTAATCAACAAATAAAAAATTCGAACCATTATTTTTTTTTAACTTTAGGAAGACTATTATGACTGCAAGCAAAGCACTTTATGATATAGGCGAAACTCCCCCGTTAGGCGAAGTACCAGCACAAATGCATGCCTGGTTAATCCGAGCTGAACGTTTTGGTGAGCCGACTAAAGCATTTCAAAAAGAAGTACTAGACGTACCTCAAATAGCTGACGATGAAGTATTAGTTTATGTTATGGCTGCGGGTGTTAACTATAACAATGTATGGGCTGGCTTAGGCATTCCTGTAGATGTTATCGCGGCGCGTAATAAAGCAGGCCAAACAGAAGACTTTCACATTGGTGGCTCTGACGCATCAGGTATTGTCTATAAAATAGGTAAAGATGTTACTAGCGTTAAAGTTGGCGACGAAGTTGTTGCCCATTGTGGTAGCTGGAAGAAAAACTGCGCGATGGAACAAGCAGGCAAAGATCCAATGTATGATGATAGCTTCCGCATCTGGGGGTATGAAACTAACTTTGGCAGTTTTGCACAATTCACAAAGGTTCAGGACCATCAGTTATTGCCTAAACCTAAGCATTTGAGCTGGGAAGCCGCCGCTACTTACATGCTTGTTGGTGCTACCTCTTACCGCATGCTTATGGCATGGCAGCCAAACGCAGTTAAGAAAGATGATATTGTTCTAGTATGGGGCGGTGCTGGCGGCATTGGCTCCATGGCTATTCAGATAGCCGCAGCGATGGGTGCAAAACCAATAGCCGTAATATCAGATGATAGTAAAATTGATTACTGCATGAAGCTGGGTGCTGTAGGCTGCATCAACCGCAAAGACTTTGATCACTGGGGCATGATGCCTCACTGGAAAGATGCTGAAGCATACGGTAAATGGCTAAAAGGTGCTCGCGGCTTTGGTAAAGCCATTTGGGATATCATCGGAGAGAAACGCGGTGTAGATGTTGTATTCGAACACCCAGGCGAAACCACGCTACCCACCTCAATATTTGTGTGTGAAACAGGCGGAATGGTTGTAATTTGCGCAGGAACAACCGGTTTTAACGCAACACTAGACCTACGTTACCACTGGATGCGTCAAAAGCGTCTTCAAGGTTCACACTTTGCGAATGATGACCAAGCTAAAGGTATTAATGATTTAGTAGCTGCAGGTAAAGTTGACCCTTGCCTAGCAAATACTTATACCTATGAGCAATTACCTGATGCGCACCAATTAATGTATGAAAACAAACACCCTGCAGGCAACATGTCTGTACTTGTGGGCGCACAAAATACCAACATGGGCGTTAGCAAGTAATTAGTCTACATTCAAAGCCCTCTTCTTTCTGAAGGGGGTGCTTTACTTCAAGAGCACTTATTTCATGATTAAAAAAATTGATCACCTAGGCATTGCTGTTACCGACCTTAAAGAAGCTATTGAGATCTATAAAAACATTGGCCTTGAGTTTGTTGGCACTGAAGTGGTAGACGAGCAAAAAGTAGAAACCGCTTTTTTTAAGGTAGGAGAATCTTACTTTGAGCTGTTAGCCGCTACAGATCCTGCAAGCCCAATAGCTAAATTTATAGAAAAAAATGGCGGTCGTATGCATCATATTGCATTAGCAGTTGATGATATCGAAGCAGAAATTGAGCGTTTGATTGGCTTAGACTTTGAAATGATAGATACAGTGCCAAGAAAGGGCGCGCATGGCAACTTAATCGCTTTTATGCACCCAAGGTCTACCAAGGGCACACTGTTGGAAATTTGCTCTAAAGAGAAAGCTTAAAATTAATTTTTTTGCTTTACGTTCTGCCCCTTACCCCTTGTAGCCGTGATGCAGTACAACGGAATCAAGGGGTTTTCAAGCAGTCATCAAAGCTATATACGCAAATGGTCGATATTTCTGACTTCATCAAATAACCCCTGATTCCGCTTCGCTTCATGCAAGGCTACAGCTTAACTTGCATAAGGGTAAGTAGTTACCGCAATCACAATCGCCTCTCTAAAGCAGCAATACGCTTTTCTAAAGGAGGATGACTCATCAATAACTCAGTCATTGCTCGCTTGCCACTAATACCAAAAGCCGTTAACTGACTATCTAAGTGACTTTCATTTTTATCACCTTGTAAGCGCTTTAATGCATCGATCATTTTTTGCTTACCCGCTAAATCAGCACCACCTTCATCTGCTCGAAATTCTCGATAACGAGAGAACCACATAACAATAACGCTGGCCAACATGCCAAATACTACTTGGAATGCCATAACGGTCATGAAGTAAACAAAACGATTATCACTGCCTCTACTTATCGCACCGGCAGCGATACGAGCAAAAAAGAATACAAACGTATTCATTACGCCTTGTAGTAATGTCATTGTCACCATGTCACCATTGGCAACATGACTTATTTCATGACCTAAAACCGCTTCAGCCTCATCTTGAGTCATACTGCGTAATAAACCAGTACTGACGGCTACCAAAGCATTATTTTTGTTCATACCCGTAGCAAATGCGTTAATTTCCGGAGAGTCATACATTGCCACTTCAGGCATCCCGATACCAGCTCTATCAGCTTGACGCTTAACCGTGGTAAGCAACCAGCTTTCTTCAGCATTACGTGGCTGACCTATTACATAGGCCCCTACACTTCGCTTAGCAAGCCACTTCGACATTGCAAGGGATATAAAAGAACCACCCATACCAAAGATGGCTGAAATAAGAAGCAAACCACTTGTCCCTTCAGGGTGAATGCCCAGTAAAGGTAAAACTACATTCAGAACAATACCCAATACAATAAGGATTGCAAAGTTGGTTGCTACGAATAAAAATATACGTTTCATAAATCCTTCTATCCTATAATTCTAACGATTAACAATGCCGTCAACGATTACCTCAAGTACGTCTTTCAACTGTACTTGAACTTCTTCTAAAGATTTTGACGCATCAATTAACTCAAACCGTTTCGGCTCGGCCTCTACTCTTTCAAGGTAAACATTTCTAACTTTTTCAAAAAATGCGAGCTTTTCATTTTCAAAACGATCTAACTCACCTCTTTTATGCGCCCGAGCCATGCCAATTTCAACAGGTGCATCAAGTAATATTGTTTTGTCTGGACGAAATTCACCCTGAACAAAATCTTCGAGGATACCTATTTTATTTGAATCGACACCTCGCCCACCGCCTTGGTAAGCATAAGTTGCATCTGTAAATCTATCTGAAATAACCCACTTACCCTGTAATAACGCAGGCTTTATCAAGCTCTCAATATGCTGAGCCCTAGCAGCGAACATTAGGAGTAATTCCGCACTCTCAGCTACATTTTCATCACGATTTCTTAGCAGTACTTCGCGAATCTCTTCAGCCATTTCAGTACCACCAGGCTCGCGCGTTACAATGACCTCAAGCCCTTTAGACTCTAACGCATCACGAATAAATGCAATATTGGTAGATTTACCTACACCCTCCGCACCCTCTACGGTTATAAAAAGCCCTTTATTCACTGAATGCACCTGTAGTAATTTTATTTAGAAGATCGGTAGTTCTTTTTACGCTTATACACTTGGTATTTATTTACCGCATTAACATGCTCTTTAAGCGTTTCAGAAAAATAATGTAAGCCATTCCCCTTAGCAACAAAGTAAAGCGATTTACCTGAATCAGGGTGCAGAGCAGCATGTATTGCTTCGCGCCCTGCTAGTGCAATAGGTGTAGGCGGTAGCCCATTAATGCGGTATGTATTATAAGTCGTGTATTGTTTCAAATCTTTACGGGTAATATTGCCCTTATACTGATCCCCCATTCCATAGATAACCGTTGGGTCGGTCTGCAATCGCATACCCATATTTAAACGGCGGATAAACACCCCTGATATTTCCTCTCTTTCTGAGGCATCTCCCGTTTCTTTCTCTACTATAGAGGCAAGAATGAGGGCTTCATAAGGTGTTTTTATAGGGAGCCCTTCAGCTTTAGACTGCCACTCCTGATCCAATACTAGCTGCATGCGTTCAAACGAACGCACTAATAGGCTTAAATCACTATCATTTTTACGATAGGTGTAGGTATCGGGAAAAAACAATCCCTCAGGATGTTTATAAAGATCCGTCACACTATTGAGAATATCTACCGGCTTATTCCCACCAACGACCTTTTTCAATTTATCATGCTTGGCCAATTCAGCGAGCAACTCTTTAAACGTCCAGCCTTCTACAAACGTTATTTGATATTGAATAGACTGGCCAGAAACAAAAATATCGATTAATTCAGGAATAGTTAACTTGCCTTCAAGCTCATATTCACCTGCTTTTAGCTGCCCACTCAAACCACTAAGACGACCATAAACCTTCATTATCCATGGAGTATCAAGCACCCCCTGAGTCATTAAAACCTTAGTTATCGTGTTAAAACTCTGCCCAGGAACGATTTCAATAATTGTGTGGTCATCAGCATTCATTACAGGTGTCGCTAACTCATATTTATAATAAGCAAAGGCACCGGCAACAAGCAGCAAAAGTGAACATACACTGAATATTAATATTATTAGAAGTTTTTTCAAAGCTCGAACTCAAAATTTAATGCACGATTAAAAAGTCTCTGGATATCGAAAACCAAAGTATTTATGGGCAAATTTATACCATCAAGCACTCGAACAGGCCATACACCCAACACACTATTCACAATAGCCATGCCATCAAATTCAGCTAACTGAGCCGGTTCAATATTCTCAAAACGACCTTGAACACCTAAGGTTGATAAATTATCAAAAATAAAACTTCGTGCAACGCCATCAACACCACACAATGTTGTAACAGGTGAGACTATTTTATTACCCTTAAATAACAAGATATTTGACTTAGTCCCTTCAATCATTCGTCCTTTTTGATCAAGCATAATGCCTTCAGAAACAGAATCACTTAACTCTGTGCTTGCAAGTACCTGATCAAGTCTATTTAAATGTTTGATTCCAGCTAATATAGGGTTCTCTGATAGACGATGTAAGCATGTAGATGCCAATATACCTTCACTAGCATGCGTTATAGGGTAGACTGGCGCTGGGTAACAAATGATTATTTCAGAAGGCATGCACTGTTGAGCTGGCTGATAACCTCGACCACCCGCACCGCGCGTAATCATAAGCTTAACGACACAAACCTCAAACGCCCTGCCAGACTCACTAACAACGCGCTCTAAGCCAGACCACAGCCTGCGATATAAGTCGGGGTCCGTCTTTATTTTTAGCTGCTTGCACCCTTTATCTAGGCGTTTGCAATGATAGCCCCACAAAGCAGCCTTACCATTAACCACCCTAACCGTCTCAAATAAACCATCTCCATACATAAACCCTCTGTCGAATAGGTCAACAAAGGACTTTAGCTCTCCATTAACAAGAGCAACTGTATTATTTTGCAAAGGCGTAGAAGACAAAAATTAACCGTTAAATTTAGCAAATATTAATGAACCGTTAGTGCCACCAAAGCCAAAGGAGTTAGATAAGGCATAATTGACTGCTCCTTCTTGAGCCGTATTAGGCACAAAATTAAGATCACACTCTTCACTTGGGTTTTCTAAATTAATAGTGGGAGCAACAATACTATCTCGGATACTATTAATGCAAAAAATAGCCTCAATTGCACCCGCAGCGCCAAGCAAATGCCCGGTCATTGATTTAGTTGAACTGACTTTTAAAGACTCAACAGATGAGCCAAACACCGATTTTACAGCGCGACACTCAGCTATATCACCCAAAGGGGTTGATGTTCCGTGTGCGTTCACATAATCAATTTTATCTGCTGAAATACCGGCATCATTCAATGCCCTCTTCATGGATGATTGCGCGCCCTCACCATTCTCGGAAGGTGAAGTAATATGATTGGCGTCATCACTCATACCAAAGCCCACTAATTCACAGATAATATTAGCGCCTCGCTTTTTAGCCGTTTCTAGTTCTTCTAATACCAATACACCTGCACCATCACCTAAAACAAAACCATCCCTTTCGGTATCCCATGGACGACTAGCACGCTGTGGTTCATCATTACGCGTTGATAAAGCCCGAGCAGAACAGAAAGACGCAACTCCCGTTGGTGTGGTTGCCATTTCAGCACCACCCGCAATCATAATATCCGCATCACCATAAGCAATGGTTCTGGCCGCATAACCAATATTGTGTGTACCCGTTGTACAGGCGGTTGTTATAGCAATATTAGGTCCTTTAAAACCATAACGAATAGCTAAATTGCCACCGA
Organism: Hahellaceae bacterium; assembly: GCA_016744695.1. Taxonomy (GTDB): domain Bacteria; phylum Pseudomonadota; class Gammaproteobacteria; order Pseudomonadales; family Oleiphilaceae; genus Alkalimarinus. The sequence continues at coordinate 33,118 of JADGDV010000001.1, forward strand.
TCATATTGATTACAGTACCTGGTACAAAGAAAGGAGATACCTTTCTTGGGCCGCCATCTAGCAAGGCTTTGTAATTTCTTTCGATAGTTTCTAAACCACCAATGCCTGAGCCAATAGCAACGCCGACTTTATCTAGTAACTCAGTATCTTCACAGTCACTTAAGCCTGCATGATTAATAGCCTGAATAGCTGCGACCATGCCATACTGCATGAACACATCTATTTTTCTCATATCTTTTTTACTGATATAACTTTCAATATCTAGATTATTTACAGCACCACCGATTTTACTGGCAAATTTTTCAGTATCAAAACGATCAATAAGGCTTATTCCGCTTTCACCTTTTAAAGCTGCAGCCCATGAATCTTCAACTGAGTTACCCAAAGGGGAGACCATACCTGTACCGGTTACAACCACTCTCCTTGATGCCATCTGAAACCTCATAAAATATGATAGATACTAAAAGGCCGCCCGATATACAATATCTGGACGGCCTAATGCTTTGCTAATCATTAACTACAGAACAATTACTGACTAGAAATAATGTAATCAATAGCATTCTGAACAGAAGCTAACTTTTCAGCTTCCTCATCAGGAATTTCTGTTTCAAATTCTTCTTCAAGCGCCATTACTAACTCAACGGTATCGAGAGAGTCTGCCCCTAAGTCTTCAACAAAAGACGAAGTATTCTGAACTTCTGATTCTTTAACGCCCAGCTGCTCACAGACTATTTTTTTTACGCGCTCTTCAACTGTACTCATACTTTCCTCGCTATATGTAAACCAAGCACCAATTCTAATTTAAACATTATTAGATAGGCTGCTAGTTTATTAGACTACTATCCCTTAAACAAGCGTAAATTGTACATTGCTAAGCCATGTACATGCCACCATTAACATTAATTGTTTCACCCGTAACATAAGTTGAGCCTTCCCCAGCCAAAAAGCTGATAACTGAAGCCACCTCTTCTGCCTTACCCAATCTCTTCGCCGGTATTACAGATAACATAGCATTTACCTGTTCTTCATTTAACTCTTTAGTCATATCGGTTTCAATAAACCCTGGCGCAACAGAGTTAACAGTAATACCACGTCCAGCCATCTCTTTAGCAAGCGAGCGAGTGAAGCCCTCAACACCCGACTTAGATGCAGCATAATTAACCTGCCCAGCATTCCCCATAGAGGCAACCACTGAGCTCACATTAATAATACGCCCCCACCGAGCCTTCGACATCCCCCGCAAGACCGCCTTAGAAGTCCGGTAAAGTGACGATAAGTTAGTATTCAATACAGAATCCCACTCTTCAGGCTTCATCCTTAAAAGAAGGTTATCTTTAGTAATTCCCGCATTATTCACTAAAACTAACGGCGCACCGTAGGCAGACTTAACCTGATCAATACCCTGTTCTACCGATTCATCACTAGACACATCCATAACAATCCCATCACCACTCAAACCCCAGCGAGCGAAGTAATGGGATATTGACGATGCTCCCGCCTCTGTTGTTGCAGTACCTATGACAGTAAAACCTTGAGTAGCAAGTGACTTCGCAATGGCCAGACCAATACCGCGACTAGCCCCCGTAATTAATGCAACCTTACCTTCTAAAGACATTTACATACTCCCTTATATATTATTTTAAGACGTCTAATATCGCAGTATTTAATGCAGCCGGCTCTTCAATATTGAAACGAGCCAAGTTTTTATCAATTCTTTTTGTAAGCCCCGTTAAAACCTTACCAGGGCCGCACTCTACAATGCCTGAAACACCTATTTTTTCAAGTTTAGCAACACTCTGAGACCATAGAACAGGCGAATACAATTGTTTAATCAAATTATCAATTATCTGTTCTTTATCTGTCACAAGTTCAGCAGAAACATTCTGAATCACAGGTATAGTCACATCACCAAACTCAAGGTCCCGCAATGCACTTTCAAGTTGATTTGAAGCCTGCTTCATTAGCGCACTATGCGCCGGTACACTAACAGGTAAAGGTAACGCCCTTTTAGCGCCTGCACTCTTACACTCAAGAATTGCTCTATCAACAGCAACCTTACTGCCAGCGATTACAACCTGACCAGGGGCATTAAAATTAACAGCGGAAACCACATCACCTTGAGCCGCAGACTCACAAGCAGTAACAACCCCATCATTATCTAAGCCAATGATTGCAGCCATCGCCCCTTCACCTAGCGGTACTGCATTTTGCATTAAACGACCGCGAAGATTCACTAACTTAACCGCATCACTAAACGACAATGCACCTGAAGCCACCAAAGCAGAGTATTCACCCAGGCTATGCCCTGCAACACAACTAGGTGCCACACCACCCAACTCCTGCCACACACGATACAAAGCAATACTCGCAGCAAGAATAGCAGGCTGAGTATTTTCTGTTTTATTCAGATCTTCTAACGGTCCACTTTGAATAAGCGACCATAAATCGAAACCCAAGGCCTCAGACGCTTCATTGAAGCACGCTTGCACGACACTGTATTCAGAATATGCAGCAGAAAGCATACCTACGGATTGCGAACCCTGACCTGGAAATAGAAATGATATATTCATAGGATAAGACTAATTCTTTTATTGTTTAAACACGACTAGCAAAAGGTATAGTTGCCAAATCACTCTCACTTATAAAGTAGGCTAAAATATAAGTGGCAGAAAGCAATTAGGTAACAACACATAAAATCGGCTAAAAAAGTAATTCATCTAAGCGGGTATTAATCAGCGACGGCACATTATGCTCAACCTCCTCAACAGCCTGATCAATAGCATAAGAAAAAGAATCTATATTAGCATTACCATGGCTCTTAACAACAACACCCTGCAAACCAACGAACAGAGCTCCGTTATACCTAGAAGGGTCCATTTTATCTAATACACCTTTGAATATAGGCATAACCAGTTTACCTAAAATACGGGTATACCAGTTTCTTTTAAATACATTCACTAAAGATTGATGGAGTAAAGCAGCCACACCCTCGCCCGCCTTCAGCGCAACATTACCAACAAAACCGTCACACACAGCCACATCAGTCACATCAGCAAAAAGCTCATCACCTTCCACATAACCAACATAATTAATGCCATCACACTCACTGAGCATTTGTGAAGCAAGCCTCACCTGCTCATTACCTTTAATTTCTTCCCCCCCAACATTAATAAGCGCCACTCTTGGTCGCTCAATACCATTCATTGCTTCAACTAAAATAGAGCCCATCAAAGCAAACTGATAAAGGTGCTCAGCAGTACTATCTACATTTGCCCCTAAATCCAAAACATAACACTGCCCTTTCGGCGAGGGTAAACGTTTCGTGATAGCAGGGCGGTCTATGCCTGGGCACATCCTTAGAATAGATCGTCCGAACAGCATTAAGGCACCAGTATTACCTGCACTGACACAGGCATCTGCCCTACCTTCTTTAACTAACTTCAATGCAACAGCCATTGAGGAATTTTGTTTAGACCTTAGCGCACGAGTAGGCTTTTCATCCATCAACACCACATCAGGCGCATGATGAATAGACAAATGACCACTTTCTAAAAATATTGAGAATGGAGAGTTAGAAGAAGAACCAGAGGAGTCTTGAGAAGATTTATCTTTCGGAAACAACAAAGCCTCAAGTTCATCCTGGTCACCGACCAAGATAATACTTAAGGCCTCATTTTTTTTGAGACTTTTAAGTGCTGCGAAAACTGTTGTCTTTGGGGCATAATCCCCACCCATTGCATCTATAGCAACGGTGACTCGAGTATTCAAAACAGTACTAGTCGTCTGAAGACTCAATTACCTTCTTACCGCGAAGGAAACCATCTGGAGTCACATGATGACGACGGTGAACTTCACCAGTAGTCTGATCAGTAGAAAGCGTAGTTGCTGTCAACGAATCATGTGAACGACGCTGTCCGCGTCTTGAACGGGTTACTTTACTTTTTTGAACTGCCATTGGTCATTTACTCCAAATAATCTAGATAGGCGTTCTGATGTACTTATCAGATTACTTATCAAATTTAATATTAGACAAAACCTTAAAAGGATTTGGCTTGGTCTCTTCAACAATAACTTCTTCGTCAGGTTGATCAACGAAAGAAGCATCAATTTTACAATCTTCTGGCTCGTGATAAGCAAACATAGGAACACTTAACAGTAACTCTTCATCTAATATTTCAGAGAGCTCCATGCTGTCATCTAAATCAACCATCAGAGGCTCATAAACCGATGGTAGGTTTTTTGCCTGCTCGTCGGTTAAAACCAACCCTAAAGCAAATTCTGTTTGAACTGCCTTAACAACTGGTTCTAGACAACGCTGACAAGCCATGGAAACATCACATGAAAGCTTGCCAGTTAATATTCTTAGTCTTTGCTCGTCCCGACCAAACACTAACTCAGCATCCACATCGCCTTCAGAACTAACTAGTAATTCTGAAACTCGCTTCAACTTGCTTAGAGGAATAAAACCTTCCAGTTCAATTCCCTGCTCTGCTAATTTTACTGGATTAACAGTTAATGGTAACGGTATCTTTGACATAGGCGCGCAATTCTAGGGGCGAATCCCACCATTGTCAAAACATTCTAACTAAATTAGCATATATTCTATGCTTCTTTTTAAAAACCACCCCATTTCAATATAAAGCAGGATAAAAAATGTCCAATCCCCCTCTCGTTTTAGCCTCAACGTCTACTTATCGCAAATCAATACTCGAAAAACTAAACCTTTCCTTTATAACGGCTTCACCTGATACCGACGAAACAGCCTTTAAAAACGAAAAACCAGAAGATTTGGTATTACGCCTAGCCAACGAGAAAGCGCAATCAATCAAGCATACATATACTAATCACCTGATTATCGCCTCTGATCAAGTAGCCGTATTAGAAGATGGCACTATTTTAACAAAACCACATACACATGAAAATGCAATTAAGCAGTTACAAACGTGCAGCGGGCACAAGGTTCGCTTTCTTACTGGCTTATCACTTTTAAACACAAGAAGTAACAATCAACAAACGATAATAGAACCTTTCGAAGTAACCTTTAGATCCTTAACCCTAAGTGAAATAGACTGCTATCTAAAAATAGAGCAACCCTATGACTGCGCTGGCAGTTTTAAAGTTGAAGGGCTTGGTATTTGCCTGTTTGATAAATTATCAGGAGATGATTTCAACTCGCTTATTGGCTTACCCCTTATTCGCCTATTAACGCTCTTAAGAAATGAAGGGGTAAATCCACTTAATCAAGCTAAAACTACTTAACCGTAGGGTGCGCTGTGCGCACCGAGAGACATTTCAAGCGTCATGACAACTCAACAACAAAAACGGTGCGCACGGCGCACCCTACCAGTTATTGCAATGACATCTGCCCACTAGTTACACTATTAGAAATAGCACTACCTATAGACGTACCTAACCTCTGAGTAAATTTCTCAAAAGGGTCAGGCTTTGGCGTGAAATTAACAACATTTTCTTCACCGATGATTTCTCTGGCAACAAACCCTGGGCTTCCAAGCGCATCAATAAGCCCTAATTCCAACGCTTGCTCTCCACTCCACACCAAACCAGTAAACATTAACGGATCGTCTTTTAACCTATCGCCACGCCCTTCTTTAACTTTACCAATAAACTGATTGTGAGTGGTTTTTAATACAGACTGCCAAAACTGAACCTCATCTTCTCTTTCAGGTGAAAAAGGATCGAGAAAACCCTTATGTGCACCTGCAGTATAGCTACGACGTTTAACACCTACTTTATCCATTGTATCAACAAACCCAAAACCTGCAGACGTAACACCAATAGAACCAACCAAACTAGCCTTATCTGCATATATTTCATCCGCTGCAGCAGCAATATAATAAGCGCCTGAAGCACCTATATCACTAATAACCGCGTAAAGCTTAGTTTCAGGGTTTAACGCTTTCAAGCGCTTAATTTCATCGTAAACATAGCCCGATTGAACAGGGCTACCACCAGGGCTATTAATCCTAAGGATAATACCTTTTGTATTTTCATCCTCAAATGCAGCTCTTAGACCTGTAACGATGACATCCGCAGCCGCATCCTCATTGGCCGCAATCACACCACTCAAGTCAACAATTGCAGTATGGGACTCGCCCTTTCCACCACCAGCTAGATTCATACTCGAATTAAATAGTGCTAATATAATAAATAAATAAGTGAAAGTTAAAAGTTTAAAAAATACCCCCCAACGTCGAGAGCGCCGCTGCTCAACACCTAGCTGAAGCATTGTCTTCTCAATAATTTTCCATTCTTTAGCACTTTCTGGTCTTGTATCGCTCAATTGTATTCCCCAAAAATTAACACGAAGCTCACTATCATTTCAGATATAAACTTATATAAATTCTATTTAAAACTCAACTCATCTTAAGCTAGTGTTAGCAACTCATTCAAATCATCAACAATACAAAGTGGTTTAAAAGACTCAAGCCGGTGACGAGCCTGCGCCCCATAAGAAACGCCTACTCTATCAACGCCAGCACGCTCAGCCATTTCCATGTCAAAATCAGTATCGCCCACCATTAGCATTTCACTTGGTTTTACATCCATAACAGACATTATTTGCTCCAACATAAGAGGGCTTGGTTTTGACGCACTCTCATCTGCACAGCGTTCAATAGAGAAATAAGATTTAAGACCCGTTGAATGGAGTGCTTTATCTAGGCCGTTTCGACCTTTACCTGTTGCTACAGCCAAAATTACACCCTGATCTTGAAATTGCCCCAACACCTTTTCTGCATTAGGGAATAAATGATCACGACCAATCACTTCAGAAAAAAAGGCTTCACTATAAAAATGTCTGAAACGGACAATATCTTCATCAGTCACTGATGAATAAAGTGTTTTTATCGCCTCACTCATACCTAAACCGATAATATTTTTAACACTATCATTATCCAAAGCATTAAATGCCAACTTGTCGGCGGCATAATGAATACTCTTAACAATATGATCAACAGAATCGACCAAAGTGCCGTCCCAATCAAAAGCAATCAAGCGATACTTCATACAATAAACCTAGTTATTAGGTACTAATGATTCAACAACAACATTAAAGTTCGCCTCATAAGGCGCCTTAAACAACATAGGCTTGCGATCACCCGGTAATTTAAATGAAATTTCTGCAGCATGCAGCATTAAGCGCTTCGCACCTAGACGCTTCATATCTTTATTAATTTCATCAACACCGTACTTTTCATCACCCAATATAGGGTACCCAGCAAACGTAGCATGTACTCGAATTTGATGAGTACGCCCTGTAATCGGGCTCGCTTCAACCATTGTAAAACCTTTATACCGCTGAATTAAACGGAATTTTGTAAGGGAGGCCTTACCCTCTTTTGTAACGGTAACAACCCGCTCACCTGACTTCAGCTCATTTTTTAATAACGGTGCATTAACTTCACGCACATGACTAGGCCACTTACCCACCACAACCGTATGGTAAATTTTCTTTATACCATCTTCTCTCAGACATTGATGAAGATACTTAAGCATGGATCTTTTTTTGGCGATCAAAAGGCAACCTGAAGTATCTCTATCTAAGCGATGAACCAGCTCAAGATATCTATCGTCTGGGCGCATTGCACGTAGTGCCTCGATAACACCCAAACTAATACCACTACCGCCATGAACAGCAAGCCCTGAAGGCTTATTCAAAACAAGTAATTCACTATTTTCAAATATAACCGCATTATCTAATAAGCTTACGACCCGGTCACTTGGTTTTACCGGGGCAGACTCACTTCTAACCGTCACAGGCGGTATGCGTACTACATCATCAATCTTAAGTTTATACTCTGGTTTAATTCGGCCTTTATTAACTCGCACCTCACCTTTTCGAATAATCCGATAAATTTTACTTTTAGGCACCCCTTTTAATTGAGATAGCAAAAAATTATCTATACGTTGGAGTTCATTATTTTCAGTAATGGTCTCGTATTTTACTTTGGAGCCCTTTGGTTCACTGACTGGGGTACTTTCATTACTTGAGTTAATTTGATCAGACATAAAGAAAACTTAAAGAAAGAGTAAGAAAAACACTTGTAAATATGTACAAAAAAACCTACTACTACTGCAAGTAGGTTTGATGCTGTATAAAAATACTGTTATATTTCGTAAGTGCTCGAAAAAAGGGTCATTCTAACAGAATAAATTGGTTGTTTCAGGCGAATAATTCACATGAACCAACTAAAACTAACTCTAAAGAATATTAACCCGGCCATTTAGATTTAAAAAATGAACAGATCTTGGAAATATAAAGGACTTTAATTAAATTCCTTCTATTATAAAGAGAGCACCAAAGAACATACGCATTAAAATGCCCAATACAGTGCAATTTATGCCATGTATAAAAAAAACATTAAGTTACTCGATGTCTTTTAAACAAATTCACAAAGTGAATTTAAAAGCTTTTTAAAGACTTTAATTAAACCGCGCTAAAATAAATGCGGAATAGATAAACCAGTTTTCGATTTTGTAGTGTAGTCAGCTGGCAACCCAAAGAAATTTCGGGGTGTAAGACCAGACTCACCGCACAAAAAGCAATTTAGTATATGATTGCGTCAGAAAGTAAAGCAGCTATTAAGTTGAATTAGCAATAGGGACTATACCCGCTTTTTCAAGAAGACTTATTGCTGTTATTGGGCTTATGCTGACCTGTTACTGATAATAAAAGTCAGTTAAGTAGTTGATAATTTTACCATCAACTCACCAAAACGCTGGAAATTACCATGCTGTTTGGTTCTCTCATTACTCGAAAACCGCTTACTTTCCTGCCTTATTCCCTGCGCAAAACCGGAAGTTATTCCTCAAAATGAAAAGAATGCTAATAAACGCAACTCAATCAGAAGAATTGCGTGTTGCGCTCGTTGATGGCCAAAAACTTTATGACCTTGATATTGAATCAAGTACTCGCGAGCAAAAGAAATCTAATGTATATAAAGGACGTATCACCCGAGTAGAACCCAGCCTTGAAGCTGCTTTTGTTGACTTTGGTGCAGAAAGACACGGTTTCCTACCTTTAAAAGAAATTTCTAAAGAGTATTTTAAGCGCACATCAGGGCGTAATGAAGGCCGAGTTAACATCAGAGATGTTATAAAAGAAGGCCAAGAAGTTATCGTTCAGGTAGATAAAGAAGAACGTGGGAACAAAGGGGCTGCATTAACAACATTTGTTAGCCTTGCTGGTCGTTACTTAGTTCTAATGCCTAATAACCCAAGAGCAGGCGGTATTTCACGCAGAATCGAAGGTGAAGATCGCAACCAACTAAGAGATGCGATTGCCGGATTAGAAATACCTAAGCAAATGGGCGCTATTGTCCGTACTGCGGGTGTTGGCCGAAACACGCAAGAATTACAGTGGGATCTTGACTACCTAAATCAGTTTTGGGAATCAATCACTCATGCAGCTGAAAGTCGCTCTGCCCCTTTCCTTATCTATCAGGAAAGCAATGTAATCATACGTGCTATCCGCGATTATCTGCGTCAGGATATCGGTGAGGTATTAGTTGACTCACCTGAAGTATATGAAGATGTTGTTAACTTCGTTCAGTCAGTAATGCCAACTTTCGAAAGCAAAATCAAGTTATATAGCGATGATATTCCGCTATTCAGCCGTTACCAAATCGAAGCACAAATTGAAACAGCTTTTCAAAGAGAAGTTCAGCTTCCTTCTGGTGGCTCAATTGTTATTGACCCTACTGAAGCACTGGTATCTATTGATATTAACTCCGCACGAGCAACCAAAGGCGGAGACATAGAAGAGACAGCACGAAACACCAACCTTGAAGCCGCTGATGAAATTGCTCGTCAATTACGTTTACGTGACATGGGTGGTTTAGTCGTTATCGACTTTATCGATATGACACCGGTTCGTAATCAACGTGAAGTTGAGTCACGAATGAGACAAGCGCTTGAGTTAGATCGCGCTCGTGTTCAGGTAGGTAAAATATCCAGATTTGGCCTTTTAGAAATGTCTCGTCAAAGACTAAGACCTTCTCTTGGCGAAACACGTAACGAAGTATGTCCTCGTTGCAGTGGTCAAGGTTCAATAAGAAGCATTGACTCAATGGCTCTTTCTATCATGCGTCTTATGTATGAAGAATCATCCAAAGAAAAAACCAGTGAAGTTAGAGCATTGCTGCCTATTTCAGTCGCTACTTTTTTGTTAAACGAAAAAAGAGTGCAGATTGCTGAAATTGAAAAGAGCCAGGGCGTTTCAATCGTTATCGTTCCAACAGAATCAATGCACACACCGCATTATGAAGTATTGAGAATTCGTGATGACGAGACCATAGAAGAAGCAGCAAGCTATGATCTAAAACCTGACGTAATGCCACCTTCCGATACAGCAAAACCTGTAGTTAAGCATGTAGCTAAAGAAGAAGCCGTTGTTAAAACGATTAAACAAGTTACCCCTGCCCCTACAAAAGAAGAAATCGGTTTATTGAAAAAACTCTCTCTTAAAATTGCTTCAATATTTGGCAACGAAACAGAGGAAGAAGAAAAGAAAGCTGAAACCACAACTAAGCCTGAGTCTAGACCTCGTCAAAACACAGGAAGAGGCCAGCAGAGAGGAAGACAAGAAAGGGGTGGACGCCAAGGTAATAAAAATGGCCGTTCAAACCAGTCTCGCAATACCTCTACCCCCAACAGGTCAAGTAATCCCCGTTCTGAGTCTGCACAAAAAGCAGCCCCTCAAAATAGAACACCTAACTCATCATCAGATACCGAGAAGAAACAATCAGGTAATGATGAAAACCGTAGACCAAGACGCAATAGAAACGCACAAGGTCGACCAAGAGATACCGGGAGCAGCTCGAACAATACTCGTACTACAACCCAGAGTCGACAAACAACGGCTCCAATAAAAATACAGGAGACAGCAGCTCCTGCTAAAATTGAAAGCGCACCGATTACAACCCCTGAACGCTCACCAGCACCATCAGCTCCTGAGACAGCTGTAAAGCAGGAAGCAACAACAAAGCCTGATACTGCTATTGCTAAAACACAGGAAGCTAGCACAGAGAAGCCTGCAGAAAGAAAGCGCACCTCAAGAAGAGCTAATACTAACCGAAAGACTTCAGCACCTAAAACGGACACGGGCACTGCAGATACAGCAGCACCTAAGCCGGAAGTAGCTGTAGAAACACCTGCAGTTGTAGTTGCTCCTGCTCCTGTAGCTGAAAAAATAGCGGTTGAGAAGCCTGCAGCAGTTGAAGTAGCACCTAAGAAAGAAACCATAGCTCCGGTAGAAGCTAAAAAGCCTGAGAGCCCAACTGCAGTTGCAAAAGAGCCTGCTGCTAAAGTAGCTGTTGAAAAAGCACCTACTGAGAAAGCACCTGCTGCTGAAGTTGTAGCTAAAAAGCCTGTTGAAGAAAAACCAACAGTAGAAAACGCACCTAGATCTCGCCGTCAACGCAGTGGCTCTAGAGCTGCAAATGACCCAAGGGCACTCAAAAGGCAGCAAGCCGCTGCTGCTGAGTTAGCTAATCCAGGCACCCCTGAAAAAGCACCAGAGCCTAAAAAGGCCGAGGAACCTGCTAAGTCAGAAAGCTCAGATTCTAGTTCAGTAGAGTCTTAACGATAAAACACCGGTTAATGTTAACGTTCACACTTAACCGGTGTTTTAACTAAAGCTAATAGAAACTAAAACCTTCAATTATCAGCCAGGACTCAAAATCAATGAGCTCATCACTGCCTTGTTCAATTTCAGATCTCGATATAGACACCCTCGAAGATATTCTATTCGAAGATGAGTTTGCGGAAGACGCGCTTGATTACTTTGGTGTTCATGGATTAGTTTGCGCACTCGTAGTAGGCCCCGTCGAAATCAGCAATGATGAATTTACAAAGCTTGTTTTCCATACTCATCAAGGCATTTCACCTGAGCAACTAGAAACAGCAGGGAAAGTCATATCGAAGTTAAGAAATGGTATTTTCACTGAGTTATCAAGTGGAACAACCCTTGAGCTTCCAATGTATGAGGAGGAAGAAGAAATCTACGAAGAGGCCATTATTAATTGGTGTGCAGGCTTTGTTGAAGGTTTTCTTGCAAATGAACCTGAGTGGTTTGAACGCGATCAAGAATTAGTAGCAGAATTACTACTGCCAATTATGTCATTATCACAATTATTTGATGATGAAGATTTTTCTGAAATAACGAATAATCAAAAAATAATGGATCAATTTGAAGAGCAATTACCAGAACTTATGACTGACCTGTTTTTGTTTTTCCATTCAGATAAAAAGTAAACCTATCAAGCCCCTATCTCTGGGGCTTGATGCCATTTACACTCCTGCTAAATCATAACTCACATCAATGGTTGACCCATTGTTAGAAAAACTCACATTCTTTGCTAATGAGCCAATCAACGCTAAGCCACGACCATGAGATAAGTCATCGGTATCTTCATTAATTAAAGCCTCAGCCTTCTTCACATCAAAACCAGTACCGCTGTCTGATATTTGAATGCCTAAAGTATTTTTATTCTTTGCAGGCCTATATTCGAGCTTTACTAAAATTTCACCATTTTCTAAAGAGGCAAGCCTAGCTTCTCTTTGCTCATAATATTCAATAAAGCCATCTTCGGTGTCTTTTAGGGCAGAATCCAAACCAAGCAAGCCATGCTCAAGTGAGTTAGAAAACATTTCAGCCACAATGGATCGTATAACATCATTATGAATTTTTAATTTTCTATTATTTGGGAACATTAAAAATAATTGCGAAACAGGATCAGCTAGGCTCTTTAATTCAGTTGAATTTAACTTCATGGTAACAGCCCATGGCAATGAGTCCTGCTCTAATTCAACATTAGATGTAATGACAGATGAAGGTAGCGCTTTAATTTGTACAACACTTACATCGTCCTCCTGCTCAGTACCAACCTTAAACTTATGAAACCCGCCTATCAATTGATCTAGAGGATTATCGCTGTGTGCATTCAATAATGCCTTTAATCGCTCTTCTCCAAACATAACGCCGCCATCGCTTACCCCCTCTGTAATGCCATCCGTGTAAAAAAATAATGAATCACCTGACGCAAGCTTAATCAATTCAAGGTCGTCTTCAAACTCATCATCTTCCAGAACCCCAAGAGGCATATGCTGTGAGACAAGCTCACCCTTTATCCCGAGATCAGAGTTTATCACTAGTCCATCAGGCAAGCCCCCACTCCATATTTTTGCCATATCCCCTGCCTGATTCAGCTCAAGCAAAACCGCAGCACAAAACATATAGTCAGGAAGAAATCGGCAAAGCGAACCATTAATAGTGGAAGCAATTTCGGTTAGAGGTAAGTCTTTCGCTGTCATCGCATAAAAGGCTTGAGACACCGGAATGGCACCGATTGAAGCCGCTAAACCATGCCCAGTAAAATCACCTAAAAATACATAGATCCCACCAGAGGGTTTAGGGGCAGCTAGTAGCACATCACCATTAAATAAAGATGCAGGGGAAATAAAGTGAGATATATTAGGGGAGTCTAAAAAACCATCATTCATAGCATTAGTAAGAACATGCTCTCCCATAGCGTGCTCTTCTTGTAATCGATGATGCAGATAAACAAGTTCATCATTCTTTTTTCTTACTTGCTCATTAAGCTCTCTCGTTCGGCCGTGCGCTTTCATTTTTGCCTGTAATACAATTTCATCCACAGGCTTAGAAAGAAAATCATCGCCACCACTTTCAAGGCATTTGATTAACGTTTTCTCATCGCTTAACCCTGTTAAGAAGATCACCGGAATATATTGATCACCCAATAAATATTTTATTTCTTTAGTCGCCTCATACCCATCCATAATAGGCATAATAACGTCCATTAGAATGATATCTGGAGCTTCTACCAGAACCATCTCAACGGCCACTTTACCGTTTTCAGCCTCAACATAATCATGACCAAGCTCTTCTAGTATCCAGGCTAAAATTTGTCGGTTTGTTTTTTGGTCATCAACAATCAAAACTTTCATCAGGAATGTCTCTTATAATCACAGGGTGAAAAAGTACAGAAGCGATTAACTGAAGTCGAATTTTTTATCGAATCGTGAAATTGTGAATATTTTCTTAATATTAGGTTTACAGTGTAAAATTGAAATGGCGATGTCCGCACCAACACTTTTTTTCATATTGAGTAACATTCCTAATGCTGAACTATCGATATGATCAACACTAGACATATCTATGGTGTAGCGTTTGTATTTTTTATCGCCAGAATAACTAGCACGAAAATCTTGTACGCATTTAAAATCAAACGTGCCTTTTATTGATATAATTAGTTCAGCTTTATCCCCATTTTCTTTTTTTGATACACTCATCTAAGTTAAACCCTCAATATTTCACCAAAATTATTATTAATTCGTACCGTCAGTGTCATGCATTAAAACAACGAAATATCACCCTCATCAACACTATTTTGAGCAACTGCATTTTTTACATTCTCTTTTGAAAGCCAGTCTTCTAACTTAGATAGTAAGTTATCTACAGAGACCTCTTCTTCTGATGCCGCTGACGAGTCAATTAAGTCTATCCATTGACTTGCATGAGCCTGCCTTTCATTTGCTAATTGCTCAACAATGTCACCAAACTGAAGTGATACAACAGCTCTACTCACGTCAGTATTTATATTTTCAGTCACATCAGAAAGGTCAGAAACAGAGGTCTCAATAAATGTATTAACACCATCCAGATCAATCAACATATCATCAACATGGCCCTTTGCATTAATCGCCATATTCATATCAAGAGAAGCCATTTCTCCTACCACCCCTCTCACACGTTGTATTGCGGCCTTAGCAGCTTCTGCTTTTGTTTTAATTTGATCGTTGAGTTGATTAGAGTTTTGAGAAAGCGTTCTTACCTCATCAGCAACAACAGCAAAACCACGCCCCGCCTCACCTGCACGTGCAGCTTCAATGGCCGCATTAAGAGCCAGCAAGTTAGTCTGGTCAGCAATACTCCGTATTTGCCCCAAAAAGGAAAACATTTCATCGAAATGAGTTGTCATATCACCTATCTGGTGTACGGCATCAATACTCTTTTCACTGACACTAATTAATAATTCAACATACTCACCGATGATGCCATCGAGCTCAGTAGCAAATTTTTTGACGGTCATTGAATCTTCGCCGTTTTCACTTTCACTTCCCTGGATACGTGAAACGACGGAAAGTAATAAATCACGCTGATAATTTGATTTTTCAGACAGACCAGTAAAGCTTTGACCTAACTTAGTCACGCTATCAACAATAACCGCACTAATTTGTTCCGTCGCGGCTTTAGTCGCTTCAGCCTCACTCAACATCATGCTTTGAATAGTACTATCGATCTTGGCAACGGTCTCTTGATCTGAAGGTGGTTCATCGCAAGCGGGAGAGGGTTGTTGATGTAAAAAGAACCACCAGGTAACCGTTGCACATAAAATAGTGGCGGCAGTCCAGACACCTTTAACTTCGAAAAGGCTAAGTGTTATGGCTAGCGCTGAAAGACTAAGGGGTAATACAAGTCTATAATACGGTGAAGGCATATGCTTATAACTCATTAAATCTATAATTATATTAGTATAATTCTAGACAGACTAAGTTACTTTTCCAGTAGAAACTGACGTTTAACACAACTATATTTAATTTGACCTTAGCTTCCCTCCTCATTTTTCATATCGTCACCTAATAATGCTAGATCCCAATTTTCCCATATAGGTACGACACTTTGAGGAAGTTTAGGGATAGCACCCAAATTGACCCAAGTTTGAGAAGGGGAATGAAAATCACTACCTAGTGACCCTTTAAGCCCATGCCTGAGACACAAATCAGTAAGGAGACCAATTTCACCCTGCTTTTGACCGGATGTTATCACCTCTAGCCCCTCTCCTCCTGCTTCAGAAAAATCCTCTATTAAACGTCTAAGCTTTGTTACTGTCATATTATATTTTCTGGGGTGGGCAATGACAGCACTTCCTCCTGCGTCCGTTATCCAGTTAACCACTTCATCAATAGAAGGCCATAAAGATTTAACATCACCTACTTTTCCTGAACCCAAGTATTTTTTAAACGCAGTCGACACACTATTCACATAGCCTTTCTCAACCATTGCTAATGCAATATGGGGTCTACCCGGCGCATGCCCACCTGATTTTTCAATCGCGGCTTCATATAAACCTTCAAAGCCTTTCTTACTTAAACGATCAGCAATAGTTATTGCCCGAGAAAACCGACTAGCCTCCTGCCGAGCAGTTGCCGCCTTAATTACTTCGGACTGACTATCAAAGTTTAATCCTAGTAAATGTATATTCAAACCATTCCATAATGTTGAAAATTCTACGCCAGGGATTATATTCACTCCTACCTCAAGGCCACATTTAATAGCATCGGGTATCCCTGACACCGTATCATGGTCAGTTAAGGCAAGATGTTTTACACCTCGCTTATGAGCTAAGGCTACCAATTCAGAGGGTGTTAATGTTCCATCTGAAGCCGTACTATGGCAATGTAAGTCGATAATTGAAGATAAGTGTGACATTTTGGCAGCAACCTATATTTAAACAGTCAGCGGTAAAGACAAGTACATCAGGGGTTTAAAGTAAGTATATCGTTTTATCACTCTTCTTTGCCGAGTAATTTCAATATTTCAATGAATTCAATTAAACATGCTTATATAATCAGTCACACTTATAATTAAAATCTGTGAATCAAAGAAACAACAGAAATAAAGGAATAGAATGTTTTACGCCATTATTAGCGAAGATATCCCAAATAGTCTTGAGAAAAGAAAAACAGCTCGCCCTGCACACATCGAACGATTAGAATTACTCAAGCTAGAAGGCAGACTTCTCATTGCAGGTCCGCACCCTGCGATAGACAGCAATGAGTCCGGTGATGCAGGCTTTACAGGCAGCCTTATTATTGCTGAATTCAATACCCTTACAGATGCACAAACATGGGCTGATGATGACCCTTATGTATCCTCAGGTGTTTATAGCAGAGTTACCGTGAAACCTTTTAAGCGCGTACTACCCTAGACAAAATTAATATAACAACACACTCAAATTAAAAACACTTATGACTGGAATTCAAACGTGAAAAAATATCTAAGCTTACTCATACTCCTTACATTTTCAGCCATCGGCTCTGCAGAAGTAAGATACATTGACGACACTCTGTTAGTTCCACTTCGCAGCGGTGAAAGCCTTCAATTTAGAATTGTTCATAAAGGAGTCAGAAGTGGTACAAAAGTAGATTTATTGAACAACAATCCTCAGTCAGGCTATAGTCATGTGCGCACACCAGAAGGCATAGAAGGTTTTCTGCCTAGCAGATACCTTGTAAAAAATGAAATTGCAAAAGATAAGTTGGTAAAGGTATCAGCTCAACTCAAAAAAACACAGACCACAGCCGCTGAACTACAAGTAAAACTGAAGGAACTACAAGTTAACTACAATTCACTATCAGGCAACCATGAAGCACTTACCCAGCTAAATAGTTCAACCAGTACTGAGCTCGATAAAATTAAAAAAATATCAGCTAACGCACTGACTCTTGATAAACGAAATCGTGAATTAAGAGAAACAAACCAACAACTAAATAACGACGTAGAACTTTTAACCATTGATAATCAAAGACTTAAAGACAACAGCCAAACCAGCAACATGATGATTGGTGCCGCACTTGTTATATTAGGCGTTATTCTTGCCCTACTTATACCTTTGTTAAAACCTACTAAAAAGAATGAAAGCTGGGCATAGCTTTCTTTAGCTACAAGACATTACTCATATCTACATGTGGTAGATATGAGTAAGTCTTAATACCATATAGCATGTACATTTCCTTTCTTATAACTTTTTCTACTTTGACAGCATTGCTTATAACACGTATAAAGTTAAGGACAACAACAAAAAAGGGCCTTTAAGCTATGATGAATTCAACCATTCGTGACTATAGTGAAAAACGTGATTTTATTCGCATGAAAGTTGATACGGAAATTAGTCTTACTTTTGAAAATTCAGATAATACGATGACCGCTATATGCAGAGACCTGAGTGGTACAGGCATGCTTATAGAAACTAATGAATCTTTACCTGAAGGCAGCGAGTTTAATACGTCGCTTCCATCGAGTAATGAAGCCTTCCCGTCATTTGAAACTAAAGTAAAAGTGATTCGCAGCCGGCCTACAGAAAATGGAAACTTCCTAATCGGGACAGAAATTTTAAACATGCCTTAGGAACGTTAATTCTTACGTCATTCTGTGAGGTAATCACACAGCTTGACGTAAGAACCTCTACAGCCATAAGGCTTTATGGCATCTCAAGCTTTTCAGGTGAAACAATAACACCATTGTTATCTGCATAAATATAATGCCCAGGTTTAAACGTAACACCACCAAAGGTGACAGGTACATTTAAATCACCCAAACCTCTTTTGTCCGTTTTCATGGGGTGAGTAGATAGTGCCTGAACACCCAGATCCGTTTCCATAATGACATCTACATCACGGATACAGCCATAGATAACAAGTCCTTCCCAACCATTCTCGGCCGCTTTTTCAGCTAGCATATCACCCAATAAAGCAGCTCTCATTGAAGCGCCACCATCAACAACCATTACTTTTCCGTGGCCAGGGGTTCCCACCTGCTCTTTAACAATAGAATTGTCTTCAAAACATTTTACAGTAACAATTTCTCCACCAAATGAATCTCTTCCTCCATAGTTATTAAACATAGGCTCTACAACCTGAACTAACTCTGGATATTCATCACATAAATCTGGGGTGATTATTTTCACTTTAAGCTCCTTTAATCTATTCGAGTATTTTAAATCTTATATTCTTGAATCTGGCGCGACGTAATCACCAGTGAATTTTGATACCGCGAGCCTTTAAAGATGCGCTCCGATTCTCCCACCATAGCTAACGCAACCTGTGAGCCCTCAACAGGCATTACTTCAAGTAAAGCCCCTGATACAATGGGTTTAAATAAATTCCCTACCGCGCCAGTAAGTGACTCTGCTAACCTGAACTCTTCTCTATCACCCGAAAGGACCGAAGGCCTCATGATAGTTAAGAAAGGATAGTTTAATTCTGTCAAATCCCTTTCTAACTCACCCTTAATTTTATTATAAAAAAAGTGCGAAGTCGGACTAGCGCCAACAGCACTGATAACACAAAAGTGTTTGGCGCCATACTCTAACATGACCTTTGCTACAGCCATTGGGTAGTCGTAATCGATATGTTTAAACGCTGATTTAGACTTCGCTTTTTTAATCGTAGTACCTAAACAACAGAACACTTCGCTCACAGTTTTGCCAGCAACGACTGAATCTTTAAGTAGCGATTCGATGTTATCCAGATTACCGGTTATTTGGCTTAATTTACTATGCGCCAAGTTTAGTTTCCGTCGCCCAAGAGTAATAACAGAGCTGTATTCCTCAGAGGCTAATAACATTCTTACGCAATGTCCACCAACCAACCCCGTTGCACCAAATACTAACGCTGTTCTTTTTTCATTCATTGCAAACAAAACCTTGAGTTGATTAAGATATTTATCCTAAGCTACGTGATCTTCCGTCATATATTCAGCAATATTACTCACTTCACACTCTACCTGACCAAGACAAGCATATTTTTTGTCTAGCCAGTGCACCACATCACCCCAGCAATCAGTCGCTGACTCACACAGAGTTACCCCTCCCTCTTCATAAACATCTTGGTGAGATGATGAGCTGTAATCATATTCTTTAAATATTTTAGGTTTAGATAAAAGTTGATCAAACATCCACTGACTGTTTCTTATGCCGTGCTGGCTAGAAGCATTCCTAGCAACCACCATTACAGGCACGTTAACATTTTTAAATGCATTATCTAACGAAAGACCTGCCGGAGAATGATGCTTTTCACTGCTCTGCCAACGCAGAAACTCTCTTATAATAAGGTAGCTTTCATTTTCTGAGCCGAGTTTTAAACTACGCCCATTTATAACGCCAGGCTTTTTCCAGCGCCATAATGCTTTTTTTGAATAAACCTTAGAGTTATTTAAGCGAGGCGCTAAAGGGGTAACTTCATCAAGATATACACAACTTGAAACCGTACTCTGATCTATAGCCCCAACAGCCAAGGCGCTCATAATAAGAAATCCACCCAAGCCTTCACCAACCCAGGCGATGTCTTTGCCTGTTTGTTCCGCAACAAAATTGTGAATTGCTGGAAGATCATATTCAATTAATTTGTCTAATGAATTGTTAACAAAGTCATTGTTAACAGGAGAGAGCCCATGCCCACGCATTTCAGGCAACCAGACATCATAACCAGCTTCAACTAAATAAGCCGCAACACCGTGCCCTTCAGCCGATAACCAATGTCGTCTATTTGAAAAGCTGCCATGTAATAAAATAACAGGCAGCCCATGAATATTACTTTTGCTTAGACGCGTTACGGCTAACTCAACTGAACGGTCAGGACTATTATTCGGCTTTAGAAGATATATATCTTCTACAAACGGACCGACTAACTCAGCTGATACCAGTTGAACTGGAAACAATCGACTACTACTTTGCATTCATACCTCTATTTATCATCCATGATTTTGAACCACGTGCTCTTTAAACAAACCTATAATCCTAATAGGGTCAAACAGGATTGTCAGCTAAGAAAAACCAAGTATCTAAAACAGAATCAGGGTTCAAAGAAACGCTATCAATACCCTGTTCCATGAGCCATTTAGCCAAATCTGGATGATCTGATGGCCCTTGACCACAAATACCGATGTACTTATCCGCTTTTTTACACGCCTTTATCGCTTTAGATAAGAGAATACGTACAGCCTCGTTCCGTTCATCAAAAAGATGAGCAATAATGCCAGAATCACGATCAATCCCTAGAGTTAACTGGGTTAAATCATTAGATCCTATAGAGAAGCCATCAAAGTATTGTAAAAATTGATCCGCTAATAATGCATTGGCAGGAAGCTCACACATCATGATAACCCTAAGGCCATTCTCTCCTCGCTTAAGACCATTTTCTTCAAGTAGCTCGACAACTTGCTTAGCTTCACCCACAGTACGAACAAAAGGCACCATTATTTCAACATTCGTAAAGCCCATTTCATCACGAACCTTCTTCATCGCTCTGCACTCTAACTCAAAGCAGTCTCTGAATGTTTCTGATATATAACGTGATGCGCCTCTAAATCCAAGCATAGGATTTTCTTCATCCGGCTCGTAAATAGTGCCACCAATTAAGTTAGCATATTCATTAGATTTAAAGTCTGAAAGCCTAACAATCACTTTTTTAGGTGAAAACGCAGCAGCCAGTGTCGAAATACCTTCAACTAGTTTGTCTACAAAGAAATCAACCGGTGAGGCATAGCCTGAAATACGCTTTTCTACTATCTGCTTAGTTTCTCTTGGTAACGTATCAAAATTAAGTAGTGCCTTAGGGTGGACGCCTATCATTCGATTAATCATGAATTCAAGTCGAGCTAGCCCTACCCCTTCGTTAGGTAGTGCCTGAAAATCAAACGCACGATCAGGGTTCCCTACGTTCATCATTATTTTAAATGGAATAGGAGGCATTGATTCTATGTTGTTTTCCTGAAGCTCATAATCAAGCAGGCCTTCATAAATGAAACCCGTATCACCCTCAGCGCATGATACCGTTACATTTTGTCCATCCTTTAGCTTTTCTGTCGCATTACCGCAACCTACCACAGCGGGAACACCTAGCTCTCGTGCAATAATCGCCGCATGGCATGTACGCCCACCACGATCAGTAACAATAGCGGAAGCTCTTTTCATAACAGGCTCCCAATCAGGGTCCGTCATGTCGGCTACAAGTACATCACCCTCTTTAACTTTATCCATTTCACTAATGCTATGAATTACTTTAACGGGGCCACAGCCAATTTTATGGCCTATGCTTCGTCCTTCAACAAAGACATTACCCGTTTCTTTCATAAGGTAACGCTCAAGAACAGACCCTACAGCTCGACTCTTAACGGTTTCTGGACGCGCTTGTACTATATATATTTTTCCGTCATCACCATCTTTAGCCCACTCTATATCCATAGGTCTCTGATAATGCTTTTCAATAATAACAGCCTGACGGGCTAATTCTTCAACCTCATCATCACTAATTGAAAATTGGCCTCGATGTTCAGGGTCAACTTTTACGGTTTCGACTGAGTGTCCCGCTTGAGCATTGTCGGAGTAGACCATTTTAATAGCCTTACTACCTAAACTACGGCGTAAAACGGCGGGGCGATTAGCCTCAAGCGTTGATTTATGCACATAAAACTCATCAGGGTTTACTGCACCCTGAACAACCGTTTCACCTAAACCATAAGAAGAGGTGATAAAAACAACCCCATTAAAGCCAGACTCTGTATCAAGGGTGAACATAACACCGCTGCTTGCAGTTTCACTTCTGACCATTTTTTGTATACCCGCTGACAATGCAACATCAGCATGATCAAAACCGTGGTGTACACGATACGAAATAGCTCTATCATTAAATAATGAGGCAAAGACTTCTTTAACCGCTATTTTTACATTATCTAAACCAACAATATTTAAAAAGGTCTCTTGCTGTCCTGCAAACGAAGCATCAGGAAGATCTTCAGCCGTTGCGGATGAACGTATAGCAACAGCCATATCATGATTATCACCAAGCAACTCAAGGTAAGCTTGCTCGAGTGCAATATTTAATTTTTCTGGAAGCGGGGCATCAAGCACCCATTGACGTACTTCTGCTCCCGTTTTGGCCAGCGCATTAACATCATTAACATCAAGGCGAGATAATGTGTCATTAATTTTGTCACTTAAGTTATTTGAAGAAAGAAACTCACGAAAAGCCTTAGACGTCGATGCAAAACCACCAGGAACTGAGACACCTGCATGAGCTAGGTTACTAATCATTTCCCCTAACGATGCATTTTTACCGCCGACACGGTCAATATCATGAATGCCAAGGTGCTCAAACGATACAATGTAGTCTTCCAACGCTTTTCTCCTCTAATACGAAACTCATACGTTTTTAAATTTGTTAAATAATACTTCATCACGCACGATATTACCTAAACAAATTCAGGTTCTAAATTACAAAAAGCTATGCTTTAATAATATATACAGCTAATCAATATATGGAATGTTAATGAAACGCACTGCTTTTTTTATTTCTGATGGTACAGGTATCACCGCTGAGGCCCTAGGCCAAAGCCTTTTAGCTCAGTTCGATAACATTGAATTTGAAAAGAATACCCTACCCTATATAGACACTATTGAGAAAGCACATGAAGCCCTAACAACCATCAATCGTGCTGCTGAGACAGATAATACCACTCCGATAATTTTTGACACTATTGTTAATGATGAGATCAGAGCCGAAATCACAAAGAGCAATGGCTTTATGATTGATATATTCGGCACATTCCTAGGGCCTCTTGAGACAGAACTTAAAGCAAAGTCCTGTTATACCGTAGGTAAATCTCACTCTATTTCTACAAATCGAAATTACGAACGAAGAATTGATGCGGTAAATTATGCTCTAGACAATGATGACGGCGCTCGCACACGTCACTATGATCAGGCTGATGTTATTCTGGTTGGAGCATCAAGAAGCGGAAAGACACCGACCTGTCTTTACTTAGCCCTTAATTATGGCATTAAAGCAGCTAATTACCCGATAACCGAAGAGGATGTTGACGATCAAAAACTGCCGACACCACTAAGAGATTATAAAAACAAACTTTTTGGTCTGACTATTGACCCAGAAAGACTCGCTGTCATTAGAAATGAAAGACGACCGAATTCACGTTATTCTTCAATGAAGCAATGTAATCATGAAGTTGAAGAAGTTGAGTTAATGTATCGCAGGGAGCGCATTACTTTTGTGAATACAACTGATTATTCCGTAGAGGAAATTGCCACACGCATTATGGTAGCGACAGGTATTGAACGCAGAGCAAAATAAAAGGCAACAGGAGTGGCAGGAGCACCAAATCGATACTCCTGCCGCGGTGTAAACTTACAACTCAAATACTTCTAAACCTAAAGCCTCAACAGCTTCTTTGCTTGCAGGGCTCGCTACAACCGCCACACTTGCATTTTCAGGCGCAAAATAAATACCAGTCACTCTCACAAGGTCATCTAAAGACACATTCAAAATACGCGCTCTAAAACGCGCACGCTGCTCTGCCGTACGGCCAAATAACTCACTATGAAAATCTGACTTGGCTTCGCCCGCAGGAGACTTAGGTTTATCTATTTGACTAACAACCCCCAGCACAGCCTCTTCTAAAGCAGAAGGCTCATGACTTTCACTTAACATCCATTCCAACGAACGATCAAAATCTGTCAGCGTTTCTTCAAGCCTTGGATCACGATAAGAGAAGAACCTGAATGCAGCGATAGCAGAGTCCTGACCTGCGCCTCCACCGTATGCGCCTCCTTGCTCCCTTATTGTGCGGTGCAAGTAACCATTGCGAAGAAAACCACCTAAGACCGTTAGCGGAGCGGCATCAGTATGCTCAATCGCAACCGTAGGATATGCTTTTGCACAGAAATTTACCTGAGTATTCGTTAGCCAAGCCTGTTTTGACTGCGCCCTTATAGGTTCAAGCGAAAATAGTTCAGCCTTACTAGATGGAACACTGCTCCATAGGGATGAACAAATTTTAGCAGATTCTTCTACCTTATCTGGTTCAGCAACAATCAAAAACTCACGACTTGATTGTGTAATTTTTTGATGTAGGTTCGTTAATGCTTTTTGTAGCTTTTCTAACTCGGCCGAATCATTTAACGAATCATCCAAGTGTTTAATATTCCTGATACCCTGCAAACCGCCTAAATTGAACGACAACTTAGAAACAGGGCTCATCGCACTAGATGCTGCCCCCATAGCTAAACCATGACCATTACTGGTAACTGACTGCTCTTTTTTAGCTCTTATCTGAGAAACTAACTCTCTTAATCGTCCACCTTCATCAAAGCGTACATTAAGTACTATTTCCTTCATTAAGTCTGCTAAGGCTTTGCTATTTCGAGATAGCGCTTTCCCTGAAAATATAATGTACCCAGACACACTTTGCTCATCATCCACCTTACCTTTAACTGATGAGTAAGCACCAATGCCCCCAGTAACTTCAGATTGCTTATTCTGTATTTCAAGGTAATCAAAAGCACCTGCGCCCATCTCAGTTAGGCAGCTTGTGTAAATCGGCAATATAGATTGCTCTTCCTCACTAAGGATAGGTAAATCAACAATAATTTGTTGGTAAACAAGGCCGTTAGTTCCCTGAGCATATGTTTTAATCAGAGGATCAGATGAAAAAGTAGTACTCTCGGGGATATTAAGACTAAGAGGCACATCTTCAATGCCTACTTTAGGCAGAATTGACTCATCATCTTTTTGGCATTGTCGATCTGCGAGTGCTTTCGCCTGATCAATCACTTCCTGCTTCTGTGTTTCAGTTAAGCGTTGTTTAATTTGCTCTAGCTCTTGCTTCTGTATAGCTTCACGCTGCCCTTCGAATGCCATATCTGGCTTTAAAGATAATGTAACTCTGTGAGGGTTATCAAGAAGTAAACGTTTAACCAAACCTTTTATATAGCCTGGGTCTTCAATTTTAATACGCAAATTATCTAAAACAGGCTCAAGATCCAATAACTCTAGAGGGTCTCCACCATGAATCATAGGTGATAACGCCCCCAGAATAAGCTGTAAACCATAAGGGTAATGATCACCTGATATTTCCCTCTGACTTAACTCCAACTGGTGCAGCACCGCGTCTAAACGCTCTTTAACGACCCCTTCAGTAGCCACTTGTTCAAGTACCAATGTAACCAATGCTTCCAAATCATCAACACTTGAAGTATCGCTACCCTCTATTCCGCAAACAAAAGTCATTTCTCTGTTTGAGTCTTCAAGACCACATAATGGTGATGGAGCATGACCAAGTGATGTTGTCTCTAACGCCTTTTGAAGAGGAGAAGCACTGTTTTCAAATAAAACATTCGATAATAAATGCGCCTCAAGATTTTCTTCAAGATTAAAGCTATGACCTAGTAGCCACCCCATGACAATATGGGTTTTATTCTTAGTCTCTTCAACACTGTTAACAGGGTAACTTTCTTGCACCCTTATAGAAGAAAAATAACGTTTTTCATCTGCTACCTTTATTTCTTCAGATTGCATCTCAAACTTTTCTAAAGCCTGTGTTTCAAATTTTAGGTGGTGATCATAAGCAGGAATATCACCATAGGTTAGAAAAACCGCATTGCTTGGGTGATAGTGCTTTCGATAAAATGAAACAAGCTCATCATAAGTAAGATCTGTTATGTGTTCTGGCTCCCCACCACTATTGTAATGATAGGTTGATGTAGGAAACACATACTTGGTCAACGTCTGCCATAACTGACTAACAGGCGAGCTCATGGCGCCCTTCATTTCGTTATAGACCACCCCTTTATAAGTAAGGTTCGATTCTTTATTAGTAGGTTCTTCAAACTCAACTCGGTGTCCTTCCTGAGCAAAGTCCAAAGGGTCAAGTCTTGAGAAAAATACCGAATCAAGGTAAACAGAAAGAAGATTATCGAAGTCTTTTCGGTTTTTACTGGCAAAAGGATATGCCGTCCAATCACTGCTCGTAAAAGCATTCATAAACGTATTTAACGAACGACGGATCATCATGAAGAAAGGGTCGCGCACAGGATAACGCTCACTACCACAAAGCGCAGTATGCTCTAGAATATGTGCCACACCAGTATCATCACTAGGCACAGTCTTTAAGCCCACCAGAAATACATTTTCATCATTATCTGATGCCAAATGCAGATGCTTTGCACCCGTTTTTAGATGCACATACTCTTCGATTTCTACATTGAGTGAATCAATTTTCTGTGTTCGCAGCAATTTAAAGGCTGGGTGTTGCTTCTTATTAGAGGCGTTCTCTACTGACATTTAAATGATTTCTCTTATGAGTTGTGTACTTACTGAAAAGCGGAATAACTATAAAATAGTATGTTACAGCATCAACATCCAACTTTATTTTCAATTAACCTTTTTAATCAATACTAATAGGTCGCTTAGTGTAAAGATCAAAATTGGGGATATCTCGATTATACTGATCCATTAAAGGTGAACTTATCATGAAATCAGCGGAGCTCTTATTACATGCGACAGGGATATTCCATAATGTTGCGATACGTAGTAAGGCCTTTATATCTGAATCATGAGGCATCGGCTCTAGAGGGTCCCAGAAGAAAATAAGCAAATCTACTGTCAACTCCGAAATTCTCGCCCCAATCTGCTGATCACCGCCCAAGGGGCCGCTATGCACCTTTGTGACAGATAAGCCCGTAGCCTCAGCAATTAATTTACCGGTGGTGCCTGTTGTTATTAACTCACAGGTCTCAAGCCTAGTTTTATTTGTAACGATCCAATCCACCAACGCTTTCTTTTTATTGTCGTGAGCAACCAGCGCAACCCGCTTAACTGAACTCATAAGTACCCTACCTCTTCGCCATTTAAGATCAAACTATAATACAAAGCCACACTATGGCATAGAAGCAACCGCAGCTCACGCTTTGATTAAAAGCCTTAATTTTTCGTTGCTTACGTTATTTCTTATGCTAGAGTTATGATTGTATATTTAGGCGGTGGAAATAATACATGCTAGGTTTTCGACATGAGTCCCTTGAAAAGGACGGTACGGCAGTTTCAGGGACAAGTGTAACCGGAGCATCCCGTACAGGCATTAGCACAAAGCCTGGGGCACCAGAACAGTACTGGGTTGAACGTAAAATTTATCTTGATAAAATCAAACGCGTTCCAGAACTTCGAAAACGTTTTTTAAAATCGATATTTGTTTATCTATTACGTCGCTTCTTATGGTCTTTTGGCTTTTTCCCTATTTTTATTGCATTTTGGCTACCCTTGGTGCTCAATCGATTTAACCCGGTTGCCATGGTATCTAGCCTTCTTCCAAGTCTTGAAAATTTTGTCAATTCAAACCCTCAAGCTCAAGCAAACACAATTGATACAATTTTTATCGCTTGGTTTTCTATTGGTTTTATCTTTGCTATTTTCGATTTCGTACTCACGCCCTACAAATCGCCCTATGAATATGAAGCAGATGTTCATATGCGAGCCTGGGAGGAGTTACAAAACAGTAACGATAAATTACATTCGGTGGGCAATAAGTGAACTACGTCGGTATATAGGCGTGCGCTACATAGCGAACAAAATGTGAAACATACTACAAATACTCTACGAAACCTCTAATTCAGTTACATTTACCCTGTTTTAGCGCTAACATAATTCACATAAGCTAAATAATACTCAATGGTTGTTTTGAACCCATTTTAAGGTGACGTTTTTATGGTCGATATTAGACCTCTATTTTTTGCAAATGCATTGTTTTTTATGCTTTTGATTACGGCTGGGTTCGCCCAAATTAATAAAGAGGACAACCTGACAGGCACACCTACTACATCAGGCTCTTCAACACCCAGCACAGCGGTTACTCAAAAAAATGACACGATCATCGCGACTTTAGAAAAGAGTGCTAAGACTAATAAAGACCCGATTAAAACAGAAGTAAGCGATGAATCAATATTTGCAGATGCCCCCACGAGCAACACTCTCAACGAAGATATCGCTATAGCAGATAAGCCAGTTGCAGCGCCTATTGTTGTCGAGAAGATTGAGCCTGAACAAAAAGCAGTCATTGTAGCTACCGCGCCAAAAGTAGCGGAGAAAAAGCCTGTACAAGCCAAGCCAAAACCAATCATAACAACAGGAAAGCTAGTTATTCGCTCAAATGTTGAAGGCGATACCGTATTAATAAACGGCAAGCCCTACGGTCCAACCCGACTAGTTGTCGATTTAGCACCAGGATCGTATAACATTGAAGTAGCCAAGAATGGTTATTCCAGCTGGAATTCAAACGTCACTGTTCGCAAAGGCGATAACACAACACTTAAAGCACGCTTAGATCATTATACAGCGGTTGATTACAGAAATGGTGAGTGGATAAACGGCATCACTACAGGCGAAGGAACTTATCTTGCAGACGATGGTACGCACTTTGATGGGGGCTTCGTTAATGGTAAGTTCCACGGCATTGGCAATGTTCGCTACACCGATGGCACAGAGTATCGAGGAGAATGGTTTGAAGGTAATATGCAAGGAGATGGAACGCTTCTTACAAGCCTAGGCGATAACTTTGTTGGTATATTCAAAGACAACGAGTTTAATGGTGACGGAACTCTGACAAAGGCCAACGGTGACATCTATACCGGTTACTGGGTGAATGGCTCTTTGAACGGTCAAGGCTCCTTAACAACTAAAGATGGTCTATTATATGTAGGTGGGTTCTCTGATAACCAGTTTCATGGTGATGGTTCACTCACTTACCCTGATGGACGCTACTATGAAGGCTCCTTTTCCAAAGGTCAATTCCACGGAAAAGGTACTGAAATTTATTCTAATGGGAAGAAATATTCCGGTCAGTTTATGGAAGGTCAGTATCACGGAAAGGGTGAGATAATGAACCCTAACGGGAGTAAAATCACCGGAACATTTAAGTTTGGTCAACCTTTTGGTAAAGCGACACTCACAACACCACAAGGCGAAATATTTACAGCAAGAACAACAGATCCAGGAGTATGTTACCGCTTGAAAAGCTATAGGGCGACACAATGCCCTCCCATGGAAGGCTGGTAATAACGGTAATTTAGATGGTTTTAAAACCGAGGTTTGGAAATGACAATTAAAAGTGCATTATTGGTTGATGACTCAAAAGTGGCAAGATTTGCCTTGAGTAAATTGCTAGAGAAGATTGATCTTAATGTCAGTATGGCTGGCTCTGCGGAAGAAGCGTTAGATTATCTTAGTTCCCATGATAACCCTGATGTTATCTTCATGGATCATTTAATGCCTGGCATGAATGGTGTTGAGGCAACTAGGGCAATCAAGAGCAATCCTGAGACCTCCGCTATTCCTATTATTATGTGCACTTCAAAAAAATCTGAAGAGTTTGCAGATGATGCTAAAGAATATGGTATTTATAGTATTCTCACTAAGCCACCTCAACCCAAAGGGCTTAGTTCGATGATTGAAGAACTGGGGTATGCTGTTGAAAAAGGCGAACTACCTCAACCAGAGCTAGACCTTATTAATGGTGGATCGAAAGATGATACCCTTGCCGAAGCATTGCCAGTAGAAGCAGACAATAATATCACTGCAAATCAAGAGATGCTTAATAACGGTATGGTTGCTCTTCCTACAGAGATGATTGAGCAGGTTGCCCGTTCTGCTGTTAAATCAAATGTTAACAATCGCTTACACGAGCTATTAAGCAATTTGTTCGATGAACAATATGATCATCTGAAGCGTATTCTTGATGAATCAAAAACTGAACATGATGTGCGTCTCGCAGGTACATTTGATTCTTTTTCTACTCAAATAAATGAAAAAACAAATGCAGTAAAAGAAGAGATTGCAGCAGAAGTTAGTTTATTTATTAGCAGTCAACTTGCTGAACTTAAAACAGAGATTTTAAGCAATCAAGGAACTCAAGGTTTATCGTCCGAGCAAATGGATGAGCTTAAAGACCACATGACCTCTGTACAGTCTATTGATACTGAGTTCTGGCAAACGCTTCAATCAGAAGCGATACAGCAAGCTCATGATATCTCGAGAGAAACGGCAGAAGATATCGCTCAGAGAACTATTGACCTTTATACCCAAAACCAACGTTCATCATCTAATAAGATTTACGTTATCGCTTTGGCTACAAGTATTGGTGTATTTAGTGCTGGCATTGCTTTTCTTTCAGGTATTTTAGGATAGATTGAACAAATAAGTTTTGCTTTAAACAACACCTTTACTATTCTCTTATTGGCGGGTAGTAAGGGTGTTTATTTAACTATTACTCTTCAACAACTCAAGCAAAGCATCAAAAGGAACAGGTTTACTATAAAAGTAGCCTTGATAAGTACCACAACCATGCCCCTCTAAAAACAATAGTTGCCCTTCAGTCTCAACACCTTCAGCCAATACAGACATGTTCAGCTCTTTAGCTAGTGTAATTATTGCTACCGTTATCGCAGCATCACTGGCATCAATGCCAATATCCTTGATAAATGAACGATCTATTTTTAGCGTGTCTACCGGGAAGTTTTTAAGATAGCTTAAAGAAGAGTATCCGGTGCCGAAATCATCTATCGCCAAGGTCACCCCTAGCGCCCTAAGAGCATTGAGAGACTCTACCGTAGCACTCACATCCTCAATAAGCATACTCTCAGTAAGTTCAAGCTCAATAAGCCCGGCATTAAGCCCCGTTTTTTTAAGTTTATGAGCAACAGATTCAATTAAATTCTCTGACTTTCTAAACTGACAAACGGATAAGTTAATGGCCATAGTCAAAGGCTCAGGTAATAAGGATTGAAGTTTCTCCGCATCATTAAATGCCTGCTCCAATACCCACTCACCAATTTTATCCATTAAACCGCACTCTTCTGCCACGGGTATAAACTTATCAGGTGGTATATATTCACCCTCTTCAACCCAGCGAATAAGTGCTTCTACACCTTTAACCTGCCCCGTTTCCACATCGACCTGTGGTTGATAAAAAAGCTCAAAATCTTGTTGCTGTACGGCTATTTTGAGCCTACGTTCAAGGTTTAATTGCCTTAATGCCCGCTCATTCATTTCACGGGTATAAAATTGGAAATTATTCCGTCCCTCTGATTTTGCATGATACATTGCAAGATCAGCACTCCTTAAAAGATCCTCTCCCTCTCCACCATCAAGTGGATACATACTGATTCCCACGCTAGCGGACACCGTTATTGAACTACCCAATAAATCAATTGGCTCTCTGATTTTATCAAGCAAACTCTCCGTGAAGAAAACAACCTCTTTCATATCTTGAATATTGGGTAAGATAATTATAAATTCATCCCCCCCCAGCCGTGCTACCGTCCCCCCTTCACTCACATTCTGCATTAAAGTAGAGGCAACCTGTTTAATTAATGTATCACCAGCCTGATACCCCATTGAATCATTAATATTTTTAAACTTATCAATATCAATCATCAATACAGCGGTATAAGAGTAGTTTCTGGATGATATATTAATAGCCTGTTTCAAACGGTCATGTAACAAACGGCGGTTAGGCAACTCAGTTAACGAGTCATAGAAAGCCAGCTGCTCAATTTTATCCTGCGCTTGCCTAAGCGCAGTATAATCAACGGAAGTTGAAACATATTGAACAATTCTGCCCTCATCATCTCTAATGGGCGATATAGTATCCATCGACCAATAATCCTCACCCGTCTTTTTGGTATTTTTGAACTCTCCCCGCCACTTCACACCCTTTTTTAAATCAACAAAAACCTTATTAAACTTCTCAATTTCAACCTTATTTCTACATAAAATAGAGGGGGATTTACCTATTATTTCTTCAAGTCGATAGCCTGTAAGCAAAGTAAATTTAGGGTTAACGTATTCAACAATACCTTCAGCGTTCATTATAGTCACCGCATCAGCGCTCTGGTCGATGGCACTAGATAATAAGCGGAGTCTCTTTTGGGCGGTATTACGCTTATGCTCAATATCAAAGTTTTTAAGCGCATAACTTAAATCTTCAGATAGGTTGGTCAGAAGCTGCTCCAACCTTTCATCAAACATATTATCTTGAGCTGAATATAGGACTAAAACGGCACCAACATGTCCATCTAGCATTAATGGCACAGACGCCACCGAGTGATACCCCCTTGATAAAGCACTCTCTCTCCAGGGTTTAAAGCCTTGCTCATTAGAAATATCATTAATACAAACTACTTTCTGTTCATTTATAGAGCGAATAACAGGTCCTCGACTAAAAGCATCAACACCTAACTTAATATCAAGGCTATTTACGTAGCCATTGTCCTCACCAGAAAAACAAATTGGTACCACTTCATTTCCAGCTAGCTCTCCAATCCAGGCTAATAAAAAACCGCCATCTGCCGAAGCGACGCCACAAATATCCTCGTATAACTTACTTTTATTTTTCACCCGAGTAATAGCGCGATTTGACTGTGTTAATAATTCATATAGCCGATTTAATTGCTCAATACTACGCTGTGCTTTTTGCCTGCGAGTTAGGTCTCGGCCAACGGCTAAGACCAATATTCGCCCTTCACTTAAAACCTTTGTTAAAGCAATTTCTACCTGAGTTCTTGTATTGTCTTTTTTATATGCGTCTGTAGTAAATAAAACACGATTTTCTGTTGATATAGCTTTTTCAAATTTTTCTCGCATCAAGGCCATATCTTTGGGGTGAATCAACTCCAAAGACATTCCCAGCATATCTTCCCGAGAATAATTTAATGCCCTAGACCCTGCAGGATTAACATCCACATAGCACATGGTTTCAGGGTCGACCAAATAAATACCTTCGAAAGCATGGGCTGCCAAACTACTCAAGTGTTCTTTTTTCTCACCGACTGACCGATGAATTTTAAATAACTCATCTAGTTCTCTGTGAGTTTTTCTGCTTAGTAACAACAGTCCCATGGCAAAGCCCACAGCACTTAATGTTATCGCCGTTTGAACAGAATAGCTGGTAATTGCGATGACATAAGAGATGGGAATAAAACTTAAAAAAATAACAAGCAAAAACAACGTAGCAACAATCGTGCTCCGACGCCTTACTTTAAAGAAGTGATTGAAACTGATACAAGCTACTGCAAGCCAAATAGTTGCGGTAATCACTTTAAGCGAGAGAAGAAAATCTATTCCCATAGATACAGACACTTACTACTGTTTCGTTAAAGTTAAAAAGCCAATTTACACATTCAGATTAGCCCAACATAGAGTTAAAGTCTTTAAAAACTTTAGTAAGGTTATAAATAAGATTTCTTTAATCGAAACCAATATAAAATACGTTTAACCAAAAGAGCAATAAAGGGGAAAAACATCAAAACAAAAAGATAAGTGAGCGCCGGTAAGTCTAATAAAATGGCATAGACTAAAGCAAAGCCAAAGGCAGAATCTAATTGATCCATAGCGATAAACCATAGGCGTCCACGTGAAGGCGTCGCTCCAGGTTCAATCCCTACACTCCGTTTAATGTACGAGTTGGGAAGTTCAAAAAGAACATACCCAAAACCCAACGATAACCCCAGCACTACTAAAGAAACATCTGATAAGGTTAATGCTAAACGATCAGGTAATATATTTGATAACGAACCTAGCAACAGAGCTCCTGGCACGGTCACCAAAGGCATCACTATAATGCCTCTCCATGTTTTATTTTTGCCAAATGCTTTCTCTGCAATGGCAACCTTTAACGATGGCCACCAGTCATTTGCAACAAAAAACATGTGTGTAACACCACCAACAACAATGGGTAATGTTAGCCAAAGAGCAATGACAACCGTTTCAAACATATCTAATCTCTAACATACATAAATTAGCCGCCAAAAAGTCCGGCAACGAAGAAAACCAATGATCCACCTAATACAAGACTCACAATCACATTAATGCTTGAAAACTTGAAAAATGGGCCATTAAATATCATTAAAAAACTAGCAACAGGATAGACAAATAAAAGCAATATAAACGTAAGAGAGTGACCGATCACCCATGAAAGAATATATGCGCCTCCTAAAATAAAATTAAGCCAAAAAACAGGCATGCCCAAATAGGCTAGGTTACCATTTTCGTCTTTCATATTACCTGTCTGGTTAAATACCGAGAGTCTTAATATTCCGCAACAAAGGACTAAAACAAGTAAAATGGATTCTAGTAAGCCGTTAAACCCCCAAAAGTACGCAATAAACCCAGGCACAATGAGGTAATCAAGTACATCAACGAAACTATCTAAATAACGACCAAACTCACTCTCATAACCGTATTTTCTTGCTAAGATGCCATCAAATGCATCAATAAGCATCGCAAGATAAAGTGCAGACAATGCATAAGCTATTTGATGCTCAAAGGCAAAATATAAACTAGCAAAGGCAACCCAAACACCACTAAGAGTTAACCAATCTACGGAGTTTAGTGACACTATCAGCAGAGGTTTTTTCATAACCTTTTTCTCAGTTTCGATCTATCAATTTTGCTGTTATGTCGATTATCGACCGGTATTTTATCTATACAAACAACGTTTATTCCGCTTAGTTTCTCGTCGATTAAACGCTTCATAATTGAGTGCTTAAGTTTAAGTTCAGCCTGTTTATTCGCACTATTACTACTCTCACCAAATTCTACCTCGAACACTAATACCGGATTATTAGTTGATTCTCGCTGAATCAGCGCAGATCTTCTAACACCTTTTATTGCATCAACCTTACATTCAAGCGGATAAGTTAGAATAGTATGGCCTTGATACATAATAGAGTCCGACTGCCGCCCCATTAACCAGATGCGCCCAAGGTCATCTATTCGAGCTATATCACCTGTCCGGTGCCACACAGAGCCATCATTACACTTTATTTTATTTTCTTTTGTCGCCTCTAAATTGCCAACATAACCTTTGAGTACATGTTTACCTTTTACAACTAGCTCACCGATACCGGCGGAATAAGGTGCAAGCGTATCATCTTTAATTTGATCTACATCTTCAGGTAACTTTACGATCAACACCTTTGATTGATGTGCAGGCACGCCAACAAGGTAACCATGCTTCTGTTCTTTTATTACCTCGTTTATATTAACACTGGCAATAGGCTCTGCTTCAGTAGATCCATAAACAACTTGGCAGAACACTCCAGGAAAAGAATCTTTCAATTTGCGCGCTAATTTTACCGTGACCGGTGCACCACCTAGGCTAATGCTATTCAAGGGTAAACACTTATTTTTTTCGGTTTGAACCAAGAGAGCAGCATCGGCAAGTCGCTCAACAAACGCGGGAGCTCCACTTAGTCTTGTTACATTGCACTGTTTAATTTGCTGAATAACCAAGTGACCATCACTGTTACCAGGGGCTGAGAAATCTATTGCTGGTAATACACTGGGCATGCCACAACATAAATTATGCAATACAACTACAGGCAACGAAGTCATATCAATATCATCAGGGTTATCTTGCCAGTGTTCCCTGATAGCTATGTGTTGTTGAATAAGGCTGTCATGAGTCCGGTCAGCCCCTTTGGGCGACCCCGTACTCCCAGATGTAAATGATATTAAGCCACGTTCGCTTTCATTTATAAGAACACAAGGTAAAGCCACTTTACTAGGTGTTATAATTGTTTCTATCACCACATCAAGTACATCAACACCCAACACGCTTTTATCTGCAGATATACATTTTTTACCCCAAAAAGCAGGAAGCAACCAGCGTAAACGTAGCAATGTAGATGATGCGATAATCAGCTTCGCATTGCTTTCTTTTAAAGCCCCTAACATTTTCTTGGGCCCCATCCCTGTATCAATAAACACAGGAACCATACCTTCAGCCAACAAAGCGATTACTATTGCATACAGATTCACGCAAGGTTTAAACATGACCACTACACGGTCCTGCTTTCTCAACCCTTCTTTTTTAAATAATGCTCTAATTTGATTAATACGAAATCCAAAATCACCAAACGAAATCTCTTCAAACTTAATAATTTCACTATTTTCGACCTGGAGTGGAATACTTAGTGCGGTTACATCAGGCTGAATAAAGCTGTGTCTGAGTATGAGCTCTGCAAAATTACCTGACTCAGGCACAGTAGAAGAGACAATTTTATGCATTATAAGTCCTTAGTAAACAGTGCATACTCATGAGACCAGTCACCTGGTTGAGAAAAGAACATTTTACCCACTCTTGCAGAAGGGTTATCTGCTCTAACCAGTGTGGCAGCACCGTAAGTATAATTATCTTGAATCCATTGCATCATTAAATAGCTCATTACCGAGAACAGACCACTTTTTCTAAATGCAGGGCTGAC
The DNA here is from genome assembly GCA_016744695.1 of Hahellaceae bacterium. GTDB lineage: Bacteria > Pseudomonadota > Gammaproteobacteria > Pseudomonadales > Oleiphilaceae > Alkalimarinus. Next base: position 70,047 of record JADGDV010000001.1, read on the forward strand.
GCCCCCACTCTTCCCCAGCGCTAAAGGACTTTTAAGAAATTTGAAATGCTCATTGCAGTTAAGCTCAGCCGCACTTACTTTCTGTGCTGAAGATTGTTTAATTAATGGTGAGTAATCAGGAAACGCGACAAAAAAGCCGGCTATTTTATTATCTGGCCCCACTGCTAACACTGAACTTTTAGGGCAAAAGCGCGAAGCAAAAGAGCGACCAAAACCTTTCTCAAACGCGTCAAAACTTATTCCAGAATAAGCAAAATTATCTTTAAATATTTCATCCACATTTTGAAATATTTCAGGCAAGTTATCCAACCAATATTCTGGAGTAAGTCGGCAAAATATAACCCCCTGTTCTTCAAGTTTTTTTAATGCAGGCTCCATCATCGGTGCAGCGCATTCCACTTTACCTTTTTGTAATCCAAACCAGCTGTAAAACCGCTTAGAAACATCATAGCCAAGTTGATTCATCAACTTAGGGTAATATTCTGGGTTATAGGGTTCTCCAGGAAAATAACCATGTTGGTGGCCCGTTAAACGAAGACGATATAAACCAAAGGTATTAAAATTTATTGGCCCATATATTACTTCAGCACCACATTGTTTAGACCAAGATTCAAAACGGTCAAATACATCCTTATTAGTATCAAAACAATTAAGCGTTTCCCAATAACCAAAATAGGCAACTTTTTTACCATCGATAAGCTGATCTGGATTATAAAACCCTGCCAAACGGGTACTTTCATCGACAATATCAAGCCAAGTTATATTTTTTCCATTAAAGAAACTATGCTCTGCCGAAAACAGTACTTGTAATTGAGTTTCACTTTCTTTTACCCAATGCTCATCGTTAGCGTAAACAGTTTTAGCAACGTTAAAGAACGATGAGGGTAGCTGCTTGGCGGGATTCCACTCACTCATTTTTATCTACTTCACTCTCTTTACTCGCTGCGTGTTCATCTAATCGGTGAATGGTTCCTTTAGCCCCATCCATTTTTATACGTTCGCCGTTTTTGATAATTTTTGTGATTCCGGGGATATTCACAATCGCTGGAATACCTAATTCGCGTGCAACGACGGCTGAGTGTGACAACGTTGAACCGCGTTCTACCAACAAACCACCCGCCGTAGGAAACAAAGGAGCCCAACCTGGATCAGTTCTTACGGTACACAGTATCTGACCCTCAAGACTTAACTCGTCATCAGGTGAGAAAATAAGCCGTACAGGCTGCTCTACAATGCCAGGGTAACAACCAATACCTGATAGCTCTGAACTTTCCTCATCAAGCTCTTCGTTCACCCCTTTATATTCGTATGCATTATGATGATATACAGGGCCCCATGTACTAAAGTGATGCGGGAGCTCTTTATCTTCAAAACTGGCGAACTCCTCTTTACGCAATGTGGCTTGCGAGTTCAAAGAAGACACACTTCTACCTTCCATGTAAGCATCTAACTCCTCAACGGTTAAATAAAGAATATCTCGCGCTTCATTCAGTTGTTTATCCATCTGAAGTTGCTGACCGATTTCGATATAAATATCTCTATAAAGACCAAACATACGTGTTCTTGCCAGACGCATATTTTCTCTATGCTTAATCGCTTCACGTAGTTTCTTTAAATGCTTTTTAAAGGTGATTAATTTTTTCTGACTAAACTGATTTTCTATTTTACCAAATACCAGATGCTCAGCTTCATGCCTAAATGAGGCCTCATTGTTTGCTAGCGTATCTTCAGTTAAATCATCTCGACTTAAGAAGTTTTTAAGCACCGCAAACATAAAAGTAGGATCTTTGCGTAAGCTTATTGATTCAAGTTTTAGCTCACCAATTGTTCGATCACCATAAAGTTCAATATATTCCTGACACTGTTTATAAAACTCAGGAGATCGAACTTGAATGGCATCTAATAGAAATTGGTTCTCTGTTGATTCAACTATTTGTTTTAGATCATTATGTTGCCTAATGTAGCCACACATACGAAGCAACATCTTAGTAGGCTCGGTGCTTTCAATGCCATCTTCACCAGATAGCAAATTATTTTGCACAAGCTCAGGGTTTTCAACACCTATTTTGGTTAACCAATCATTCACTTTTCCGTTATAGATCATCACGTAAAAATCATTAACGATCGGCGTAGTCCAACGGTCCAACAAATTGGTATCTAACTGCTTGGCCAAGGCCATTAACTCTGCCATTTCCAAAGTATGTAGCTGATCACGTGGTATCGCTTGATACTCTTTTTGAAACATAGTCTTAAACTCTTCAACAAGACTACCCATTTTTATAAAACGACTTAGCAAAGCAATCAACGCTCTCAACATAGTTGGAAGCTTTGATATCTTTTGAACCAAGGTTAGTTGAGAGTCCTGAATCATATCTACTGGGTCTTGAAGACCCATCATGCGTTCCATTGCTTCTTTGTTGGTTCCGAAGGATGGCAAAAATAACAAACCGCGATACCAGTTGTTAATATTATAATAAACACGCCCGTTGATAAGGCCTAGCATGTTTCTTAACATATCTTGATTAGCGCCTATCTCTTTTTCTGAGATACCCATCAGTCGCATGGTTTGCTCATACACTGTTTTATAGGCTTGATTAGCAAAGCTAAAAGTAAGCGGTGTAGTCACACCACAATAACTTTCTTGTATATTAGAGTTATCCCAAACTATTCGGTCACCTTTTGCCTGGGTTGGTGAAGGCATTGAAGTCACCGGGCGGGTCTGAAGAATATAAACTGAGCCATCTTCTATAGTCCACTCAATATCCTGTGGAAATAAACGGGCTTCAGCAATAGACTTACCGGTACGAATAAGCTGCTTAACTTGCTCATTAGTAAGGCAGGCAACATTCTTTAATGCATCGTCAACCTCAGTTTCTATGGTACCAAGGCCTTTCTTTTCATCAAAAATCAGTTGTACATCTTTCTCATTAATCACTGATTCGATATCTTTGGCATCTAAACTAACGGTATATTCATCGGTACTACAAAGGCCAGAGACAATGCCCTCTCCTGCTCCGTAACAGGCTGAAATTAAACCCTGATCACGGCGCCCTGTTATAGGCTGGGACGTAAACATCACCCCTGAAACTGAGCCAAAAATCATTCGCTGCACAATAACCGCTGCACGAATATTTCTATAATCAATTTTGTGATGCAAGCGATAAATAAGCGCTCGCTCTGTAAAGGCACTTGCAAATACACTTTTAACTGAATGAATAATGGCATTCAGTCCTTTTTGAAATAACTCAGAATCCATTTGGCCGGCAAAGGATGCCGCAGCGGCATCTTCCCCTACAACCGATGAGCGAACCGCATAAAAATCATCAACCCCTTTAGGTAAGGTTAACAGTGCTTCACTAATTTTATCTTCAAGCTCCGAAGGTAAATTACCCGCCAATAATTTCTTACGGATGTCCGCAGAAAGCGGTCCAACATTCGAGCTAGACAAGTCTTTTAACTTACCGTCTATCCAGTCACCTAGCTTGTTTTCTGATACATAGCCATTAAATGCTTCAGTGGTAATTACAAACCACTCAGGCACATTAAAACCATTCCGTGTTAACCACGCCATCTGGCTGGCTTTTCCACCTAGGGTATTTTCACTGAAGCTTGATGCTTGCTCAGAAGATAAAATATACCTCGATGCTATGTTTTTATATTTCATACTGCCTTGATCATTCATATTGTCATTACTCAAACTGTTCAAACCCGTCACTCACACATTTTCGCTAAAACGTTAATACACAACTAGCCCTTACAAATACGCTCAACCTCAAACATAAGTATGCGTCTAAAATTGACATGGACTCGTTCCATAAACTTATAGTGCCTGAATGTATGAGCCATAGCGTAAAGCGACATTCTAGTAATCAGTAAGTCAGTAAAACAAAGAGTAAAGCCCTCTCTCCAAGCGGTAGCATCTATTTCAACACCTGTATTTTTTTCTAATTCAACACGGTGAAATTCAATAAACTCTTCAACCTCTTCTCTTGTAAAGTCACCCGTTAACGTAAACGCAAGCAACTCTGCCACATCATATTGAGGTAAGTGAATAGTCGCGAGTTCCCAATCGTAAGCGCACAAACGTAAACCATCAGCTGTTTTTCTGAAGGCTATATTTCGAGGATTAAAATCATTATGTATCAATGTCTTCGGCATTTTTTCTATGCGAGGCCAAAGCTTAGAAAACGATTTAACCAAGTCTCTGAACTGCACTAAGTCTTGGTCTGAAAACCATTCAGGGAATTCTTCACGAGCATGAACCCCCAGCATCTCCCATAAGCGCTGTTTTTCTACTCTACCTTCTGTTGTGGGCTCATCCATAATCCAAGGTTGCTGTCTAAGTTCATCTTCACGGCCATACCAAATACTATGAACCTCTGCGATTCCCTTGATAGCCACTCGAATATGTTCAGGCGTCCAGCCCGATACATCATCCGCCGTATCCATCAGTACCATGTCTTTCATTAGCTCTTGTACAATCACGTAGGCTTCTCGTTCTTCACCCTCATACACGCCATAAATTAATGGGGTGTTTTTGGTAAAACGAGGGTCTTTCTGTGTCATCACGGCTAATTCACGCTGATGACAGCCTCTGAACCCTAACTGATCTTTAAAACGATTATATTCCTGAGCTAAACGAGGGTCACACATAGCCGCCATACTGTTTAACATCATGATGACTTCAGCATCTAAAGGCTTAACTTTTACCATTACTTCTTTGATTTCATGCTTACCAAGATCATTTGTTAACTCAAGAGAATAAGGAAAGTGACCGAGAATTTTATTCACTTTATGAGCGGTGAGCTCGGTGATAATACTGCTGCCTTTTGATTCATGACTTACAGGTTCAGCCGAACCTACCGTTATGTGCTCACTATCAAATTGCTCACGCATAATACGCTGGAAGAATTGAGCGTTAAGATCACCCTGCTTTAAAGTATCTACCGGTCTATTTCGACCTAACTTTTCATGTGCACTGGCAAATTGACCGCTGGCTATGGCCGACAAAGTAGACAAATCAAGCGCAAGACAATAACCACAAATAATTTCAGCTAAGCGCCCTGCGTTTCCTGGCCCTGCACACCCTAACAACTCTAAGCACTCTTTCTGATGAGCTAAGCTGGTACCTCCCCCTACTGTCCCTATAACCAGACTAGGTAGTATCATGCTTGCATAAACACCTTGCCCGTCATCCGTTAATTCAAGGTGGAACTGACCAATAGACGATTCATGTACACAGGCGATATCCTGCCCTGTAGCGGTAAACATTGCGCCTATCACATTAGCAATATTAATATTAATGCCCACCATGCCAGCACCCACACTACCAGTAACAAAGTTCTGGTAAGCTTCAACCAGTAACTTGGGAGTTACTTTTAATACACGCTCAGTATGCTCTGCAGGCAAAATACATTCTGCCATCACTCTTACACCACGGCCTTTAAGAAAAGACTGGTACGTTACTTTTTTATCATTAGACAGATTGGCCTCTATCATGAAGTTTTCGAATTTCAATGATTCGAATTGCTTCATCTGCTCCATTACCCAAAGGCAGGCCTGCCAAGTACAGGTCGTCGTCATATTCTGACCCGCGGCATCTCCTGTCTCATAAACAAAGTGAACATGAACCGCTTTACCAAAAACCTGTGGATCTACTTCTTTAAGATCTGCATAATTTGAAAATCGCTGGGTCTGATCTTTAATTTCATTAAAGTGACTCTCCACCCAACTGGCAAAAAATAATGCGTCTTGCATATTCCCTAGAACAAACAAGGGCACTCGTAGCATGCGCTGACCAAGGACTTTAGTATTCACACCACCACAACGTGATAATACCGTAGCACCACGAGTGGCAGAGGCAACCAAGGCCCCTTCTGATGTGGCCATAGGCGCGTACATTAAGCCATTTACATTTTGACCATTAATAAGCAGAGGGCCAGCAACGCCAACAGGAATTTCAACCGAGCCAATAAAGGCCTCAATATTACTCATTAGCTTATTAGCATCGAACGAGTTCTTTTCAACGGTCTTAAGCTTTGCACCCGTACTTTCTCTGATAAATGCTAAGCGTTCTAGTCTAGCTTCTTCCGTATATACCCCGCGAGCAGGTACCTTTGGCAAGGTTAAGGCATCATAAATAGGTGCATCTTTACTTCTATCATTCTCTCTATGTATCCAATACAACACTTGCCACAGCGCACTGGCATTAGCAGCATCCAACACTGATGTTTTCACTTCAAGTAACTGGACTCGCCCACCATCGGTATTAATAGTGGTTGAAATAGGTGAACTTGAAACAAGTAAATTAGTATCACAAAGATGTTCACCATCTATGGCAATTTTGCAATGTTCAATAGGCGTGTCAGTCATCAACTGACTAAGTTTGTCGGATGACTCAATGGTGAATATTAAGCCATTTGGGGTCACTGTAGAGATATCACCCAATAACGTTTCACCGTTTAAAATAAACGATAAAACCCCTTTGTGTACTGTGTTATTAAGAAAGTTTCCATGCTCTTGACTGTTAGGTAACATTAATCGCTACTCCGCCTATAAATACTATGATAGAAATAAACACAAACAACGTAATCAGCCTTACAGCACTGTAAAAGTGATTCCGCGATTAACAAACACACTAACGATTAAAACGATGTAGCCCAATAGTGTAACTAAGGCCACAGCCATTTCATTTTTTTCCCTACCTTTTTCAGAGGGCTCCTTAATAAAACTAAATAGGCTTTTTAAACATAAAATCAATATAGCAAGTAACACCACCAATGCAGGCCAATAATCAGTGCCTCCTATTTGGTAGATAATAAAACACTGAGTACTGATCATGCCCAGCACTAATAAAATAACGATTAGGGCAGCTCCTTTTGCACCAAAAATTCTTGAGTACGAGTCAACCGTGTCACGCTCTTCTTCTGGCCCTCTGGTTTTACGGGTTATTTCAAACGCAAAACCACTAATAAAAGCTAATACACCTAAGGCAATAATTTCGTTGCTCAATGGTGTGCCGGGGTTACCCATCTGCACCAACCACCAAACCATAAAAAACATAATTAGCATGTGAGAAAAGGCATACAAAGTAAGACGTTTTTCTAACCACTCACCGCAAAAAAATTCTTTTCCCAGTAGGCAAGTCCAACCAAACACTAGCGCCCAAGCAGTTAATGCTGACCCTATTAATGAAGGGCTATCAAGCAAAGAGGTATTACCTAAATAAAGTGAGTTACCAACGTGTAACCTATCAATAATAATCGAATAAATGATCTGTAAAGCAATCGCAATAAGAGCTAAGCCTTTAAGGTGCTTAAGTGTAATCACCCCACTTTGCAAAATACGTTGAGGATGATTCAACACATCAAGATCATAATCCTTGTGCTCATCAAAAATACGAACAACCAGAAAAAAACTCCAGGTAACCAAGCAACCAGCCACATCAATCAAGGCAAGAGATATCTCTCCGTCCGTAGATGAATAGCGTGCTAATACAGCAGCTGTAAGATAAAGAATAAAAAAGAGTAAAGCATTTACAAATGGAAATCGTTCATCCATCCACGCTTTGATTCTAGATGACAGTGGTGATTCAATCGTTATGGAAGTTGCATTCACGTCAGGGGTCCTTAACAGGATAATATTTGGCCGTCATATCTATACATTCAACCTTAATACTTTAGTACTAATGTCGAATTCATACGTTAAAGTAGACGGCAACTTATGTTTCAATTTGTAACATTATTGCATTTTTTCTTCTTCTTGTTAATTTGTACCACTTAAGATTTTTAAATATATTACATTTGTACACATTTTAGTTTTTCCTAAAACACTGCATTCAACCAATGAGCCAAGCTAATTTTTTGGTTTAATGTTTTATCTGGTATAATGCTTAGCCTGTTTGTAATATCTTTTTCTCTGTATTTTCCTTAAATAATCATCGGCCATCTTTCATGAACCAACTTTTTGTAGACAACCTTACTGTTATTGATTTTTCTTACCTTCATGCAGAACGAGGCATCTTGGGAGAAAGCTGGATTGTCGATGTGGAATTACAGGGAGAACTTGATGAGCAAGGTATGCTCTTTGATTTTGGCGACGTTAAAAAGAAAATTAAATCTATTATCGACAATGAAGTCGACCATAAATTAGTAATACCATCAGCACACCCTAGCGTAACGGTGACTAAACAAGACTCATACATAGACTTGGTGTTTGACTCGGCAACGGGAGAACAAATTATTCACCACTCCCCCATTGAAGCCTTAACAGAGATTGAAGATACTACGATTAATAAGGCATGTGTTTCTGCCTATCTTTGTGAAAAAATACTTAAACAACTCCCATCTAATGTGACAGGCATAACACTTAACCTCAGAGAAGAAGTCATTCAGGGTGATTTTTATCACTACAGTCATGGTTTAAAGAAGCATAAAGGCAATTGCCAACGTATTGCACACGGACACCGCTCTACAATTGAAATTACTAAAGATGGCAAACGTAATAAAAGCCTAGAAAGTCAGTGGGCAAATACATTTAAAGACATCTACATCGGCACCATTGAAGATAAAGTTGAGCAGCCTGATATAAATAATATCCCACACACACAATTTTCTTATATTTCAGATCAAGGTACATTCAAAATAACGCTGCCTACACGCCAAGTCTACCTAATGAATACAGACTCAACAGTAGAATGGATTGCGACGCATATTGCAGAGGAGCTAAAGAAGCAAACTCCATCTAGTCATTTTAAAGTGAAAGCATTTGAAGGTGTTGGCAAAGGAGCTATCGCTGAAAGATAAATAGCATCTTTTTTTCAGGAAGGAATAGAAGGAATAACAGACAAAAAAAAACCAGAAGCGATTGCTTCTGGTTTTTTTAAAATAATTGGCGTCCCCTAGGGGAGTCGAACCCCTGTTACCGCCGTGAAAGGGCGGTGTCCTAGGCCTCTAGACGAAGGGGACCCGGAACTTATGCTGTTTTGTCAGCAGATGATTTGGTGGAGCCATGCGGGATCGAACCGCAGACCTCAACGCTGCCAGCGTTGCGCTCTCCCAGCTGAGCTATGGCCCCAATGCATCATCGGGGCGTATAATATTGAGTTCACTTCACTGAGTCAAGCTCTATTTTATCAGACTTTTTTGAACTTAAATAATCACACTTAAAAGAGACTGGTACTCTTTCTCTACCCGCTTAGTTTCTTTCTTTGAAAAACCACCCAGCAAGTTTAGAGCTGAACGCAACCTAGCTCGTGTCATATCAGGCCCTAAAAGCGCCATAGAGTCCATTATCGACCAGGAGTTTGGCGTACCGGCAATAGCAACGAAAATAGGGTGATTAAAATCGCCCATTTTTAGTTCCATCCCTTTCGCTAGCGCTTTTATATCTTCAAAGATATTTTCTTTATTCCAGTGACGCTGAGCCTCTAGCTTCCACAAGGCGAACTGAAGAACACGCTTAACTTGCCCCTCTTCGAGATTCTTGTGGTTAAAATCTTCTTCTGTAAGATTTAACATACCAGAGAACATAAACCCTGCTAAAGGCAAAATATCACTAAAAGCATTTATTCGACCCTTTACATGGGATATTAACGGAGTCATGCGTTCAGCGTTAAATGCCCACTTTTGTAAACGTTGTGAAAACTGCTCATCATTTAAGTTTTCACGGATCCACAAACCGTTTAACCAGCTTAGCTTTTCAACATCAAAAATCGGCCCACCTAAGGAAACGCGAGTGATATCAAAGTTTTTAATCATTTCATCAAGTGTGAACTTTTCACTTTCATCAGGCATTGACCAACCCATACGCCCAAGATAGTTAACAACAGCCTCTGGCATAAAGCCCATACGCTCATAATAATTAACACTCGTTGGGTTTTTACGCTTACTTAACTTACTTTTATCGGGGTTTCTCAGCAGTGGCATATGACATAACACAGGCATATCCCAACCGAAATACTTATACAATAATTGATGCTTAGGGGCTGAATTAATCCACTCTTCGCCACGTATTACATGAGTAATATCCATTAAATGATCATCAACTACATTGGCAAGATGGTATGTTGGCATACCGTCAGATTTTAGGAGTATTTGACAATCAACTTGCGACCAATCTATTTCAATAGTGCCACGTAACATATCATCAATAACACAGGTTCCCTCATCCGGAACCTTCATTCTAATAACGTAAGATTCACCAGCCGCCAGCCGCTGCTTAACTTCATCTTCGGGTAATTCTAAGTCACCTTTAATTCCAGGGTTTAAACCCGCCGCTTTTCTCTCTTCTCTGATTTGATCAAGCACTTCAGGGGTTCTGAAACAGTAAAATGCATGCCCTTTTTCTACCAAATCAAGTGCATATGCTTTGTAGTCATCTTTACGCTCACTTTGACGGTAAGGACCTTTAGGTCCACCTACATCAGGCCCTTCGTCCCAATCAAGTCCTAACCAACGCAATGAATCCAAAATATCTTGTTCAGACTCTGCAGAACTACGCACCTGATCAGTGTCTTCTATGCGTAAAATAAACTGCCCGCCATGCTGACGTGCAAAGCACATATTAAAAAGAGCGATATAGGCGGTTCCTACGTGAGGATCTCCGGTTGGCGAAGGGGCTATGCGAGTACGGACAACAGTCATTTGAATGGATATTCCTGTATATAGGTTTTAAAGAGATAACGTTAAAAGGCGGCCATTATACGCTAAAAATCTTAGTCCGCCACAAATGGGTTTGTTCTTCTTTCTTGTCCAAAAGTAGACATTGGACCATGACCAGGAATAAAGGAAACATCATTACCTAACGGCCAAAGTCTTTCTTTAATAGACTTAATCAAGGTCGCATGATCACCTTTAGGGAAGTCTGTTCGACCTATCCCGCCATTAAATAATACATCGCCAACTAAGGCTAACTGACTTTCACTATTAAAAAAAACAACGTGCCCCGGTGTATGCCCTGGACAATGAACCACGTCAAAACTCGACTCTCCAACGGTTACTTTATCCCCCCCTACTAACCAGCGATCAGGCGTAAATGTTTCTACTTTTGGAAAACCAAACATTTGACTTTGTTGCGGCAAACTATCAATCCAAAATTTATCTTCTTTATGAGGCCCTTCAATAGGCACTCCAAATTGTTTTACTAATTCAGCGGTACCGCCGGCATGATCGATATGAGCATGCGTTAATAGTATTTTCTCAAGTGAAAGCCCTTCCCTTTTCAATACAGAAACAATTCGATCAAGGTCTCCACCAGGATCAACAACGGCGGATTTTTTGGTTTTATCACACCACAGAACGGTACAGTTTTGTTCAAAAGCGGTAACAGGCACGATCTGGTATTTTATAGACATCTCAATTTACTCATAAATACATCTCTCAAATTTGTAGTGTTGTATATCGCCACTATATCAAAAAAACTCTAAGAGACCTTACAAAATCTCAGTGTTATAATTCTCAGTCAATCACGTAACATCAATACATTTAAAGTTAAAGTTGTTTATTAATGACCTATCGTATCTATCTATTTTTAATCATATTATTCACTCTAACGCCATTAAAAACTGTGCTAGCCTCAGAACTTAATGTAGTTAGCTCAATTAAACCTATACAGCTCATATCTACCGCTATTGTAGGTGATCTTGGAACATCGAAAGCACTATTACCCCCCTCAGCCAACCCTCACAACTATCAATTAAGACCTTCACAAATGCGACTCCTCAGTGAAGCTGACTTATTTGTTTGGGTTGGACCTGAACTAGAACTTTTTCTAGAAAAAATACTTAAATCAACCTCAGTCAATCAAATTGCCTTAGTTCATGAATTAAAGCTTAAGTCAGATAGTGACGATGAAGAACATCATAAACAAGAAAGTCATTCACATGAGCATGCACATGAAGGTGGTTTTGATCCACATATATGGCTTGACCCCGCTTTAGCTGAAAAAATAGCTGAGTCTATTTATCAACAGCTAGCGAATCAACACATTGAACTCGAACCTCAATTAAAGAAGAATCTAGATAAGTTTAAACAACAACTCAACATCGTTGAGTCAGACATAAAAAGTATGTTTGCCTCAAAAGAAACGATCAATATTTACACCTTTCATCAGGCATTTAGTCATTTCTCAGAGCACTTTGGTCTTAAAATTTCAGGGACAGTTACAAGTACAGCAGAGGCTAAACCAGGCGCAAGACATTTGTCTCAACTTCGAAATGAACTACTAGAAAAAAATAGGATTTGCCTAATTAAAGAACCGAATTTCAAAGCACCTTATATCAATAGCATTACTAAAGGGGTTGAGGTCACTACGGTCACAGCAGACCCTCTTGCGACAGATATAAAAAATTCAGACACTGGTTATTTTGAATTCTTAAAAAGCATTGCAGATGCATTTGTACAATGCCAAAGATAAAACATCGCATTATATAAAACAATGCACTACAAAAAGTAAGTCACCATAAGTGGAATAGTAATAATGGCCAGCAATGTCTGGCCACTAATTATCCCTGCCATTAGATGCGCATCGCCACCTAACTGTCTTGCAAGTATATACGCAGAAGAAGCGGTAGGTAGTGTAGATAATAGAATAACGACCGTCGTAGTCACCTCATCTGCCCCTACCAACCGTAGTAAAAATAAACTCACCATAGGAAACACTACGAGCTTTATACCGCTAGAAACAAAGAAAGGTAATGACGTATGCCTAAGTGCTTTCAAATTGAGCCCTGCACCAACGGCCATCAACCCCATAGGTAATGCCAAAACACTTAGAGGACTTATTATCCCCTCAATAATAGGATGAAATTTCACTCCCATCATATTAAAAGAAATACCCACTAAACAGGCTAAAATAAGAGGGTTTGTCGCTATCGCTTTTAAAATACCCCCTACACCTTTTATATTCTTACCTCCCCATACCGCAAATATTAAAATACATAGCAGGTTAATTATAGGAATCATAAGCGACATAGCGACAGCAGCTGATGGTACATAGCTATCCCCATAAAGCTCACTTATCGCGGCTAAACCAACATAAGAATTAAAACGAATCCCCCCCTGATAAACAGATGTAAAGACAGGCCCGCTCCAGTTAAATACTTTTTGGCAGATAATTAAAATAAAAGACATGATAAGAAGAAATAGCACAACAATAACAAACAACTTTGTTATTTCAATCCCCCCTCGTTCCGCATACGTTAACTTGTAAATAAGCATTGCGGGGAAAAATAAAAAATAAGTCAGTTTCTCGGCTTGCCCCCAAAAAGTATCACCCGGAAACCCTGCCCGCTTTAGAAAATATCCTAAAAGAATTAAGCCAAAAACAGGAACCAAAGCAACAGATACGGACATAGATCGACCAGAAATCAATATAAAAGAGTGTTAAACCAATAGGCATTGCGCAGCTAGTTTAACTGAGAATAGTAAGAGTATAGATGCTGTACTAGCAAAAGGAGAAGTACAAGGAGAAGAACAAATTTAAAATACGTAGACTTTTTAATACCCCTCATCCAAGGGGTATTATTCACAAACTAGGCAGGGTCAGACAAAGCATGTGTCGCTAGCTCATTAACCTTTACACTTTTGGTATTCTGGATAACCTTTCTTTAAGCCTTTCAGGCTTACCGACGTCTCATGGGTCTTTTTACCCAATTCTCCGCCACCTAAAATAATTTTTAGCTTATTATTGTTCTTTAAGGTCTTACTGAGGTTTCCAGACCAAACAGCATTACTAGAATAAACCTTTTCAGAAAAACGTTGCAGCGATCCGTTGTCTGCTTTTATTCCGATGCCAGGTTGTTTTATATTAATATCAAAAGTAGAGTTAACCACTAATTTATCATCAATAACAGTCAACCAAACTTGAGTCGTGAAATCATGTTGATCAATTTGCATAGTGGCAGTAGATAGTCGACATTCACCTGGATGCCTGCCATCCCAGTCTTCTTCTATATTCCAAATACCAAAATCAATTAACCGGGATGCCTTAATCACCTGAGATGCGGATTGAACCTTAACCTCTGGCACATCTAGCACTACAACAGCTGCCGTTCCTGCCGCGGTGGGGTTCTCTTCTATCAGGCGGTTAACCTGCTCAACTGAATTAATCTCAGGACTTACAATTTTTTCTGGAACAGAATCTAAAGCAGCCACTTTCACCTCAGCGGATTGTGTAACCTCCACTACGGCTGCTACCGCTACTATTTCAGTATTCGATACGACGTCTGCTTTCACTGGTGCCTCTGCTACCTCTACTTTCGCAATAACAGCAGAATTTGGAGTATGCTTATTAACGCCGTCCTTTATAAAGACGTTGGCAGCATTAGTCGTTTCTTGACTATTACGCCCTTGATTAACATCGACTGAAATAGCCTGAATATCTTGAAGCGCCTTTGGCCCTTTAAAAGAAGCTTCCCTTGAGGCTACCTGAACCGGTTCTTTATTTTGAGTGGCTGTTAATACAGCAGCTGAAGAGGGTTTTTTAGCAGACGGTTCGTTAGTAGCAACTAATGTCGTACTCTGATTTTCACTATTGCTCTTCTCCTGATTAGCGACAACCGGAGATGCTTCTGTATTAACAGGGGCAGATGAAGAGCAATCGTCACACTGGTCACTAGAAGAATCGAAACTAAGAGAACTACAACCAGAAATAAGACTGCTGCAAACAATAAACAACACACTTTTTTTCAAGCCAGGTAAATATACAACACTCATAACGATCTCCTCAAGAAACCAGATTACATCTTATTATTATCTGAAATTACTACATTGAACTAAGTTACGAACTACTGAACAAAATTCATCCAATATCATCACAAAATCTGGGGTTAATTAACATGTTGGAGCCCTCATTTTTCAAGGAGTTGTTAACTGGATCTCACTTATTTATATGGTGTAAGAGCAATAGAGCCCAAGACGTCATTAATGTATTCGTTAAAAAACAATTATTCATAGGCAAGTTTTATTTATAACAAACAATCCTTGTTATAATATGTCGTTTTTAATGATCGAATACCCAAGGCCCAGATGATAAACATAGCTGCACCCACAACCCTAAATCGTAAGTTTTGCATTGCGCCAATGATGGACTGGACTGACCGTCACTATCGATATTTCGCTCGCCTAATTTCTAAAAGAACAGTTCTCTACTCTGAAATGATCACAACAGGTGCATTAATACATGGCGACCGTGATCGCTACCTAGAGTTCAACAAAGAGGAGACTCCTGTTGCGATTCAACTTGGAGGTAGTAACCCTCAAGATCTAGCGCTTTGCGCGAAGATGGCAGAGGATTTAGGGTACGACGAAGTTAATTTGAATGCGGGCTGCCCTAGTGACCGGGTGCAAAACAACATGATTGGTGCTTGTTTGATGGCGCACCCCGAACTGGTGGCTGAGTGCATTGCATCAATGCAGAGCGCAGTTTCTATACCTGTTACCGTTAAACACCGCATTGGCATTGATGATAATGACAGTTATGAAGCGCTTCATAACTTTGTTAATACTATTGCTAGCACCGGTTGCTCTACGTTCATTGTTCATGCAAGAAAAGCCATTCTCAAAGGGCTTTCACCTAAGGAAAATAGGGATATCCCTCCCTTAAAGTATGATGTGGCTTACCAGCTAAAGAAGGATTTCCCTTCACTTGAAATTATAGTTAACGGTGGCATAAAAACGATAACAGAAAGTCTTGACCATATCAGCCACCTTGATGGTGTCATGGTCGGTAGGGAGGCTTACCAAAACCCATGGGTTCTTTCAGATGTTGACGAGAAGCTTTATGGGGAGCCTGTAAATACTCTCACACGTCATGATGTGCTTGAATTAATGCTTCCTTATATTGAAGAAGAGCTCAAAAAGGGAAACTATTTAGGCCATATCACGCGACATATTCTGGGCTTATTCCATAGTATGCCAGGTGGCAAAAGATATCGTCGTCACCTAAGTGAAAATGCACACAAAAAAGGCGCAGGCATAGAGGTTGTAAAAGAAGCATGCTCTTTGGTTACTCTGTAAATAGACAGCTAAAGCTAAAATTAAGAGATAATTCACTTGTTCTCAACCCGCCTGTTCAGTATTGTTTACTAAGACTTTTTATTTTTAGTAATCGATATCATAAGGTGCAGTAATCGTTATGGAAAACAAGCTCGAACAGCTCAAAAAAATAACAACCGTTGTTGCGGATACTGGTGATATAGCAGCAATTAAACAATGGCAGCCAGAAGACGCTACGACCAACCCGTCTTTGCTACTTAATGCTGCAGAACTTACTGATTACCAGCCTCTTATTGCTCAATCTATAAAATGGGCATCACAACAAGGTGGTGACTCTGAAAAAACCTTGAATGATGCAACAGACCATCTTGCAGTATCAATAGGCAAAGAAATATTAAACTGCATACCGGGCAAAGTATCCACAGAAGTTGATGCGCGCCTGTCATTTAATACTGAAGCCACTGTTAATAAAGCACGAAAGTTAATTTCGCTTTATGAAGCTCAGAATATTGATCCTAAGCGTGTACTTATTAAAATAGCCTCCACTTGGGAAGGTATAAAAGCCGCAGAAATTCTAGAAAAAGAAGGCATTAACTGCAACCTAACCCTTTTATTCAGTTTTTCTCAGGCGGTTGCTGCAGCACAAGCGGGCGCTTACCTTATTTCACCGTTTGTAGGCCGAATTCTTGATTGGTATAAAAAAGAGACAGGTAAAGAAAGCTACCTATCTCATGAAGACCCTGGTGTAGTATCTGTTACCAATATTTATAATTTCTACAAAGAGAACGGTTACAACACGGTTGTAATGGGTGCAAGCTTCAGAAATACAGGGGAGATTGAAGCATTAGCAGGCTGCGACCGTTTAACTATAAGCCCTTCATTAATGGAAGAATTATCAAAAGACACAGGTAAACTTCCTAGAATGTTAACCCCTTCTTTATCAAATAATAATTCTGTTCTGCCCATTGATGAAAAATCATTCCGCTGGGATTTCAATGAAGATGCAATGGCAACAGAGAAGCTGGCAGATGGCATACGTCGTTTCGCCCAAGACCAGGTTAAACTTGAGCAGAAGCTGAAGGGCTTTTCTCTATGATCGCAAAAATTCGCCGTTTCTTTGAAGATAACTTGTTATTGAATGAACAAAAGCCACAAGAAAACGAAAAACAAATTGAATTAGCCTGTGTCACGCTAATGATAGAGCTCGCTAAAGTTGACCAATCTATTGATGATGGCGAGCTTAAAATCATTCGTAATGCAGCTAAAAAGACGTTCAATATCGCCGATGAAAAGATTGACGACATTATTGAACTTGCCTTAGAGGAATCCAAGCAATCTACCTCGCTTTATCAATTCACAGACCTAGTTAACAATCACTACTCTGAGGATATGAAATATCAGCTAATTCTAGCTATGTGGAAAATCGCTTTTGTTGATGGTGAGCTTGATAAATACGAAGAACATTTAATCAGAAAAGTGGCAGAGCTAACCTATGTCCCCCATATTAAATTTATGGAAGCAAAGTTTAATGCTCAACAGGCACTCACACTTCGATAAAGAGTTCAGACAAAGGGTACCACTACAGTGAAAATATACGGACATAGAGGCGCTAAAGGCGAAGCACCAGAGAATACCCTTGAAGGTTTTCTTCATGCTTATAAACAAGGCACGCGCCGCTTCGAACTTGACGTGCAACTCACTGCTGATGGTCAACTGGTTGTTATTCATGATGCAACACTAGACAGAACAACCGGTCTCAATGCAAAAGTTAAAGACTGCACACTTAATGAAATATCTAAGCTTGATGCACGGACCAATACAGCGAATTGGGGAACCCCTTGCCACATGCCGGCACTTGATCATCTTGTAAAGACACTTCCTAATACTGAGCATTGGCAGTTTGAAGTTAAAACAGATTCAAAAACACGTTTAAATATACTGTGTAACCGACTTATTGAATTTATACAAACTGAAAAGCTGAAAGATAAATGTGTTGTAACATCATCAAACACATGGTTCTTAAAAGAAATAAAACGCAGAGATCAATCAATTGAGACAGGGTTTGTAGCCGAATACCGTATCCCTAATCCAGTTAACACTGCAAGAAAACTGAGCTGTAATTACCTATGTTTGAATTATTCACTTTGTACTCAGACAGTTGTAGAAGAGGCTAAAAAAATTAATTTACACATCTCATGCTGGACGGTGAATAGTATTCATGACATGCAGATACTTAAAGATAAGGGCATCGATAGTCTTATTACCGACTTTCCTACCAGTGCACTCACTTATTTTGACAAACAGAGCTTGCTAACAAGTTAGTTTATATCTGAATAATAAGACCTGCGGCCGAAAAGCCGCAGATTTATCTTAGCTTAAAAAATTCGATTTAAGCCGTTAAGCGCAGCCACACGATAGGCTTCTGCCATGGTAGGGTAATTAAATGTTGTATTAATGAAATAATCCAACGAATTCGCCTCCCCTTCTTGAGCCATAATAGCCTGGCCGATATGTACGATTTCTGCTGCTTGGTCACCAAAGCAATGAATACCCAAAATAGCTTTAGTATCACGATGAAACAGAACCTTTAACATACCTACGGGTTCACCCGTAATCTGCGCTCGCGCTAAGTCCTTAAAGAATGACTGCCCTACTTCATAAGGCACCCTCTCATCAGTCAACTCTCGCTCAGTTTTACCCACAGAGCTGATTTCAGGAATGGTATAAATACCTGTTGGAACATCATCAACAAAGCGGAAGAAACTATCGCCTGCCAACTCAGAAGCAGCTGCACGACCCTGATCATAAGCAGCGCTTGCTAATGCTGGCCAACCAATTACATCACCTACAGCATAGATATTTTCAACATCTGTACGGTATTGCCTGTCGATGGTTAACTGTCCGCGACCATTAGCTTCTAGCCCTGCATTTTCAAGACCTAAGTCCTTAGTATTTCCACTTCGGCCGTTACACCAAAGAAAAGCATCTGCCTTAATCTTTTTACCCGACTTTAAGGTAACAACAACGCTGTCTTCTTCCCCTTCAACAGACTCATACTCTTCGTTGTGACGAACCAAAACACCGTTATTCCTCAGGTGGTAACTCAATGCATCTGATATTTCATCATCAAGAAAAGAAAGTAATCGATCACCTGGGTTGATAAGATCGACCTTTACACCCAGCCCAGCGAATATTGAAGCGTATTCAGACCCAATGACTCCCGCACCATATATGACAAGTGTTCGTGGAGTGTGACTTAGCTTTAAAATAGAGTCACTATTATAAATACGAGTATGTCTGAAATTAACATCTGCCGGTAAATAAGGGCTAGAGCCCGTCGCAATAATGATATTTTTTGTATTAATGATTTCAGTCGTCGAGTGCCCACCACGTACCTCTACCCTATGCTGATCCAAAAGGTAGGCATTACCTGTAAAAAGGTCGACACGGTTACGCGCATAAAACTGAGTACGTAACTTTACTTGCTTAGATATAACTCTTTCTGCACTTTTTAATACGCGCGGAAAAGAAAACCATTTAGGTTCTCCTATATCTCGAAACAGGCTATTAGTATTAAACGAAATAATTTGTTTTACAGAGTGTCGCAAGGCTTTAGAAGGTATTGTACCCAGGTGAGTACAGTTCCCACCCACCATGCCTTTATCTTCTATTATTGCTACTCGCTTACCGTTTTTAGCCGCGCTCATTGCGGCACCTTCTCCGGCTGGTCCAGCCCCGATTACTACGACATCATAATGAAATTCAGCCATTACCCTTTTCGCTCCGCTGCTTATTATTAATATATAAAATATCTATTCAAAAGAAACCCTTAACTCTTACTAGCATCGTAACTTAAATCTTTAACGGTCTTTCTAGCTTTCACTTTTTCTTGCTCATCATCACAGATATCTTTGTCACCTTTGCAAATATCACAGGCAACGTCCATACCCAGTGCAGCCATGCCACCACAAGAGCCAGAGATAGGCTTACGCCCCATCAGTACACCTACTGCCATTGCCAAAATAACCAATCCCATGAATAGGAAAACTACAATAAATGTTCCCATCTCAATCACCTCACTGGGTTAAATAAATATTAAATTCTTTAGTCGATTTACTTTTAAACGCTGAGTCATCAACCGAATTAATGTCACTACGGTAAATAAAGTAAGCAGCAACCTTATGTTCGACCGCAAACTTATAACCACGTTCAGCCCCCATCACCATAAACATGGTTGCCATTGCATCAGCCTCGGCTGACGTAGGGCGTATAACACTGACTGATGTTAATTTATGCTGAACAGGTTTTCCGGTAAAAGGATTAATAGTGTGAGAATACCTTACACCGGCTTCTTCATAATAATTTCGATAATCTCCTGAAGTAGCCAAGCCTGCATTCGTAAGATCTATGACCTTATGAACAGAACGCAGCCCTACCTCAGGTGACTCAATCGCTAAACGCCACACATTTCCATTAGGCTTTTCACCTTGGGCACGAATTTCACCACCAACCTCTACGAGGTAACTATCTACACTATTTTCGTCTAAATAGTTAGCAACCGCATCTACCGCATAACCCTTTGCAATAGATGATAAATCTAAATAAATTTCAGCATCTTTCATTATAGACAATGTAGTTTCATCTAATTTTAGGTGTGTGAACCCTACTCTACTTAGTAATTCATGTAACTGACCTTCATCAGGAATTTCAACAGGCTTTCCTGATGGTCCAAACCCCCAACTGTTAACCAGAGGGCCAACGGTCATATCATAGTAGCCTTTACTTTTCTCGCTAATCGATTGCCCTAATGAAATAACCCTAAAGGTCTCAGGCGATACCTCGAACCATGTATTGTTAGGAAGTCGATTAAAGCGGGATATTTCTGAATTAGACTTATAAGTAGACATTAAGGTATCTACCCGCTTGAGTGTTTTACTTACACCTTCAGATAAATTGTCTAATGAATCCTTATTAGGAGTCAATACGACTTTAATATGATAACTCGTCCCCATAATGGGACCAGATATTTCAGAGATTATAGCTTTTTGATTGCTTGCGCTGTGTACAGATGAAGCAGAGTTTACACTTTCATCGCAACCAGAAACAAACAAGCCCGCCAAAGTGATAATGCATGTAAGCATCATCACTAGAGCAGGCTTTTTTGAAAATATCGGCATGAATACTTCGTTAACCTCCGAAGTCATCCAATAAGATATTTTCATCTTCAACGCCCAAATCTTTGAGCATTTTGATAACCGCAGCATTCATCATTGGAGGTCCACACATGTAGAACTCACAATCTTCTGGTGCCGGGTGATCTTTTAGGTAGTTTTCTAAAAGAACGTTATGGATAAAGCCGGTAAGACCTTCCCAGTTATCTTCAGGCTGAGGGTCGGAAAGTGCCACTTCCCAGCTAAAGTTCTCATTATCCTCGGCCAGCTTGTCGTATTCATCTTGATAGAACATCTCTCTCAGGCTACGAGCACCATACCAGAAAGATATTTTACGTTTAGATTTCAAACGATTTAACTGATCAAAAATATGAGATCGCATCGGTGCCATACCAGCACCACCACCAATAAATACCATTTCATTTTGAGTATCTTTAGCAAAAAACTCACCAAATGGACCCGAAACTGTAATCTTATCGCCTGGCTTCAGGTTAAAGACATAAGATGACATCAAACCTGGAGGAAAACTGGTTCCAGGAGGTGGAGAAGCGATACGGATATTAAATTTAACAAGGCCCTTTTCATCAGGATAGTTCGCCATAGAGTAAGCACGAACAACTGGATCTTTGGCAATAGACTTATACTGCCAAAGGTTGAATTTATCCCAATCACCTCGATACTCTTCTTCAATATCAAAATTCTTGTAGTCTACTTCGTGAGCAGGCACTTCAAGCTGTACATAACCACCCGCACGGAAACCAACATCTTCACCGGCAGGTAAATCAAGTACTAACTCTTTAATAAACGTCGCCATGTTTTCGTTAGAGCGTACAGTACACTCCCATTGCTTAACGCCAAATACCTCTTCGTCTACTTCAACTTTCATGTCTTGCTTTACAGCAACCTGACACGCTAGTCTCCAGCCGTCTTGTTCTTCACGCTTTGTAAAGTGACCTTTTTCAGTTGGAAGCATAGAGCCACCACCATCCAAAACTTTACACTTACACTGCGCACAAGTACCACCACCACCACAAGCAGAGGCAAGAAAAACACCTTCAGATCCTAGAGTTTGAAGTAATTTCCCACCCGCAGGTGTCTTAATAGTATGTTCTGGATCACCGTTTACTTCGATCGTTACATCACCAGTACTAACCAGCTTTGAGCGTGCAGCCAGTATCACCGCCACCAATGTAAGTACGATAACGGTAAACATGACCACGCCTAAAATTATTTCTGCATTCATGTTTTAACCTTGTTCTTTATCTTGAGACCAGTCTCGAATTCGCATGTATTACAGCGAAATCCCCGAAAATGACATAAAACCAAGTGACATAAGACCTACTGTGATAAAGGTAATACCCAAACCACGCAACCCTTCTGGCACATCACTATATTTAAGTTTTTCACGAATACCTGCCAGCGAAGCAATTGCCAATGCCCAACCAACACCAGCCCCTAGGCCATAAACTACACTTTCACCAAAGTTATAATCTCGCTCTACCATAAATAATGCTGCACCCATAATGGCACAGTTTACCGTGATAAGAGGCAAGAATACGCCCAAGGCGTTGTAAAGGTCAGGGAAAAACTTATCAAGAACCATCTCAAGAATTTGAACCAGCGCTGCAATAACACCAATATAGGTTAGCAGGCCCAAAAAGCTAAGATTAACTTCTGGGTAGCCAGCCCATGCTAAGGCTCCATCTTTTAATAGTGAGGTATAAATAAGGTTATTGACGGGTACTGTGATACCCAGTACAACGATAACCGCTATACCTAAGCCAATAGCTGCATCAATTTTCTTAGACAGTGCTAAAAATGTACACATACCAAGAAAGAAGGCTAAAGCCATATTCTCAATAAATACCGCTTTTATAAATAGGCTAATATAATGTTCAAACATTAGAATGCCTCCTTAGTTACATGCGCTTTCATTTTATAGTCAGGCGCTTCTTTTTGATCAGTCTTCCAAGAGCGTAAACCCCAGATAATAAGACCAATAATAAAGAAAGCACTTGGTGGTAATAACAGAAGACCATTCGGCTGATACCAACCGCCATTATTTACCGTAGCCAAGATCTCAATACCAAACAAAGACCCAGAACCTAGTAACTCACGTACAACCGCAACCGCGATCAATACAGCGCCATAGCCTAGTCCATTACCGATACCATCTACAAAACTCATAATAGGGCCATTTTTCATAGCAAAGGCTTCCGCCCTACCCATTACAATACAGTTAGTGATGATCAAACCAACAAATACAGATAGCTTCTTACTTAATTCATAAGCAAATGCTTGTAATAGCTGATCTACCACAATAACCAAGGACGCAATAATTGTCATTTGAACAATAATACGAATACTTGAAGGTATATGGTTACGAATCATTGATATCGACATACTAGAGAATGCCGTTACCAAACATACCGCAGCAGCCATTACCAATGACAACTGCAAACTTGTAGTTACTGCTAAAGCAGAACAGATACCTAGTATCTGCAAGGCTATAGGGTTGTTATTTGCAACAGGTTCAAAGAGAACCTTTTTTATAGTCATATCAGACATAACTTAAGCCCCCTCTCTTATGCGATTAAGGAATTTTTGAAAGCCATTTTCGCCAAGCCAGAATTGCAGTAAGTTAGTAACACCTCTACTTGTAAGCGTGGCACCTGACAATCCATCAACGCCATAAATAGCATCATCTCTTGTCAAATCTACACCGCCTTTAACAAGCTCAATTACAGGATCACTACCTTCTTCAAGGTTATAGATCTTTTTACCCGGCCATTGACCTTTCCACTTAGGGTTGTCAACCTCACCACCTAACCCAGGGGTTTCGGCATGCTGATAGAAGCCAAGACCGGCTACCGTATTAGCATCACTTTCGAGAGCAACAAAACCATATAGTGTCGACCATAATCCATAACCATGCATTGGAACGATAATAGTCTTAATTGTGCCACTTTCTTCAACCAAATAAACTTTCGCATACTTTTCACGACGTTTAATGCTTGCAATATCTTTATCACCATCTAGTACATCAGATAGTTTAGGATTTTTTGCAGCTTTCTTCTGGTCATAATCAATAGCATTAGTTAAGCCAACCACTTCAGGAGATACAAACTCCCCTGAGTCCAAGTCAACCAACTTAGGCGTTATACGTGCAAATGTGCTTTCAATCTCTTCAGGTGTTGAACCTTCTTTAAGCATTCCCGCTGCTGCAAGAATGTTAACTTTCAAGTTAAGGGCTTTATTCTTTTCTTGAATAGGGCGCAGTAAAACAACTGAAGCAGCAACAATAATAGAACAAACAAGACAAAGCAGTAATGCAACTATGACTGTCTTTTGGATACTCTCTTGATTACTAGACACGTGCTAACCTCCGCTTAATGTTGGCCTGTGTAACAACATGATCAATAAGAGGTGCAAATAAGTTTGCAAACAATATTGCCAGCATCATGCCTTCAGGGAATGCAGGATTAACGACACGGATTAAAACAACCATAATGCCGATAAGCGCACCAAATGCCCACTTACCTTGATTAGTCATAGAAGCCGAAACGGGGTCTGTTGCCATAAAGATCATACCGAAGCAAAATCCACCTACAACAAAATGCCAGTACCAAGGCATTGCAAACATTGGGTTAGTTTCTGAACCAATGGCATTAAACATTAATGAAGTAGCAACCATACCCAACATAACGCCCGATACAATTCTCCATGATGCTATCTTGGTAGCCAGCAATACAGCGCCACCTATAAGAATTGCGATAACAGAGGTTTCACCTATTGAACCCTGAACAGTACCAATAAAGGAATCCATCCAAGACATCTGACTAATAAGCGCATCCATACCACCTTCAGCGGCAACACCTAATGCTGTAGCACCAGTAAAGCCATCTACTGCTGTCCAAACCGCATCACCAGAAATTTCTGAAGGGTAAGCAAAGAATAAGAAGGCACGCCCGGTAAGTGCTGGGTTAAGGAAGTTTTTACCCGTTCCACCGAATACCTCTTTACCAATAACTACACCGAATGAAATACCTAAAGCAGCCTGCCATAAAGGAATATCTGGCGGAACAATTAAGGCAAACAGAATAGAAGTAACGAAGAAACCTTCGTTAATTTCGTGCTTACGAACCATGGCAAATAAGACTTCCCAAAAACCACCCACTGCAAATGCAATAAAGTAGATAGGTAAGAAGTAAGTAGCGCCATAAATCATGTTATCCCAAATACTGGAAGCATCATTACCCGCAAGCATTGCAATAATCACCGACCTTAAATCGGTACCCATCACTGCGCCGGCTTCAATGGCTGTATTTGCCTGATAACCAATATTCCACATTCCAAAAAACATAGCAGGAAATGCACAGAACCATACCGTAATCATCATTCGCTTAAGATCTATACCGTCACGAACATGAGCAGTAGTAGATGTTACGCTTGGTGGTGTATAAAAGATGGTGTCTGCAGCCTCAAAAAGTGCATACCATTTTTCGTAGCGACCTCCTTTATGAAAGTGCGGCTCCATCTTGTCAAGAACTTGTCTAAAACCCATGATTAGCCCTCTTTCTCAATGAGTGTAAGATTTTCACGAAGAATCGGGCCGTACTCATATTTGCCTGAGCAAACAAATGTACAAAGCGCTAAATCTTCTTCTTCCAACTCTAGGCAACCAAGTTGCTGAGCTTGTTCAGTATCACCAACAACTAAAGCTCGTAGCAATTGTGTAGCCAAAATATCAAGCGGCATCACTGCTTCGTAAGAGCCCACAGGCACCATAGCCCGTTCACTACCATTGGTAGTCGTCGTAAAGTTGAATAATTTCTTTGGCATAAGCTTTGAAAGGTAAATATTCAATACAGAAAACTTATTAGCGCCAGGTGATAACCAGCCAAGGAATTCTCGCTTGTCACCTTCCTCTAATACCGAAACTTGATTTGCATAACGACCAAGGTAAGCAACCGGGCCTTCTGCACGGCGACCACCAAAAACAGAACCAGAGATGATTCGATTCGTTGTAGCAGAGTCAGTTTCACCCTTTAAAAGTTCAGCTAGACAAGCGCCTAGTCGAGTACGCACTAAGCGAGGCTGTGTTACTTTTGGGCCTGCAATAGCCACAATACGTTCAACCGATAATTCACCAGTAATGAACAAGCGGCCTACAGCAATAACATCTTGATAACCTATAGCCCAAACTGTTTTGGTCGCGCTAACAGGGTCAAGATAATGTATATGTGTACTCGCATTACCTGCTGGGTGAATACCTGAAAAAACCTGAGCTTCTATGGCATTATCACTTGGCAAAGAAGTATTAAAATCTTTATCAGTACATACAAACACCTTACCGTTAGTCAGATGCTTAAGAACGGCTAAACCGTTATTAAAATCTTTTTCTGACGCAGCAATAACCAGCTTAGGGTCACCCGCTAAAGGATTTGTGTCGGTAGCGGTAACAAAAATTGAGTTTGGCGTGCTATCAATCTCTGGTACTTTACTATATGGACGCGTACGAAATGCAGTCCATAGCCCAGACTGTACCAGATTATCTACGACTTGCTGACGCTCTAAACTTGCTAAATCATTTTCTTCATACTTAGAAAATGCTTCAGCCTCATCGCCATCGATTTCAACAACAATGGATTGAAAAACTCGTCTTTCTCCACGGTTTACTAGTTTAATAGTACCCGCAGCTGGAGATGTATAACGAACACCTGCCGTCTTTTTATCTTCAAACAGCAGTTGCCCTCGCTTAACCTTATCTCCTTCCTGAACAGCCATTGTCGGCTTCATACCAAAATAGTCAAAACCAACAAGAGCAACAGTGCTCACGGCTTTACCATCAGTAATCTTTTGTTCAGGAGCACCGGATATAGGTAATTCTAGGCCTTTCTTGATATTAATCATTAGCCCCGCCTAATCATCAGAACCTCAATACGTTTACGCCACAAAATAACAAATGTATAAGACATTATTAAATCAGTTGATCCTGTTGTTGCTCCTAAACAGGAAATAACTGAATCGCTACTCGCTTGACGCACCCAAAAACGCCCCAATTATAAAGGTCGAAAGACCATTAAGGAAGGTCACAGCGCATTTTTTTCTATCTATATAACTTCAGAAGTTCATAAACTTTCATTATTCCATCCACCTCATTTGGTATATCCGTACAATTAGATACACTCCTTGAACTAAATCAAGAATACACAAAAGAATATGCATTTTTTTAAGACTAGAGTAAAAACACCAAAACGACAAAACAAACAGGCACAAAAAAGCCCGGCAAATAGCCAGGCCTTTTTATCTGGGGCAATATTCTATACTGTTTTTGGGTACACAGCGTAGTTCACACCACTCATTTCATTCGACAAGCGAATAACCTGGGCACTGTAACCTGCTTCATTATCATACCAAACATAAAGTACAACACGATTATCAGTAGCAATAGTCGCTTGACCATCAACGATACCCGCTGAACGAGATCCAACAAAATCACAAGAAACTACTTCAGGAGAGTTAACAAAAGTAATCTGCTTCTGTAACTCAGAATGAAGTGAAACTTCTCTAAGGTAAGCGTTTATTTCCTCAACTGAAGTTCCTTTTTCAAGGTTTAAGTTAAGAATAGCCATTGAAACATTAGGTGTTGGCACACGGATCGCATTACCCGTTAACTTTCCTTCCATTTCAGGCAAAGCTTTTGATACAGCTTTAGCAGCACCTGTTTCAGTTAACACCATATTCAATGGCGCACTTCGACCGCGTCGGCTACCCGCATGATAGTTATCAATTAGGTTTTGATCATTTGTAAACGCATGCACTGTTTCAACATGACCATTAATAACACCATACTTATCATGAACCGCTTTAAGGACCGGTGTGATTGCATTAGTGGTACAAGATGCAGCTGATACAATTTTATCATCCGTCGTAAGCATGCCATTATTAATACCGTAAACGATATTTTTAATATCACCTTTACCTGGCGCTGTAAGAAGAACCTTGCTAACACCCTTACATTCAAGGTGCTGACCAAGACCTGCTTCATCTCTCCATATACCGGTGTTATCAATAACCAATGCGTTATCAATACCGTACTCAGTATAATCTACACTTGAAGGTGAGTTAGAATAGATAACTTGAATATAGTTACCATTTGCGATGATCGCTGTGCGCTCTTCATCAACCGTAATCGTTCCATCGAAAGAACCATGAACAGAATCACGACGTAACAAGCTTGCTCTTTTTTCAAGATCGTTATCAGCTTTACCCTTACGAACGACAATAGCTCTTAAACGAAGGTTCGCACCACCGCCTGCTTTCTCAATCATTATACGCGCTAATAAACGGCCGATTCGACCAAAGCCGTATAAAACAACATCTTTAGTCTGTTCATTATGCTGCTTAGCTTCTTCTGCGTTGTACTTATCAACGATATCCGCTAGTTCAATTCGAAGAAACGCTTCTAAAGAAGATTCTTCTTGCTGCTTCTGAAATTTAACAGCCAACTTACCAATATCTATGTGAGCATGACCTAGCTCTAGTCCGTCAAGTACTTCAAGCACCTTGAATGTGTCATGAACAGACAGCTCAGAGTTCTCTACCTGTCGAACAAACCGGTGGGACTTGAGAAGCCCGATAACAGACTGATTAATAATGGCGCGTCCATAAACTGATGTAACAATGTTATTTCTGCGATATAAACGACCGATCATTGGAATCATTGCTTCAGCAACAGTTTCTCGTTCGTTCCAGTCTACAAAACATGTATCCGTAATGTTCTGAGCCACGTTAGGCACCTCTCAAATTGCACAAATTTAGGGGCGCATTATCCATCTTCACATAACGATAAGCAAATTGAGTTTTATGCACCATTGTACTATTTAAAAAATCTACCCCTTATCTCTATGACTACCACTTAATCAAGGTTAGAATATTCCGCAATATAGTGACTGTAC
Organism: Hahellaceae bacterium; assembly: GCA_016744695.1. GTDB lineage: Bacteria > Pseudomonadota > Gammaproteobacteria > Pseudomonadales > Oleiphilaceae > Alkalimarinus. The sequence goes on from JADGDV010000001.1 coordinate 99,174, forward strand.
AACTACCTAGCAAAACAACTAACAAATGACTCAAAAAATGATAGATATCCCCAGCCTACCCAGCAAACCATCAGATCACCGTCAGTGGGGCTCCGTTGAGTCAGGTATTACACCACTTATTGCACTTGAAGCTATTATAAAGCATCAAGGTCTAGGCTTGTTAGTGACTCCAGATACAGCCACTGCTCTTACTTACGAAACAGCTATAAAATTCTTTAATAAAGATAAAGACCTAGAGATATTAAATCTTCCGGACTGGGAAACCCTCCCTTACGATGATTTTTCTCCACATGAAGACATTACATCACAGCGTATTGAAACACTTTATACCCTACCAAAGCTTAAAAAAGGGATTCTCATCATCCCTATTAGCACGCTACTACACAGACTAGCTCCCACAACCTTTTTACAAGGAGCAGGCTTACTGACCTCTATAGGCCAAACTCTCAACATTGATCAATACCGTTTAGAGTTAGAAGCAAATGGCTATCGCTTTGTTGACACCGTTTATGAACATGGTGAATACACCGTAAGAGGCTCAATTTTAGACATTTACCCTATGGGCAGCACGCTTCCCATACGTGTCGAGCTATTTGATGATGAAGTTGAAACACTAAGAACCTTTGACCCGGAAACACAACGATCATTAGATAAGCTCGATAATATTAATTTACTACCTGCCAATGAATTCCCTTGGGACAAAGCATCTCGATCGGCCTTTAGAACACGCTGGCATGATAAATTTGAGCAAGCCCCTACTAAAGACTGCTCAATTTATAGAGATGTGCAATCAGCCATCAAACCCCCAGGGATAGAATACTATCTCCCATTATTTTTTGACGAGAGCGCCACATTATTCGACTATCTACCCAGTAACACGCTTATTTTCACCCCACCCGGCCTAAACGAAATAAGTGAGCACCTCTGGGATGACATTAAACATAGACACGAAGAAAGACGGCATGACCGACTAAGACCTATCCTGCCCCCTGAAACATTATTCATTCAAACAAACGAACTGTTTTCACAGATTAAATTGTTTCCAAGAATCACTGTAAGCTCTGAGTCATTTGAACAGGCCGCTTCCGTTTTTAATTTTCAAGCAGCAAGTGCTCGGAATCTAGCCGTTGACGCAAAAGCAACAGACCCACTTGCAGGCCTCCGTCAATTCAAAGATGAATCAAAAGCCAGAATTTTGATTTGTGCCGAATCAGCAGGCAGGCAAGAAGCGCTTGAGGACTTATTCTCAGACAACAAACTAAGCGCACAGAAGGTTAGTAATTGGGACTGTTTCTTAAATAGCCCCGTCCCTCTATGCCTTACTATAGCCCCGCTATCTGAAGGCTTTTTCAGCCAGTCGCAAGGCATTGCCATTGTTTCTGAGTCAGAACTTTTCGGCCAGAGAGTCATGCAACGCAGAAGACGAAAGCGTGCGACTGATTCTGGCGAAATAGCAATAAAGAACTTATCTGAATTACGCATTGGCGCGGCAGTTGTTCACCTAGACAATGGTGTCGGCCGCTATCACGGCCTTGAAACCATTGAATTTGATGGCCAAACCAATGAATTTTTAATGCTGGAATATGCTCAAGGCGCAAAGCTTTACGTACCCGTATCTTCACTTCATCTTATCTCACGCTACAGCGGCACCGATGAAGCGCGCGCCCCACTTCATAAATTAGGCACAGACAAGTGGTCTACCGCCAAGAAAAAAGCTGTAGAAAAAATACGCGACACTGCAGCTGAACTACTAGACGTATACGCACGACGTGAAGCAAGAGTTGGCTTTGCTGCTACCAAACCCGACTCCAGCTACCATGCATTTTGTGCAGGCTTCCCTTTTGAGGAAACCCCTGACCAAGCCGCTGCCATTGAAGCCGTAGAAAATGACATGCAAAGCATAAAACCCATGGACAGGCTTATTTGCGGCGATGTGGGCTTTGGTAAAACCGAAGTAGCTATGCGTGCAGCCTACATAGCTACTCATTCCGGAAAGCAAGTGGGCGTATTGGTTCCAACAACGTTACTAGCACAACAGCATTATGAATCGTTTAAAGATCGCTTTGCAGATACCCCTGTTCAAGTTGAACTTCTTTCTCGCTTTAGAACCACGCAAGAGCAGAACAAAGCACTTGCTGCCATAGAGTCTGGCAATGCTGACATTATTATTGGCACCCACAAACTCATTCAAAAAGACATTAAGTTTAAAGATCTAGGCTTACTGATCATTGATGAGGAGCACCGGTTTGGCGTTCAACAAAAAGAACGCTTAAAGTCGCTTCGATCTGAGGTAGATATCCTCAATTTAACCGCCACACCTATACCCAGGACACTTAATATGGCCATGGGAGGGATTCGTGACTTCTCTATCATTGCAACGCCCCCGGCTAAACGCCTGTCAGTTAAGACATTTGTAAGAGAAAGAGACGACTCGATAATCAAGGAAGCTATTCTTCGAGAAATCCTTCGTGGCGGGCAAGTATATTTACTTCATAACGATGTTAAATCAATTGACAAAACGGCTGAAGAAATTCAAAAACTGGTGGGTGAAGCGCGCGTAGGTGTAGCACATGGACAGATGCGTGAAAGAGAACTCGAACAAAGAATGTCTGACTTTTACCACAAACGTTTCAACGTACTTGTATGCTCAACTATTATTGAAACGGGTATAGATATTCCAAGCGCGAACACAATTATTATCCAACGCGCTGACAAATTTGGCTTGGCGCAATTACATCAATTAAGGGGACGTGTAGGTCGATCTCATCACCAGGCATACGCTTATTTGTTGACCCCAAATGATAAAGAAATCAGCCCCGATGCAACCAAACGACTTGAGGCAATTTCAGCAGCCCAAGAGTTAGGCGCCGGCTTTATGCTAGCCACCCACGACCTTGAAATTAGAGGGGCTGGTGAATTGCTTGGAGATGAGCAAAGTGGGCAGATACAAAATATTGGTTTTACCCTTTATATGGAAATGCTTGAAGAAGCGGTTCAAGCCATCAAAGATGGAAAAACCCCTGACTTAGACAAACCTCTCAAGCATGGCGCAGAAATTAATTTAAGAATCGCTGCATTAATACCCGACGAGTACTTACCCGATGTGCACAACAGGTTAATTCTTTATAAACGCATTGCCAACGCTAAAACAAATGATGCGTTAAGAGAACTCCAAGTAGAGATGATAGATCGCTTTGGACTCCTGCCAGAACAAGTTAAAAACTTGATGAGACAGACTGAATTAAAATTAAAAGCTGAAACCTTAGGTGTTGTTAAATTAGATGCTGGAATAACCTCAGGTCGCATTGAATTTTCAAGCGATACTGAAGTAGATCCACTAACAATCATTCAATTAATACAGGCTAATCCGGCAAAATATCGCTTGGACGGCGCCAGTGCATTAAAATTTGGGATAGACCAAAGTGATTCTGATGGTAAACTGAGGTCAATTAATCAGTTATTAGATAAACTATCGAAAAGTGCATCCAAATAGTAGAACTTACAAACGAGTTAAATAAAACAAATGATACCGAAACTAACGTTTTCAAACATAGCTAAATTTTTTGCTTTCGCTGCATTATCTCTCCCTACCCAAAGTCTCTTTGCAGTGGAAGCTGACGCGAATGAAGAAGCGGTTACTTGGTACCAAGTTGAAGTTTTACTTTTTAAAAACAATAAAGACTACAAACAAGATAAAAACAACATCAGCCTGAGTATCCCTTCACCCGAAGAACAGTATATTCTGGTCAAGGGCGACCCAATGGTTTCAAATCAGCTTAAACGTCTTCCTAACAACTCACTCATCTTAAATAAATCATTTAAAGCAATGAGCCGTAGCAATGATTTTGAAGTGCTTGAATTCGCAGGCTGGAAACAAGCACTCATAAAAGATAAGACGGGCATCCCTCTTACAATAAAGACAGGTGAGCAATTTGGAGAACGCTATGAACTTGAAGGACAGTTAACCTTTAGAAAGAATCGTTACCTTCACGTAAAAGCAGACCTCTATTTGGCTAATTATATAGAAGGAACAAGTACCAACCTTCAAGAGTGGCTTTTAGAGGACCAACTCAAAGCTGGCTCCTTCTCGTCTACCACACAAATAAATCCTCCCCCCACTAAACAATCTAACGTTATCATGGTTCAAGAAGAAGCAAGAGAAGCCTTTTACACCGAAGAAAGTACGACCAGCTATGTCGCCAGCAATATTGCCCATATGAGCGAGAGTCGAAGAATGCGAAGTGGAGAAATACACTTTCTCGACCACCCTAAATTCGGTGTTTTAGTCACAATAGAACCTACAGACCCGCCCTTTGTTTATACCAAGCAGTCTGAGGTATCAAATAAAACGGGGATCAATGAAAATTAGGCTTAATTAAGTCTCTTAATATTTGCTTTACATACCCCATTCCACTTTCAATGGACTGCTCAATTTCTTCCATGGTGATAATATTTTCAGTTTTTCCTGCGCCCCAGTTAACAACTAAGGCCAAGCAGGCATAGTCCATCTGCTGCTCACAAGCCAGTGCGGCTTCAGGCATTCCCGTCATACCAACAATATCGCAGCCATCACGTTCTAAGCGAACAATTTCTGCCGCCGTTTCAAGTCTTGGCCCTTGAGTACAGCCATAAACACCAAAGTCACTAAAAGCAATATCAGATTGATTAGCCGCAGAAATTAACTGCTGTCTTAAGTTTTCGGTGTAGGGGTAAGAGAAATCGATATGAGTAACAGAGTCCATCTCACCCTCAAAGAACGTATTTTTTCGACCATGTGTATAATCGATAATTTGATCAGGAACCACCACATGAGCAGGCCCCATGACAGCATCAATCCCACCCACTGCATTTACACCGATAATCGCCGTCACACCTTCTTGCTTTAACGCATAGATATTGGCTGCATAATTCACATCATGCGGCGCTATTCTATGAGGATTCCCGTGACGAGTAAGGAATATGACTTCTTGCCCGTTTAGCTCACCAACAATCAATGGAGAGCTAGGGCTTCCATAAGGAGTAGATACATCCTTAGTTTCTTTTATGGTAAGTCCTTCAAGCTCAGTAAGACCTGTTCCACCTATAATAGCTAGCTTCTTTCTCATGTGTACCCTATTTATCGCTAATATATTCGGTGCGCACGGCACACCCTACAAAGAGTTATTTGATTGATGTATTCTCAACGGCTAGTCCCGCTAATTCCGGTGATACGGACTTAAACTTAACGGCATCAGGCATATGCATTGTCGTTGTTGGAAAGGCAATTTCAGCACCCTCCTCTTCAATAATTTTCATAATATTCAGCAATACATCTTGCTTAACATCATGATATTTAATCCAGTTCGTTGTTTTGGTGAAGGTATAAATAAAGAAATCTAACGAACTATGATTAAATGCATTAAAATTTACAATTAAGGTCTGAGTGCTATCTATTTCACTATGCTCCAATAACATGGACTTAACATTTTTTATAATAGTCTCTATGCATGAGCCATCTTCGTAACGAACACCTATTGTTTCTAATATACGCCGGTGACTCATTCGAGAAGGATTTTGTACAGAAATATTGGTAAATGTCGCATTAGGTACATAAAGGGGCCGTTTATCAAAAGTTCTGATAGTAGTTAAACGCCAACCAATTTGTTCTACCGTACCTTCTATTTCTTGATCAGGTGAACGTACCCAATCGCCGACCTTAAACGGACGATCAAGGTAAACCATCAAGCCACCAAAGAAGTTGGCCAGCAAATCTTTAGCTGCAAAACCAACAGCAATGCCACCTATTCCTCCAAAGGCCAAAACACCGGAAACACTATAACCCAAGGTTTGCAGCACCACTAAACCAGAAGTAATTAATACCGTTGCTCTAAGTAACTTCCCCATAGCTGAAACAGTCGTCTCATCCATAGGTTCTTTCATTTTATCAGGAGATACTACAATTTTTTCAGCACCACTAATAAACCTAACCACAAACCAAGTTAGCAGTACAATAACACCTACCTGCCTTATTGGACTCACCAGAGAAAATATCTCAGCCGGCGAAAATTTATTAGCCGTATGGGCAGCAACAGATAATCCAAGCAACCAAATAAGATAAGAGGTCGGCTTTCTACCTGCGTGTAATAAAGTGTCATCCCATAAGTTTTTAGTTTTAAGAAATTGACGCTCAACTTGAACAAAGAACTTACTTGAAATAAAGCTCATCACTCCCGTTAACAACACAACAGTAAAAATTTGGAACAACCCTCTATATGCTTTGTCGCCGAAATCTAAACTGGCAACCCATTGATCAATTACTGAAAAATCCATTTTACCCCCTTAATATAGTAAATTTGCCGTTGCAGTTAACCATCGATCAGTCTTTCTTAGCTCCAGCATAGACAGTGCAGGTGATGTTAATGTTCCGCCGCCTTTCATTGCGTTCAACCGTATTGATGAATCACAAACCACGCCTTTAGCATTTGACTGAGCTAAGTACTCTAGCGCTTCTATGGCCCCACAGCGATTATTACAAACCAAAATCATGTCACAGCCCGCAACCAAGGCAGACTCTGCCCTGCCAGCATAACCACCAGCAACACTAGCGCCCTCCATCGTTAGATCATCACTAAAAATAACACCATTAAATGAAAGCTGCTTTCTTAATACGTCTTTTAACCAATAAGCAGAAAAACCTGCGGGCTTGTCATCAACTTCACTATAAATAACATGGGCTGGCATAATGGCATTAAGCCCTCCAGCCATTACCCGCTTAAAGGGCTCAATGTCTTGTGCTTGTATCTTCTGAAAAGATCTGTCATCAACTGGTAAAGCAATATGAGAATCTGCTTCTATCGCGCCATGACCTGGGAAATGTTTCCCTGTTGAAGGCATCCCCGCCTCTCGCATTCCCTCGATAAGTGCATTGGCTAATATTGAGACTACGTTTGCATCTCCAGAAAATGCACGATCACCAATAACCGAAGAAATTCCGTAGTCCAAATCTAAAACAGGGGCAAAACTAAAATCAATATCAAAAGCCCTTAACTCAGCAGCAAACAACCAACCACATTCTTTAACTAACTCTACGGCCCTAATTTTATCAGAAGCATAAAGTTCACCAAAATAAAGCATAGGTGGAATGCGAGTAAAGCCATCTCTAAAGCGCTGAACTCGCCCCCCCTCGTGATCAACTGCGATTAATAGATTATCATTGCAGCATCTCATCTCTGAAATTAAGGCATGCAGTTGCTCATGATCTTCATAATTTCGAGAGAACAATATAACACCACCTACAAGCGGGTTAGCCAATAAGGTTCTATCTTCATCGGTAAGTGTTAGGCCTTCTACATCGACCATTAAAGGGCCAATTAAAGAACTATCAGAAAAATCACAAGACTGAATCATGCGTTATATAAATCCTTAATCTTTATTCTAGGAAATGCAGACTGAAACACCGGGCTGTACACGGTCAAATAATTCTATAATATCTTTATTTTTCATGCGGATACAACCATGAGATAAAGCAACACCCATTGGTTCAGTGTCGAGGGTACCATGAATATAAATGTAGCGACGCATTGTATCAACGTTACCTAAGCGATTAACACCGGGCTCACAACCAGACAGCCAGAGAATGCGACTGAGAATCCAGTCTCTTTGAGGGTACAAGGCGGCTAAGCAATTGGTAAAAATCTCACCTGTGGGCCTGCGGCCAACAAACACACTATTAACCGGTTCATTTTTACCAATTGCTGCACGAATTATATGCTGGCCACAAGGTGTGCAACCACTATTTTCAAGCTCGCCAGGACCATTAAGCGCTGTTGATATTCGATAACATAGCGAAGGCACGTCATTTATACATAACGTGAGTGTTTGATTAGGGATACTTACATCAATTGAAAGAGTGTTTGATTCGTTATACATGAGCTTAGCTTAACTGACCTTTTACTCCCTGTCATAACGAATCGTTTTTTATTTACTTTGGCAAAGGTGCCTGCAGACCCGCAGCTAAAAATGGTACTAAACGCTGCACTATTTCTTCTGTAGAAGTACGCACTTGTAACTCATTTTCAAGAATATCAGAAAGCGCTTCACTACTAGACATCGTAAATGCAGTGGTTCCCAGCATAAACTGAATACGCCAAAAGCGATCCACAGCAGAGAGTTGAGGCGTTGCATCACGCATGTGCTTCATAAACAACTTAAATGCACTGCTGTACTCTTCTTCAAGATACTTTCGAAGATGCCCTTGAGACTGAGTATAAGCCAAGCCAAGCAAGCGCATAAATGCAGATACGCCTGTTTTACTTTGCGATGGCACTTTTACTATACAGGTAGTGACAACACCTAATAGCGCTTCAAGACTTAAAGGCTGATCACCATGTTTATCAGAGATTCTTTTTAGCTCAACTTCCAAGCTTTTCGAAAAGGGAGACAGAAATCTTGAAAACACCGCCTGAATGAGGGCATTTTTTGAACCAAAATGATAGTTCACCGCAGCCAAATTAACATTAGCCTTGCTGGTGATCATTCGAAGTGAGGTTTCAGAAAAACCTCGCTCTGCAAAGAGCGCTTCTGCTGCATCTAATATGCGATCTACAGTATCTGAATGTGCCATGCCGTTAACTTCTATTATAACTGCTACTATAACTAATAAGAGACGTAACAATAGTGTAATTAAGCCGTTTATAATTTAGATAAGCTATTGCTACCATTTAAGGTTTGAAATAGTTAGGTTAAACATTCCAAACATATGTTTTAAACATACGTTTGCTTTCTAGTTATGTCAAGCATCATTAACAAACCTTGACATAGCTCAAGCGCTTAAAAGCGCCGCAACTTCATAGTAATCTAACAATAAAGTACTGCAGCAATGCTTCATAACAACAAACAGGATTAGTCTATGGCAATTAATTGCAGTAGCCAATTAACAGAAGCGCTCAATAAACCCAGAAACTTTCAACGTAAGCATATTGGGGAAATACTTTTACAAACTGGCATTATTAACCCCAAGCAATTGCAGCAAGCCATCACTGAAAAAGCCGCAAACTATATGCATGACCGGTTAGGTAAGGTAATAAGCAAGCTCGGCTTTGCCACCGAACACCAAATTATTAACGCCCTTGCCTGCAGCCTTGAAATCCCTTTCGTGCAGCTTACAAGTTTTGATATTTCTCAAGAATTAATTGATCAAGTTCCTGCGGAATTTGCCCGAGCACACGGGCTCATCCCACTAATACTTCATAGTGATCGCTTAGTTATTGCCCTTGAAGATCCTACAGATACCGACACTCTAAATATGCTGCACTTTATTACAGGGCATATAATTGAACCGGTTATATCTTCCCCCGAAGAAATTGAATATGCCATATCCCAACACTACGGTCAGTCAGATGATGAAGATGTTTTAAAAGAACTTCCTACAGAAACAAAACTATCACAATGGGATGAGCAGCAAGCTAGAAAACAGGCGAAAGACAAACCCACTGTAAAACTAATTCACAACCTAATTCTCGATGCGATAAACCGTCACGCATCTGACATTCATATCCGCCCTAAAGAACACGAAATTGATATATTATTCAGAGTTGATGGTAGCTTAATAAAAATAAGAAGCTTTGACAGGTCATTGCTATCTGCCAGCGTAGCTCGAATTAAAATCATAGGCGGAATGAATATAGCAGAACACAGAGTTCCTCAAGACGGGCGAACCAAAGTCAAAACCAAAAACAAGGTCATTGATCTTAGAATTTCAATTATCCCCACCATTCATGGAGAAAGTGTAGTCTTACGCATACTAGATACCTCCGCCAGTCTTAAATCCATAAAGAATATTGGATTTACAGAGCAAGACTCTGAGTTATTTACTCAACTGGTTAATAAAAGTAGCGGCTTAGTATTGGTTACTGGGCCAACGGGCTCAGGAAAATCAACCACCCTCTATGCAGCTCTACAAGAAATAAAAGAAAGAGAAATAAATATAATTACCGTTGAGGATCCTGTTGAATACCATGTTGATGACATCCTCCAAATTCAAGTTCACGCATCTATTGGTTACACCTTTGCAAAAGCCTTAAGACATATACTTAGGCATGACCCCGACGCAATAATGATTGGTGAAATACGCGATGAAGAAACTGCAAAAATAGCAGTAGAAAGCTCTTTAACAGGTCACTTAGTACTTTCTACCTTACATACAAACAGTGCCGCAGCCACAATAACACGGCTGTTAGAAATAGGCATTCAACCCTACTTACTAAACTCCACATTGCTCGCCGTTTTAGCACAACGATTGGTTAAACGAAACTGCCCTCACTGCCTCCAAGAAGAGGAGATTTCTGTTGCCGTCAGAAAGCAACTAAATTTAAAACCATCTGATATATTTTACAAAGGAAAAGGCTGTGACCATTGTCACAACGTAGGATATAGCGGACGACTGGCCGTATATGAGCTACTCACTGTCAACTCAGAAGTACAAAAATTAATTCAACCTAAAGTTAATGCTGCAGATATTGAAGAGGCAGCCATTGCAGGAGGGATGACTCCGCTAACAAAACGGGCCATTGAACTGGCTAAGCAAAAATCAACCTCTATAGAGGAAGTATATAGAGTCCGCTTAAGCTAACAATTTTGCCGCACCAACAAAAAAGGCAGACAATAACTTGTCCGCCTTTTTCATTTTTAACGAGCAGCTTGTACCCTTATAAATTATAGCCTTTCTCTTCATGAGATGAGGTATCAAGGCCTTCAACTTCCTCTTCTTCTGACACTCTCAGTTCTGTAAACAGACCAATCAGTTTCAGAAGTACATAAGTTACGATGGCGGTATAAGCGATGGTTACAACAACACCAATAAACTGAACCTTAAGCTGGCCGCCCATTGATAGAACCACATCATCAACATTAGCAAAACCAAAACCACTAAAAACACCCAGCTCGGTTGATGCAAAAACACCGACCATCAACGTGCCTAAAATGCCGCCAACACCGTGAACAGGAAACACATCAAGACTGTCATCAATTTTAAGTACACGCTTTATATATTGTGTAGCAACGAAGCAGACAATACCTGCTGACAGACCAATAACTAACGCACCACCTGGGCCGACAAAACCAGAAGCAGGCGTAATAGTACCCAAACCAGCAACCATACCGGTTACCGCACCTAAGGCACTTGGTTTACCAAACTTTTTCCATTCAATAAACATCCAAACTAAAGCGCCAGTTGCAGATGATATATGTGTCACTAACATTGCCATTGAGGCATCACCGTTTGCACCTAAGGCACTTCCACCGTTAAAGCCAAACCAACCAACCCAAAGCATTCCTGCTCCGGTTACCGTCATCGTCATGTTGTGTGGAGGCATTGCTACTTTTGGGAAACCCTTTCTTGGCCCTAATACAATGGCAGCCACCAATGCAGCTACACCGGCTGTAATGTGAACAACAACACCACCAGCAAAATCATATAAGCCCATATCGCTAAGCCAGCCGCCACCCCAAACCCAATGAGTAACAGGCACATAAACAACTAACAGCCATGCCGCACTAAAAAGAAGCACTGCAGAAAAACGCATTCTTTCAGCAAAGCCACCAATAATTAACGCCGGTGTAATAACTGCAAAAGTCATTTGAAATAGCATAAAAAGAGACTCGGGAATATCACCTGAAAGGGTATCCTTAGTCATCCCTGATAGCATTACCTTGCTAAAATCGCCAATAAAAGCATTACCTTCTGTAAAGGCAAGGCTATAACCCATAATAAGCCAAAGCAAAGAAGAAACCGCCGCAATAGCAAAACACTGCATTAAAATAGACAGTACGTTTTTAGAGCGAACCAGACCACCATAAAACAATGCCAAGCCTGGCAAAGTCATAAAAAGAACTAATGCGGTAGCTGTAAGTATCCACGCCGTGTTCGATCCGTTTAATTGCGCCTCTTCTGCAAACGCCAGCCCCGGCAGCACTGTCATCACAAATGTTAGTAATAGTTTTGTCATAATTAGCCCTAATAACCAAATTTCGCACAATAATAGTGCGGTGAAATATTTAATGCACCATAATATACATTCAATCAATAATCATAAATCAAAAGTATAAAGAATTATTCTTTATAATTAGTAAGTTATGCAATAATTTAAATGCACCACAAGTAAGCAATAAACCTTAATACACTAATACCAAGCACTATTCGCGCCATTCCAGAGCAGGTTCTAAGTTTTCGCACTAGAGGCGTGCAACATGACCTTCACAGTAACATCGTTTTATCTATTTTTTATTTATAGGCACGGCGTCTTCAGTGCTACTTTCTGTTGAGGTGGGGCTTCTTATTGGAAGCGGAGGGCTATTCTCTATTGCTAGATCATCAACCCCTTTTTCAAGATTTTTGAAATGCACTTGTAGGTATGCTGATTGAAGACGCTTATAAGCCTTTTCTGCCTCAAGCATTAATTGCAAATAAAGCCTTATATGCTTTTTTTCTTTAATGACGGTAAACAAACGTTTTTGCGCTGATATATCCATAACACCCATAAAAATCTTACGTTCAAGGTTGCTATTGTATTTTTTCAACTTTCGACACTTCCAGGCAAGACCTTCCTGCCCCTCAAGTAATTTAATATGATTTAATGCTCTAAATTCTAGCCTTTTACGCACCTGTAATAATTCAGACAAGGTTGGCTCCGAAGTAAAAAAACGTCGAAAACCTTTAACTGAAAAACAAAGAGTGATGAAAAGTAAACCAAATGATACTCCGCCAACCAAGGCCGGCACTAATTCTAAAACCCCACCTAAAAATACTACAAATTCAACACTACACACAAAGAGCCAGTAATCCCTATTACGCTTTGCAAATGCAACAGATCGGTTGTCAGGGTAATCATCTAAATCAAGCCATTCATAATTTACATTAAGTAATGTCTGGCAGTCCGCTAAAAGCTTTTTCCTAATGTGTTGCTGCTGCCTTGCATCTGCATTCTTTTTTTGTTCTTCTGCTTCTTTCTCTTTACGCACCTGTGCTCTCTTCATTTCTTTTGAAGAGGCAGGTTTAAAAGCAGCGGCACCAGAAACACCCTCTGAAACAAAGGCATCGCTCTCAATACTTTTATTAGTGCCCAGCTCTCTTTTGTTACTTTCCATTTTTTGCCTATGCCTGCGGGACAACCAGTTATTTACAAAGCTTAAAGTAAGTTCTTACTATATCGTCCACAGCCATCTGTTCTTTAAGTGTTTTTGCAATTGATCAAGGTCAGCACTTTTTTTTGATCAATTGATAGCATAAACTTATTAAGATGCTGCACTTCCTTTTTGGTAAAAGCTGACTATACATTACATAATAAAAGCAATTTAAATCAGAGGTTCTACAATGACAACTCCTGCCATTCTAGTGAGTGACTACATGAAGCCAGTCACAGTACACTTTTCATCAACAACAAGTGTTGAAGAAGTCGTAAAGTCACTGATAAAAAATAAACTCGTGGGTGCACCTGTTTTAGATAATAACAAACAGCTCATTGGGTTTATTTCTGAAAAAGACTGTCTTAAGCAAATGGTTAACGATAGCTACTACAGCCAAGACCACCAAGTCGCTCAAGATATCATGCGTAAAAACCCACTCTCTGTTTCTCCTAATGCATCAATTATCGAGTTAGCTAGTGAAATGCTAGGACCACGACCAAAACTCTTCCCTGTTGTTGATGACGGCCAGGTAGTGGGTATTATTACAAGGGCAGATGTACTTAAGGCATTAAGTAAGGCACGTGTTGAGTCACATAAACACTAGGCCTTAGGTTAAACACTGTTCGCCGAGCGGTAATCTTTGATTATTTCGCTAATAATTGGAGGGCTTTTTTCTTTTCGAATGGAATCAAAAAAGCCTTCAGCTTCAGCATATTCACGCACTAAATAACGTAGCCATTGCTTAAGACGTCCAGCTGCACATTTCGGCTCCATTTCTTCTCGAGCAGCATAAAAAAACAACTCAATATCCCCTAACAACACACTCCATTCTGATCCTAATCCTGTTGCTATACTGCTATGCACGTTATTTTTACATGTATTCGCAAGCGAAGGGTTACTAAGCAAGCCTCTACCTAGCATTACATCCTCACACTGGCTTTGCTCTTTACAATCAAGATAGTCTTTGTAAGTCCAAATTTCACCATTAGCTACAACGGGTAAACTCACCACTTCTTTTATCTTTGCAATCCAGTCCCAGTAGGCCGGGGGCTTATACCCTTCAGTTTTAGTTCGGGCGTGCACAACCAACTCATTTGCACCGCCTGCCTCAATGGCTTCAGCACAAGCTAATGCCAGACTTTTATCTTCGTACCCTAAACGCATTTTTGCGCTTAAAGGTGTATTTTCAGGCATACCCTGTCGAACGGTCTTAACAATGTTATACAAGTTGTCAGGGTCGGTAAGCAATACAGCACCACCGTTATTACGATTAACCGTTTTGGCCGGACAACCAAAATTAAGGTCAATTCCAGGCGCGCCTAGTGAGGCCGCAAGCGCAGCATTTTCTGCGAGACACACAGGGTCGCTACCCAACAACTGAATTCGCACAGGTACACCAGCAAGCGTCTTACCATCATGATGCAACTCCGGGCACATTCGGTAATAGACCTTTTCAGGCAATAGCGCACTGGTGATTCTCACAAATTCAGTTACGCACACATCAATCCCCCCTATCCGGGTTAATGTGTCTCGCATAATATGATCAGTTAGACCATCCATAGGTGCTAGAAATATCTTCATAATGAACTAATAACTTCTCGACTCAAACATTCAAACAAAAGGCGTATGATATAATTACTACAACTGATTACCTAATTTAGTTAATCAATAATTGTTAACTTCCTTATAAGGCCCTTTATGTTTACCGGCATAGTTCAAGGCACCGCTATTGTTAAAAGCGTTATTGAAAAAAATGACCTATCAAGAATTGGAGTTGAATTCCCTGGTGATGCACTAAATAAAGTGAGTCATGGGGCTAGTATTGCCATAAATGGCACGTGCTTAACTGTATCTGAGTTCAATGATAATATTGCCTATTTTGACGTCATGATAGAAACACTCAGGGTCACCAACTTAGGTGCACTCAAAGAAAAGAGTATTATTAACTTTGAACGGGCGGCACGCTTTGGGGATGAAATTGGCGGTCATTTGTTATCAGGCCATATTCACACAGGCATAAAGGTAGTGAGCGTTGAAAAGCCCGAGAACAACTGCATTATCACTTTTGAAGTACCCACCGAGTGGATAAAATATGTTCTCCCTAAGGGTTTTGTCGCGATAAACGGTTGCAGCCTTACCGTAGGTGATGTTATTGAGAATCAATTCAATGTTTACTTGATTCCTGAAACACTAGAAATAACGACATTTGGGACGATTAAGACAGGGGATGTGATCAACCTTGAAGTTGACCACCAAACCCAAACTATTGTTGATACAGTGGAGCGTTTAGGGCTAAGCCTTAACGCTTAGTCGCTTTTATCACCATGAACTTTTTGTTTGACTCCATCACGAGAGAGTTACCAAATATCTTCTTAATACTTACGTCATAACCAAGGTGGCGGTTACCGACAACCCACAAGGTACCGCCAGATTTCAAACACTCCATTGACTGTTTAAACATCTGCCAAGCTATATGATTACTCACTGAATTTTGTTGATGAAATGGAGGGTTGCAAAGCACCATATCAACAGACTGCTTTTCAAGTTCATCTAAACAATCCATCTGATAGAAATCAGCCTCTCGACCCTCGCAACACGCTTCAAAGCTTTCACGTGCGCTCTCTACAGCCATTTTTGATTCATCACAAAAAATCAAATTTGCCTTTGGGTTTTTTTGTGCAGCAACCACGCCTACCACGCCATTACCACAGGCTAAATCAACAATAGTAAGCCAGTGATCTGTTTTAGGGATAAAAGGAAGCAAAAAGCGCGTCCCCATATCAAGACCGTCACGAGAAAAGACATTAGAATAACTAATTAATTCGCCATTCACTTCTTCAGTAGAATAGCTTGTAGGGTAAATATTTTCAGGGGACAAGCCTGCATTAAATTCAGAGAAAATTAACCTCGCCTTTTTAGTTGCCCGCGATGTTGTAGTTGTACCTAGTGTTTCATTTAAAAGTGCCAAAGCAGTTAAAGGTAAATACTTGACCATTGCTGCGCCAATAATTTTAGTATCAGCATTCATGCATTTGCGTAGACGCATCATTACGTCACTGCAATAGGCAAGATTTTTGGGAAGCTTATAAACAACTAGATCATAGTTATCTTCTGGAGTGCTGGTGCTATCCATAAACCCAACATCTGCAAAATCACTTTGAAGATCGTTACTATTTAGGTTCTGGGTAATCGCTGTCTCGGCAATTAATGAATCCGTCATAACATCAATAATTACATGCTTTTTTGCAATATTAGCCGCCTGACACAATACAGACGTAAGTGCGCCAAATTGATCATCAAAGATTAAAACACGGCTATTGGGCTTACCCACTATTTGTTCAAGAACCAGTTCATCCTGCAGGAAACCTACTAACAGTTCATCAGCAGCATCCCACGCTCTAAGATTATCAGACGTTCTAATAGGGTAACGTTGAAGGATCAATTGCCCTTGCGATGTTTTAAATTCGGTTTCAGTCATGAGGATTCTTTTAAGTGGTGGGATATACGGCCATTATACCGTTTTTTTTAAGTTCTCCGCTAAAAAAGAAACGGGGTCTTATGTTTTATTCATAAAACCCCTTACAAAATGAAGCAAATTTAGCGATTAGCCACCGCTTCTTCAGTATTCAACCCTTCATATAATGCCGTTATCTTATTCATTTTTTTCAACATTGACTCGGTTGTTACCTGAATAATAAAAGGGACATAACGTTCATTATCCATTTGGCTAAAGCCAGATCGTGAAAACTCCCATTTAGAGGCTACTTTGGTCAGTGAGGTATTTATTTTTTTAGTATTAATAGGCGTCACCTGTAAAAATAGAAGCGCTTCATCGTATTCTTTAATCGCTATGTCTAAATTTTTACTAACAGCACGGTTGTCCACCCCCCAACTATGGGCCGCATATAGCATGCCTATACGCTGTGAGAGCATACGCTGACGTCCTGACACATTAATGACATTACCCTTGGTGGAATTAGACATTTTCTCAAGGTTTTTAACCACCTTCTCACAACTCACCAGAAGCTCATCACCTTCATTAATAATACTTAGAGCCATTTTAGCATTAGGCTTTTCAATGACACGCTGACGAAAAGTTTGCCACTGCCCTTCTACTCTCTCTAGAGATTTTTTAACCGCTCTGTTAGTTGTAAATTCGTCCAGCTCATCTAACTGTTGCTCAAACAAGGCAATACTTTGGTCCAACTGCCTTTGAGCTGAATCTGCATCAACATTCTGACCGATTAACAAATAAGATTTTAAGATTCTCTGAGTCAGCATTCGTTGCCGTCCGGCCTTATTAATTGCCGAATCAATCGTCAGCTCCTGCGCATGCAATGCCGGAGAATAACTTGTTGATAGCAGTAGTACTGACAATAGAAAAAAAACAAATAGAGGGAATACCAAGGGAGATAAGTGCTTACTTCCAGCACTGACGCTACCATTCAAATAATTCATACGAACTCCTTATCAATATTTTAAATATCCGAAAAAGGAACAACATGCACTAATCCTTTATCAGTAGCATAGATGAGTTTTTTGCATCAAATATGGAGTAAAGTCTCGAGGAAAAGATAAATAACAAATAATTACCCAAGGCAACAGTTCAGGCATTACGTAACATATAGACAGTTTTTCTAATTAGGGTGTTTATTCTAACTTTTTTCCCTAACATAGGTTTATAGATAGCAGGTAGCTTTATATACACGTTGTAGACTTAACAATATTTCGAGGCCGTAATGATTCAAGAAGCATTTAAAAGTCAGTTTAAGCAAGTTCAAGCCATTAGTGAAAAAGTTCAATCACAACTAAAGCCTCAACTTGATAAAGCAGCTAAAGAAGGTAAAAAAGTACTTTCTCAGCTGGGTGCGACAAAGACCGAAGAGAAAAGTATTTCTGAAATCATTTCAGAAATCAGAGAACAAAACCCAACACTTAAGCGCCTTATTTTGAGTCTTGACTCAGCAACTTATGACGCAAGAAAGCAGCTTACATGGAACGCAAGCATGATGAGTGCTTATGCTAAATTTCAAGCTGAAATCAAGTTCGATAAGAATGTAAAGCCTGCGGTAGAAAACTATTTATCTACAGCTGAAAGTCAGTTCAAAACATTGCTTGAAAAAGCAAATGAACTGAAAGAAAAAGTAATTAATTAAGATTACCCCTTACTGATGCAGAGTTAGTATCTACTACTAGCATGCATTAGTAACTTCTTGCCCCTTACCCCAGGGGCTTTTTTTTGCATTTTAATTAGCACTCCACCCCTGTACCACCAAGACCACAGTACCCACCAGGGTTTTTCGCTAAATATTGTTGATGATATGTTTCTGCATAATAAAAATCAGTAGCCGCTTTAATTTCTGTTGTTATTTCACCAAACCCTGAATCTTTAAGTTTTTCTGCATAGCACTTAAGTGAATGGCATGCCGTTTCAAATTGTTTGTCTGAATAAGTATATATACCCGAGCGGTACTGTGTGCCCTGATCATTACCTTGCCTCATCCCTTGTGTAGGGTTATGAGCCTGCCAAAACACCTGAAGTATAGATTCATAGCTAACAAGCTCAGGATCAAATAACACCAGAACCACTTCGTTATGCCCAGTTAAGCCACTACAAACTTCTTCGTAGCTTGGGTTAGGGGTAGAACCAGCAGAATAACCGACAGAAGTAATGTAAACCCCTTCAATACTCCACATTTTCTTTTCTGCCCCCCAAAAGCACCCAAAACCAAACAACGCTTTTTCAAGGTTTTCTGGGTAAGGGGCTTGAATAGGATTGCCATTTACATAGTGAGACGTGGCAATTTCTACGGATGTTGAGCGACCCGGCAAAGCCGAACTAGCGGAAGGAAGCTGCATATTCTCGGTCGACGCCTTGTTAAACATCTCTATCCCTTTATAGTTAACCTAAAAAATAAGTTCGGTGTTTATGTTACTGTTTTTTGTATACTACAACTATATTAATAATTTTTTATTTTAACCTCACACACCTTAATCATTCAAGTTAGATAAATGAGTAAAAAAATGTCAAAAGTCTTAAGTAAAACAGTTTCTGAGTCAGCTATTGAGGGTCATGTTTATAAAGTATTCCCCAATGATCTAAATGCCCACGGCACTGCGTTTGGAGGCATGATCATGGCCAAGTGTGACCGACTCTCACTCGTCGTTGCTGAAAGGCACAGCAGCCATGTTTGTGTGACTGCATCGGTTGACTCAATACATTTCATGGCTCCTGCTAAAGAAAATGACACCTTATTATTCAAGATATCTGTTAACAGGGCATGGAGCTCTTCTATGGAGATAGGTGTTAAAGTAGAAGCTGAAAATAGCTATACAGGTGAAAACAAGCATATTCTTTCAGCTTACTTCACTTTCGTTGCTCTTGATAAAAACAACAAGCCTGCCTCTGTGCCCTCACTTATTGCAGAATCAAAATTACAGGAAAAACGATTTCAACAAGCCAGCATTCGAAGACAAGCAAGATTAAAAACTATAGAAGAATTAAAGAAGTACGAGTGAATTTAACATTAGTTCACAATCATTATAACTAATCAAACCACCACAACCTGTTCTTAATGCTACACTTTGTATACTGCAATTATTTATTGACTGTATTTTGGTGTAGCTGTACTCCATGAATAAATTTATTTACCCCTCTTTCCGCTTAATGAATAGCTTGAGCTATAGTAACAAGTTTACACTTATTGCTTCACTCATAGCTGTTCCGCTCATTGTCATTGCAACAAGCCTTGCAATACAGTTCCACATATCAGTAGAACGAGTACAGGAGCAACAGACAGGCTTACAACATATTAGGTTATCTACCCAACTTATAAGGGAACTTGAAAATTTAAGAGATAATCATGTTCTGGCTTTTCTCGCTCGCGTTGAAGATATTGATTTTGGCTTTAATAAAACTCAAGATAAAACACTCGCCTTAATTAATAAAATCGAAGCCTCCCCTGATCTTTATCAACAGCAATACACTCAAGACTTTATAAAAGATCTAAAAGAAGAGGTTTCTACTCTTGGTATCGCACCTGGAATGGAAGCCGTTAGAATCGTCTATTTGTTTGACAACGCAGAGCTACGAGTTGAAAAAGCAAGAGCGTGGAGAGTATCTCTTGAAAACAAGTACAACATTACCTCTAGTACAGATCAAAGTGTTGTTGCATTAATAAACCTTATACTTAACGATATGTACCAGCTATCTAAACCCCTAGGCAAAGCACGTACATATGGCACTTATTATCTAACACAACACTATATTAGCTCGAACGGTGCTGATGCCATTGATACAACCTACCAAACCTTAAACCATGAAATTGAAAACTTAACTATAAAACTAAAGTCTATTAAATCTACACTTCAAATTAAGCATGCGTCACCCATGATAGCCCCCGTTATTAGAGCGCTCATAAATACTCGCAACTTACTTGACGATAAACTCATTCAATCATTAGAGCAAAACTACGACCCCTACCTTTATTATTACGCGGTTACACAGGACATTGAGCAGGTTTATATTTTTATTGAAGGTGCATTTAATATTGCTGACGCCATACAAAATGATATATATGAAGAAAAAATAAATAGTTTAAAAGTTTTTTACATTTTAGTAGCAACCATCGGTTTGTTATTTATCTATTTATATATTGGTTTCTTCTATTCTATAAAACTCAACATAAAAACATTAATACGTTCAGCTAATAAAGTCGCAAATGGCGATTATTTAAGTGCGATCAAAGTATCTTCAGAAGATGAACTTAAATTATTAAGTATCACTATGGATAATATGCGACAACAACTGGACGCAAGAGAGCATAAGCTTAAAGAACTTAGCATTACCGATGGCCTCACTAACCTTAAAAATAGGAAATACTTTGATGACACATTAGAGGTGGAGGTAGCCAAAAGTAACCGTTCAAACACCCCTATTTCACTCATCATGCTCGACATTGATCACTTCAAATCAATTAACGATAACTATGGTCATCAAGCGGGAGATAAGTGTCTCATAGAGATGTCAGCCACCTTAACAGACCTTATGAGAAGGAAAAGTGATCTAGTCGCACGTTATGGGGGTGAAGAGTTCATCATACTTCTACCCAATACGGATAAAGACCATGCTAAAGCCTTATCTGAGCTTATTCGAGTGAGTATTGGTCAATTAAACATCGAGACAGAGAGTTCAACTATTAGCTTCACCGCCAGCCTAGGGATAGCTACAGTAATTCCTCCTGCCCATTTCAACCATGAAAAACTTATAACCGTTGCCGATAGCGCACTCTATACCGCAAAAGAACAAGGAAGAAATCGTTGCATCTTCAAATCAGTGGTTTTAGACAATGCTTAAACCTGTATATATAAAATATTTAACCGCTTTAGTATTTAGTTACTTTATTGTTAATGCCTGCTTGGCGGCTAATACTATCACTCGTATGGGAGCAGAGAGATCTGCAAACTCTAATGGGTCAATCCCTGAATGGAAAGGCGGCCTTACACAACGAGAAAGAACAGGCCCTCATCATAAAAACCCATATGAAAAAGAAAAGCCTTTATTTATCATTACGAATGAAAACTGGAAAAAGCATAAGAAAAATTTAACGGAAGGCCACATAGCCTTACTTAAACACTACCCTAAAACGTTTAAAATGCCTGTATATCCAACCCACCGTTCAGCCTCATTCCCTGAATGGGTACTGGAAAATACGGAGAAAAACAAAAATTCAGCCACTTTGACTGAAGACGGCATGGGAATTGAGAATGCCTTAGGGGGTATACCTTTCCCTCAACCCCAAAATGGACTAGAGGCTATTTGGAATCACCTGGTTCGCTGGAGAGGAATCCTTCTTCAACGCGTAACCTTTGAAGCGGTAGCATTCAACAACGGCATAGTTAATTCACTTAGAACAAAACAGGAAGTGAGCTTTAATTTCTATAAACCCAGAAAAGACCCTAATGCCTATGACAATATTTTATTTTATTACACATCTTTTATCATAGAGCCTGCCCGGCTGGCAGGTGGAGCACTGTTAACAGTAGACACATTGAACCAAAGTAAAAAACCTCGCCAAGTGTGGGGTTATGATGCAGGCAGCCACCGAGTCAGACGTATCCCTAATGTAAGCTATGATAGCCCAGCGCTGCTTGCTGAGAGCTTAAGAACAACCGACGACACCGATATATTCAATGGTGCAACAGACCGTTTTTCATGGCAGTTACTAGGTAAAAAAGAAATTTATATTCCCTATAATAACTATCAATTGACATCACCTTCCGTTAGTTATGAAGCACTGCTTACACCAAACCATATAAACCCTGATTACACTCGCTACGAACTACATCGAGTATGGGTAGTTGAAGCAACACTTAAAAAGAAAAGTCGACACATTTATAGCCGAAGAACATATTATCTTGATGAAGACAGTTGGAGTATTGCCACAGCAGACCAGTATAATCTGTCGGGTAAGCTATGGCGTATCAGCATTGCTTATCTTAAAAATTTCTATGAACTACCTGGGGTATTATCGTCTGCTGACGCCTTTCATGACCTTCGAACAGGAAATTATCATGTTCAAGGCTTAACCAATGAGGAGCGGCACTCCGAAGTTTTCAGTAATGAATTCCCACCTAAAGAATACTTTACGCCCAGCGCATTACGACAACGAGTACACCGCTAAATTTACTACCTTAATTTCTACGAGCAATCACATGTATATAACGGCCAAGCGATAAATAAGGCTCTTGACGACACAGTAGCTTTTCCATATGCAAGATATCTTCATAACTACGACTAGCCTGTAAGTCCCGCGTTAAGTAATCATGCACAACTCTAATACCAGTCTTACTCACCACCGAAAAACCAGCAGATGCAAGCCAGCCATATACATCTTCAGGGTCTAGTGGACTAATGGGTGTGAGCCCTCCTCTTTCACCTACAAAATCATTTGAAACAACTTTACGAAAGTTGCCTCTAAGTAAATTTTTCATGATAACCGAGTGCTTGTTGTAGAACATGAGAGAAATATACCCCCCTTCATGAACGTGGGTCATCACTTGCTTTAAGCCCGCTTCAGGGTCAGCTAGCCATTCAAGTACCGCATGAAATACAACTAGATCAAAAGAATTTTTTTCTAGCTGTTCAAGTTGGTTTATTGAAAGGTTTTTTAATTGATAATGTGAATCGCATACCTGCTGTTCAGAAAAGTGCTCGGCAGCCAATGCAAGCATATCGGTTGATATATCTGTGAGCGTAATATTATGACCAGACTGAGCCAATCGGGCAGATATCTGCCCTATGCCTCCCCCAACATCTAATACTGAAAGTGACTTTTCTTTGTCAATGTCATTAAGTAGGTGGTCACTTAAGTCTTCCCATAACAACTGAAGTCTAATTTCACCTTTTGAGGAACCATAAATCTTTTTCTTAAAATGCTCAGCAAGACCGTCAAAATTACGGTCTTCTTGATTAATAGTTTTACTCATCAGATTAGCCGTTGCTCTTACCTGTAGGCCTTGTATACACGAAACTTAGTACTTTCTGTAACAGCTTCAAAACGATCTAATGCACCATCAATGATATCTGAGTATTTAAGAAAACTATTAGCCACGAGGCGTAAAGGTGCCGCTTTAGTCATATGATCTGGCAATTTGCGTATAAAGGTTTCAGTCGTTGCGTAATTTGTTTTAACACCGCTATGAAAAGGAGGATTGGTAAACACTCCGTTAAATCGACCGGTTACATCCTGAAAACCATTTGAAGGGTAAACTTTTCCTTTAAGGTTATTTCTGGCTAATGTTTTTTCTGCGCAATATAAGGCAAGCGCATTAATATCAATAAGCTCAACCATCGCTTCAGGGTTTTTCTTTACCAACATGGCACCTAATACGCCACAGCCGCAGCCGAAATCAAGTATTCTACCAGAAGGGATTTTACCTAAATTATCAAGTAGCAGAGAGGTTGCGTCATCAAGACGGCCATGGCTGAACACACCCGGTATTGATATGACGGTTAGTTGATCGTCACCTGACACAACTTCATATTCTTTTAGCCAGTCATCTAGGTTAAAAGGTTTATTCTTAACTGTTTTTATTACACTCCATAACTGACAGTGACGTGCCGAATCAAGTTTTTCAGGATGCTCCCCAACTACTTGAAGCTTTTTAGATACACTGTTAATACCTTCTTTTTTAGCCCCCACCAGAAAAAGCTCAGCCCCCATCTCTAATGTTGATGAGACCATTGCAAACAAAAGGTCTAATTCAGGCTTAGATTTTGGCATAAACATCAAAACTTGTTTAAAGGTTTGATCTGTTTCTAAGGTCGCTCCCCAAGATACGTTCTCGAAACCACGCTTCGAAAGCGTAGAATATACAGAGTAATCCCAGGTGAAAGCTTGCTTGTAAGATAGTTCACCTAATAAATCATCATCGGGCATACCAACAACCAATAAAGATGACGCATCAAATTCTTTTAGGTTTCTGATAATAACCTGTGAGGTATTTTGCATAGGAACTAGTCTCGTTTAAAAAAAGAGGATTATAACTTAATAAAGTACCTATTCGGTAACTACTTCCGCCCTTCTTCTACGGGTCAAAAATAGTATGATCATAACGAATAGTTAATTGGGTATAATATTGTTCAGCAACCGCAATGGCATCGGGTACTTCATAGCGGTGTACTCGTTTTATAGCCTCCATTACACTTAAATCTAAAACAAAATCACCACTACTTTGAGTAATTGTGGCATTAACCAGATAACCCTCACCATTTAATACAATGCCAATTGTCCCCCTCCCTTCCCTTACTGCTTTTCTTGGAGTAATTAGCTTCTCTGTAATTTGTTGCATCATTCGTTTCAAATAAAGATTCTGCATCTTCAATTTATCAGATTTGTTCTCACTAAAAACCTGCTTACTTTTTGTTTCACTGAGCTGGTCACTTTTATCAGGTTTAGGCTCTTTATTTTCTTGTTGTTTATTCTTTGGCTGATCATTTACCACAACCTGCTTTTTCTTTTTAATTTCAGGCTTACTATCTTCTATTGCCTCTTTTTTCTTTTCTTTTGCTTTTTCGCCCAAGGTATCAGAACTATCTTCGCCGACCAGTTCATCGGGTTTATATTTATTCACTTCACGGTCTGTATTATTTGACGAAGAAAATGTGTCTGCATTGTGCATAGGTAGATGTTGTTCTTGCTCAACAGGCTCTACTTTGTCTTGTTTATTCTTTTGGGGTTTAGGGGCTGGTTTTTCTTTAGGCAGAGGATTTGGCTGTGGGGGCTCGGGAGGCTGTTGCAGTGTCACTTGAACCGTTGTACTTTCTAAAGGGTCTGGCTTGAAGAGTTCTTTAACATCCACCCACCACCAAGCAATGGCATGCAGTAAGATACTGACAACCAGCAATATCGAGAAAATGATCTTAGACTGCCGATTCAGCATGGAATGAAGCTGCTCTTATTCAATTTCTTATCAAATGTTAACGTGATAACGTATCACCCCAGCTCTATTATTAAATGGAACGCAAAAGCGTTCATTTACTTATTTTTTATTATGATTAACTATAGGCTTTCTAATGTCTAACGTCGTGCAATTCAAACGCCCGTCTCTTAAAGAAGAACACAAAGGAAACACGCTGTGCAAAAGCGGCTTCCATAAGTGGGTTATTATTACTGAAAAGCAGTTTGATGTTAAGCAAGGTAAACTAGTGACTAGCTATCAATGCAGCAGATGTGGCAAAAATAAAGTTAAAGCTATTTAGCTGCTAAGCTTTAACCTCAGGCCACTTTAACAACCATGGCTGTGAATACTGCTGAATAACGTCTTTAAAAATCGGGCTTATAAAATGTTCACCTATTGAAGGCAAGCTTGTAAAGCGGTAGCTCTGTTGACCAAACTCAAATGCTAAAGCAAAGGCATGTAAATAGCCTCTATCCCACTGACCGGCTGTTTCAGCGCTATATATGCTATCTCCCATAACAGGGGCACCAATACTTTTTAATGCCACTCTTATCTGGTGAGTTTTGCCGGTTTTAGGGCGCATTAGATAAAGGCGCTTCCCGGGCTCAAGTGAGGTCGAAACAAACTGAGTGATAGCAGGGTTTTCCGTCGTTTTACATAGCTTCCATGAACGTCGTCGAGAACGCTCCATGTCACCCTTTATTAAACCTTGTTTCTTGGTAGGTTTACGATCTGAAATAGCTAGATAATACTTTTCTACAAGGCGCTCTCTGAAAAGCCTTGATAACTCCCTGTTACTCTCTTCTGTTCTGGCTAAAATAAGTAATCCAGACGTCAATTTATCTAATCGATGTACAGGATAAAGCTCCTTAAAGCCTAAAGCCGCTTTAACACGCTCAACAATACCGAGCACGTCATCTTCAGTATGAAATGATATACCTGGCATTTTATCTATAATAACAAACCAGTCATTACACTCTATTAACTTGAAGTCGTCATAGTGTGGCTCTTGTGAAGACATAAAACTTACTCACTCACGGTAAAAATACGGCGAACTTCATCACGTTTAAGCATCAGTCTATCTTTAGCTAAATTGACTGGAAACAGTGACAAATCTTTAATAAAATCTAGTGTCATGGTGACCTTAGACATACCTTTATACATATTAAGGTAGGTACCCACCATAGCAAAAATAGAACGGGATAAATGTAAATAGCCGCTTTCCATAACCAAACCTAGCTGATAGGTATTTGACATTAAATGCATCGCTGCCTGCAATCGACTATGAAGCCCTTCGGAGCCTTCTTTATATAGCGTTCTTACTATTTTTTTACTCAGCGGCGTCACATTCTTTTTCAATAAGGTTTCTTCCAGAGCCAGTTTTATTTCATCAATGCGTTTAGCATTTTCTTCTGGCTCGGTACTCATCTCAACCAGCACTTGTGCCAAACGCTCTGTATCACCGGCTAATACCGATATAAGGTAATCCCATATAAGCGCCCACTTACCTTTCATATCAACTGCATTACCCCAGTCAATTAAATACAACTGAGCATCTGCGCCTACCATTATGTTGCCTGGGTGAAGGTCACCATGAAATTCCTGATGGACAACAAGGTGTTCAAGAATGGTGAAGATAAAATTTTCTGCTACCTTTCTCTGAAAGCGTTTGCGTTTTTTCCCGTGAAGCTCAGCAACAGCTTGCTTTATCGCCATTGCGTCTTCCAAATACTCCATTTCAAGTATTCGGGTAGATGAAAAGTAAAGCTCCGGTACATGCCATACTTGAGACTTTTGAGCACGCTCTACAAACCGCTGCTGAATAAGAGCTTCATCTTCAAAGTTAAGCTCTTGCTCAAAACCTTTAGTAAACTCTTTCATCTGGTCTGACATAGCAGATAAAAATGGCAGTAATTTAGAGTGAGGCGCCCAATACTGACTACTCATAAGCATTAATTCGATCGCTAAGGTTCCCATTTGAAACTCTCGCTCAATATTATGCCGAGCAACCTTTATCACCACCGGTACTAAAATCTCTACACCATTTTTTATAATGGGTTTCTTTGCAAGGTAAACAGAACCAATAGAGCCAGACTTTAAGGGCTTTTCAATATCAAAGTTAAAGTAGACTTCTTGTGGAGGTTTACCATGCACTTCCATAAAAGCCTGCATCACATCTTCAGGCAACATAGGCTCTACATCTTCCTGAAAAACAGCTAACTCAGAGGCAATTTCTTTCGGCAATAAATCAGCATTAGCCGCCGCGACCTGAGCCATCTTTATAAATAGAGGGCCAAACTCCCGAACCATCTTTGCAATTATTTCTGCTTGCCCAGAGAAGTCTTTAGGGTCTGTTTGTAAAAAAGGTTTAATATAACGAATCGCCTTTATCTGGCGACGCAGAATCTTTAAGTCGCCCCTCAACACCTCTACTTTTTGAATCATATCCGTGGCAGCAAGTTGGTTAATCTTACGAATATGCTTAACTTTATTAATTAACTCAACTAATAAAGGTTCATAGGTTCTTAGCACCAAACGAACAATATCAAGGTTAAGCTCAACCAAACCTTTTAATTCAGGTGCGCTAATAAGCTCATGGAAAAACGACCAGAATTCATCCAGAATAACATCGGGTATTTCAACAGGACTACGCGCAACTACCTGCTTTACAAGAAAACGAATCAGGTTTTCGGTAGACTCTTCATTAGGAAGTAATTTGTACTTTCTAAGATACGTTGTAAATAAACGTGAATGCTCAGAAAGAGGATGCTGATAGAGCACCACAAATAAATTATCAAGATCCTCCGCAAGCATTTCTCGACTTACATCTTCTTCTTGTATAAATAACTGAGCCAATGGCCAGAATGCTTTAGGGAGCTTCACGGTGCTAACAGCAAAGCCACCCGCTCCTCGTAGCACACTATCAGTTCGGTGCTTAAGTACGGGTAAATTGAGTTCTACTATTTTCTTACTTTCTATCTCAGTCATACCGATTTTACTGACTCTCTCAACTAGCACCTAACGTCAACATAGGGCTTTAATGATATTATTATATTAATATGAGGCTAATGAGATGCCAAAACTACTTATTAAGGCTACAAAACTAATAGCATTCTATTATGTAAGCTAAAGATTATCAGTACCATTTTTCATATTCTCAGAAATATAACCAAAATATCTTCAAAGTGTATTATAAAAGGCGATAGTAACCTTGATTAACGACGAGTCAGAAAGTAGTAAGCAAGAGATACTAGATATCATCTATCAAGACCAACATATCATCGTCATTAACAAACCTTCTGGTTTGCTGGTTCACAAAAGCCCAATAGATAAACACGAAACACGCTATGCAATGAAAATATTGCGTAATCAGATTGGTCAGTGGGTTTACCCTGTACACCGCCTAGATAAGCCAACATCTGGATTACTACTATTTGCGCTATCTCCCGAAATAGCTAAAAAGCTTGGCGAACAATTTGAAAACAATACAGTTAAGAAAACCTATATCGCTATGGTAAGGGGTCATACACCTCTAGGGGGCATTATCCGACATGCACTTAAAGAAACGGCTATGTTCAAGCATCAAAAGAAAATGGTAGAACAAAGGGAACCCCAAGAAGCTCTCACCCTATATAAGCGCTTAGCCACTATAGAGCTTCCCTATACTGTTGACCGCTACCCGAGCACTCGCTACTCACTCATCGCGGCATACCCAAGAACAGGGCGTACACACCAGATAAGAAAACACTTAAAACATATAAGTCATCCAATTATCGGCGATGCAAAGCATGGAAAAGGCAAGCACAATCGGGTTTTTGAAGAAAAACACGGAATTCATCGATTATTACTCGCGGCAACAGAAATTAGCTTTACACACCCTATAACGGAAGAAAGAATGAATCTAAAAGCCACACTAGAAAACGACTTTAACTCGCTCATATCCATATTGGAGTGGGCCGACAAAACACAAATAAAAAATATAATTACTTAAAAAGTAATGCTAAGACAAAGTTTTCTCGGCTACATCAACAATCAAGCGTCTTAGCCATTTATGTCCGGCATTATGATGTAGTAAAGGGCTCCACGCCATCTTCAAGTCAAATGCAGGGATAGAAAAAGGGGGCTCTTTTGCTACCAATTTTGGGTTATCCCTCTTTAAACGCGCAGCCCTACTTGGCAAAGTAGCTATAAGGTCATTTTGCTGAGCCAATAACATCGCAACCTGATAGTGACGCGTAAATACGCTAATCTTACGTTTTTCACCTATTTCATTTAAGGCTTCATCAACCCACCCTAAACGCTGAACATCTTTAGGATTCATACCCACCCCAACACCAAAGCCTGTTTTACTAACCCAAATATGACTGGCGGCTAAATAATTTTGAAGGGTAAAGTTGTTTGATATTTCGTTGTCCACATTCATCAAGCATGAAAATGTATCATTCCAAATCGTTTTTTGGTGAAATGACTGAGGTAATGTTTCAAAGCGGTTAATAGCCATATCAACACGCCCCTGCTCCACATCCTCAAATGAAACATCGCTAGGCGTTAGTATATCCAGCGTTACGTTTGGCGCTCTTTGGCGCACAGCACTTAGTACATCAGGTATGAGTGTAGATTCTGCATAGTCACTCGCCATAATTCGAAAAACACGACTACTATCCAAATCAAAACCTCTATCTGGCTGAATTACTTTTTCAATGTTAAATAAAATTTCGCGAACAGCAGGTTTTAGCTCAAGGGCTAATTCAGTGGCAGCCATTCCTTCAGAAGTACGAACAAGCAGAGGATCTTTAAAGAGGAGACGCAAACGTTTTAGACCATTGCTCATGGCTGGCTGGGTAATGCCTAAATGGCTGGCGGCTTTGGTGACGTTTTGCTCACGTAGCAATACGTCTAGATGGATTAGTAAATTTAGATCTACTCTGCTGATATCCATTAATACACGGCACCTTAAATAATTATTCAGTGCACATTACCATTCACGTGATATATAGTAAATAAATTACCCATACACGAATTTAATAGGCAGGCAATAAAAAAGGCCAAACACATAATGTGTTTGGCCTTTTTTTAACACTACCGATCAGCAATTTCTGATCGGTTAACTCAATTCAATACTATTTTACTAGTACTAGCTGAATTGGTTAGATGTGTTTTTAGCACCACCCGCTTTAAGAGCACGCTCACCAGCAAAGTATTCTTTGTGGTCATCGCCCATGTCTGAACCAGACATGTTCTGATGCTTAACACAAGCGATACCCTGACGGATCTCTTTACGCTGTACGCCAGCAACATAACCTAACATGCCCTGCTCACCGAAGTACTCTTTAGCCAAGTTATCAACAGACAATGCAGTCGTGTGATAAGTAGGTAGAGTGATCAAGTGATGGAATACGTTAGCTTCACGAGCAGTATCTGCTTGGAAAGTCTTAATACGTGCATCAGCAGTAGCAGATAATTCTGAATCATCATACTTAGCTTGCATAAGCTCATCACGATTGTATGCAGAAACATCTTCACCCGCTTCAACCATTGCGTCAAATGCTTGCTGACGGAAGTTTAAAGTCCAGTTGAACGAAGGAGAGTTGTTATAAACAAGCTTCGCGTTTGGATGCACTTTACGAACGTCATCCATCATTCCAGCAATTTCGCTTACTGTTGGTACTGCAGTTTCGATCCAAAGTAGATCAGCGCCTGCATTTAGAGCACCAATACAATCGAATACGCAACGCTCATGACCAGTACCTTGACGGAACTGATATAGACCAGAAGGTAAACGCTTAGGACGAACTAGCTTGCCACCACGATTAAATACAACATCGCCTTCAGCCAT
This sequence comes from Hahellaceae bacterium, assembly GCA_016744695.1. GTDB lineage: Bacteria > Pseudomonadota > Gammaproteobacteria > Pseudomonadales > Oleiphilaceae > Alkalimarinus. The sequence continues at coordinate 130,633 of JADGDV010000001.1, forward strand.
GTCAGCTACGTCGATTTCTTCAACATCTAAGTAAGAGTTATAGATATCACCAGAATCGCCTGGCTCGCTAACAACAGCGATTTCTTTAGTAAGACCAGCACCTTCAGAGTCTGTACGTGCACAGATAAGACCGTTGTCGATACCTAGCTCAAGGAAAGCGTGACGCAATGCACGAATCTTAGAGTGGAAGTCAGCATGAGGAACAGTTACTTTACCGTCCTGGTGACCACATTGCTTTTCATCAGCAACTTGGTTTTCGATCTGTAGGCAACAAGCACCTGCTTCGATCATCTGCTTAGCCATTAGGTAAGTCGCTTCAGCGTTACCAAAACCAGCATCGATATCTGCAACTATTGGCACAACGTGAGTCACGTGACCATCAATAGCCGCTTGAACTTTAGCAACTTCTGCAGAATCGCCAGCTTCAGTAGCCGCGTCTAGAGCACGGAAAAGACCGCCTAGTTCACGTGCATCAGCTTGACGTAGGAATGTGTATAGCTCTTTAACCAACGCTGCAACAGAAGTTTTCTCGTGCATAGACTGATCAGGAAGTGGACCGAAATCAGAACGTAAAGCAGCAACCATCCAACCAGAAAGGTACAAGTAACGACGGTCAGTTTTTCCACCGAAGTGCTTCTTGATTGAAATCATTTTTTGTTGGCCAACAAAACCGTGCCAGCAACCTAGAGACTGTGTGTATTTAGTCTTGTCTGCGTCGAATGCAGCCATGTCAGCATTCATGATATCAGCAGTGTATTGCGCTATATCAAGACCAGTCTTGAATTTGTTTTGAGCGCGCATGCGTGCAATTGACTCTGGGTTGATTGCTGCCCAGCTATCACCATTAGCTTCTACTACTGCTGCAACCGATTTGATATCGTCTTGATATGACATAGGTCAATCCTTCATTTTTAGTGTAAATAGAGCTAGCCGTTTTAGTGGCTAGTTACCGGTGTAATCATTTCAGGTGGGCATTCTAATGAAAAACAGACAATAAATGAAATATATAGAAAATATATCCACTATAAGTCTTGTGAATATTAGTGATTACCCATAGCAGTATTTATGAGTTAACGAAAAACCACACATAAAGTAATAGATTAAGATAACTTTATAACCGCATGTTTTTATGGAGAAGTTAATAAAAACGAAGGATAGTTAACGAGACATCAGTCACTATTTATAGTAATACTAGGTCACACAAGTTAATAATTTTTAACAAGAAATTCTTTCATCTAATGCTGATAAGGTTGCCTCTTTAGCCATTTTATAGGCGTCTTTTCCCTGCTCCATAGAGTTAGGACCTACTCTTGGCAAGCCTTGAATAACGAGTGTTTGCATATTGTCTCTTTGCGGGATATTCAAGGCAGCACTGTTCTTTCGTCGCCAAGGTGATCTTGAAGCAATATGATGATAAAAAACCCGCTCACCTTCAGCGAGCCCCAACATGCCCGGACGATCTTTTATTCCACCATCAAGATAATATCGCTTACCCACCCTTACAGGTTGAAAAAGAAACGGAAAAGCACAAGAAGCAGAAACAACCGACTGAATAGAACCTTGCGTTAAGGTGTGAGTTTTTAATGTTAAAAGATCAAATGCGGAAATTTCAATAGGAACACGACATGCCTGAAGAGACTCTACCTTACAAATATCCGACACCATTTGCCTGAACAACCGCCCTTTAAGTAAACCCAATCCAATTGACGGGTCCCAAAAGTCATTCTTGCTTAGCTCAAATAAGCGCTCCTTGAGCTCCTCAGATGAACAACCCGAAGCCCAACACGCACCTACTAATGCACCCGCACTTGATCCTGTTATTTTTGCAGGCAACACACCCTCATGCTCTAACGCAGAGAGCATCCCACAATGTGCAAAGAAACTAAAGAAACCTGAGGACATACTAAGCGTGAAAGGTTCAGACTGAAGCCATTGACGAAGGGTCATTTTATTCCTTAAAAACGAAAAAAGGCGAAGCCTAATGGCGTCGCCTTTCTTATAGTTCTCAAACCCTTAAAGGGTCAAGAGAATCAATAGCAGTATAAATTATACAGCTACGATGTTCTCAGCTTGAGGACCTTTCTGACCTTGAGTTACAGTGAACTCAACTTTTTGACCTTCAGTCAAAGTTTTGAAACCAGAGCTGTTGATAGCGCTGAAGTGAGCAAAAACGTCTGGACCAGACTCTTGCTCAATAAAACCAAAACCTTTAGATTCGTTAAACCACTTAACTGTACCAGTAACTGTAGACATAATAATATCCTATTATTCAATATGTAATTAAAAACTTTAACTCAATACGAGCATAAAGTTAGATTGGCTGAAATGTGTTGCTATTACTTATGAAAACAGGACGAGCTACTAAAACGAGACATCGAAATGGTTGTGCATAAATATAGGTCGTACTTTCAAGCTGGGTTTCATTATATACATATTCCTTATGTAGTCAACCCTTTTTATTTACCACTCTAAGTCGTTCTTTACATAGCTATTCCATCCTTCGCCATTTTAATGTATAAGAGCGCTATGAAAACTCCAAAAAGAATACAACCACTAATTGAAGACGGCATAGTCGACGAAGTTGTGCGCCAACTTATGAGCGGTAAAGAAGCCACTGTTTATGTTGTGCGTTGCGGCTCAGAGATTCGCTGCGCTAAAGTTTACAAAGAAGCTGCCAAGCGTAGCTTTAAGCAAGCCGTGCAATATCAGGAAGGCCGAAAAGTACGAAATAGCCGTCGCGCACGCGCCATGGAAAAGAACTCCAAATTTGGCCGCAAGCAGCAGGAAGACATTTGGCACAACGCTGAAGTCGATGCTCTTTATAAGCTAGCCAGTGCAGGTGTGCGTGTACCACAGCCCTACGGATGCTTTGATGGCGTATTAATTATGGAGCTCGTTACCGATGATTCTGGTGAAGTAGCCCCTCGCCTTAATGATGTATCCATGTCAGCTGAACAAGCACGAGAAGATCACACGATTGTCATGCAATACGTTCAACGAATGCTTTGCGTGGGTATCGTACATGGCGATCTCTCAGAATTTAATGTATTAGTCGATGACTATGGCCCCGTTATTATAGATCTACCCCAAGCCGTTGATGCCGCGGCAAATAACCATGCAGAAACCATGCTTGCCCGTGACATTAACAACATGACCGCCTATTACGGACAATACGCCCCCGAATTACTAGAGAGCAAGTACGCAAAAGAAATGTGGGCCTTATACGAGGAAGGTGATCTTACGCCTGAAACAGAGCTAACAGGATTTTTTGCAGAAGATACACAAGAAGCTGACGTAGACTCTGTGGTTCAAGAGATTAAAGCCGCGTTTGCAGAAGAGCAAGAACGCAAAGAACGCATAAGAGATGCAGAAGAACTGTAGCTAAAACTACAGTTCCTCAACCTCATGTACGTTTTCAGCTTCATCATCATAAGTAAAAGCGCCCAAAAAGGTCGTATACTTATCTTTTTCAACACCTGAAAGTTTTGCACTGTATTCATATTCGAAGAGTAATATGATCCAGGTAATATTTTCTAACTTCTTCTTCCTTGCTTTGCTCATTAACACATCAATATAAGACGATGAAAACGAACATTCCCCTGCTGCTTTTTTAACACTGACAGTGCCAGCCTGTGCACCATTAGTTTCCATGTTTTCAGGGTTGAAATAGTTAAGATTATAACCTTCAGACCAGGTATTTACTGCTCTAGTATTTTTCTTACTGAACGTTTCTTCAAAATACTCATCTGGAATATCCTCGTATGGGTGTTGAGAAACCCATACAGAAACCTTCTTTTTCTTGGTAAAGTCATGTCCCTTAGATTCTTTAGGATGCATTAGTTTCATCTCCAGACTCTAGACTCTCTTCCGCTCCGGAACGCGGAGCAGCACCCTCTTCAAGCGCTAACTTCTCTCTTTCAGCTTTTGAAATATATTTAGGTTTGTTTTTTAAACGATTTTTAGCGTTAGATCTTTTGGTCCACTTTTTAATCGTATCTTTAACTTTCTTTTTTCTATTCACGTTAAAACTACTCTTCTAGCATCTGAACATTATTACTAGGAATATCTTTAATAAAATAAGCCAAACCCAATCGGTTCAGATATTCCATCCGACCCACAGTAGATGGATCAAGATCAGATAAACTTAATTTATTTCGACTGTATATTTCACGTAAATACTGAATATAGGTATTTTCATCATCGAGCAACATCGTCGCGCCCCCTACATCTGTTTTTACGTTTTCATTTAACTCTTCAGGCAGAGAAACAGCCAAAACAACCGCATTCTCATCAACGCCAAAGTGAGTTTTACGCGCTTCTACTTTTTGGCAAGCCCAGTAATAAGCCAACTCTTTACTTTGCGTTAAATACACAGGCTCTTTTCGCTCGGTATAAGAGTTCCCAATAGTCGCCATCGCATTCTTGGTCATCTTATTTAACTCTGCATCACCTGACCCTTTTAAACCCTGCTCAAGAATAACGCTTGCCAAACCTGATGTTGTACCGTGATACCAGCATTCGCCGATAATAAATCCATCAGCAGATAATCTTTCACTAGCATCTTGTAAGTAACTTGGAGCTTCAAATTTTGTCATATTCTTTGCCATAGTATGCAGTCGTTGTTTACGATATTAAGAAAGTTGATAATGTAAGCGTTCAAGAAAGGATTATAACAGGCTTATAGAAGGTTGTTTACGACCACTAATAAATCAGTGGTCGTAATTTACAGCTTATTTACTTTTTCTAGCTAGACTTCCAGGTTTTGCGGGCCTCTAAAGCTAATTCTCTAACCTTATCGATATCTGCATCTGTATAAGCACCGTTTACACCCGAAATTGCGGCAAGCTTCATTCCATGCTTAATACCCAAACGGTATATCTCTTTAACTTTCTCCCACTCAGTGTTTCGACCGATAGTGAAGACCTCAAAACGTCCTTCAAGTGCCAGTACAATGGTTTCTGCCATGCAGGCAAACACAACGTTGTCAGGCAACTGAATACTTCTCATATCTAACTTACCCGGCACCTCAATTTCACCAGACTCAATAACCAATACGTCAGGACGCTTAGCTACTTCATTGGCGGGTAAATCAAGTGGGCGAGCAACATCGGTAATAACACACCCAGGCTTAACCTTCATGATATCCAGTATTTTCTTACCAGCACCCGAGGTAGACGTTACCACAACATCCATATCACCTAACTGGTCATCCGGGTTAGTCGTGATGAATACATTCGCATCTGGTGTATCTTCAAGAATTGAATTTTTAAGCTTTGTTAACGTTTTTTCATTTCGACCAGCAAGATACACCTCATCGAAAGCCATCGCTAATAAGCGAGCCGACACAGAACCTATAGACCCTGTAGCGCCAATAACCATTGATTTAGCCGGGATTCTCTTACCTTCTTCTGCTTTAACTAACTTGAGTCGCTTCATCGCATCAGCAGCAGCCCATAAAGCACCTGAAGCACTATAACTATTACCTGTAGTAATAGGCAGACTTGATCTTTTTGCAACAGTAACGCCCGCATCACCAACAACCTTAGTGAATGCGCCTAAACCTAAAATCTGTGCACCTAACTTTTCAGCCATTTTTGATGCAGCAAGAAGTCGCTTATACGTAAACTCAGGGCTATGAGATAGCATTTCTTTGGGTGTACCACCAACAGTAATCAACCAGCCTTCAGCCTCAGCACCACAAGGTGACTTAATGCCTTTAACCTCTGAATAAATCATAGGCGGAGCATGCGCTATAGCCTTTTCAACCGCGTTCATTAATTGCGTATGGGCAAAGCGCTTAGGTATTGGCGTAACATTTCGAATATACTCCTGAGAAAGCGGATGTATAACGAATGCAAACCGTTTAATATTTCTAAACTCACCCGTTGGATGCAATAAGCGAGGCTTAATATCCAATTCTTTTATAATATCTTCAATATCTGCACAAGCTAACTCGTCAGCAGGAATATCTGATGCTGCGAGAATCATTGCCTCAAGTACACTAACACCCACCATCTGGTCAAACACACTCGGTGAGACATCGATAGCTAAATTGACTTTTACTTCTTTGAAAAATTCAAAATCTTCATCGGTTACAAAAGAAGTAATGACTGTTTTATCAGCCAAATTTTCTAAGTTACCGTATTTTCTCAAGTCTGAACATTTACCCACTACCACATGAGAGTCTTTCATTGCCTTGCCAACTAAGTGTTTTTTCACTTTAGGTAACGAAGGTATATGACGCTTTTCAGTATCAATAGGCGAGACTTTATTGAGGTTATAACGACCTCTTGCATAAAGCTCTAAAGCTGAAATAGATTTCAAAAATGTAGGTAAACCACTTTGAATAACAGAATCAGCAAACTTAAGGTTTGGTGTATATTCTGACATCAGCATAGCCATTTCATAGTTGGCCATACCTGACAAAAATAATACTTTGTTATTGTTAAAATAGTGCCCTAATTCCTTTTGGGTATGTCTAATAGCAGAACATTGAAGCAAACGGCGAACCCTTGCCCCAGTGGTAACAGGCACACGAGTAACAACCCGTGTTAACTTCTGTGTTTCAGGGCTTTCAAATTTATACTCCCCCACATGAAGATCGTCCGTTACCATACCAACGCCCATTGCATCGCATTTGCTTTGCAATCGCTGGAGTTGCTCCCAGGCTTCAGTTTTGTTGCCATTAGTACCAATTCGCTTAACGGTAAAATCCTGATCAAGAAAATTAGTCTTAAACTCGTAATCTTGCTCGGAGGAGCCCAAGCTAATGTTGATTATTTTCTTCATAGTCTGATCCATTGTTCCTTGCTGTCGTTTGTGCAGTACAGTGTATTTTTTAACACGACTCTTTTGCATAACAAGGCCTTAAAGAAGACAGCTCCGTTATGCAAAAGAGATGATTAGCTATTTATCGTTTTCGTTACTGCTAATTCTAGATACTACTTTTGTTTTTACCAGTTCAGGTATTAAGACTGTTGAGATTCCCAAACAAAACGTACTTTTGACTCACGGAACTTGTCGCACAATGGACCGTATTTTTTCTCAACTTCATTACGCTTAATTTTCATAGTTGGTGTCAACATACCATTTTCTGGTGTCCACACATCGTCAACAACAAAAATTCGATCGATAATTTCATGATGCTCAAGCTCTTTATTAACACTCATCGCTGTTTTCATGATGTCATCTTCAATTTCCTGAGCGGCTTCAGGCAATCGTGACTTAGCGTCTTCAGTTAACTCTATTAATACGATCGGCTGAGAATGACCAGAACCTGCTACACAAATTTGTTCAATATTTGTATTTCTATGCAGTAAGCCTTCTAACTTGTTAGGCTGAACAAACTTTCCTTTTGAAGTTTTAAATACATCTTTTACTCGGCCAGTAATCGTTAAGTAACCATCACTATCAATCTCACCACGGTCACCAGTATGTAACCAACCATCTATAATAGTTTCTGCCGTTTTCTCTGGCTCTAAATAGTAGCCTTTCATTAGTGAAGGAGAACGTACAATAATTTCGCCCTCTTCTGTAATGCGCACTTCATTATGAGGAAGAGACTTAATTGAACCTACTGAACCAATCTTCACAGCACCCGGCATATTGATAGCTGGACCATAAGCTAGGTTCTCAGTCATACCATAACCTTCATTGATATCGATACCAATTTTGGCATACCACTCAAGTAGACTCTTAGCAATTGGTGAAGCGCCAGATACAACAATACGTGCTTTATTTAAACCAAGTGCTTTCTTAATCTTACAGCGAACAATACGGTTAAGCAGAGGAACACGAAGTAATTTGTTTAATTTTTCTTCAGGCATTTTTGCAGAGATTTGCTGCTGAAACTTCTTCCATAAACGTGGAACAGCAAAGAATACGGTAGGTAATGTATCTTGTAAGTTCTGAGCAAATGTATCAAGTGACTCTACAAATGTAACCGTTGCCCCACCATACGTTGAACAACCCAACACCATGAAACGCTCAGCAATATGAGAAAGAGGCAAGAAAGATAGAAAACGATCCTGACGACCTACAGGCAGAGTATCGGCCGCATTTTGAGCACCAAAGCTAAAGCTACCATAGGTGTGCATTACACCTTTAGGGTTACCAGTAGTGCCTGATGTATAAATGAGTGTCATTAAATCATCCATACCGTGTACTGGCTGAGCCGTTGTAGGCTCATACTTGGCTAGTAAGTTACCCCATTGATGTTCAATTTGCATATCAATCGGATATGGCATACCAATACGAATAACATTAGCAGGAATACCTGATTCCATATCTTTAGCGCCATCTAATTTACCAATAATGATCGCTTTTGATTCACTGTGATTTATCACGTATTCAATCGATTCAGGTGACTGCATCGGATACAGTGGAACACTAATTAAACTGGCTAACTGAATTGCGTAATCAGTAATGAACCATTCAGCCGAGTTCTTCGCAAGAATAGCAACACGATCACCCTTCTCAAGCCCTAAACCCAATAAAGCAGACGCCATCCGTCGGGCCTGATCATCAACTTCTTTCCATGTAAACTCTTTATATTCACCATCGATAGGCTGGCGTAAAAAGACAGAATTTGGTGACGCTTTGACCCAGTTCTGAACTTTTTCAAGAGGAGTTAGATAAACCGCATTATTGTTAGTCATTGGTAGTCCTATATTGTGCTATTAAGCCTTATTGTTTTAATACCCGTTTTTTAATAAACGTTTGGTATATGCATATTTTAGAAGAGCTATTCTAATGAAGTGAAGATACGAAGTATTGACTCAAAAGTACAGTTATTGACAGCAAACGCCAAAATATAAAAAGAATTAAGTCTTATTTAGAATTTAACTACTTGGAGGGTTTGGGGTTATTTAAATAAAGCTGCTGGAATTCTTTAGGTGTACAGCCTTGCCAGCGCTTAAAAGCACGTTGAAAAGCACTCTGCTCTGAAAAGCCTAGTTTAATCGAGATTGTCATTAGAGACTGCCCCGCCTTTAAGGAATCCATAGCCACATTTCGCTTTACCTCAGAATATAAAGCCTTCAAGGTATAACCATGTTTATGTAACTGTCGTTGCAAGGTCCTAGGGCTAATAGACAAATTATTACTCACATGATCAAGAGACAACACATCAGGTAATGCGCTCACCAATATTTGGCTAACTTTTTCGACAACCCCTACCTGAATTTGAGCAACGAGCTTTTTACGGGCTAAACCTTCATAAAACTCACGCAAGTCACGATCAGGAGTAAGCAAAGTAAGAGATAACGTGGATTTATTGCATATAATTTGGTCAATAGGTTGATCAAATAAAACAGGGCACCCCAAAAGGGATTCAATATACTTAATATCTCGCCCATTTAAGCTGTGCTTGAAATTAACCTGTATAAAAACATCGCTATCTGAATTCAAAACGTAGTTATTTATAAAGCTTGTACGTCTAGCGAACACCTCCTCAACAAGGTGAGTGGTAACTGAAACGTCTGATTTCCATTTAACATAAAGTTCATCGCCAACCGTAACAAGCTCAAAGTGATCAAAATTACGAACAAGGCTTGAATATCGTAACTGATACCTTAAAACATCCGCAACCGTTTCGCAGGTACTAGCAAGTAAACCAAAATCACTCCCTACATCAGGGGTAGAGTCAGCACCAAAAGAAAAACCAAGATAGACATCACCGGTTATATCTTCGCCCAATTCATAAATTCGGTTATAGACAGTAGAAGAGAAAAAGAAGTCTGGATTGTTGAGATCGACCTCATTCGTCCCAATTTTCCATAAAAGATCATCGCGAGAGTAGCCTTTTTTGGCTATGTGGTTAACCAAGCCACGCACCATTTTGCTAACAATTTTGGTTTGATCTAAATGCATTATATTTACAGCTCTGACACTTTAATAATTATGATTACACTCTACTATAAGGTGAAGATGTTATTGCCACCAACGTCACAAATGTAACTTTTTGTTACTCGTTATTTTTAATCCATTCAAACAATGCTTCATGATAGATTGTTAGACTTGAGGTAGGTTAATGTAAACTGTCACCCGTTCACTTGTAATAGCTGAAAGTATTTTAGTCGTTTCAGCAGGTTAATTATTGAAGCAGGATTATTTTGTCACATTCTAAAGTCTCAACAACCAAACTATTATTATTTACTACGGGATGGATAAGCCTTGCTCTTGGCCTGATCGGTATTTTTCTACCTATATTACCCACCACCCCCTTTGTATTATTAGCAGCCTGGTGCTTTTCCCGTTCATCGCTCAAATTCCATAACTGGCTCATTAACCATAAGTACTTAGGGCCTATCGTTAAGACATGGGAATCTAAAGAAGGTATTCCCCCTCAGGCCTGCTATAAGGCTATTGCTATGACCTGGCTAGGAATGATCATATCAATGCTCATTGTAGCTAAACTATGGGCTGTTATTTTGCTGTGTAGTATTGGTTTAGCAGTGTCTATACATTTGTTACGAATGAGAGAATCATAGGAAACACGAATGAAGTTTAAATTATTTTTCACTGCATGCTTATTTTTCAGCTCCCATTGTTTTGCCACTTCAGGTCTGGAAACAAGAGACCCTGAAGCGGCTACCGGCACAACCAAAAAGTCATTAGTAAACGCTAATAAATTTATGGTGAGTGCCGCGAACCCTTATGCGGTTAAGGCAGGTTATCGCGTACTTAAAGCCGGAGGCAGTGCCGTGGACGCAGCGATTGCCGTTCAAATGGTTTTAACCCTAGTGGAGCCTCAGTCTTCAGGTATTGGAGGGGGCGCCTTTATACTGCATTGGGATAAAAGTAAAAAATCTATAACCAGTTGGGATGGTCGAGAAACGGCACCAGCCTCGGCTAAGGGTGACTTATTTGTAGATGAGAACGGTAAACTGTTGAACTGGTGGGATGCGCTGGCTGGTGGGCGTTCCGTTGGGACCCCTGGTGTCATCGCCGCTTTATCAAAAGCGCATAAAGCACAAGGTAAACTACCTTGGGCCTCTTTATTCAAAGACGCTATCGAGCTTTCTGAAAAAGGGTTTATTGTTTCAGAGCGTTTGCACCAATTAATTGCAAAGAAAACCAACCCCTCATTAGGGCATTATGCTGAAGCCAAGGAATACTTCTTTCCTAATGGCCAACCGTTGCAAGCCGGCGTACTGCATAAAAACCCCAAATTAGCATCAACCCTTAAGCTAATAGCAAAACAAGGCCTTCAAGCTTTTTATCAAGGAGACATTGCTGACGATATTATTAATACAGTGCAGAATGCTAAAGATAACCCAGGTTTATTAACAAAGGCTGACCTTAAAGCGTATGAGTCAATAGAAAGAAAGCCCGTTTGTTCTTTGTATCACCAATATGAGATTTGCGGAATGGGAGCTCCCACTTCAGGAGGTATCACGCTGATACAAATTCTGTCGCTATTAGAGCCGTTTAAGCTGAATAGCTATCAACCTATGGATTTGGACGCTATACATTTATTAAGCCAAGCATCACGCCTAGCCTACGCAGACCGCGACTTATATATTGCTGATAATGATTTTGTAGACGTGCCTACGGCAGAACTGTTAAGTAAGAACTATTTAAAGCAGCGCTCTACGTTGATAAAACCCGATAACGATATGGGCAAAGCGCAAGCAGGGTCAATCCCTCAGGCTTTGTCGCTGTCTGCAGGTAACACATTAGCTCAACCATCCACCTCTCATATTTCAATTGTAGATAGTGAGGGCAATGCCGTTTCAATGACCACAAGTATTGAAATGGCATTCGGTTCCACCTTAATGGTGAGGGGTTTCTTACTTAACAATCAGTTAACTGACTTTTCATTTTCAGAGAATATCAATGGAAAGCCGGTCGCTAACCGAGTAGAAGGTAAAAAGCGGCCGCGCAGCTCAATGGCCCCCAGCATGGTATTTAATGAAGATAAGCAATTAATGATGGTTATCGGCTCCCCTGGCGGCAGCCGAATTATAAATTATGTTGCTAAAACGGTTATTGGAGTGTTGGATTGGGGGTTGAACATTCAACAAGCTATTGACCTACCGAATAGTTCTAATCGTAATGGAGATACAGATCTTGAGCTAGGAACCAATACAACGCAATTAAACGCAGGCTTAGTAAAGAAAGGTCACACGGTAAAAGTGAGAGAATTAAATAGCGGCCTACATGGCATAGTCATTACTGCAGAAGGTTTAGAAGGTGGTGCAGACTCTCGTCGTGAAGGTATTGTAATGGGCGAATAAAGGCTCATTTTTACATAGCCAATAGAGGTAACTCCCTATTGGCTACCATTAACATCGAACAAATCACTAATCATGTTTTAGTATTGCGTCTATATTTTGCTGTAAAATTTCAGCGTTAAAATATTTATTACTCTTTGAGTCAAACACAATTCCGTTGTAACTCAACAAATACAACAGTGCTGTATACAGCGCAATAACCGTCTCGTTAGGATTCACACCCAATCGAAACTGTATTACCAAAGTATCCTTTGGCTTAATATCTTTGTTGGGCGGTAATATAAAAGACACTTCCTCAAAAGAAAGTTTAAGAATTTCAACGCCATCTTTTACACTATTAACTGTGGCGGGTAAAAAACCAGAATGAGTGCCAAGGTCAACATCACTATTATAGGTTATAGGTACATCTAATTTTTTAGCGACTTCGTTTAAATGCTCCGTTCTAAGTGGCGCATCTAAAGGTAAAAGTAAAAAAAGACTCATAGACATGTTCAATAATCCTTCGTATTAATAGTTTGATTTATCTTATCTGTACGGGTGCTACAACTGGCGCCTTAACCACACAAGTATTCCACCAGCAGCGATAAGTAATGGAATAAGAAAAAGAATTGAGGCAACCATGCGTATCTGTTTGCTTGTTAAGTCTAAACGCTCAACTTTGATTTCTTTTTGATCAAGAAAAACATGATAATCCAATTCAGATAACCAATTCACAAGATTAAGCCCCATCGCCGCGTTACTATATTGGTTGAGATAAGCATTCGTCAGAAAATCAGCATCTGTAAAAACAATAATGCGTGTATCTGATAGTTCATCTGCCTTTTTTTCTTCAAAAATGACATATGAAATAGGTACAGGGCCAGGTGTATCGACCTCCGCATCAAATCGTACATCTAAGGTTCTATTAGTCTCCCCCCAACTCTTGTCTTTACTCGCTGTCATCACAATAGGGGCCAGCTTAATTGAGGGTCGACGTTCTTTCAGCACAGAAATAGAACGAGGGCGAACATAAAAGGTATAATCTAATCCCTCAGTTATCGCTTTATGGAGCATATAGTTCTTGGTTGCAGGACTACCCACATCATCCCCCACGTGACTATTCAAATCTATCACGATATCGGTTCCAATATTCACTCCCCAATAGTTGAGAATACTATTTAAAGACGGGTTAGTACGCTCTTCTATCTCCGTTAAAGGTTTATCAGGCGTTGTAACAATAACGTTTTCAATAAGAAATAAGGCATTACCTCCCCGACTCAAATACGCTTGAATCAATGCTTGTTCTTTATTTGTTAAATCTTTACGAGGCCCTGCAACAATAAGCACATCACAGTCTTCGGGAATACGCTCTTTAAGGCCTAACATCAGTAATTGGCTAGTCATGTTGTTAGCGTCTAATAGCTTTGCAAATGAACTATATCCCTGGTTATCTTCATTTAATATTGAATATTCTCCATGCCCCGTCAAAAAATAAATACGCCGCGTTTCCCTTGCGGTACGTACAATACCATTGGTTACTTGCTCCTCGGTTAACGATGAGTGAGTAAAATCAACATCCCTACGCTCCTCCCCTGAACGAATAATCAGCTTCCTTTCTTGGCCACTAATAACGCTACCGAATTGAGCGGCATAGCTAATATTCTCTACCGGGTCGATGATTTCTGTCGTAATTTTTCCATTAGAGACTCGTTCGTATTCTTTTAACAGATCTTCCAAATATTTGGGCGGAAAACCAACATAAAGCGCCGTTAATTGGACTGGGGCACTTAAGCCTTTCATGAACTCAATAGAACCAACCGCAAGAGTGTGTTGATTATCCCTGGTGACATCCCATCTCAAAGACAAGGAATAAGCCAAATAATTAACCCCGAAAGTAAAAGCTGAAACAAAGATGACGATGGCAATAATAATCCCTGCCCCCTTCCATTGAGCAGGATGCAAACCGCCTTGAGATAATTTAATTTTAAGAATGAAGCAGGAGAATAATAAAATAAAGCCTAATAATGACAATGTGACACTTAAAACATCGACACCTTGCTCTATATAAATAGAAACACCACCCCATATGAGGAAGAGCATTCCTAATGCGAATAAAGTAGATATTTTATTAATAGGGTTAATATTCATTTATTTCAACAATCTATTTTCAATGCTCAAACGGGTTAAGACAATACAAATTAAAATGCCACTCAAATAGTAAGTGATATCTCCCAGCGTAATAATGCCAACCGCAAAGTTGGCTAAATGGTTCATGGCACTCAGTTGTTGAATAAATAACTCGGCAGAGCCACTAAAATACGTCGCGAAAACAGTGGCTAAATATTGAGAAAATAATAAAGCATAAGAAACCATGGCAGCAATAATTTGGTTTCGAGTCCATGATGAAGCCATCATACCAATGGCAATAAATAAGGCCCCTTCAAGCCAAATGCCCAAATAACCCGCAAAAATAGTCATTAGGTCTGGGTTCCCAAAATACTCAATAACACCGTAATAAACAAAAGTAACCAATATTAAAATAGAGAAGAACGCTAAAACGCCTAAATATTTACCTAAAACAATAGAGGTATTCGTCAGTGGCGAAGTCATAAGAAACTCTATTGTTCCCGTTGATTTCTCCTCAGAAAACATCTTCATGGTCATCAGCGGCACGATAAAAATAAACATAAACTCCATTACATGAAAAATATCTCTTAAAGATACCTCCTTGTTCTGATCAATGATCATAAAAAAGAATACGTTTAATATTGAAACCGTAAGGATAAGGAGCATATAGGCAACGGGAGACTTGAAATAACTCATCAACTCTTTTTTTGCGATGAAATAGGTTTTATTCATTGATATTCACTGTTTGTTCACAATGCTCTGGTTCGCAGTGGTAGCGCAAAAAAACATCTTCTAGCGTTATTAAATTAGATTCATCTGGGCTATGAGATTTCAAAAGTGAGTCAAGTGATTCATCTACAATGATTTCACCTGATTTAATCATCAACACACGTTGAGCTATCTGTTCAATTTCAGACAGTATATGCGTACTAATAATAACCGTTCGCTGATTATTTAGGTTTTTTATCAGGTTTCGTAATTGAAGGTTTTGTATTGGATCAAGACCACTTGTAGGTTCATCTAAAATAAGAATTTTAGGCTCGTGAATAATCGCCTGAGCAATACCTACCCTTTGCTTGTACCCTTTAGATAGCGTTGCAATCGTCTTATTAACAACCCCTTCAAGCTGGCACTCTTCTAATACATTATTTAATCGGTCACGACGTTTTTGTGAAGGCACACCTTTAATTTCTGCTGCAAATTTCAGGTAGTCTTTAACCGTCATATTCATATAGAGTGGCGGGGTTTCAGGCAAATAACCAATTTTTTGACGCACCGCTAAAGAGTGCTTACTAACGTCATCACCATCAATTAAAACAGTACCGGATGATGCGGGGAGATAAGACGTAAGAATACGCATTAATGTGGTTTTTCCTGCGCCATTTTGACCCAGAAAACCTACAATTTCACCTTTCTTTATGTCAAAGGATACACCGTTCAAGGCCTGAAAATTGCCAAAGTGCTTTGTTATATTTTTAGTGGTAATCAAACTATAAAGCCAACATAAGTTATCGATAAGGTGAATACATGTTGACATCGGAGGTACTAAATAGATAGCCCTCATATTGAGCCTGCTCAAAACTGGCGAAAAACAAACCTATAAAACAAATTTTAAAAAGAACCAACCATTAAACATAGCTAGTTCTTCAAAAGATAAATATGCTTAACTCAATGTCATCAATGATTCTTTCGTATACGGTTTTATTTCATCTAATGCATTGTCTTGTACTTTATGCAGCCATTCTGGGTCTACTAACAAAGCCCGACCTACAGCCACTAAATCAAATTCGCCCTTGTTCATTCTGTCAACGAGGCTGTCGATACCTGTTGGGTTTGCAGTACTTCTCATATCGAAATTACCATCCCCTACAAAATCACCATCAAGACCTACACTGCCGACGGTCATTGTTGGTTTGCCTGTCAATTCTTTCGTCCATCCTGCTAGGTTCAATTTAGAGTTTTCAAACTCAGGATCCCAGAATCGACGCGTACTCGCATGAAATATATCAACACCCGCTTCACTTAGAGGCATTAAAAACGCTTTTAACTCCTCAGGTGTTTGCGCTAATTTTGCATTGTAATCTTGCTGCTTCCACTGAGAAAAGCGGAATACAATAGAGAACGTTTCGCCTACTGCGGCGCGTACGGCTTTAACCACTTCAACGCCAAATCGCACTCTGTTTTCAAGCGAGCCGCCGTACTCATCATCACGTTGATTAGTCCCTTCCCAAAAGAACTGATCAATCAGATAACCATGAGCACCATGAATCTCAACCCCATCAAAACCACAGTTTTTAGCATTGAGTGCGGCTTGAGCAAATGCTTCAATAACTTCGTTTATATCTTCTTTGCTCATTGCAACGCCGGTTTCTTTACCGGGTTTAAATAAACCAGATGGACTGTAACCAGGCACGTCTTTATCTGGCCCAACGCCTGCTTTACGTACGGCGCCGACATGCCAGATTTGTGGGATTATCTTTCCCCCACCCGCATGTACTTCGTCTACAACATTTTTCCAGCCTGCCAGTGCTTTTTCGCCATGCATAGCAGGCACTCTTTCATAGCCATTAGATGCTTTATGTGGAATGGTCGTGCCTTCGGTAATAATCAGCCCAACACCCGCTTCGGCGCGTCTTCGGTAGTAGTCTGCCACATGAGGGCCGGGAATATAATCAGGCGAGAAGGTACGAGTCATCGGCGCCATTGCCACTCGATTTTTTAACGTTAACGACTTATTAGTAAAGGGCGAAAAAAGTACACCTAATGGATTATTCATTCAAAACTCCGGCAATTTATGAATCGCTACGTTAATTCAGTCAGAAGCTTAGTGAAGTTTTATAACAACATACTCACTAAGGTCTATCGTTTACAATATTAATGAGTTTACTGACCACCAAACAATAAATCGAATTGATTATATTTATAGAGCTATTAATAATATTAATAGCTCTATAAATATAACGATGCAGAAGTCTAAGACTGATAAAAGTAACTTGATATAGCCACTTGTACTTATCTCTATGTCTATATTGATCGCCAAGCGGGCATGCCGTTCATATTAATCTACTTTATTTCTTTAACAGCCAAACCATCTCAGTTGCTACGACTTTACCTTTCAAGCCTCCTTCAACATCACTACTCTCAACGAGTTGTAAGTCAAAAGTAGAGTCATAATGACGTTTTACTTCTTCTCTGCTAATAGAAAACGGAGGCCCAGGCATAAGGCTTTGATCATAGTCATAGCAGATCATCAGCTTAGGTGCTGCAGAGGTGATGTTGATCAAGTGTGCGGTATATTTAGCACGCATATCTTCAGGTAATGCAACCAATGCTGCTCGATCATAAACCGCATCCACGGTTTCAATTATATTGGCTGTTAAATCAAAAAAATCACCTACAAATATATCTATGTTTTCTCCATGATAACGCCGTATCGAACCTATATCTGAAATCGTAGGTTTAATGCTAAGCTCATCAAATAATTCGTTAACAGCAAACTCACTTAACTCTGCTCCACTAACGTGACACCCTTGATTCAGCAACCACGCTATATCTCGAGTCTTGCCACATAGAGGCAAAAACACACGACGACCTTCTACCAAATTCAATTTATGAAAATGCTTAACAAGCTGAGTATTTGTTTGCCCCTCATGAAAGGCAATCTCACCTAACTCCCACCTCTGATGCCAAAACGACGCGTCCATAGCCACTTCTCAATAGTTAAATATAATAATCATATATCAAAATTAAAAAGGTCGCATTATACATGCGGTTTAATGCATACTTTGACCTTAGTCGGGCGCTAAACACTATAAATATGAGATCAAAATGACCCCTGGAATCATTACAGCCAAGAAGAATAAAGTTCCCCATAAGGTGCATGAGTACCATCATGATGAATCAGCTGAATCCTATGGGCTCGAAGCCGCTGAGAAAATGGGTGTGCCAGAGGACAGGGTTTTCAAAACCTTGGTGGTATCGCTCGATAGTAAAGAGCTAGCGGTAGGTGTAATTCCTGTTTCATCAATGCTGAGTATGAAACTCATCGCAAAGGCTGTTGGTGCAAAAAAAGCGGTCATGGCAGACAAGTCTGATGTTGAGCGTTCAACAGGGTATGTTCTAGGAGGCGTAAGTCCACTTGGGCAAAAGAGACGACTTAGAACCATCATTGATTCATCCGCCAAGAATTATTCTACTGTTTACGTTAGCGCTGGCCGCAGGGGATTAGAAATAGAATTGAGTCCTGATGATTTATCAGCATTAACTCGTGGGATCATTACTGAGATATGTCAGTAAGCCAAGCCCTACTCACTTGTTACTAACGTAGGTATTTGTTCCGTATATTTTCATAAGTGCCATCTACTTTCATCTGATCCAGTGCCGCTTGCAGTTTTTTTGCGTTAGATGGATCACTATTTATATTGATGGCCAAGTAATATTCATATCTGTCATCAAGAACGGTTACTTTTTCTAAATCTTTAAATGTTCTATCAAGTTGTTGCATAGAAAAAGCAGCCTCTAGCTCCAATGCTGAAACTAAATCAATTCGGTTTAGTAATAGTTTTTTCCAGTTTTGATCGATAGAGCTAACCATATCGACCTTAAACCCCTGTTTTTGCAAGTATTCTGAAGAAGCGAACTCATATACCCCGCCTACCGTATACTTTTTAGCATCGCTTAAGTTTGTTGCTTTAATATCATTTCTAGACGCTAGCTTCCAAAGCCAAATCGTACGTTGTGCCAGTGGCCCCACCCATTGAAATTTCTTTTCGCGTTCATCTGATCGCGTCATGCTAAAAACCATTACGTCATCCTGATTTTCAAGGAAATTATATGCTCTGGCCCAAGGTATCAAAGAAATATCATTTTTTATTGTAAGGTCTGTTCGGTTAAACATTTCCCGAACAATTTCTGAACAGAAACCAACAGCAACGCCTTTTTTATTACCATAGTTGTAAGGGGGCATTTGCTCTGTAAACACCTTATAATTATCAGCCTTAACCGTCATAGACACGCTTAAAAACATTATAACTATGGCAAAGATGTGCGATTGAATACGCATAAATTTTGTAATGTAACGATCTCTCTATATTATTTAAAATATTAACGATCACTTGTTTGTTTTTAAGTATAGTCCTAATTTCACATATTGAATGTATACGTCTTAATTAGGCTAGAGTAAACATAAAAAACACTTATGATGCTTTCCATTTACAAAGCCAATAAAGCAAACCCATTAACAAAGTTTTCATTTCAGTAACGTTAGTAATGGCCTTTATTACAGTGAACCCTTCTATCGTTGAGGAGATGTCTAGAGAGACAGCACTGGATAATAATATCCGGAAATTGATAGCTGGCAGAATAAACGGGGTATTTGAAGACCCCAATGTATTAATGATGGAAGCCAAAAAGTTAGGCGTAGATGACCAAGTTAATATGGGGAAGTACGTCTTGAAGTATTGGAAATAGAGGCGACCTCTTCAGGTGTTAAATGTCGCCATTGCCCGATTTCAAGGTCTAAAGCCACATCACCAATTTGCTGCCGATGCAAATTAACAACCCGGTTACCCACCGCCCTAAGCATCCTTTTCACCTGATGAAACCGACCTTCTGTAATCGTTAAAAGCACATTTTTTTCACTAACAATTTCAACCTTCGCGGGACGTGTGAGTGATTCAACACCTTGCAACTGAACCCCCTTCTCAAGTTTAAATATTGCTTCAGCTGATATGGGGTCACGCAAACCCACACGATAAACTTTTTCGCACTGTTTTTTTGGATGGATAATATCGTAAGACCAACGGCCATCATCAGTCGCTAAAACAAGTCCGGTAGTATCCACATCTAAACGCCCTACCACATGTAGGTCAAATGCTCTATCTACCTCAATATAACGAAATATAGACGGGTAACCCTCATCAACATTTGAGCAGATCGTATTCAAAGGTTTGTGAAGCATAATATAACGAGAAGGCCGAGGTGTAAGAACACGCGCACCAATAGTCACGCAATTGTTTTCGTGCACCTGAGTGGCTTCGTTTTTAAACACTTTTCCATCTACCCTAACCTGCCCTTCTCGTACAAGTATGATGGCTTCTGGCCGTATTATATCGGTGCTTTTACATATAAATTTATCGAGACGCATAGCAGACTAGAATTTTATTTTACCAATGAGAATATCTTTAAACATAACCCAGTCTCCCATCAAACTGTAAATAGGATACGTAAATGTAGCGGGCCTGTTTTTTTCAAACAAATAATGCCCTACCCAAGCAAAGCCATAACCTATTACCGGCACAAAGAAAAACAACGACCATCGCGCAGAAAACGCAATATAAAGAACTAACAATACGACGATAACAGATCCAAAAAAATGTAGCCGACGGCACGTCTGGTTCTCATGCTGGCTCAGATAAAAAGGATAAAATTCAGAGAAATTTTTATACTCTTTTGCCATAACTTACTACTCACCATTAAAATTTAAATCATATTTATTTTGCATTAAATATATCACAGATAAATATTTCAACCATCTATGGTTTTTCTATCTAATATACCTTTGTAGATGTTTTATCACTAATGCCAAAACCGCAAATAGAAAGATTTTAAAATTAACTTCTGATGCTTTATGTATGTTTAGAAAAAATGGGCTTTGTGTCGCTTCCTCACCTTGTTGTTGCATCACTAAAATCTCGGGGATGAAATAGAATGAAAAAAGCAGCCCTGTAGATATAATAAAAAGCGCTGCAATCCCCGACAAAATATCTCGCTCGCCCTTTATCAATCTATAGCCCTCGTAAATAACAACGACCAATGCAGTCAACGAGGCGGCATAAGATAGCCTCACAAAGTTCTCTGTCATTATCAAGCCTTCTTGAAAGTGACTTAATACAGGCTCGCCAAAAATATCCTCGGTATTGAAAATAACTGGCGCCACAACCGCTCCCGCAAAAAGGGAGGCCCCCATAACCACAGCTAAGAAGATAAGATAAAGCATGGTAAATATTCTAAATGTTTTTGACATCGTAACCTCATAGATTGATGGGGCCAGAATAACATTTCGATATTTTGATTGGAATGTAAAGAAAGATTAGTTAAGCGCTGGGGCGTGCTGAGCAGTAAATTCAAGCATAGCAACAAGCTATGCTTGAATAGGCAGTATTAACCAAAGTAATTAAAAGCGATTTTGTTGCCATCTAAATCACGAAAGTAAGCACCATAAAAAACGTCAGGAATACGCTGCCCTGGTTCACCTTCACAGGTTGCACCTAAAGCGATTGCCTTATGATACAGTTCATCACACATTTCTTTTGAACCCGGAGCAATAGCCAGCATATTGCCGTTACCACAATGTTGCACTTCTTCGTCATACGGAATACAAATAGAAAGCATGGGCTCTTTCATACTTTTACCAATGAATATAATGCGATCCATTTTCATCAGGGTTTTCGCGCCAATGGGTGCTAGCAGCTCATTATAGAAGGCTTCTGATTTTTCTAAATCGGTTACACCGATCGTTGCATAGCTAAGCATCTTAATTCCTTTTTTAATATGAGTGTGGTTTATATAACATGCATGTTTGACTACAACAGCTTAGTTAAATCATGTCAATATGCTTTCTTACTCATCAGTAACCTTATACGAAATACAGGTTTTATCTCCATAGTAATTGCTTTAGGAATTACACGCTCAGCCTGAGCCTCTAGCTTTAGGTAATGACAAGCCCCATTTCATTGCAGCAAAACGCGCAACAATTGCCGCACTGGCCGAAATAATAATTTGCAGCGGCTCGCCTAAGCCTAAATAGTGCGTAAGCAACATGGTCGCGCCACCTATAATCGCAGCCGAGGCATAAAAATCGGTTCTTAGTACCATCGGTATTTCTCGCAACAACAGATCTCGAATTACACCACCCCCTGTTGCCGTCATGGCACTAATCATTAACACTCCAACCCAACCTAAACCATGATCAATCGCTTTAGACGCACCAATGGCAGCAAATACCCCAAGACCCAGCGCATCAGCAATTCTTACCCATTCAAAATGTCGTTCCACTCGATTAGAGAAAAAGAACACAACTAGCCCAGCACTTAAACAGGTTAATAAATAAGTCTCATTAATGAATGCCGCTGGCGGATTAACGCCAAGCAGTAAATCTCTCATAATCCCCCCACCCACTCCAGTGGCCACCGACAGCACCATTATTCCCAATATATCGAGCTTATATTTTGCTGCATCAAAACCACCTGAAAGTGCAAAAACAAATACACCAAACAGATCAAAACAGACTAGCCAATCCATAAAGAACCTTTATTTACCATCATAATGAACATACTATTACTTTTACGATTATAAACGTCAGCTTAGGCAATGAAGAATGATTAATACAGTTCAAGCACTTAATAACCAATTACAGAGCACCGTTAAAAACTGGGTGAATGAAGTATCTCTAGCACAGGAGAGCGGATCATCTATTGATAAGCTAAAGATGTCGGCGGCACTTAAACTGCTGACCCAGTTTGTTGGGAAATCTATTCCTTTTGCCTCACGTAATGGCTTCAAAGTTATTGATTATAGGCCTGGCTACGTTAAAGCTTACATCCCATTCAAACCGAATAAAAACCACTTTAATGCAATGTACGCAGGGGCGTTATTTACAGTGGCGGAATTACCTGGAGGCATTATCTCAGTTTTGAGTTTTGATGATCGCTTCTTCCCTATTTTAAAAGACCTCAAAATAGAGTTCATTAAAATGGCGAAAACCGATGTAACCGTTGAGTTTGAAATATCGGAGAACAAACTTAAACAGTTAGAAAGTAATACGATTAAAGAGGGCCGATGCGCTTTTGTATTGGAAGGCGAAATCAAAAATATGTCAGGCGAAGTGGTTGCGAAAAGTTATGCTAACTACCAAGTTCGGTTACGCTAGAATTTTAAGTTCCGCATTCAACATTTAAAGAACGGAACCAATGAATAATATGACTGATAATATTGAGTTTATTTATAATCAGAATTATTTACTAACAAAGATATCCGACACTTAAATCAATGTTGAACGGGCTCAAGACATACTTGAGAAAATTAGCCAGGAGTGTTCAAGATTACAATGTAATAAAGTTTTCTTGGATGAAAGATCCGTGAATGTACGCGAAGTTCACACACATGAGATTATGAAATTAAGTCATAACATAAAACAAATGGGGCTTAATAAAATTCATATAGCTTTCTGGAGTCAAGACCACCTTATCAATAAAGACTCAAACCTACTGAGTGCATTTACGTTTAATACAGAGTATGTGATTAAGCATTTCTCAGATAAAGAACAAGCGATGAATTGGCTAAAAAGCTAGCGCTAATAATGTGTTATGCCACCATTTAAAACAATAAAGTAAAGCTAATTCAGAGGATCAAGTACTCTATCCCCTTGATCCCTTCAGTAACTCCGCCACAATCACTTTCAATAAGAACGTCTCTCTTTCAATCGAAAGCCCTTTCTTATCGCTATTAGCAATCACCTCTTCGTTATGAGCAATGGCCACATGAATATTCATCCATATCGGCGTCATACCATTACTCACTTCATGAGACTCAAAGCTCGTCTCACCTAATGCGTCATCAATATCACACACATAGCAATGTGAGATCATATGAATAATATCCGCATCAGATTTATACCACGGGCGATACTCATCATAGCGTGCAAAGGCTTTTACATTGCGTATGCCTTGCGCCCCCGTCTCTTCCTGTAGCTCACGAATCAGGCCTGTAACTTCATCCTCCCCCTCGTCAATGCCACCACCAGGCAAGCTATAGTCGTGATAGCGCTGTGTATATAAAAGTAAAATATCCTCATCTTTAATCACAATGCCACGTGCAGCGTGGCGCTCAATGACCGTAAGCTCACTAGCTAAAGAAATATCGTCAGGAGACACATCAGGGTGAAAAGCCGTTTTTAAAAGTCGCATAAATTTAAACCTACGAGCTAAACTGCTACCACTTCACCACAAATACTTGGCTTAGGATTTTCACCACAATATACATCAAAACGATTCGCATTTTGCTGAATGTTTTGTCGTAAATAGACATCACTATTTAAATAAACAGGGCCTTTAAACACTACATCTACTTGTAGCTTTTTATCAACGCCACCGGCTTGCTGAATAGCAGCCGAATATTCGATAGCTTCTGCTAACACACCAAATCCGTGGGCGATATCACGCTTAAAACCAAATAATTTGGCTGCCAAGGGAGACATATGAATGGGGTTATAATCACCGGTAATCTTTGCATATTTTTTGCCCCGATTATTAGGGACTTTCCAACTGCCTGTTTTCTCAGGGCTCTTTAGACTATCTAACTCAAAGCTCTTTTCTTCACTTGGGTTTGTTTTCCCACCAAAACGTCCTGCTTGAAAATAGATACTAATTTCATCCCACACCTTTTCACCGTTGATGGTTGCTACAGTGATGAAATCAAACTCTAGACCTTTTTCAACTAATCGATACGATGCAATTTCAGAATGTAAATCCATAACCGCATCAACAGAGATCGCTTTATATTGAGTAATTCTGTTTTTCAAATGTACCGAACCCAGTAAACGAATAGGAAACGCTTTATGGCTCAGCATATTCATATGCATGCTACCCGCCATTACATGAGGGTATAATATAGGTAGATTTGGTTTTTTTTCTAAGTTAAGCGTGGCTAAATAATCGTTTAAAGCCTTTTGATCAGCTTTAGCTCCGGTCCAGGTTGCTTTAATAACAGGTAATCCACCCGCCGTATTAAAACCTTTACGAGGTAATACAAGCGCACGAAACATGGCAGGGCCATTCTTAGGTTTAGAGCTGTAATTTTGCTGTATATCAGACATTTAAGGGCCACTTTATTCGTTTATAAATGAGATAACGCTAGTTTAATGGGTTTCACCCACGAATCAATGGGCTTTATTAAGTAGAATGTTTGAGGTGTTAGGCACTTACTCTTTAACCCAGCTCCATGCATCCTGCAACCGGCTTGTTTCAAAGTGCTTTTCGCTAATACCTGCTAATTTACCAAAAGGGCTATCTGCTGCGACAAGCCAACCCAAAACACGGCTTTCAGAAACAATGGCAAGCTTGTTCATGTGTTTTAGGTTTTTGAATGTCCATTTTAGATCATCGTAAGCCGCATCAACACAATAATTAATTTTTCCATCCAACAAAACCAATATGTTAATTTCACCATGATCTTCTATAAGCTTATCGAAAATCTCTATCCATTTATTTTCTTCTTCAGAATCAATTTTTCCAGATACTTCAACACCTATAGTCGCGCCTTCACTTCTTGGTAATTTTTTAATCATCAATCTCTCTCCTTCTCATTGGATAGTAAATATTTAACTGGATATGAATTACTGCCCCATTATTTTTAGAGCTACATATGGTGCAATAGTAAATACAAATGTAAATGTTTTATAACTTGCCAGATAATTAAAATAGCAAAGGGGTAATTCTTTTTCCGGAAGGCCAAACAATCTACTATGAATAGACGTAATAAACGGTCTCATTAAGACCAGCATTATTCCAGCGAAGACTAACATACCCATATTTAAAATAGATGCCCATCCAAGTAGCTCAGTAAGTTGTGAAAGTGTGATCATAGTATGTTCCTCGGTTAGTGATTTGAGTGCTTAACGAGGCTATCGAAAAACTCAGCCAGTCTTTTGTTGTTTATAATTTAACCTTAAACAGACGCTTCTACGTGAATTATAGGTCTATTTTCCTTTTCTAATACTAATTGAGGTGAAAATACTAATGTAAATTTACTGTTTAGCCTGAATTTCAATAAAGTCAGGGTCAACCCAGATAGCTTGTATACTAATAAAATCAATACCGCCCTTATCTAGGTTTGATAAACTCTTTTTAGGGTCAAAATCATATCTATACATAGTAAAAAACATACCTTTATTGACCTTTCTACAAGCTTGATAGTGACTATTATTCATGTAATTCAAGAGGTAATGGGATATAAGGATTTGATAACAACAATATTCTATAATCGAGTCACCTCTCAGTACCGCTCGTATCACTCGGATTCACTTTCGATCAAAGCTAAATTTTATTTATTCAAATTTGAATGCTACCATACTGTATAAACAAACAGTATAAAGAAGGTTTTTCACTGTGACATTCATTCCACTATCGAAATCAAATAACTCTATACCGCTCTTCAGTGCTAGCGTGGTCGCTGGTTTTCCAAGCCCTGCTGATGACTATATCGAGAAAGGTTTGAGCCTTGATGAGCTGTTAATACCTCACCCTTCGTCTACTTACTTAGTGCGTGCACAAGGTGACTCGATGAAAGGCTGTGGAATTTTTAACAACGATGTATTAATCGTTGATCGCTCACTCACAGCCGAGCATCGAGATATTGTGATCGCCGCACTTGATGGCGAGTTGACCTGTAAGTTTCTGGATGTGGTTCAGCAACGCTTAGTGTCTGCGAACCCTCAATTCCCTCCTATTTCAATTCCAGAAAGTAGTGATTTTGTGATTGAAGGGGTCGTCTCAGCGTCCATCCGTTTTCATAAACCATGCTCGCGTTGGTAGATTGCAACTCGTTTTTTGCGAGTTGCGAGCAAGTCTTCAGACCGGACTTACGCGGTAAGCCTGTTATTGTTTTATCGAACAATGACGGCTGCATTGTCGCACGATCAAAGGAGGCTAAAGCGCTCGGTATTCCTGATTTAGAACCCTACTTTAAACTCAAGCACCAGCTAGAAAAAAGTGGAGTTCATGTATTTTCAAGTAACTACGAGCTTTACGGTGACCTCTCTAATCGAGTGATGCAAACGCTAGAGGGTTTTTCACCACACCTAGAAATTTACTCAATAGATGAAGCATTTCTATCACTGGCTGGAATAAAAGGGGATTTACGCGACTATGGCCACAGCATGCGCAAAGCAGTACAACAGTGTGTCGGCCTGCCCGTAGGAGTAGGCATTGCCCCCACAAAAACCTTGGCCAAACTGGCTAGCTATATTGCAAAGAAATCAGCTCGCTGCGAGTTTGTATGCGTTATTGAGCGACTTGATCAATGGCACAGGGTTTTTGCAAAAATTCCGGTTCAGCAGGTATGGGGCATTGGTGGCCGCTTAACAAAACGGCTGGCGGATCAGCGCATTTTCTCTGTGCTGGATTTGATGAAGCAAGATCCTCGATATATGAAAAGACATTATAACGTGAATGTCGCTCGCACGGTTGAGGAGCTAAACGGAGTGGCTTGTTATGGTTTAGATCAACAACCGCCCCCTAAACAACAGATATTTTCCACTCGCTCCTTTGGGCAACATATCACTGATTGTGCCGCCTTGGAGCAGTCGGTCAGTCAGTATGCCAGTCGTGCTTGCGTCAAACTAAGAAAGCAACAACACTTGGTTAAAACAATTATGGTATTTGCAGCTTCAGGTCACTTTGTTGATAGACCTTATAGTCGTAGCCAAGTGATCCCGTTGCCGATGGCGACTAACGATACGCGACAGGTTATAACCGCCGTGCGCAAGTCGGTAAATGAGGTGATTTATCGGGAAGGGGTCAAGTTTGCTCGGGCAGGCGTAGGCTTAATTGAATTACAGCCTGAACGCCCTGAACAATTGGATGTATTCACCCCTGTGCAGCCATTGCGCTCTAAAGCACTCATGACGGTAATGGATGAAATTAACCAACGACACACCCCCGTCTACTTTGCTAGCCAAGGGGTTACCCCCCAGTGGTCAATGCAGCGCATGTTAAAGTCGCCTAGCTACACAACTCAATGGCATGACTTACCTTGTGTGTCGATGAAGTAAAGCACTTCGGCCTCACCCTTAAGATCAAGAGAATTTAAAATTTAGTGCTTTAGTATTTCAACAAACTTAGTGGCTAAAGTATGTACATCACCAGGCCAGCGAGCCGATAAATAATTACCATCCTGAACAACCCAGGCAGGTTTTGAATTATTAATTCGATCCCGTACTACACCTGATGTTTTAAGAGTGTAGTTTGGCGTATTTTTAGGCACATCAAGAAAATCATTCTCACTTTCTAATACGCGCTTAACCTCTTGTTCAACCCCTCTATAGCCTGTTGGTTCACCAGCAAATTCAATGTAGGTGCGATAGTAGTCAGGGTCCCAAAACCGTGCAAAATATTTAGTTAATTGCCATGCTGAGCTTTCTAATTTCCATGTTAATGCCGTAGTTTTCTTACCGTATAAAACGGATTTATTAGTTGTTTTTGAAATAGCTCTTGCCGCTAAAACAACCCCATGACAAACAGCCGCAATGGGTTTATGTTGGCCCGTCTCACTGCTTGGTTCAAAGAAGTCTGCTACAAAGTCTTGTAAGGTTTGGTCTTCTAAATATTGTTTAATACGAGGGGCGTGACCACCGGGTAAAATTAAACCGGCATAATCCCCTACTCTAAGATCTTTATATTTACAGGGCGCCTTAAAATTTTCATCTAGTAGCAACGCCTTATAAGCTTTTCTTGCAAAAGAATCTGCTCGTAGCAGCAACCCAATAAAACGGACTTTCTTTAGTAAGGGAATCCAGCCCCAAGGGTCTAGTCCCTCACCGCTAATCATCATTTCATCAGGCTTAGCGACCTTTCCATCTACCGTTGAAAATACCACATAAAATCCTGCGGCTTTGACTATTTTCCATGTAATCGCTACCTCACTGGGGTCAAAATCGTGGTTAGGTAACGGCATGATTACGCGTTTATTGGTCATGTTACTATCTCTTTTTTTTAGGTATTGGCCATACAAAAAGGGGACGGAGGGGTTATAAAGTGGGCAATAAGTTTAAAAAATAAGTTGGTTAATAAATAATCCCTCCGTCCCCGTTGATTTATTCCACCTATTTCTCTACAGCGTTGCTAGGATCACCTTTGTAACCCAAAGCCTTCCAGTCTAGCCTCCCTTTTGTTGAATGGCAGTCGACGCACTGAAGTGACTGCTCCTTTGGTACGACTAGGTGATTAATTTTCCAATACATTATTGTTTGAGTAAAACTGTAGTGACCACTATATGGCATACCCACTATGGCCATGCCGTCCTCAATAGCACGATTCCAGTCAAAGTGTTCCCAATAGCCGTTAAATACCTTTGGGACAACAAGGTAATTATTCTCTACATCATAAGGCTGCTTACCTTGCATAATTTTGAAGGGATAGATCTTGGCATTCTTATCCGTAAGGCTACCTAAAGGTTTGGTCAGATAAGTGGTTTTTTGAGGCTCAATTTTGTCCCCTAAAACGTATCGATCAGAATTCCCGTTATACCATGCATATACCGGTATCAAGTTTTTACCCCAGCGAAACTCTCCCGTTGTTTTTGCATAGGTTTCCATACCATACTTATCTTTAGTGGCCTTTTTATCTTTACCGGCCATCGACCAGTCCCACCATATTTTTGTTGGGTTATCTCTGGCAAATGTGGGAATGTGGCATGTCTGGCAGGCCACGACTTTTGTATGTTTTTTCAGTGTTGGATTCTTATGTGATGTAGCACTGTGGCAATCACTACATTCAACACGTTTTCCTTCGCCTATAGATACTGACATGGCCTGACCAGAAATATCATGATTTGTTGTTTGATGGCAGAATTCGCAGTTGGCGTTAGCGCCATCAATTCCCATGTGCACGTCATAGGTTCGGCTTGGCTTTATAAGAGATGAATCGAGGTCTCCATGCTTGATGTGATCACCACCACCGCCATAGAAGTGGCATGAACCGCAAGTTTGTCTGCTCGTCCGACCTACGCTCTGCGCTACCTTAACAAGGTCAACTCCAATAGCGGGTATACCTGCTCCATTTAGCTGTTTCTTATACGTCCCCGTTGTATCATGGCAAACAAGGCAATCAACATTTTCAATGTTTCCGAAATCAAACGATGCATCCTTCCAACCATACCCTGCATGGCAGCTTGTACAGCGTGGCCAATTCGAAGGCACAGCGAGACAGAAGTTATTAATGCCGTTTTTTTTGCCTACCTCAATGCTCTTTTTGTGATCAGGCATGCGTTGCGTGGTAGACCATGTCCAATGCTTATGTTTTATAAACTCCTTTGCTTCCCATTCGTGGCACCTCAAACAGGTCTTAGTAACGTCAGTTCCGTGGGTTAAGGGGCCCCTAATACGATGAGTATGGCTGCCTTCTGCTATGGCGCTGCCCGCGAACATAGTCGCGAATATGGCCCCAAGATAAAAAGTAAACGAACATATGAAGTATTTCAATTTTAGCCCCAAAACACACCTTGCCTATCAATTGACACTTAGAAGTAACTTGTACTGTGTTGTATTCTAATATTAACTCAGCTCTACTATTCTTTAAGGACTTAAAGTAACTTTAATAAACCACATGAGAGCAATCCCCATCGTAAACGAAATAAAATGAATTAGATTTTTCATCAAATTTTCATGTTTGTTTATCTCAGGAACCAGATCTGATGCTCCAATATAAATAAAGTTGCCAGCGGCAAGCGGTATCAAAAAACTGATATCCATTTTAAATGATACGAAATATGCAGTAATCCCTCCCAAGAGGAATGTAAGAGCAGATAACACATTAAATAGTAGTGCTGTTTTTTTCTTCCAACCACCATGAATAAGAACCGCAAAGTCACCTAGTTCCTGAGGGATTTCGTGAGCGGCCGCAGCAAGCCAAGCCATAATACCAAGTTGGATGTCGATTAAGAAAGTGCCAGCTATGGCTAGGCCGCCAATATAGTTATGCAACCCATCACCCAATAAAATCAAATAAGTAAGAGGCTTCTTGCATTCAGCGTCTGATCGATGGCAATGATGCCAATGCAGTAGTTGTTCAAGCGCGAAAAATAACATGAACCCGAGAAGAATCCACAAATAAAAGGTATCATCTCCTTCGAAGGTAGCCAGTCCTGCCGGAATCATATGCAAAAAAGCGCCACCTATTAATGACCCCGCAGCAAAAGCCACTAAGGGAAGTGTGATTTTTTCCAATGTCTCTTCTTTTAGAACCAAAGTAACACTACCGACTAGCGCAAGAGCACTCATCAGGAGGCTACTAGAGATTATCCACTCTAATGCACTCACTACGATCATTCCTGTTTACATTTACTTACAAGCCTAACGGTGTTATATAAAATTAGCTAGTTGGCCTGGGGGGTTGTCTAAGCAGCCAACTTCCTATTCGCCACAACGAAATAATTAAGAGATTATATCAACAGAAATTGGCAATGCTCTTCCTCACTTTTATCTGCTAATATGGTTTTACGTTTACAACTCAACTTAATATAAGAAACTATTTCAATGGCGTACAAATTAGAAGTACGAAAACTGTATAAAATATTTGGTGATTCACCCAAAGCGGCCCTCAAACTTCTGGAACAAAATATTGAAAAGGATCAAATTTTTGATCGCACTGGCCAAACAGTGGGTGTTCACGACGTTAGTTTAGGTGTTGAAGAAGGCGAAATTTTCGTCGTGATGGGTCTATCTGGTTCAGGCAAGTCAACACTAGTACGGCTTCTCAATCGACTTATCGAACCAACCCAAGGACAAGTCCTGATTGATGGCGAAGACATCACTTCTATGGACGAAAAACCTCTACGTGATATACGCCGAAACAAAATCAGCATGGTTTTTCAGTCCTTTGCGTTAATGCCACACCTGAACGTCCTCGACAATGCCGCGTTTGGTTTATTACTGGCCGGAGAACCACAACAGCAGCGCCAAGAAAAAGCACGGGCGGCACTGACTCAAGTAGGACTCGAAACCCACGTCAATAGCTACCCTGACGAACTTTCAGGTGGTATGCAACAGAGGGTTGGTTTAGCGCGTGCACTTGCCAATAACCCTGACATCATGCTGATGGATGAAGCGTTTTCTGCCTTAGACCCGTTGATAAGAACCGAAATGCAGGATGAACTTGTACGACTGCAATCTGTTCATCAACGAACCATTGTTTTCATTTCCCACGACCTCGACGAAGCAATGCGTATCGGAGATCGTATTGCCATTATGCAGGGTGGCGTAGTCGTGCAAGTGGGCACGCCAGACGAAATTCTGAAAACGCCTGCGAATGATTACGTTCGCTCGTTCTTCAAAGGCGTTGATGTGTCGTATGTATTCACTGCTGGTGATATCGCCCGTCGTACCCAGGTCACAATGATTAAAAAGGGCTCCAGCGAAGGTTTATTGTCTGGTTTACAGCTACTTAAAGATAATGATCGCGATTTTGGCTACGTCATCGACAAAGAAAATCGCTTTATCGGTGTGGTATCGGCTGACTCTCTTTACCGAGTTATTCATCAGAATGAAAAGCTTAACCAGGCTATATTGTCAGACATAGAACCGATTGCCGAAGACACATCAATCAATGAAATTATAGGCGCCGTTGCTCAGGCTCCGTGCGCGGTTCCCGTTATATCTGACCAACATAAATATTTGGGCTGTATCAGTAAAGCACTGCTGCTCGAAACGCTAGATAGAGAGGCATAAGCATTATGGCAGTAGACAGCGCTAATCCTTGGGAAGTAACGCAAGCTGAGCCAGCAGCGGAACAGACTAACTCAAGTACCACAGAACAGGCAGATGCATCGCCATGGGGCAGTCCAGCAAGCCCCGAACAGGCCAGCCCTGAAAGTTACATGTCAGCCGGTAACCTCACCGACGACACGCCATTCTCGATGCTGCACCCATTTCAAGAAGCTTGGATTCCTTTGAATCATTGGATCGATATTATTGTTCAATGGGTCGTCGGTAATTTCCGTCCCTTCTTCAGTGCGATAAAAGCCCCTGTTGATGTGGCACTAACGGCCATTGATACATCACTGAACTCAATCCCGCCATTCTTGATGATTCTGGTCATGGGCCTTATCGCTTGGCAGCTTGCAGGCAAACGCTTGGGGATCGGCACCGTTACTGGGCTGTTCTTTCTAGGGGCTATTGGTGTTTGGCAAGAAGCGATGACCACCCTATCTCTGGTCCTTACCTCGGTATTATTTTGCATGGCCATTGGTATTCCAACCGGCATTGGCATGGCGCGCAGTGAGCGTATAGGTAAAATTGTTAGACCGCTTCTTGACACCATGCAAACCACCCCTGCTTTCGTCTATTTAGTACCCGTTGTGATGCTGTTTGGTATCGGTAATGTTCCCGGTGTTGTCGTCACTATTATCTTTGCCGTACCGCCGGTTATTCGACTGACCAACTTGGGAATTCGTCAGGTTCCTGAAGACCTCATCGAAGCTGCCAACTCATTTGGTGCCAGCTCTCGGCAACTACTTTATAAAGTACAACTTCCCCTAGCAATGCCAACCATTCTCGCAGGCGTCAACCAGACACTGATGCTAAGCCTTTCGATGGTTGTTATCGCATCCATGATTTCAGTAGGCGGTCTTGGCTTGATGGTGCTCAGGGGGATTGGCCGACTAGATATTGGCCTAGCCACCGTAGGCGGCATTGGCATCGTTATACTGGCAATTATTTTGGACAGAATGACTCAAGCACTCGGCAGAGACGCCCGAGTGCGTGGAACTCGTCACTGGTATCAATCAGGACCGATCGGGCTGCTATTAAGCCTAAAAAGTAATAAAAACAACTAACTTTAAATTGGAGAAAACAATGTTACCAAAACATCTCGCTCTCGCTTCTTTTCTAGCGACCAGTATTTCATTCACTGCACAGGCTGCTGACCTGCCCGGTAAAAATATAAAAGTTCAAGCCGTACAGAGCCCGATTGCTGCAGAGAACTTTCAGACAGAGATTATTAACGAAGCCCTAAATGTTTTGGGCTACGACGTACAACCAACCAAAGAAGTCGACTACAGCGCTGGCTATGTTTCTATCGCCAATGGTGATGCAACCTATATGACGACCAATTGGTTCCCATTGCATAACACCATGTATGAGAATGCTGGTGGTGACGAAGCATTTTATCGCAAAGGTTTCTACATTAACGGTGCCGCTCAAGGCTACTTAGTTGATAAAAAGACCGCCGATAAATATGGCATCACGAACCTGGGTGATTTCAAAGATCCGAAAATTGCCAAGCTGTTTGATACCAACAATGACGGTCTAGCAGATTTGACAGGTTGTCAGGCTGGTTGGGGCTGTGAAGGCGTGATTGAATTTCAGCTAGATGCATTTAATTTACGAGACAAGATTAATCACAACCAGGGTCAATATTCCGCCATTATTTCCGATACCATTGCCCGCTTTAATGATGGAAAACCAGTTTTTTACTACACATGGACACCGTATTGGGTATCAGGAAAGCTGATACCAGGTAAGGATGTCATATGGTTAGAAGTGCCCTTTTCGGCTAACCCAAACGGCTCCGATACCAAATTACCTAATGGTAAAAATTATGGTTTCGACATTAATAGTGAACGCATTGTGGCAAACCGAAAATTTGCAGAGCAAAACCCTGCCGCAGCCAAATTATTCGAAATTGCCAAAATTTCTATCAATGACGTTAGTGCAGAAAACATGCTAATTTCTAATGGCGAAAATTCACAGAAGCAAATTCTGAAACATGTATCAAACTGGATAAAAGCCAATCAAGCCCTATTTGATAGCTGGATTACAGAAGCCAAGAAAGCCGCAAAATAAAGGCAAAAAGGTAGGGTTTGTAGCCCTACCTAAGCCAGCAAGTCAGGACTCTTTAAGCTGGTTTCTCTGTTGCCTTTGAATTGGTGCTGCTGATTTTAAGGTAACGGAATTTTGTGATTACAATCAAACACTCTCACCAGCAGCATGCCCCGAGCTCCAGGACCAAGCAAAATTATACCCCCCGAGCCAACCCGTCACATCCAGCACTTCACCCACAAAATAAACCCCATCAACAAGGTTAGACATCATCGTTTTAGATGAAACCTGTGTTGTATCAACGCCCCCAATAGTTACCTCGGCAGTTCTATAGCCTTCAGTGCCTGATGGAATGATTTTCCACTCACTAAGTTGCTCTGAAATGCGTTTTAATTCTGGTGCGGTATATTGCTTCATGGGTTTCGAGGCGAACCAACTTTCACAAAACAAGTTTGCCATTTTTTTAGTGAATACTTCAGATAGCACTGTGCGTAATTCTGTATTGGGGCGAGTACTTTGTTGTTCATTAAGCCATGCTTCTGTATTACGGTCTGGCAGTAAATTAATTTCGACGACACCCCCTTCTTTCCAGAATGAGGATATTTGTAATATAGCGGGTCCACTAATACCACGATGGGTAAATAGAATATTTTCTCTAAAGCTTGTGCCATTACAAGAGACACTCGCATCAACTGAACTACCAGAGAGCGATTCACATAATGATTTTAGCTGATTGGTGATTACAAAAGGCACTAAGCCTGCTCGGGTGCTGAATATATCATGCCCAAACTGGCGGGCAATATCATAACCAAAGCCTGTTGCCCCCATAGTGGGTATAGATAACCCACCCGTTGCAATCACCAATGACTCACAAGATAAGTCGCTGAATGAAGCGCGCTTTACTGCAAAGCCATTATCAACGTTAGATATTTTATCAACAGTGCTATTTAACTGAATGGTCACACCCGCATCAGCACATTCATTCAATAACATTTCGAGGATATCGCTCGACTTATTATCGCAAAATAACTGACCTAGTTTTTTTTCATGATAAGGAATAGCATGTTTATCAACTAACGCAATGAAATCCCATTGGGTGTAACGCGCTAAGGCTGATTTACAAAAGTGTGAATTACGCGATAAAAAATTTTCAGGCTCTGTATACATATTAGTAAAATTACAACGCCCTCCTCCAGACATTAATATTTTCTTGCCTGGTTTATTGGCATGATCAAGTACCAGTACTTTTCTGCCTCGATTACCTGCAGTAATTGCACACATTAACCCTGCTGCACCGGCACCAATTATAATCACATCGTAATGAGACAACACCAACACTCCTCTTTAATTATTAACAACAAACCGATCGATAATGTACTAATGCTTTCGTCCTAAAGTATTAATGTTTCATTAGTTGATACCAATCGGGCTCGGCTGATAGTTGTTGTTTCTCATCATAAGAAATACGGTGAGTACCGTGGCAACGTGCACAGGCGATAACGGCTAACGTACCTAACTCTCGTCCTTGGTCTTTGAGCGTGCCCGTTTTCAAGCTTTCTTCTAAAAGGCCTAAGGTAGTATTAATACTTTCATCAGGGTAAGTTCTTGGGTCGTGTTGATGACAATTTGAACAAATGGCGCCCAGTGTATTAATGCCTTCTTTCAAATCAGATAACGATGACAAAGCGACGTCGGTTAAACCGTCTCCCGACGCTATTTTAATTTGGTTTACTTGTCTTGTTAGCTGGTCCATATGGTCAATTAAAGAAACCGTTGGGCTCATAGTCATACCTGAAAAATCTGGCGCTCTATATAGAGTTGCTACTGTAGAACGGTAATCAATATGACAAGCAGTACAAGATTCCGATAACTCAGTCAGTACACCTGAAACTTCTTTAAGTTGTTTATTCTTTACAATGTTTTGTAACGCACCAATAGCCTCAGTGTTTAGCTTTGAATCCCACTCTGGCACCATCTCGCCAATTTTCGCATAATGCTCACTTAGTCTGGCAGTCCATTGGTTAAGCAACGCTTCATTATTAGTATCTGCATAATACTGTACCGCTTGCATCTCACGTCGTAGTTTAAACATGTTATGTAGCCAAACCTGCCGTTTGTTCTCAGGCTTGTACCATTGCGCTAATGAGGCGGGTGGTAACTTAACCATACTCACTTTATCATTGTGTTTATAAGTGAGATTTATAACGATTGCGATAATGAGGCACTGAAGAGCAATAAATAGAGCCCAACGTATTAGGGATGCTTTTTTCAAAAGAACGATTTCCTGTTGATGACGATAGATTGAATTATTATCAAATTGATTTTACAGCATGCAAACCATTTAATTAAGTGAAGATACCTTCTCGATTCACATGGTTTAACCTCATTTGCATGGCATTATGAACTTCAGCACTTATTTCTGCCTGGTTAGAATCAATTTTATTCGTACACTTCACTTAAAATAACTGGTGCGTTAATCTCAGGAGCAACCGTGTTAACACGTAACCAAACCACGGAAACAACCGCTAAGGCATTAGGTACCATTGCCAATGGCGATAACGATGACGTGGTGGGTTTTACAAGAGGCTTTCTCTACGCAGGCGCCAACAGCATTGTATCAAGTCTTTGGAAAATAGATGATGAAGCTACGGGTATTCTCATAGTTCAGTTTTATCAAAATTTAGCACAAACGGATAAGCGGGTGGTGGTGATTTCATTCCACAATCAATATCTTGCACATTTATTATGTCCTGCCTCTGCGTTTCCAGATTCGTCCATCAATGGCTGATAAGCCCAGCGCAATTAACCCGATCCCCACAAAATGAACTGCCTCCAAAGACTCGCTGAGAAAAAATGAACCCAGTAATATAGCCGAAACAGGTATAAGCAATGTGACCAATAGCAGGTTAGTTGCACCCGCTGTTTCTAATATTTTGAAATAAAGAACATAAGCGATAGCTGTCGAGAATACAGCAAGCCCAACGATGGCGGCCCATGTCGCTAAGCGGGGCCCAGCAATATCGAGAGGGCCATCTAAAGTTAGAGTTATGGGTATCAACACGAGTGCAGAAGCAGTAACCTGGCCAGCCGCTATAATAATAGGGTTTATAGCCATCGTTTTAAATCGGCGTCCATATACGCCTGCAAATGCATAACACACAGTAGCGGCAATAATGGCTGCTTGCGCTAACAAGTTGCCACCTCCATCGATAGCTGGCAGCCCGATCATTACAACAACGCCTATAAACCCCGTTACCACTCCCGCAAATTTCAATGAAGTAATGCGTTCATCAGGTAGCAATATTCCTGCAACGACCACTGTAAATATAGGTGTTGCTGCGTTAAGAATTGATGCGAGTCCAGATGCAATTTGAGTTTGCCCCCACACGATAAGAACAAAAGGGATAACATTATTCAGCAAGCCCATCCCCAAAAAGGCGACCCAAACCCCCACGCTCTTCGGCGGGCGCAGTCCCATTACAAAAGCAATACACCATAACGTTATAGCAGCGAGCCCGACTCTGAGTGAAACAATAGTCAATGGAGGCAAATCGGCAACAGCCACACCAACGAAAAAAAATGATCCCCCCCATAGAACGGATAATACAATAAGCATTACCCACTCACGGGCGCCCATTGAGGTGTTTATAGATGAAGTCATAGTGGCACATTCTCATGTCAAATTGATTAGGGAGAAGTTTAGCGTGAGCCTTAAACACAAACTATCCGATTCTTGCACTTTAAAATTTTTTTATGTTATTTCTATAGTATTAGCAAGAAACGGATGGAAACAACCACAAAAATAAGTTTTCATAGGGTTATCAATTTCAAATCTAAGGTCATATCATGCCGCAGCCATCTGAGCAGGACATGCGAACAGCGATAACGACAAAAGATAAGTCTCGCGACGGAGACTTTTTTTATGGTGTTATCACAACAGGTGAATTTTGCCAGCCCTCTTGCTCTTCCAGCTCAGTGAAACCAGAAAATATTATATTTTTTCAAAGCATAGAAGAAGCCATGAGTGCCGGATTTCGCCCCTGTAAACGCTGTCAATTTACGAAGGAAATATCAGGGCTTACTCGATTAATTGATATTGCAAGCCATATTGAAGCACATGCCGATGAGCAGCTCACACTAGCCAGCTTGGCAAATATTGCAGGCCTGTCTCCCTCCAGGCTACAACGAATATTCAAAGAATCCTTTGGTATTTCACCCAAAGTTTATCAAGATGCTGTGCGAATGCGACACTTCAAACAATCATTAAAAAAAGGTGATAATGTAACAGACGCTATTTTCTCATCTGGCTTTGGCTCCGTTAGTCGAGTTTACGGCGAAGCGACTCGTAATATGGGCATGACCCCCAAAGCTTACCGGGCAGGAGGCGCTGGAGAGTTCATATCCTACGCTTGCCGCAACACAGCGCTTGGTCTAATGGCGATGGCTGCTACGGATAAAGGTGTGTGCTTCGTACAGTTTGGAGAAGATGAAGCAACTTTGGTCATCAAGCTAACAACGGAATTTCCTAATGCTAAATTGATAACTTCAACGGCTCAGAAAGCGCCCGAGCTTGATGCTTGGATAAAAGCACTAGATCAGCATATTAGCAAAGGGGCTCCTAGGCCTGACTTGTCTCTTGATATGAGAGGTACGGCTTTTCAAATGAAGGTTTGGCAATTTTTATTAAGCATTCGAGAAGGTGATGTACTCAGTTACAGTGAGTTGGCCGCACAAATAGACAAACCTAAAGCAGTTCGAGCCGTTGCTTCAGCCTGTGCAAAAAACCGTATTGGTGTGCTGATTCCCTGCCACCGTGTATTAAGAGGAGATGGTAGTCTAGGAGGATACCGCTGGGGATTAGATCGTAAACGGGCATTGTTAAATGCAGAAAGAGCAGAACACTAAATAACGTATCAATCTATGAAACTAACAGCACAATATTTTCTTATGAAAATACCTGACAAGCCCTTCGCGGGGCACTATCAGGTATTTTACATTTATTATTAAAGCAGCTTTTCTGACATTATACCCACGCCTGAAGCCCAACCATTCAATAGTTTTTTCACTTTTTCAATATCTAGTTGCTGTTTGTCGTCTCGTAGGTTTTCACCTACTCCCTGTCGTACTCCTTTTGCTATTTTCTCTCCTGTTGCAGAGTCTGAGACCAATGCATCTACATACACTACAACGACGTCATCTCGGTTACCCATAGCAAGTGACGCGCCAGAAAAGACTGCGGCAATTGGCACTACTTCATAAGCCTTTAACCCTTCCAGTGGTGTTGCACACCTGTAATCGCTATTTTATTAAGGGTCTCTAGCTTAACTTAATCAGTGGTGCGAGGCTCTGGAAAAAATGTAACTTCCGTTACCATCGCTTTCTTATAGGTGCCTTTTTTCAGTGAGGGTTTGGTCCATGAGAACGGCGTACCAAAGGCCCAAGTCCAGCCCACTGACATATGTGGATAGGTTCTGTCCGATCCCCATGCATCGTAATACTTCATCTGAGATTCCACTGGTAAGTGAACACCCTGAACTGCAGCGACTTCGTTTGGCGTACCGGTTCGCCCACCTTCCGAACTAGTACCGTTATCA
Organism: Hahellaceae bacterium; assembly: GCA_016744695.1. Taxonomy (GTDB): domain Bacteria; phylum Pseudomonadota; class Gammaproteobacteria; order Pseudomonadales; family Oleiphilaceae; genus Alkalimarinus. The sequence continues at coordinate 171,159 of JADGDV010000001.1, forward strand.
CCGGTAATATAGATGATCAAAGTGTTATCGAGTTTACCCAAGTCTTCAACTGTTTGGATAACGCGCCCTATTTCATGATCAGTATAAGCAACATAAGCAGCAAATACATCGGCCTGTTTAATGAACAGCTTCTTTTCGAGGTCTGAGAGCTGACCCCATGCCTTGATCAGACCCTTTGGCCACGGCGTTAGCTTAGCAAAGATAGTCTCACGCATCTTGTGCCAGCCTTCGTCGAACAATTTCATCTTACTAATTTTTTCGATCCATTCTGGTGTGGGATGGTGCGGTGCATGTGTTGCGCCCCATCCCTAGCAGCGAACTCAACTATCTACCCCTCGCGAACCTGCATGATCGCAAACAGTACTTACTTCAACAGCGAGCAGTAAAACTTCTGCCTAGCTGCACTTGCCCAAAGTCTAAAAGGTAGTACTACAGTTAAACGTGGCCAAGCCACTGAAACACTGATAAAAAAGTTCTACCAAGGCATAAGCACCCATTCTTACGCCGAAGCACTGCGAGATGCACAGCTATCACTTCAGAAAGACGAATATAAATAGATAGGCATACTCTTCAGTTATTAGTATCTTTTATAAACTACGACGTTCAAAATATATGTCCTTTTTGACTACCAGCCATACTGGATTTTAATGGAAATTTCGACGCTATTGGTTTTTATACCCACTTTCTTTTTCGTGTCCATTACGCCCGGCATGTGTATGACGCTTGCCCTTACCATGGGTATGCGTTTTGGCTTACGAAAAACACTTTGGATGATGCTAGGCGAGTTAGTAGGTGTTGGGCTCGTAGCATCCCTTTCGGCTGTAGGTGTGGCGGCATTAATGCTGACCTACCCTGCGCTATTTGTCGTTTTAAAATATGCCGGAGGTGCCTACCTCATCTATCTTGGTATTCAGATGTGGCAGTCTAAAGGAAAAATGGCCTTAAATTTGGCTGATGATAACCCTGCAATAATGAGTAAAAAAGCATTCATCATACAGGGTTTTATTACGGCCATAGCCAACCCTAAGGGGTGGGCGTTTTTTATTGCTTTGTTACCCCCATTTTTAAACTATTCACAGCCGCTTGCCGCACAGCTAGTTCAGCTTATATTTCTAATCCTGTTACTCGAATTTATCTGCCTGCTCATATACGCGGGAGGGGGTAAGTCACTGCGTTCATTTATGGCTAAGTCAGGTAATTTAGAACACCTAAACCGTATAGCCGGTACACTATTAATTGGTGTGGGTCTTTGGTTGGCGGCTAGCTGAACACTTAAACTAAAGGGAGGCCAGCAAATCATTCACTGCAAACGCAAACGTTTGAGGAGAATCTTCTTGTAAAAAATGGCCACCGGTAAGCGTCTGGTGATTCAAACCTTCGCTACCAGGTATTCTTCCTCTCATATATTTATCGCCCCCCCGTGTTATAGGGTCTCCATTACTGAAGGTCGTAAGGAACGGTTTTTCCCATTTTTCCAATACTTTCCAGGCAGAACGGTTTGCCTCAGTTGCAGGATTGTCTTCAGTGAGGGGCACCAGCTTAGGAAATGCTCTTGTAGCAGCCTTATATTTACTGGATGGGAAAGGTGCATCGTATGCTTTTCGTTCACTTCCAGATAGTTTTTTAAACGTACCCAGATCTATAATGCGACTAATAGGGAACCAAGGGCTATAAAGTGCGAATGTTTTCCATGCATGAAAAGCCATAGGTACTTTTTGTTCGCCAGTAGGCAGCATGCCGTTACCTACCACAATGGCTTTAAACCGATCTGCATTTTCGGCAGCCAATCGTAAACCAATTAACGAGCCCCAGTCTTGGCACACTAGCGTAATGTTTTGCAGATCAAGTTTATCAATGAAAGTTTGCATCCAATCCATGTGCTGCTGATATGAGAAACACTTAATATCAACAGGTTTGTCAGATTTGCCGAAGCCAACTAAATCAGGGGCAATCACCCTATGCCCTGCTGCGGCACATATAGGAATCATATTACGATATAAATAAGACCAACTTGGCTCACCATGCAACATCAAAATAGGGTCTGCCTCTTTTGGGCCCTCGTCTACAAAGTGCATTTGTAAACCTTTTGACGTACCTGCACCCACTTCAGTTCCCTCATCAACTTTAATATACTGTGGTTGAAACGGGTAACCAATTAATCGTTCGAAGCATTTCTCTGGTGTGCGGAGGTAGTTAATCATGTGCATTAGTATCCTTTAAATATTCTGCTAGTAACTAGCAGTGTAGCTATCTATTTTCTTTCTTCCATACTCACTTAATGAGCAATTACTCATCTATTTGGGCTCATCAAGCCAAACATCATTGACATTCTTTCGCTGTTTTGCAAAAGTCCCTTTCTTTGCTTTCAGGTGCCCCTCATTTTTGCAAGATCTACGTCTCGCAAGACAAAGGGGGGAGAATCGGGAAATCGGTTAAAATCCGATACGTGCCCAGCGCTGTAAAGGTGATTGCTCAACCCTCTTTCGTTAAAAAACGTTTTAAAAAATGAAAGAAAGCCACTGGCATCGATATTATTAATTTAATATTCGCCGGGAAGGTGGTTGAACAAGTTGAACCTCAGTCAGAAGACCGGCCTGTAAGCCTATTGAGTGGTTTGGACAGACACACTCTCACTTTTCCGACAAGGGGAATACTATGGAAAAGCCTGAAGACTTACACCAAGACGATATTTTTTTTAATGAAGACGAACGCCAAGGGCTCTACAAAACCGTTTTTAACCGACGTGATGTTCGTGGACAGTTTAAGCCAGACCCCATTCCAGATGACGTACTCAGCCGTATTCTTTACGCTGCTCACCATGCGCCATCGGTTGGTTTTATGCAGCCTTGGAACTTTGTAGTTGTTCGTTCAGATGAGGTAAAAAATCGCGTTCATAGTGCCTTCGTCGAAGCGAATGAGGATGCAGCAAACCAATTTGACTCAGAGAAAAGTAAAAAATACCGTTCACTTAAACTCGAAGGTATTCTCGAATCACCTATTAATATTTGTATTACCTGCGACCGCTCACGAACCGGCCCAGTAGTCATTGGCAGAACATCCATTAAAACTATGGACCTTTACAGTAGTGTTTGTGCTGTTCAGAATTTCTGGCTAGCCGCTAGGGCTGAAGGCGTAGGGGTTGGTTGGGTCAGCATTATTCAGCAAAAAGCGCTACAAGAAGCCTTAGGTATTCCTAAAAACATTGTACCTATTGCCTACCTTTGTGTGGGCTATGTGTCTCATTTTTACGACAAACCAGAGTTAGAGACAGCAGGCTGGTTAAAAAGAACACCCTTAGATGATCTTCTCTACTTTGACCAGTGGGGAAATACTAAAACCAGTGAAGAAGAGAGCTTGGTTTCACAGGTTATTGATGATAGAGAATTCCCTGACCAATGGTAAAGTAGAAAACTAACTTATTAACTTCAGAGCAATGTAAAGATGATTAAATACATTTTAATATTATTTATGGTTTTCACTCCCCTAAAGCTTGCTGCTGAAGAATTTAACGTTTTTATTCAAGGGCCACACACTTCAACCTACTTAGACACTTTAGGAGAACTAAGAGGGAAAAATCATGGTGGCCGACAAGCTTTTTTAGTTGAGCTGGTACAGTTCATGTTAGCTGACCAAAAACTTCCTGCCACCATTCAATATTGGGATCAATCAATTGACGAAGATGAGCTATCCGTTCTATTTGGCTTAAATCGCTCCTCTTTAGAGGAGGCTCAATGGGTCGGCCCTTTACTGTCTGATAGCGTATATTTTCTTGAGCGTAAATCAAAAAACGCACCCATTGCAAACCTTGATGAAGCACGAAAAGTGAAGTCAATTTGTGTGGTTAGAGGAACATCCCACGCGCTGTGGCTAGAAGAACTGGCGTTCACTAATATTCGGCAGGAGTCATCCTATAACCAGTGCTGGGAGCTATTAATGAATGGAGAAGTGGGCTTAACAACCATAAGCGTTGCGATTCTCCCTACCATTCGCGCCTTGGAGTCTGCAATTTCTGATGATGTATTACTTAGCAATGTAAAACTTCGTGATAATGAGTTCTATCTAAAATTCCACAAAAACACCCCCTTAAAAACAATTAATACATGGCAAAGCACCTTGGGTCATCTTAAAAAGTCAGGGGCACACCACAGCTTAATTCATCATTATTACTGTCTTCAGGATTGTTTTTAATACCAACACTGAGTACCAGAAGCTTATTTAACACTAATTGATGTATGTATAATGAGGAACGAAAACAAAAAGCCACCTCAAATGAGATGGCTTAATTTTGGATAATTATTCTAAGTGTTGGCGACATTGATATGTCGCAGACTTAATAGAATTAAGACTTCTTTTGACGTCGAGCGAAGCCTAAACCGGTAAGACCTAGACCCAGTAGAGCCAAGGTCACGGGCTCAGGTACTGGCACCGGTGCTGAAATATCTCTAACCAAAGCAACAGCGATATTTCGGTCAACATTAGAAGCTGTCCATTGCGCTCCTGATTGTTGCTGAGAGTACAACAACATATTTGCGCCTCGCTCCTCGAGCTCATTTGTATATGTATTAATCCATGAATGCTTGTCACGAACCTCCGCCACATTATACTGACCATTACCATCTAAATCACTCCCGTATAATGCAGTCGAGAAATTGATGCAATCTACCCAATCTCGTCCTCCTCCCGCAGAACAAATCTCATCCTGAGTCTGGCCAAACAAACTTTGGAAAGCTCTCGCATCAGTATCTCCGTCAGCGAAAGTCATCGTCTCCTGGTACCACACAGGCTCATCACGTCCCCAAGTTCCAGGTCCACCTAACGGGAAAAAATCCGTAAATAAACTAGCCATTTCTTCATTCGAAGCAAGTCTGTATCCATTGTTACTAGCTAGTGCCTCATTAATCGAATTAGGTTTATCGTTAGTTATGGATTCTCAATTAATGTCGTGTCATCGCCCTTAGCTGAATGCAGACAAGTAACATCTTGTAGGGTGTGCCGTGCGCACCGTTTGTTTAAACATTTATCGGTGCGCACGGCACACCCTACATCGCATTCAACAAGAAGGATCAGACTCAATATAGCCGCAGAGCCCTATCTTTAATGACTCCTAAGTGGCATTAGCGGCATCTCAATAACGTCCGATTTTGAACAAGATCTTGGGTATTTTCGTTAAGCAAAAAACTATCGCTTTAGGTCAACTCCTAGCGCTTCACTACCTTTTAGAACGTTAGATAACCGCTTACCCACCACTGAAAGTGATACCTTAGCCTTTTGATATAAAACTGTTCACAGGGGTGATCTGCGTTCTGTTTGCGGGAGTACAGGGCAAATTTTTGAAATCTGTTTCAAAATAGATACCGCCGCTGGCACATGCAGCCCGAAAAGAGCCTTGCCGGTATTCAGGAAGGTAACAGATATGTCACGGGACGGGTCAGCCCAACTGAGCATATTAGTAAACCCCATGTGACCGAAAGCTTTTCCGGTATGAGGGCCATAAAGCAGGCCAAATGGGCTGTTCCCAAGCATCATTCCTGCACTATATCGCATCGGTAATAATATGACCCGATCCATACCAAAGTCACAGACGGGGCGTATGGCTTCGCGAACAGTTTCAGGTTTGAAAACCTGAACACCATTGAGCGTTCCCCCGTTTAGAAGTAATTCAAAAAACATCGATGTGTCTCGCGTCGATGCGACGACATTCGCAGAAGGAATAACGGACTTTAAAAAACGAGGATCATTTGAAAACTTGACCACATCTTTCATAGGGTGACCAAATGCTCGTTTCATATAGGCTTTGAAAGGGAAATTATCTGAATATCCTGTCGAGTAATTCAGTGCTATTTTATGCAGGTTATCGGCAGAAACGCCGTAATCGAGATATTGCATTCCTAATGGTTTTACAATCACTTCCTGTAAATAATCGGCTATATTTTTGCCTGTAACCCGTTGAATAATTTCAGCAAAAAGGTGTCCTCCACTTACAGCATGATACTGCAAAGGTTTTCCGGCAGGATATTGTAGTCTGGCATCGCAAAGCAACTCTATTACAGCCTGATGATCGAACCATGTTTCAAATGGCGTGTCGTTGAGAGCTGTCGGAAACCCTCCCTGATGGGAGAGAAGTTGGTGGATGGTAATATGCTCTTTTTTATGCCTGCCGAACTCCGGAATATAAGTCGCAATAGGTTCATGCAGATCGATATGGCCTTTCTCAGCCAACAAATGAACTAGCATGGCCGTTATTGCCTTGGACGCTGAAAAAAGCCCAATGGGTGTATCCGTATTCATCAGTATTTTTTCGGTTTCCGGCCCCTCTTGAGGACCATTACCTCTTGAATGTCCAATTGCACGACTCAGAACTACTCGCCCATGCTTACGCAAGCAGAGGGTAATACAGGGATGATTTCCCTTGCGATACATGTGTCTTACGCTGCCCCATAGTGCATTGACTTGTGCGGTCGTCATTCCAACCTCGTGGGGATCACACTCTGCGTCAGAATCCCATGTTTCAACACTTTCCAGGTCTTTGGGTATCGCAATTGTATTTAGTAAAGAAGAAAAAGATGGAAGGCGAGACAAGGTGACTCCTTTTGAATATAGCCTGGCTCTACAGCCAAAAAACAATAACTTATGTAAACTTCAGTTAACTACCTCATCAGACTGAACCTACATAATATACAAGTGTTCTTTTTTATATTAATATAAAAAAGATACTATAACCCATATTTAAAGAATATTTTTATTAAATAGCTATAAATAGGAACCACTTAACAGAGTAATAAAACACACTCGTACACAATAGAGTTCTGGATTAATCAATTGCGTAATTAAATACGCTAAAGGGGTATTATCATGGGAACCACAAATAATTCTGGATCTACAAAACCATTTTTACGCTTCTATCATTCAGAAGCTCTGAGAGACAAAACAAATACTGTTCTGTCTGCACTTGAGGAAGATCCAGAGCATAAAAAACATGGTAACCATGTAGCAGGCTTAGTCTCAGAGCTTGTGGAAGCAGGTATGGAGTACTACTTTCTAACACCGGTCAAAGAAGCAGACATCGGTTTTGTTGCAGAAAAATCCGCTAAATTGGGCATTGCAAGTGCAGTTAAGCTCATTAACTCTGTAAGCAAAAAATATATAACCCGCATGGACCATGGTCAGCTTTTAGTGGTTTCAACTCATATTCAATCGTTGACTATCGCTGAATAACGTTTCCTTAGTAAGTATAAATAAAGCACTTATTTATACTTACTAATAAGTCTTAGTTTCACCAAACCCTAACACTCGAAATTCATCACTATTCATTTCATACTCTCTTAACGCAGTAGCTAAGTCTTTCACAGGTTTATTAATACCCTCATGTGTTAACTGAAAGGTACCAAAATGCATTGATAAACTATTCGATGAATGTAAATCAATATGCGCCTTTACTGCCTCTTCAGGGTTCAAATGAATATCTTTCATAAACCAACGCGGCTCGTATGCACCAATAGGTAACAACGAAAGGTAGAATTCACCAAACTGCTCATAAGCATCACTAAAATGAGGCCCATAACCTGTATCACCCGCAAAATAAATGGGGCCCATAGAGGTTTGCATTACAAACGACCCCCAAAGCGTTTTCATTTGGTCAGAGATACCCCGCCCGGAACGATGCCTACTTTCTACAAAGTTAAAGCGAACGCCACCCTGTTCAATACTTTGCCCCCAATCAAGATCCTTATAACGGGTTAAACCCTCCTCGGAAAATAACCCGCCATTACCAAATCCTGCCAGAATCAAAGGCTCACTAGCCTGCTGACGTTGATACAATTTTTTTAACGCTTCAATATCTAAATGGTCATAATGATTATGGCTAATTATCACGACATCAATGAGCGGCAACTCCTCAAAAGCCACCCCCGGCAAACGCACTCGTTTAGGACCAGCCCAAGGGAAAGGGCTTACTCGATCAGAGTAAACAGGGTCTGTGAGAATATTGAGATTATCAACTTGAATTAAAAAGCTTGAATGATTAATAAATGTAACGCGTAAAGCTTCACTACGCGCCACAACATCACCAACCACATTAGGGTCATTCTCAACCCAGCCAGGCCATGACTGTTTGTAGAACATAAACCCAGAAAAGAACGTAATAATATCCCAGGGAGATTTATCACTTTTAAGAAGGTTTGAAAATTTACTTCCATCAAAATGCTTGCTCACCGCACCATTATAAACAGGCGCCGATGTATAAGTGTTTATCCCAAAAGCAATAATAAAAACGGACGAAGCCACTATTATCGCTTTGTTAAAAATAACTCTCTTAAGCCAGTTATTTTTTATAACCCCCATTATTTTTATTCCGCCAATCCGTAACGTTGTCTCGCTTTTTTACGGAACACATTTGCTTCAGTAGAAGATAAGATATTGTTCAATTCCTCTATCTGCCGTTTGGCTTGCTTATACTTTGGTGAAATTGCCGTATAAAAAGGAATTTTTTCTAAACACCCAGCCTTACGAATATTATATTTATTTGGATGATCATTTAAAAAATTCTGTACCACCACGGAGTCTTCAATAAATAAATCAAACCTAGAACGCTTTAACATGCCTATTAATGAATAAAGTGGGGAGGATGTAGATATTAAAAAGATGTTCTCATTTTCGTTTGGCTTATTAATCATGCTATCTACAGGCTCTCCATAACCATAACCTTTAATCGCGCCTATCTCTCTACCTGACAGGGAGTTTCGGTCAGTATAATTAAAAGTATCGGTCTCATTGGAGAAAAAACACATCTGATAAGACCCTGCCGGAGTGTGAGTCAGATGAAAATCGGGCACTTCTGATTCAGTTGCGGTAACCAAACCATCAACTTGCCCATTTTGAGCCATATTAATTGCGCGAGCCCAGGGGGCAATAGTCACCTTAAGCTCGATATTATGAAGTAAAAATAGTTCTTTTAAATATTCAACAATAAAACCAGGCTCGTCCTTGTCATCACATACATATGGGCACCAGTTTGTAGATGCTAGATGGAGTACCTTCGCTTTTTTAACGCTGTCATCTTCAACGACAAAATCTTGTTCAATGGCATATAGAGTGGAGGGACTACAGAGAAAGAGCAGAAAAAATAATAAAATAAAGTGCAAGAAGCACCGTTGGGCGAGCTTTATTTTGTTCACAATGGCCTTAAGGGGGCGCTTTAAACTTAACATGCTCGTCCTTCTAGTAAATACACATTATTCCCAACTTAAAAATAACTACCTATCACAACACTTCTTATATTTTTTACCACTACCGCACGGGCAAGGGTCATTTCGACCCACCTTAATTTGATTATTAGCATCAAGTTCACCATCAAAGTAATACCACTGATCAGCTATTTTTTCAAATCGAGATACTTCATGCATACAGCTAATACTTTTGTCATTAGTATGACCTGCATTGTTATCTGAACGCCTTTGTCGATAAAACGCATTAAACTCAACAGTGCCAAATGAACCCTCTTGATCATTTTTTACAACATCCAAACTTAACCATTCTGTCTCTTTAGCTGACTGCAAAAGATCATTTCGATTCAACAAAGCTTGCTTGGATGGATGCCATGTTTGAATCAAATAATCAGCGTCTCCCAAAGTATAGGCACTATATCGAGAGCGCATCAACTGTTCACAATAATCAGGTTTGGTATCGCCTTGTATAAAGGGCTTACAGCATACTGAAAATAACTTACGCGCTACTTTCCCATTAGCACCCGGCTCCATACGACCACAAGGGCATTCAATTTCATTATTCATGGGTTAGCACTCTCAGAAGTTTGTTTTGAAAAGTAAATCGTGACAGGTATAAGTGCAAGAAACCCTAATACGCCAGCCGTGATAAAGAGTAATTCATAACCGACAAGCGTTGCAATAAAGCCGCTAAGCGCGCCTACAACACCTGACATAACCACCTGAATGCAGGCTTGAACCGTATAATCTGAACCTTCATGCCCTACTCTACACTGCCCCATCATCAACGCAAACAACGCTACAGTAGACATACCATCAGCCGCTTGTTCAAATATGGCAATAGCCAACACGGTGCTATGGCTAACATCCCCTATTGCCAACAGGGCATAGGCTGCAATGCCCACAGCCTGAAACAACCCGAAGATCAATAATGACCACTTTGCGCCAATACGATAATAAATTAACCCTGCAACCACAGCAGACACTAAACCCGCCGCAGAGGCCCACAATGTAAATTCGGCAACATCACTTAAGCTAAAACCACTATCAATTAATAAGGGCTTAATCATAGCTGACCCTAAAGAGTCTGCAATTTTGTAGGTAAAGAGCACAGCCAGCCAATAAGCAATGCCTTGCTGGGAGAAAAAGCCTTTATAAGCATTCAGCCACGTCGTTTTTCTCTCGGTCTTCTTTTCCCCTAAGGTTTTATCAAGCCCTTTATTTTGTTCTTTAAAGAGTAACGTTGGGATTAATAAAAGCATTACACTCAATGCTAATAGTTGAAATGATAGCGCCCAGCCAAGCTTATCAACCCCTAGCAGCAGTAAGCTCCCACTAATAATCATACCTAGTTTAAACCCAGATACCTGGATGCTATTTCCTAGGCCGCGCCATTGAGGCGGCAATAACTTTACAGCTAAACCATCAGTGGCAATATCTTGGGTAGCTGCGGTCGTATTAATACATACAACCACCACAAAGAACCCCACAATTAAAGAACCAAACAAAGAATCAGGCGGGAAAAGTGAAATAATTAAGAGTAATGAAGCCAGTAATGACTGCATTAGCAATATCCAACCTCGATGATCACCTAAGCTAGATATTTCTGTTCGATCAACAAAGGGGGCCCACAAAAATTTAAGAAACCAGGGAAGCGCCAACAATTTAAGCAAGCCAATATATTCTAAAGAAACACCATATTCACGCAACAAAGTAGGTAAAGCGTGGGCTAAAAATCCTGAAGGTAAACCCTGAGAAAAATAGAGTGAAGAAAGAATAACGATAGTGAAGACAGGTAACGTGCTGTTTTTGTGTAATTTAGACATTAATTAAGCATTCGTAAAATAAGTTCATGACCTTTAATCGCACATATTTAAAATTGTAAACTCCTCCAGGTCAAACGTTTCTTCAACGTCATTTAGTGCATCACATAAATCAGACAGTTTAGAACGCTTTATAGGGCTGATTGTCAAAGGGGGGTTTTGTAGCAACTGTTCAAGCAATTGATGAAAGTGAGTAAACATATTTCCAAGATCTTCAAGTAGTACTTCAAGCTCTAGCACTTCCTTAATGCTTTCTTGCTCCGTTTCATAATCGACTTCACCTAAGTGAGAAAGCCATTGAGAAAGATCGTCAGAAAGAACACCTGCTGTTGTAACCATCATCCAAGCTCTTCTGCTTACTGACCTTAAAGATATTACTACCGGCACTGTAGGTAACGTTGTTAATTCAGCCGTTGCCTTAACAAGATGAGGCAAGCGAAGTGACAAACTGTTTTGGGTCTCAAGGATTGACGATATATTTAGTCGATGATTGCTTAATGGGCTACGAGCCCCCGTCATAACTAGTTTTGTAGCCTCACGGTAAACATCTCTAAAGTAGACACACGCATTTAACCTTAGAATAGGCAGAATTTTAGCAAAGTTTAAAGCCTTATCTACCGGACGCTTGTTTTGTTGCAATAAATCAGCAATTTCGTTCGCAACAATCAGTACTTGAGAAACCTCAGATAACTGGCCCTCTACTTTACCTGCCGGCCCCCCCGTTCCGTCAAAGCGTTCAAGGTGCTCGGATGCGATTAATTTTATCTGATCTGATAAACGAGGTATCATTTCAAGAAAATGCTCGGGGGATTCAGAAAGACCATTACTTCCAAGGCTTCCTGACAAATCTTGAGACAAGCCTGCGACAAACAACTCTTTGGTTGTAACCACAGATAATTTCAGCTGACCTGCCATTAAAAATGAAAACCAACTACAAAACAGTGAGCGCTCTAAAAAAGACGGGGATTTATTTGAAGCGTTTATGAATGCTTCAATAAGTGTGGGGTATTCAGATATTTGATAACACAATATGCGGAGCTTTTGATCATTCCCAAATTGCTGATTAATTGCGGCTAATTCAGTTTGCGCATCAAACAGTTGCTTAAATCCATCAAGCAAAAACTCACCCTGCTCTAACCTAAGCTGTTGAGACCCGCTATGCTTTAATACTGAATTACCCATACATCTATTCCAACGCTGTTTCTTTTTCGCTTTTATTCTTTTTTAATGTATACATTGAATTCTAGCAGATTTTAATAAAAAACGACGACCTATAGATGCACACTTTACTTGAATATGGTTAAAATACAGTAATTCGTATGACCGCCGGTCATTATCGTACATAAATACTAAATATCTGAACAAGGAATAAGTCATGAAAGTTCTTGTAACCGGTGCCAATGGGCATATTGGCGCTAATGTTGTTCGTGCCTTAATCAATCAAGGCCATACCGTTAAAGGCTTTATCAGAAAAGCATCAAACACCCAAGGTATCGACGGGCTTGATATTGAGCTTTGTTATGGGGATGTAATGGATGCGGCTAGTCTCGACGAGGCAGCTATCGGTTGTGATGCCATCATCCACTTGGCAGCCGTGTATAAAACCATTGCAAAAACAGCGGATGAAATTGTGAAGCCCGCTATCGATGGTGCAAAAAATGTGTTTTCTGCGGCAAATAAAGCTGGCATTAAACGTATCGTCTACACAAGTTCGGTGGCCTCTGTGGGCTTTTCTTATGACCCCAATGAGAAAAGAACCGGTAATGATTGGAACGATGACCCTCACAACCCTTATTACATCGCAAAAACAAAAAGTGAACAAGCAGCACAAGCTTTGGCTAAAGAGTACGGTATACATGTTGTGGTTATTTGCCCTGCAATCGTACTAGGCTTGCATGATTATAGAATCACCCCTTCAAACCAAATGGTTATGGATTGGGTTAACGGCAAGGGACAAACTTACATAGGTGGCTTAAACCTCGTTGATGTAAGAGATATTGCTGACGCACATGTGGCCGCATTAACTAAGGGTGAGAATTACCATCGCTATATTGTGGGTGGAGAAAACATTGAAGTTAAAAAAGTGGGTCTTTTAATTAAGAAGTTAACAGGTATTAAACCAATGCATTTAGGCATGAGCCGTAAGCTCACTTTAATGACGGCAAAAATTGTTGAGTCTGCCTGCAAGCTTGTTGGCGCTACCCCGCCCTTCACCTATGACTTGGTTTACGAAGTAGCAGAACGCTATGCTTATTATGACTATCAAGACACCATTGACACACTCGGTATTAAGCCAAAAAATGCTGAAGAAAGCCTTCGTGATTGCGTTCAATGGTTATTAGATAATGATAAGATAAAGCCATCAATCAAACACAAAGTGAGCGAACACTTATGCATGACGAAGTAAAAGATTACTACGGCAAAGTTCTTCAGAACAGCGACGACCTTAAAACGAATGCTTGTTGTACTGACTCTCACCTACCGAAGTATGTAAAAAAAGCGCTGTCTCAAGTTCACGATGAAGTGATGTCGCGCTATTACGGTTGTGGGTTAATTGCGCCTGCACTACTGGAAGGCACGCGTATTCTTGATTTGGGTAGCGGCTCAGGTAGAGACTGCTACGTACTTTCTCAGTGGGTTGGTGAAAACGGGTCTGTACTGGGTGTAGACATGACTAAAGAGCAACTTGAAGTCGCTCAAAAACATGTCGATTACCATGCTGAAAAATTTGGCTATAAAAAACCAAATACTGAATTCCGCCTAGGCTATATTGAGCGCTTAAATGAACTTGATTTACCTGACAACAGTTTTGACATTATTGTATCTAACTGTGTTATCAATCTATCCCCCGATAAAGAAGCTGTTTTAAGCGAAGCGTATCGTTTACTTAAACCTGGGGGCGAGGTGTATTTTTCTGATGTGTATGCCGATCGTCGCGTTCCTCAAGAGCTAATCGATGACCCTGTTTTATACGGAGAGTGCCTGAGTGGCGCCCTGTATTGGAATGATTTCATGAGTCTAGCCAAAAAAGCAGGGTTCAATGAGCCACGCTTAGTTGAAGACGATGTTATCACTATCGATAATGCAGACGTACAGGATAAAATTGGCCACATTAACTTTTTCTCTGCAACTTACCGTTTATTCAAACTGCCTGAGCTAGAATCATACTGTGAAGATTATGGTCAAGCGGTCATTTACAAAGGCACTATCCCTAATCACCCTCAAGAATTCTGGCTAGATAAGCATCATGCTATTCAGAAAGGTAAAGTGTTCCCTGTTTGTGGAAATACTTATCGCATGCTTCACGACACGCGTTTCAACACGCATTTTGAGTTTGTTGGTAACTGGGATACCCATTACGGTATTTTCGATGGCTGTGGAACCTCACTTCCGTTTGACCTTTGGGGAAGCACAGAAGACTCTAGTGAGGGTGGTTGCTGTTAATCGGTAACAGGTAATTATGATTTTATAATTAAGAAAAGGCATACTAGCGCCCATTAATTTATTACTTTTATAACCGAATACTGTGAGACCTAGCGACTATGAGTGCAGAGCAAACCTTATTTAAACGTTGCGATTCTAAATGCGAACTTTGTTCATCTGAATCGCACCTAAACATACTACCCGTTCAACCTAACTCAGACGGAAGCGCAGAAAAAAGCATTATGATCTGCGATACCTGCAACACGAAAATTGAACAAGCAGACACCGCAGATGCAAACCACTGGCGTTGCCTAAACGACAGCATGTGGAGCCAGGTTCCAGCGGTACAAGTGATGGCTTGGCGTCAGCTTAAACAATTATCAGATGCGGGTGAAAGCTGGGCAAATGAACTGCTTGATATGCTTTATCTTGAAGAAGATGTAAAGGCATGGGCAGAAGCCATGGAGTCTGATGACGAAGATGACGACACAGACCCAACCTTCGACAGTAATGGTGCGATTTTAAAAGCGGGTGACACAGTAACCTTGATCAAAGACTTAGATGTGAAAGGGGCTGGTTTTACTGCAAAACGAGGCACCGCCGTAAGAAATATATCATTAACTTCAAACCCTGAGCATATAGAAGGCCGAGTAAACGGCACTCGCATTGTATTGTTAACCTGTTATTTAAAGAAATCTAACTAATCAATGCGACATCGTAATTATGAAGTAGAACCCGGTACGGGCATGAAATGGCATGTATTTAAAATGCTTATGCCCTACCTATTTGAATTCAAAAAACGTATTTTATTAGCCATTAGCTGCTTAGTATTAGCTAAAGTCGCTAGCGTTATTATTCCGTTTATTTTGAAGCATATCGTTGACGCCTTTGATGCAAAAATAGACGGATCAAGCGCCTTAATAGCGGCCCCTATCGCCTTAGTTGCTGCTTATGGTTTAGCCCGTTTCATGAACGTTGTTTTTAATGAAATTAGAGACACACTTTTCGGTCGTGTAACCGAGAGAACCATCAGAAGAATTGGCCTACAGACATTCAAGCACCTTCATAACCTAGATCTTGATTTTCATCTAAACCGTCGCACAGGGGGGTTATCACGAGATATAGAGCGTGGAACCACAGGCATCAATATGCTGATGCGCTTTATGGTTTTTAATATTATTCCTACCTTGTTTGAAGTGCTCATAGTAGTAGGCATTTTATTTTATAATTATGGTTTAAGTTTTGCCCTAATCATTTTACTCTCAGTGATTGCCTATGTAGCCTATTCGGTCGTCGCTACCGAATGGCGTACTCGATTTGTTCGCGAAGTTAACACAGCCGACTCAGCGTCTAACTCTCAAGCCATAGACAGCCTGCTCAATTACGAAACCGTTAAATACTTCACCAACGAACAGTATGAATCTGAACGCTACGACAAAAATTTAGCCTCTTGGGAGCAAGCAAAAAGAAAAAACCGCTTAACTATGTTTGCCCTGAATGGCGGACAGGCATTTATTATTGCTATCGCTACCACTAGCATGTTGGCCCTAGCCGCGATCAAAACGGCTGAAGGCACAATGACGATTGGTGACTTTGTTCTCATCAACGCCTTTATGATGCAGATATTTATTCCACTTAACTTTCTCGGCTTTGTGTATAGAGAAATTAAAGGCTCACTAGCCAATATTGAAGCCATGTTTGAACTACTTCAAAGACAACCCAAAGTGCTTGATGCACCAAATGCTGACACGCTAAACAAAGAAAATGGTGATATTGAATTCAAAAATGTGTCATTCCAATACCACCCAGACAGGCCCATTATTAAAGATATTAGTTTTACCGTTAAACAAGGTGAAAAAGTCGCATTAGTAGGCGAAAGTGGTTCAGGTAAATCTACTCTGGTAAAACTGCTATTTCGTTTCTATGACAGTAACAAAGGCTCAATCTCTCTCAACGGAAAAGACATAAAAAAGGTCACACAAAACTCTCTACGAAACTCAATCGGTATCGTGCCACAAGATACCGTCCTCTTTAACGATACAATATTAGAGAACGTTCGTTATGGGCAAGTGAATGCAAGTGATGAAGACGTGCTAAACGCCATTAGTCTTGCTCACCTAGACCACTTTATTTCAGCATTACCCAAAGGGGTTCATACCACGGTAGGCGAAAGAGGTCTTAAGCTATCGGGCGGAGAAAAACAAAGAGTCGCTATTGCCCGCACCATTCTAAAAAGCCCTCCTGTATTGGTGTTCGATGAAGCCACTTCATCGCTTGATAGCCAATCTGAACAAGCTATTCTTGAAGCCATTAAAGAAGTATCAGAAGGCTACACCAGTCTGGTAATAGCCCATAGATTATCAACCATTGTTGATGCCGATAAAATAATCCTTCTCAATCAGGGTGAAATTGCTGAAGAAGGGACTCACGATGAGTTAATCGAACTTAATGGTCAATATGCACACTTGTGGGAAATTCAGCAAAAAGAAAAAACTAAAGTCACTTAATAGTGACTTATTTATAAAAATTAGATTTTCCATCAGGCTGAGTACGAAAACGCTTATAACTCCACTGATATTGCTCTGGGCATTCTATAATACACTCTTCAATGCCTTTATTTAATGCCGTAGCCGCTACAACAGGGTCAGGGTCTCGAATATCATCATGGCCCGGTTTTAACACTACGCAATAGCTTCCATCATCAAGTCGCTTAGCGTAACAATATAAAATGTAAGCCGGTGTTGTGGAGGCCATTTCACCAATCAACTTACCGGTTAATGCTGGTGTTCCAAAAAAAGGAGCAAACACGCCACTTTTTGGCCTTGGCTGTTGATCTGGCAGCACTGCGACCACGCCTTTATCACCAATTATTTTATATAATGACTCTACCCCACTGCGACCAGCAGGCACTAAACCTACATCGACGCGCTTACGGGTGTTAAAAATAAAATTATCAAACGCAGGAATTTTAACGGTTTTATACATCACGGTCATAAACAGATGCATGCGAAAGAAGTGATTTAGTATCTCCCAATTTCCTAAGTGAGGTGCAACAAGAACAATACCATTTTTATCTTCAAGTGCTTTTTCTAAATACTCCTGACCTTCAACTTTAGTAATTAATTTTTGAACTTTCGGAATAGGCCACATCCAAGACATGCCCATTTCTGCATAAGTTTTACCTAACGCCTCTAGGCTTTTATTGGTCAATTCTTTAATTTGTTGATCATTATAGTCAGGAAAACAAATCTTCAAGTTAACCTTAGTCGTTTTAGCCGTAGTGGTAAGGCGCAAACACCAGCCCACAAAAACACCCAGAGAATGCGCTATTGGCAAGGGTAGAAAAGACAACAAACGAATAAGGCCAATAACAATATATACAACAATACTTTTCATATTTTTATCTCTAATACAATATAGGTTAAGAAGGCTTAGCCACCCGATTTTTTAACCGTCCAACCATGCTTTTTTAGCTCTTCAACCATTAAGTCACGATGGTCACCTTGAATTTCAATAACGCGGTCTTTAATGGCGCCACCCACACCACACTTTTGTTTCAATTTCTTTGCTAAATCTTTCAACTCTTTAGCGGCCAGAGGGACACCTGTAATTAAGGTTACGCCTTTGCCCTTTCTACCTTTAGTTTCACGCGAGACACGTACAACTCCGTCACCCGCATCTATAGTTTCATTATCTTTACAGCAACACCGGTCAACTGCCTCTCCGCAACCGGTGCACATTTTTCCAAACTCAGTAGAAAAGACCAAACCACCCGACTCTCTGTTTTTTCTAGACATTCTAAGTCATCCTAATGTGTTCTGAAGATCTCGTATTCTATTGTAAATCCTGTTATTTTCATAACAATCAAGATAAAAAATCATATTAAGGACTGATACATGATAAATGCTACCGTAATTAGAGTAAGCACCATTGCAATAACACTTTCATCCGCAATGTTGCTCACAGCCTGCACCGGCACCCGGCCTGCAGACATAGGCGTAAATAACGATCGACTTACAGCATGTCCTGAAAGCCCCAATTGTGTAAGTAGCTTTGAAGATAATAAAGACGAAACACATTACATCAAAGCCTACACAACCAATCAAGCAAAGCAGGAAACAACATGGAATGCGCTCAAATCTATCATTGAGAAGAATGACAGTGCCGAAATTATCCACGCTGATGACTCATATATTTATGCAGAGTTCACTAGCGGTATTATGCGATTTGTAGATGATACTGAATTCATGTTGGATGCGGATAAAAATATTATACAGTTACGCTCAGCCTCTAGATTGGGCTATAGAGATTTTAATGTTAACCGTGAGCGCCTCGAAGCTATACGAATAGAGTTAGAAAAGTAGCACTAAAGGCTGCGCTCATTATCTAGTGAGCGTAGCCTTAAAGAACGGCTATTATTTTATAAACAAAAACTTAAAAATACCGCGTTATCTCTAACTGAACAAAGTCATCATCTTTAAAAAAGTAAGTCTTACTATTAGGGTAAGGCACCACAATCGAGTTAATAGGCTCTGACGGATTAAACTTCAAATCCTCCCCTCCTGTAAATACTCGGCCTTCTAATGTTATTTTCCACACCTCCCAAACTCGCTTAGACGCTTCAATTGAAAATATTTGTTCTTCCGTCTCAGGGTCCCAGAAAGCACCAAATAATGATTCAGTAGAATCCTCATCATTTAAGGTCCAGCGTATACCTAAGAAAATATCTTGTTCAAGAAACGTATCAGCTTCATCTCCACGTTCATCAAACAAATACTCAGCAACCCACCCTATATCAGCACTGGTATCAAAAATGCCAACCTGAGTATACTCAAAGCCTGTAACGGCGGTTGAATAACGGTCACCATAACCCGAGCGCGAATACCCCTCTAATTTAAGCAACCAAGAATCATAAATGTACTGCATTTCAATACCCGTTTGATCAATAACGGTGTATATAGGGATAAGTTTAGGGTTTAGTACGTTGCCATTAAATGTGAGCAAAGGGTCTCGACTAGTACCTGAAAAGTGAGATACGCCAAATTCAAATTCACCGATATAATGTGAATAACGTATTGCGCCATCGACTCTGTGCTCACCCGCTCCAGAAGTGTACTGTGCATTATCCGTGTCGATAACCAAAGGGGTCCTAAATCGACCCTCTTCCCCAGGAAACGTTCTTTCACGATGATAGGGTAGTAAGTAAAAATCAACAGTCCCCCAACTTCTCTCAACAGAAAGAGAAGCCATTGGCTGGCCTAATTTCTCTTCTCCGTCAGGGCTTTCAACTAAGTCTGTTTGGTTAATAATATCAACCAAGTGCTGAGATTCCGTAACACCCCAAAAGACTTTACTCATACCGACTTTAGTTTCCCAGCCATCTCCAACATGGGTCCAGCTTGCTTCACGCACATCGGCATGCGTTCTTTCAGAGTCTTGCTGATCCCATCGGCCAAATAAAATAACTTCTATGTCATCATTGCCACTTTCAAATGAATAATCATATTCAGGCTGCGCTCTCAACGAGATATTTTCATTTTCCTGCCCAAAGAGACCGTCATTAAAGAAATATCGTCCCTCCAAACCTAACTCACCCTCGAGACCATCCCCATGACTAGTATGGCTAAACAGGGTTAGGCTACCAATGACAGTAGCAAGCACTACTGCGCGCCCTTTTAAGCGTCTAATTCCACATTCCACAATAACAAACCACTCTCTTATTCAGTGTGCTTAACTTTTATAAATGAACCACGGTCACTAATATAAGCAATTGAATAAAAAAAAGCATTTTATATTTACTTTACATATTACACTGTATATATTTACATATACTGTATAAAGAAACATATTAAGTGGGTGATATGATTAAATTAACAAAAAGACAAACCGAAGTACTAAATATCATTAAGCGAAATATAGAAGAAACTGGTTATCCACCAACACGTGCAGAAATCGCTAATGAACTTGGTTTTAAATCAGCCAATGCAGCAGAAGAACATATAAAAGCGATCGCAAAAAAAGGGGCTATTGAAATAGTGCCTGGAGCGAGTAGAGGTATAAGACTACCTGCTAACCATAACCCTGGCATCCCTATTGTTGGTCAGGTTGCTGCAGGAAACCCTATTCTTGCAGAAGAAAATATTGAAGATTATTGCAGCCTACAACCTGATTTCTTTTCACCCTCTGCTGATTATTTTTTACGAGTAAAAGGCATGAGTATGAAAGATGTAGGTATACTCGATGGTGATTTATTAGCCGTTCACAGAACCGAGCAAGCCAGAAATGGACAGATTGTAGTGGCTCGAATAGAAGATGATGTAACGGTAAAGCGCTTTCATAAAAATAAGCATGAAGTACAGCTTATTGCAGAAAATGAAGAGTTTGACCCAATAATCGTTGATTTGCGAGAGCAGGAGCTGTTTATTGAGGGCTTAGGTGTCGGTGTGATTCGAAAAGAGAATTTGCAGTAAGGGCTTCTTAGTCAGCAACCCTTTTTTAACTGTGATCATTTATCCTGTGGGTTAACCGCAGGATATAATTTTAGCGAATGGGTTAATCAGTGCACAACCCGATTTTCATCATCAGCATCAGTATCCGCCATCTGCTTTGAAATAACACCTACAGTTTGAATACCCGCACCGATCATTGCCTTAGCAACGGTTACATTGTGCTCTTTAAGAAACTCCTTGGCATCTTTTGAAAAGGTAATGGTCACTAATGCATCTCCCTCTTCGTCTGCTTTTTGCAAAGCAAAGTCACCACTGGGTAATTCAATTATTTCTAAGAATGCACTACTCATAAAACACCACTATTTAACTTCTTTAATTTAATTTGGTAAGCGTCACATTGATGAAGCATTATACATCTTATAAAAAAAAATTTCTGTTCCGATTTTACCATTCAGACATCCGTTCCCTAAGTTCCCTTAAATACACTTTAAATTCACCGACTATACGCTGAAGATTAGCTAGAGAATCAACAGGTTCCGAATGAGCGGATGCAGTGATAAGTGCATCTTTAGCCAACAATGCAGCATAATCTGAAGCTCTAGACTCTGGTTGTTTGAGCCTTTGCTCAAAACCAATAAGGTCATATAACCAGCTTTCCGGGGTAGACGCTACCCCAGATAAATAAGCAACTTCAGGCGTATCTTTACCCAATAATGACTCTAACTGCTTAAGATTAATAAGTTGGCTATTTTTGTGTTGATGGTATTCAGCCAATTCATTAAGAAGGCTCTCCCACCCTAGAGAACTTAATAGCATGCTTGCTTGTTTAAACGATGTTTGAATAGGCTGAGAAAGACTATCGCCCTGTTCTCTAAGCTGCGCGCCCCACTCATTTAACTGAAGCTCTGCCAAAAATAGTTTCTCCGAGGTATGAGCTTGCCATTTATTGTTCATTTTTCTAGGTTCTCTTTACATAAAACAAGTTTATTGTAGCAAACATGATCATTTGTTAAAAAAATCTGTCGTTACAAGTATAAACATAAAGTCTTTTCAAAATAACGTACTATTATAAGTAATAACTTTTAAAGAAGTATCAGCACCTTGGCTTATTAAGTTTAGCTCAGTTGTAATATGCTATTTTAATAATGAACTTACAGGGGGCAGCACAAACCCCTGGATATATGAGACCTAGTTATATGAAACGTAGCTATATGAAATTTTCCAAACTGGTTACAGCTATTACTGTTATTTCGTTATCCGCTATGAGTGGCGTAACGTATGCAAAAGTTGATGATGCAACAGCTAAACGACTTAAAAACGACCTAACGCCTGTTGGTGCAGAACGTTTTGGAAATTCAGAAGGGACGATACCTGCTTGGGACGGAGGCATAAAAGAGGTGCCCTCTAACTATGAAGAAGGTGAGTTTAACCCTGACCCTTACGCAAGTGACAAAATGTTGTTTGAAATAACCAAAGACAACATGAAGAAGTATGAGAAGAACCTTACTGAAGGCCAAAAAGCATTATTATCTCAATATGCACCAGGTTATGTAATTCCTGTTTATCCAACTCATCGCTCTGCATCATACCCAGACTGGATATATGATACGTTATATTCAAATGCACTAACGGCAGAATTACAAGAAAATGGAAACGGTGTAAGTAATACTATTGCTACTAGCCCTTTCCCTATTCCACAAAATGGCGTTGAAGCTATATGGAATCATATTCTACGTTTTAGAGGCGAGCAAGCAGAGTTCAGGGCAGCCTTCGTAACACCAACTAAAGATGGTTCTTATACACCCATCCTCACAAATTATGGTTACTACTTCACCTATGCAGAACCAGACATAACGCTTGAAGAAATTGACAACAAGATCTTTTATTTAAAAACTAAAGTTATTAGCCCAGCAAAACTGGCTGGCTCATTAACATTGGTCCATGAAACACTAGATCAAGTTCAATCCCCTCGTAAGGCATGGAGATATCAAGCCGGAGAAAGACGCTTAAGGAGAGTACCAAACCTTGCATACAGCACAGACCTTCCAACATCGGAAAGCCTTCGTACAGTCGATCAAAAAGATATGTATAACGGTGCGCCCACTCAATATACGTGGGAACTACAAGGTAAAAAGGAAGTTTACATTCCTTACAATTCCTATCAGCTGAATTTAGCCAGTACTAAAGCTGAAAATATCATCAGCCCAAAGCACATCAATCAAGAACAAACCCGCTATGAGCTACACAGGGTTTGGACTGTAGAAGGCGTATTAAGAGACGGTATTAAACATATTTATCACAAACGTCGTTTTTACTTTGATGAAGACACTTGGCAAATTGTTCTTACAGAAGATTATGACGAAGAAGGTAAGTTATGGAGAGTATCTGAAGCGCATACTATGAATTATTATCAGGTTCCCGTTACCTGGACCGCGCTAGAGATAACCTATGATCTAAAATCTCAACGATATTATGCTGACGGTGTAGACAAACATGCCCCACGTGATTTTGATCCTAAATTCAAACGTCGTGCGTTTACAACCTCTGCAGCACGCCGTGAAGCTAAGCGCTAAGCTATCACCATAACTACAGTATTAAGAGATCATATAGCCTTATTTTGGGTTATATGATCTCAACTCCTCACTTACGTAAGATTCTACTTGATAGCCATCCAATATTGATCTTTACTTACTAATAGATGCAAGCACGCAAACGATAGTACAAAAATTACAGCATTGCTCTATAAGCCTTGAGTTTAATTTTAAACAGTAATTCTAAAAGAGTAAAATAATAACAATGACAACACCCGTCTTGATTTGTGACGACTCTAGCGTAGCCAGAAAACAAATGGCACGAACACTGCCTGCTGACTGGGACATAGAGATTAGCTATGCAAAGCATGGCCAAGAAGCCATTGAGCTATTAAAACAAGGGAAAGGAGACATTATGTTTCTTGACCTTAATATGCCTGTAATGGATGGCTATGAAACCCTAGAAGCAATTATTAAAAATGACCTTCAGTCTATGGTTATTGTGGTTTCGGGTGATATTCAACCAGAAGCCCATAAACGAGTTAAAGCACTAGGTGCCATTGAGTTTATCAAGAAACCAATTGGGCCAGATGAATTAGCCAGTATTCTCGAAAAATTTGGTCTTTATACCCCCTCACCAGAAGGTTTAGCATCCAGTCAGTCAGAAAGCACTCCACCGGTAGGCCGCTCCGAACAAGAGCTTGCAGAAGCAGGCAGTGTTCAATACAGAGACTGCATACAAGAAATAGCAAACGTCGCGATGGGGCAAGCCGCTGATTTACTCGCACGACTGCTTGATGTTTTTGTAAAACTGCCTATTCCTAACGTAAATATTCTAGAAGTCAGTGAACTAAAAATGGCGTTGTCCCATACCGCACAAGACAGCACCTACTCTGCCGTTTGCCAAGGCTTTATTGGCTCTGGCATCGCAGGGGAAGCCTTACTTATTTTTAGTGACTCTAGCTATGCAGATATGGCAAAGCTCCTAAAATTTGAAGGAGAGCTCACAGACACAGTACAATTAGAACTTATCATGGATATCGCCAGCATTCTTGTAGGGGCATGTACTGGCGGCATTGCGCAACAGCTTGATATCTCATTTAGCCAAGGCCACCCCATGGTACTAGGCCAGCATGTAAAGGTCGGTGATTTAATTAAAACGAATGAAACCCGCTGGAAACAAACCCTAGCCATCGAAATAACATACGAAATAGAGAACTACGATATAACCTGCGATTTACTATTACTTTTCACCGAAGACTCTATTGATAACCTAAACAAAAGACTCTCCTATCTAATGGATTAAAGACCCTTTATGGCAAACGATACGCTAGACATTAAAGAATTCCATTGGCTAATGGATATGTTACAGACCATAGATGTAGGTCTGATTGTTCTTGACCGAAACTATAACATTCAGGTTTGGAACAGTTTTATGGAAAATCATAGCGGCATGAGCCCAACTGCTGTTAAAGACCAGTTACTGTTTGATGTGTTTAAAGATCTTAAACAAGATTGGTTTACTCAAAAGTCTGAGTCCGTTTTCTTACTAAAGAATCGCGCATTTATTACCTGGGAGCTACGCCCCTACCTTTTTAAGTTTAAGAATTATCGACCGATTACAGGTACAGAGCCATTCATGTACCAAAACGTAAACATCAGTCCGTTAGCGTCAGCTGACGGTACGGTCAATCATATTTGTGTCATCGTTTATGATGTAACTGATATTGCTTCAAATAAAAAAGCATTAGAAGGCGCCAACAAAGAACTTGAAACACTCAGTAGAACAGACAAACTAACCCTGCTCAATAACAGAGGCTACTGGGAAGAGTGTCTACAAAATGAATATAGCCGTCTACAACGCTATGACACTATTTCATCTCTAGTTATGTTTGATATCGACCATTTCAAAAAGGTTAACGATACTTATGGGCACCAGGCAGGTGATGAAGTAATAAGGGTTGTTTCAAAGCTACTGAGAGACTCCCTTAGAAAAACAGATATAGCCGGTCGTTATGGAGGTGAAGAGTTTGGCATTATTTTAGGCCATACCAACGCTAAAAACGCAATGATCTATTGCGAGCGCTTAAGACAAGCGATTGAAGATACCATTGTGGTTCATGATAAGGTTGAAATTAAATTTACAGTCAGCCTCGGAATATGTGAAGCCTCTAAAAAGATTGAAGACTATAAATCATGGCTTGAGAATACAGATAAAGCGCTTTATGAGGCCAAAGAGAACGGTCGTAACCAAACGAGAATATTTCAACTGTAGAAATTTCACGAACACGTAAGGTGCGCAATGCGCACCTTTTTTTTATCTGACACTTATATCACCGACTTACATCTTTGGTGCGCACGGCACACCCTACAAGTGACAATAAAGGGGAGTCTCCTCCCCTACAACAACTACTCAGAATAATGTGCAGTACTCTGAGCCAGATCCAGCAACTCTCTTAACGCCACTGAATACATCGAAAACTCCGTTTCTGGCGTTGTTTTCAATTCGGTAAGCATCTCAGCCCATCGATCAACAAGCTCTTTATGATAGTCTACCCAAACATCTAAACGTTTCTCTACATCAACAGGCGCTCCTTTCATATTTAGCACCCCCACGGTTAATGATCGTTGCTGCCAATCGAGATCTTCTCTAAAGGCTTCTCTCGCTAGTGCTTGCCAGTGTGTTGCCGGGGTAAGTATATTCAACTGCTGCCCAAACCAGCTAAGATCTAGACGGTCACCTAAGGCGTAATAAACATTAGCTACTCGCCCAATATCTGAGCCACTCATATCCTGAGCTTCAATAATACCCAGTGCAGAATAGAGGTGACCTGCACCTGCTACCGTTTCTGCAATATCATTAGGAACACCCTCTTTCACTAGCATATTAAAGGTATTATCCCAGTCTGATTTTGGGTCCCCTGTTAGATAATTTGATAGGTTACTCGATATATCCTGAATACCTTTAGCAAATTTATCCATATTAGCAGCCACATTTAGCTCACTGCGTCTATTGCGTAACAACCATCGACAAGCACGACGAATCAGCCTCATGAGCTCACTCATCATCTTCATTTGAACCTCACTACTCACCTTATGATCAAGCGCTTCTATTTGCTCCCACCAATGCTCTAAGCGGAAGGCATCACGAGCAATGATATAAGCCAAGGCCACAGCGGAAGACGATGCCCCAGTAGACTGCCGTAAACGCTCAACAAACGTAATCCCCATATGATTAACCATATCATTGGCAATTTGGGTCGCTATAATCTCTCTACGAAGCTTATGGTTCTTCACTTCGCTGCCAAATTTCTTCACTAACTGAGGAGGGAAAACAAGTACAATTTCTTCTGATAAACACTTATCATCCGGTAGGTCACTATCAATAATAACCTCCTTCAAATCACCCTTCACGTAAGATATTAACACTGATAGCTCTGGGCGTGACAAACCTTGCCCCATCGCTTTTCTATCAGCAATTACGTCATCTTCAGGTATAAACTCTAGTGCCCGGTTAAGCTTGCCTGCACTTTCCATATTATTAATTAATCTGCGATATTCTTCTGTACGCGCTAGAACATCCGAACAGGCAATACTAATCGCCTGAGTCTGTCGGTAATTATTTTTTAACACCAGCTCAGATACATCTTCAGTCATATCTGACAACATTTTATTACGTTGTTTCTCGGTCAAATCACCGTTAGCGACCACTTCATTCAATAGAATTTTTATATTTACTTCATGGTCAGAACAATCCACGCCACCGGCATTATCAATAAAGTCGGTGTTCAATTGACCGCCCGCTAAACTGAACTCAATACGTGCCAGTTGGGTAAAGCCTAAATTGCCCCCCTCACCTGCTACTTTGGCACGAATTTCTTTACCATCAATTCTTAGACCATCATTGGCTTTATCACCCACATCGCTATGAGATTCAGAAGAAGCCTTAAAGTAAGTGCCTATTCCTCCAATCCAAATAAGATCTACCTGCGCTTTTAATATATTAGTGATCAGCATGTTTGGAGGCATTCGATCACAGGTAACGCCTAGCAATGCTTTTATCTCCTTACTTAAAGGAATTGATTTAGCTGATCGGGAAAATATCCCCCCACCTTTTGAGATCAATTTCTTATCATAATCTTCCCAGGAAGATCGAGGGAGATCAAAAAGACGCTGGCGCTCAATAAAGCTCTTAGCAGCATCTGGCGTAGGGTCAATAAAGATGTGCATATGGTTAAACGCTGCAACCAATTTGGCATGCTCAGACCTTAACAAACCATTACCAAACACGTCACCAGCCATATCACCAATACCCACTACCGAAAACTCAGTGGTGGCGGTATTTAAACCTTGCTCTCTAAATAGTCGCTCAACTGAAACCCAAGCACCTCTGGCGGTAATACCCATTTTCTTATGGTCATAACCCTGACTACCACCCGATGCGAACGCATCGCCTAGCCAGAAGTTATACTCACTCGATATTTCGTTAGCAATATCAGAAAACGTAGCCGTCCCTTTGTCTGCAGCAACAACCAAATAATAGTCATCTTCATCATGTCGAACGACATTTTTAGGCGGCACTAGCTCGCCCTCAACAAGGTTATCAGTTACATCTAACAAGCCTCGTATAAAGATTTGGTAACAAGCAATGCCTTCCTTCATAAACGCATCACGATCACCGTCCGGTAGTTTTTTGGCAACAAAACCACCTTTTGCACCCACAGGTACGATAACCGAGTTTTTAACTTGCTGAGCCTTAACGAGCCCTAACACCTCAGTACGGTAATCTTCATACCGGTCTGACCAGCGAAGGCCACCACGAGCCACTTTGCCGCCTCGTAAATGAACACCTTCTATGCGAGGCGAATAAACAAAAATTTCAAACATCAAAACAGGCAAAGGAATACCGGTTATTTGACCAGGGTTTAACTTGAAGGACATATAGCTTTTTTCTTCGCCTTCAGGTGTAACTTGATAATAATTCGTTCTTAACGTTGCCTTGGTGAGCTCAATGTACATTCGCAGTACTTTGTCTTCACTCAAGTTTGAGACATTATCTAGGCCTTCATTAAAATCAATCTCTATTTTCTCTTGAGCAGCTTGTCGCTTAACTTCACTGGTATATTTGTCTGGACTAAAACGTGTCTCAAACAAGTTAAGAATCATTTTTGTTAAGCCAACATGACTAACCAAAGTATTAGAGATGAATTGCTGGCTATTGCTCACTCTAATTTGGCGCATATAACGAGAATAAGAACGTAGCATGGCGATTTGACGCCAGTTCAGATAGGCCGCCAACACTAAGCGGTTAAATGGGTCACTTTCAGCTTCGCCCGACCAAACCTTCTCAAACAACTCTTCAAACGTTGCTCTTACTTTATGAATATCTACAATCTGATTTGAGTATGTCGATAGAGTAAAGTCATGTATCCAAACCGTTTTACCATTACGATCAGTGGTTCCATAAGGATGCTCACCAATAACTCGAAAACCCATATTTTCAAAAATGGGCAACACATCAGACAATGTTACCGGTTCGTCCGCATGAAATAACTTGAAGTGTATTATCTTCTCATCTTCTTCAAGTGCACGATAAAAGCTCATAGAAAGCGGCTTACCATCGGCAACGGCAGCAATATGGTCAATATCAATCACAGTTCGTCTTGGAGAGAATGCCTCTTTATAACTAGAGCTAAATCCATTTTGATAGAGATTAATATAACGGTTTGCTAGCTCTTCACCATGCGCCTCATATAAAGCCTCTGTGAGCCCATCTTGCCAAGACTGTGCGATGGCAATAATTTTATCTTGCAGCTCTGCAACATTTAACTCTCTGTTTTCATCAGGCTGTACTTTGATACTAAATTGAGTACGCGCTAACACTGACTCAGAGAAAAATGTCATAAAGTCAATATCATGCCCGCCTAGTGACTCCATCAATACTTTTTCAATTTTATGGCGTAAGTCTGTGCTATACATTTCCCGAGGCACATACACTAAGCAAGATACAAAGCGGCCATAAGCATCTTCACGCATGAATAAGCGAATTTTTCGCCGTTCCTGTACATATAAAATGCCCATAGCGGCATCATAAAGCTCATCACTAGTAATTTGAAATAACTCATCACGAGGGTAAACCGATAAAATTTGATCGAGTTCTTTACCGCCATAATCAGAAAGGTTAAGACCTGAGCGAACAATAACCTCATTTATTTTCTTACGAAGCAAGGGGATTTCTGAAGGGCGTTCATTGTAGACTTTGGCGGTATACAAGCCTATAAACCGACGTTCACCCACCACCTCACCTTTTGCATTAAACTTTTTAATGGCAATATAATCTGGGTAAGCAGGACGATGCACTCTTGATCGTTCAGATGACTTAGCGAAAGTAAATAGTTCTGACTTTAAGATGTGATCTTGAGTTTTTAATGGTAGGTCAGCCAGCTTCATTCGTAATTGAGTTTCTGTATGGCTTTTCATTATGCCTTTAACGGAGTTTTTAACACACTCCAGAATTATTTCACCATCCACTTTTTTAAAGTCATAATCCACAGCACCTAAAAATGTAAAGTGGTCAGATACCATCCATTTAATAAACTCTCCTGCCTCTGAAACCTCTTCAGCAGGGATAGATTTTGGTAGCTTTGAAAACTGTTTAATCAATGCTTCAGCACTATCACGCATGCCTGAATAATCATTAACGGCTACCCGAACCTCTTCAATGACCGTCTCTATAGATTTCTTTAACTCATCAAGGCTCTTGGTTTCATTATGACGATCAACCTCTATAAACATTAATGATTCAGCGGCATCCGTTGAGGTATCGGTTTGCCTGGGTAATAATTTTTTTAAATTTCCAGATTTATCTCGCTCAACCTCTAACACCGAATGCTGTATAGAATGAACCGATAACTCTCTTTCATTTAGCACCATACGAATGGAGTCAACTAAGAAGGGTATATTCTTATGCAGCACAGCAATAACCGTGTGAGTAGACTGCCAGCCATCTTCTTCAAGCCCAGGGTTAAATACACGTACTTTTGGATGTTTTTTATTGTCATGCTGTAAAAATTTCCAGCTCGCAAACACCGCGCCATATATGTCTGAAAAGCGCTTGCCTGTAATTTCTTCCATAGGCAAACCACCGAAGAACTGTAAAACAAAGTCTGTCACATTTTTTGCTTCAGATTTGCTTAATTTTTCTTCAAATTTATCCGTAAGTTGCTTTAAGAAAACGCTTTTCGAATCAGTGCTAATTTGGTTCATCCAATATCCCTCTAATTCTAAAATCTCCAGCTTATTTTTATTAAAATAGCGGAGGTAAACTGCTTGTTATTGTTTGTTTTTAACACAAAAATATACGTGTAATAAAAAGTGATATGATAATTCGTAATATTAAGAATAGTTCATACTTTGGAAATTGCTTATTGGAGTTTAATCTATTAGTGTAATGCACTTAAGAATATAGTGTAAAGCTCTTAAAGAGAGCGTCTTAAGCCTATAAAAACTGACTAAATTCTACTAAGAAAAGACAACGAGTTTCCTGCTATGCAGTCCCAAATTTCATTTAAATCGCTTAAAGATTACCTAACCCAACAAATAATTGGCCAAGAGCATTTGGTAGATCGTTTGCTAATCGCATTATTAGCTGATGGTCACTTACTGGTCGAGGGTGCTCCTGGCCTGGCAAAAACCAAGGCTATTAAAGACCTTTCTAGTAAACTAGAAGGTAATTTTCAACGTATTCAGTTTACACCTGACTTATTACCGTCAGATGTCACTGGCACAGAAATATACAGACCAGCAGATGGCCAGTTTATTTTTCAAAAAGGGCCTATTTTTCATAACTTGGTTCTCGCTGATGAAATAAACCGGGCTCCGGCAAAAGTTCAATCTGCGTTACTTGAAGCTATGGCAGAACGCCAGGTGAGTGTAGGTAAAGAAACCTACCCGCTTGACCCGTTATTTCTTGTAATGGCCACTCAAAACCCTATTGAACAAGAAGGCACATACCCGCTTCCCGAAGCACAACTAGATCGATTCTTAATGCATGTAAGAATCGGCTACCCTGATGCCAAAGCTGAAAGAGCTATTTTAAAACTAGTCAGATCAGAATGTAACGAACAGGGAAGCACAGAAAAGTCATTAGAAAAGATGCTTCAGTCTGATATTTTTGAAGCACGTAAAGCCGTTAACAACCTTTATATGGCTGATGCAGTAGAAGAATACATAGTACAACTAATTATGGCGACACGTCAGCCAGAAAGCTACGGTGATGACTTAACACGCTGGATAGATTTTGGCGCTAGCCCACGAGGCACCATTGCTTTAGACCGTTGTGCAAAAGCACATGCGTGGTTACAAGGTAAAGACTTTGTAAGCCCTGATGATGTGAGGGCCGTTATTCATGACACCCTACGCCACAGAATTCTGATCACCTTCGAAGCCGAAGCGGAAGGTATTACCACAGACAAGATCATTGATACGCTTATAGAGCGTGTTCCTGTTGCTTAAGATTAACTCTTAGAAAACGTTTTAGAGATCGTTTAATGTCACAAGCCTCTCCCATTTATTGCAGTGTTAAAGAGCTAATGCTGATGCGCTTTGAAGCCATGGCGCTATCAATGCCCTCAGCAAAACGCGCCCTAAGACAACAAAGTGGCTCTCACCGCTCTCCTTTTAGAGGGCGCGGCATGGAGTTTTCTGAAGTTAGGCTTTATCAGGCTGGTGATGATGTAAGAAGCATTGACTGGCGAGTAACTGCTCGCAGAGACAAGCCTCATACAAAACTGTTTCATGAAGAGCGCGAACGCCCCGTACTCATTGTTTGTGACCAGAGTGTTTCGCAGTTTTTCGGCAGCAAAACCACCTTCAAGTCAGTACGAGCCGCTCAATCAGCCGCCCTACTAGCTTGGATGGCCATTGAAAAGGGTGATCGAGTAGGTGGTATCGTATTTTCAGACAAAGGTCACCACGAAGTAAAACCCGCCAGAAGTCGAAAGTCTGTAATGCGCTTAATTAACGTCATTTCAGAATTTAACCTTGCCCTGTCGGTTAAGGGTGCCTCAGAAGAAGCAGGTACAACATTTACCCTGAATGATGCCCTAATGGAAACCCAGCGCATCGCAAAACCCGGCACACTCATTTTTATATTAAGTGATTTCTTAGACTTTGATATCACCACCAAAAAGCATATCCAAATATTATCAAAGCATAATAATGTAGCAGCAATACGTAACTACGACTCGCTAGAAATGGAGCTTCCTCCTCCGGGCACTTATACCGTCAGTAATGGCAGTAAAACCAGTACATTTCAACCTAATTCTCGAGCAGCCAGAGAGCTCTACACCAAAGAAGTGATAGAGTTCAATCAACAACTTAAACAAACGATGACCAACCTTGGCATACCCTATATAGAACAAAATACAACAGAGCCAACAAGAGACATCATGCAAAAACTAATGAAAATCGTTTTGTAATAGGTAATTATCGTGTCACCCGAAGAATTATTAAATCAGTTAAAAGGAATACATGAGCCTGCTGCTATTGGCAACTGGCCACCTGCACCTGGTTGGTGGGTTTTATGTATATCATCACTATTGCTCATCGCTTTTATTATTTATATGTGGCGTAGACATATAAATAATACCCTATGGAAAAAAGAAGCCATTAAGAGCCTAAATGACATTGATGCCTATAACTCATTGCATGCCATTAACACCCTCATTAAGAAAATCGCTATTTATAAATTAAACGATCCATCTATCACCTCATTAAGCGGTGAACCCTGGGAACTTTTTTTGACTACTTTTTTAAACACCCCTAAAACACCTGACTTATTCACCCGCGAGCAATTCACCTTACTAGCTCAAGGGCAATATCAGAAAAACGCAATCGCTAACTCACCAGAAAACACAACGGCATTAGTTAACGCATTACAACAGTGGATAAAGGAGGCCTAATGTTAGAATTTGTTTGGCCTTGGCTATTATTATTACTGCCACTGCCGTTATTTATAAAGCCCCGTAAAGAGGCATTATCTCAATCAGATAATGCACTACGTATTCCGTTCTTCAACCAGCTTGAGGCAGCCGGTTTAACCGGTGAGTCTAGCCCACCTAAACAGTCAAGGTCACTACAACTATTAAAGCTTTTAGCTTGGGTTTGTTTAGTCATTGCGGTTAGCCGACCTCAGTATGTAGGTGAATTAATCGAAGTGCCTGTATCAGGTAGAGACCTAATGCTGGCAGTAGACATTTCACCCAGCATGAAAGAAGAAGACATGCTATTAAACGGGTACCAGGTTACACGCCTAGATGTTGTAAAAAAGGTCGTTAGTGACTTTGTCGTTAAGCGTAAAGGCGACAGAATTGGTCTTATTCTTTTTGGCACTCAACCCTATATTCAATCTCCCCTATCCTTTGATACCGTCACGGTGAACACCTTACTGCAAGAAGCCTTTCTTGGCATGGCAGGCAAAGCAACCGCCATTGGCGATGCCATTACCCTTGCCGTTAAGCGACTACGAGAAAGGCCCGAAGACAGCCGGGTTCTTATTGTATTAACCGATGGAGCCAACACGGCAGGTGAAATTCAGCCTGAAAAAGCGGCTCAGTTAGCCGCTAAAGAAAACATTAAGGTCTATACCATAGGTATAGGTGCAGACGAACAGATACGACGTGGTTTTTTGAGTAACTTTAAAGTGAACCCTTCCAGAGATCTAGACGAAAAGGCGCTTCAGGAAATCGCCGATACAACAGGTGGGCAATATTTCAGAGCACGCAATACTGGTGAGTTAGAGCTGATTTATGAAAATATCAACCGACTTGAGCCAATAGAACAAGAAGTAAGATCATTCCGTCCTACCCGTGCCTATTTTCATTGGCCACTGACCTTGTCACTTATTTCACTTTTAGCGCTTATTCTTATTTCAGTGTTAAAACAAAAAAGGTTTGAAGGATAAATCATGTCATTTATGGATGTTATTACTCAATTTCATTTTCTACGCCCTTTTTGGTTATTAGCCCTTTTTCTAATGCCTTTACTTTGGTGGTAC
Source organism: Hahellaceae bacterium (assembly GCA_016744695.1). Classification (GTDB taxonomy): domain Bacteria; phylum Pseudomonadota; class Gammaproteobacteria; order Pseudomonadales; family Oleiphilaceae; genus Alkalimarinus. Next base: position 205,662 of record JADGDV010000001.1, read on the forward strand.
TCAAAAAAAGCCCAGGTATTTTCTGGCTCAGACTGGAGTAAAGCGATTCAGCCAGAGCTGTTAAAGCACTTAATGGTCGGTAAGAATGCGACGAAAACAACAAATAACTGGGTATGGATTTGTATAACCATTATGTTCATCGCTATTGGTCTATCAGGCCCTAGCTGGCAACAAAAACCAGAGCCACTACACCAACAAAGCGACAACTTAGTGGTTGTTTTAGATTTATCACTCTCAATGCTAGCCTCGGACCAAAAACCAAACCGATTAACCAGAGCGAAGCATAAACTGCGTGATTTACTTGAACAAAGAAAAGAAGGCACCACGGCCTTAATTGTTTATTCTGGCGATAGTCATGTAGTGACTCCGTTAACCGATGACATCAACACCTTAAAATCTATGCTGCCAGCGCTAGACCCTTTTATTATGCCTGTGATGGGTAGCCGCCCAGACCTAGCTATTGAAAAAGCTGTCGATGTGCTTAAGAATGGTGGAGCCACTCAAGGAAAAGTATTACTTATAACCGACGGTATTGAAGAAAAGAATCTGAGCGAGATTAAAGCACTGTTAAAATCCACCAACTACCCACTATCAGTGCTTGCCGTAGGCACAGAGCAAGGCGGCCCTATTAATATTCCACAGCAAGGTTATCTAAAAGATAAGGGAAGTGTAATTATCCCAAAAACAGACTTTGACCTTCTCTCACAGTTAGCCTCAGATAATGATGGCATCATGGAAGCTATAAGCCTTTCTGATAGCGACATTAATAATCTTAAAGCGGTAACAACCGCTAACTCGCTCCCTACAGAAGAAAAAACTGACGACAACGGCCTCTATGATCAATGGCATGATGAAGGGTATTGGCTAGCGTTATTACTCATTCCTTTAGTCCTCGTTGGCCATAGAAAAGGCGCATTCTCACTTGTATTGCTATTAACACTCACCTTTCAACCTAATGATGCAATGGCTTTTGAATGGAAAGACCTTTGGCTCACATCAGACCAACAAGCAATGGCTATTGTTGATAAAGACCCTGCAAAAGCAGCCGAACTTTTCCAAAATAAACAATGGAAAGGAACGGCTCAATTTAATTCAAAAAACTTTGAAGGGGCGCAAAAGTCTTTTGATTCAGGCACAACGGTTACAGACCTGTATAACGGAGCCACTGCACTCGCTCAACAACAGCAATTTGAAGAATCGATTGCTGCCTACGAAAAAGTGTTAGAAAAAGACCCTGACTTTAAAGATGCCTCACTTAATAAATCATTAATTGAGCAATTTTTAGAAGAACAAGAACAGCAAGATCAACAGTCTCAAGATCAATCATCTGATGACTCTGACTCTGACTCTGACTCTGAACAATCTAAATCAGACCAGTCAGACTCTCAAGATTCCAGTGACTCCCAAGACTCTCAGCAGTCTGATAATCAAGATCAGTCTGATCAACAGCCATCAGATCAGCAGAACCAATCGGAACAAAATGAGTCGGAGCAATCAGAGCAACAAGACCAAGATCAGCAATCTGACCAGCAGAAAGAACAAGAACAACAGGAACAACAGGAACAAGAACAAGCCAACACACCTGAACCGTCAGAGCAAGACGCTCAAACCGGTGATAAAGAACAACAAGCTCAGGCAAAAGAAGTTGATGAATTAACTGATGAAGAAACTCAAGCCTTTGAACAGTGGATGAGACGAGTACCCGATGACCCTGGTGGTTTATTACGACGTAAGTTTGCCCAGCAATATCAACAGAAGCAATACGAAAACAAAAGAAGACCACAGCAACAAGAAGAAGGACAACCCATATGGTAACTGTAATAAGAACAAGCCGGTCTTCTCTGGTTTTCTTTTTCACCTTAGCGCTTGCACTGCTTTCGCCTAAACTACTCGCAGCCGATGAGCCATTAAACGTAAGTGTAGATCGCTCTCAAATATATCAGGATGAAACCATTGAGTTGACCATTATTGGTCACTTAGAACTCAAACTCGATTTTAGCAGTTTGATGAACCTCAGAAATATGGAACTTCCAAAACCAGACACAGGCGCACTAACTGATCACTTTGATATTCTCGACCAACAACAGAAATACAATATTCAATCGATTAATGGTAAAAATGACGCCACAATAAAATGGGTATATACCCTCGCGCCAAAACAAACAGGCCTCTTAATGATTCCTGAAATTGAACATGATAGTCACAAATCCAAGCCTATCACCGTTAAGATACTCGAAGGCAAAGCAAGTGATCATGATGGACGCCCGCCCCTTGTTTTTCTTGAAGCTGAAGTAGATAAACAAACGGCCTATGTACAAGAGCAACTTATTTATACACTAAGACTTTATTATGCAGACAACCTTTCAAGTGGTGACTTAAGCAACCCGGAACTTGAAAATGCCATTATTGAGCAAATTGGCGAGCAAGCAAAATACTATCGCATGCGCCACAACCAGCGCTACGAAGTCATTGAACGTAAGTTTCTTATCTTCCCCCAAAACAGCGGTGAGCTTACTATTGCCCCCCAAACGTTTAACGGTATAGTCATAGACTCTAGAGCAAGGCAAAGAAAGCGTGTTCGTGACACATCACCTCAAATTAACGTAAACATACTGCCACCTGCTTCGGAGTTCACAGGTAAAACATGGTTACCTGCTATTAGCCTGAACCTTTCTGAAAAATGGGACACACCACCTGAGAACATCGCTATAGGTGATTCATTTACACGCACTATATCCATGCAAGCATTAGGTTTATTAGGGTCAGCATTACCGCCTTTATTCCCGAATGGAAAGCCCGCTGATATCGATGGTTTTAAACAGTACCCTGACCTGCCAGACACAGAATCGATGGAGCATCAGGCAGGTGTACAATCTAACAGAACAGTATCTATTGCGATGGTCGCAGTGAGCGAAGGCACAGCAGTATTACCTGAGATAAAAATACCTTGGTGGGACACAGTAAACCAAGTTGAAAGAATAGCCGTTATTCCTTCACGTGAAATATTAATTGGAGCGGGAACTAAACCCAATCAAACTAATACTCCTCAAACAGAACAAAGCCAGCCCTTAGTGTCATCACCTACAGATAACGCTGAACCGAGTGCAAACACCAGTGAACCCACATTAACGACAGGCTCTAGCACTGAATCAGATAACACCCTACTGTACCTAATTATAGTGGTACTTATTATCGGCTGGAGTATAACGACTATCGTGCTACTAAAGCGCCGACCAACCAAACAAAACAATGCCCAAACACAGTCCACCATTGACGAAAATACAAATGAGAAAGCCCTCTTTAAACAACTTGAAGGCAGTATTCAATCACAGTCACCTGAAATACTAGGGGACCTTGTTAAGTGGGCTAAGGTCAAATGGCCAACGCAAAATATTCATAGTATGGCAGACGTAATACAATGGGCATGTAGCGATAACTTCACATCACTTATTTCTGATGCAGAAGCAAGCTTGTACGCCTCAGACGCCTCAAAAAACTGGGATAGTAAAGCGCTGTTAAGCAGCTTAAAAGAAATTCGAAATAAAAAAACGGAAGAAGCAGAAAAGTCTGTTTTGAAAACACTTTACACTAAATGAGTTTACCCACCATTCATTGTAGCCGTGATGCAGCGAAGCGGAATCAAGGAGATTTTCTCGATGATTATAACGCAACACTATAAAACCCTTGATTCCGTTGCACTGCATCACGGCTACGGGGTTCTTGTTATTTCTATGCGGCGTACACTAACTCCATAATCAAACGTCCATCACTTCAACAATAATTGTTTTAATCACAAACCCTACAACACCCAAACCCAGAGCAAAAAATAAAATGGCCGTTCCGAACCGCCCCGCATTAGAACGTTTAGCTAAATCCCACACAATATAGCCCATATAGCAAATCAAAGCTGTGATAAGTACGGTTAATGATATCGACTCAAATTGCTCTACTGACACATTATGCTCACTATAAAGACCTATAGAATATGTCGGGTATTATAGGGCCGACGGTTAAAATGTAAACTATGTTCTATAAATCCAAGGCAAAAAAAAGACCTGTAAATACAAGTCTTTTTAAATCTCAGGTGAACATTTTATAACCTAAACGATACCTTGCTCTAATGCTTCTTCTCGAATGCCATCCCAGCCTTCTTTTACCTTACGCAAGTGATCTGCAACTTCATTTAACATGTTAATATCATTTTTAACATTGGCTTCAAATAATCGATGCTCTATATATTCGTATAAATCAGATAAATTAGAAGCAAGGTCTTCCCCTTCTTCAATATTCAAAAAGCTACGAAGCCCAGATACAATCTCAATAGATTTATTAATTAATCTATTTTTACCTTCATAATCTTTTGCTTGAATACGCGCTTTAGCCGTATTTATGCGCTCAAGAGCACCTTCAAACAATAACTGAATAAGACGGTGGCGATCAACATCGATAACACTGGTCTGAGTATTTACTGCTTGGTACTGGTGTAGTGCATTCATAATTCACCTGTTAATCATCTTTTTATAATAGTACAAAATTCGTTTAGGTACTTAGTTTATATCGGCATGCCTGATACTTACTTAACCTAATATTTTAAATTCTTTTGTTCTTTTTTAAGAATCACTAGAGCCTGATAAAGCATCAAGCTGACTCTTCAAAAAATCTTGAGTACTGTTAAGTTGTGATACGAGTATATCTGCAGCAGTAAACTGTGCTGACAACCTTGATCTTAAATTCTCAACTCGTGTATCTAGCTGTGATCTTCCCTTGGCAACTTCCTCTAACTGACTTTTAAGGCCTGTCTCTCGGGCTCCGATAATACCTTCAAACTCAAGAAAGCTATTAAGTTTATCAACCAGTCTCTCACCCACACCTTCGATAAAGGTAACTGAGCCTCTACTGCCTATGCTTGATCCTTCAACTTTAACAGCAACACCATCACTTGCGTCGTCTGTTGCCCCTTTGAGTATTTGCCCCTTACCTGTAGCGACCTCGCCATTGATTGTGCCCTCAACATCCAAGCCATCAACACCATCAGTTGCACTAAACCCTAAGGTTGCAGATGTTGTTGTATCAATCGCGGTAAATGACACTTTAGACTCACTACCAAAGGTGCCTGATGTAAACTGCAAGTTACCACTGCCATCCATTGATACTGTGACTGAGCGACCTGCATTACTGAGATTGGCATCGGCATTAATTTGTTTTTGCAACTCAGTAATTAATGCTGAATCAGTATAATCATCAGCCGTTAACGTTATTTCGGCACTTTCAGTACCATCTACACTAATTTTGAAGGTATCGTTATCTGCATTAATCGTCGTCAATGCACCTATTGCCACGGTCCCGCTAAAGCTACCATTTGTAGCCGCTTGCGTAATATCAATATCGTAGGTGCCGGGCAAAGTATTAACTGTCTTTGAGTGATAACTAACCTGAGCATCGGTTGTACGTCCCTGCTCTGCAAACAATGCAATAACATCATCAGGCGACTCGGCTAGCTTTTCTGTAAATGTAGTATCGTTAAATGAAAGTAAACCAGTATCTTTATTAGTGGATATTCCAACCTCAGATAAACTTCTAATTGATGAACCTTCCAGGCCTGGAATCACTTGAGATAAAACACTACGTAGCTGATTGTTTACTGCTCTCACAGTAGAATCACCCACCAAGATCCCTGATGTACTTAAATTATCAGGATCAAACTGGGTTACTTCGTTAATTACATTTTTTACTTCATTAAATGCATCAATAAAGCTCTGAACTCGCTCTACCACTTTCTCAGAGTCTTGACTCACTGTTATCGTCGCGGGAGAACCATTTGTCTTACCAGACAAATTGAACGTGACCCCCTCAATAACATCTGAAATTGTATTATCTTGTCTTGTTATAGGAATGCCATTAACCGTAAACTCAGCATCTTTAGCAACAACTGACTCGGTTAAATGACTGGTCGTACCATTAAACGATAATTGTGACAAACCAAGCGCATCAGTACTATCACCATCAGTATCTGCAACCGTAATTTCTACTGCATTATCGGTGCCCGAGTTTTGAGCAGCAAATACAAGAACAAAACCTGACCCCGTATCGATAACACTAGCGTTCAATGCTAAGTCTTCGTCACTGTTAATCGCATTAGCAATACCCTCAAGGGTATTATTACTGCCATCAATGGTAATACTTTTGGTCACATCACCCACTTTAACGCTGAGTGATCCTGAACCTAATGTGGTTACATCTTTATCAACAAACGTGCCCGTACTTATAGAATGCGCCTGGGCTAGCTCTGCCACTTCAACTGAATATTGGCCCAGTGCAGCACCACTAGAAACGGATACCCCTACATTACTTGAAGAAGAGTCAGAAGTGAGTTCTTGCAATGCATCAGGGTTACTTAATATACGGGCGGGAAGTCGAAGATCGGTTAATGCGCTTCTTAAAAGCCCAACAGCAGATAACTCTGCCTGAACCTCTTCTTCTTTTCTATTTAAACGAAGTTCGGTAGGTGCTCGCTCAGCCGCAGTAAGATCTTCTATTAGTTTACTGGTAAGAACACCAGAACCAATACCTATGGATGAAACAGACATATTCTCCCCCCACTAAACAGTTAAGTAAGCTAGCTCATCAACACCTGAATCTAAAACCTATAGAACAAAGAGTGCTACTAACTTACTTACTGTATCGGCAATTACAGGAAAAAGTTTGCCCTTTTCCTGTAATTAATTGTAACTTATTGCCGATTTTACACTTTTACATTAAATAAACTTAGTGGTTCATCTTGCTGCAAATCTTGCGCCAACCTCAGCGCTACATCACCAGGAATCTGCCTAACTACTTCTGCAGTTTGACGGTCAACAACGGTAATAACAGTTTTCCCAGAGGAATCATCCGTCTGAAATTCAAGATCACGCTGAACATTTTGAATATAATCATTCAACTTGGTCACTGCGCCTTCTAACTGTTTATCATTCTGCTCTTGGTTATCAGCAACATTCTCATTCGCTCTAAGGTTTACTACCTCGGAGGACTTAGAATCTTGCACTGAACCTTTGTCAGAAACATCTACCCCTGCTACCTGCTGGGAGTGTTGCTGAGATGATGCTGACGCCGAACCGACCCTAGGGCCTAATTCCACACTACCTAATTTAACGTCATTCATAAATCACCTCTACTCTTATGTACCTAACCAATAGGTCTAATAAATAAGTTTAACCAAAAATCCGGCTTTAGTAGCTCTCTAATGAGAGTGCTAAAGCCGGTTAAGTTATTCCTTAACTATTACCCTAATAGTGACAACACTTGCTGTGGTTGAGCATTTGCTTGCGCTAAGATTGAGATACCTGCTTGCTGTAGAACCGAAGCTCTAGACAGTGCAGCAGTCTCAGCAGCAAAGTCAGCATCTTTGATTCGAGAGTTCGCCGCTGATAAGTTCTCACTGTTTAGCGAGTTAGATGACATGGTATTATCAAAACGGTTTTGAATCGCACCTAAGTCAGCTTGACTTGATGATATAGAGGCCAATGCATTATCTACTGCAGTGATAGCCAAATTAGCACCTTCAACTGTACTGATATCTACATCCTTTAGCAAAGTACCTGACTCTGAACCACCAAAGCTACCTACGTTAAAACCTGCACGTTCGTTATTGCCTGTGTTAGTGCCAACTGTAAACTCACCAGCAGACATCAACGAGATAGAGCCACCGGTATTTCCAGTCACTAGCCCCGTATCACCAGCAGTTGTTGCAGTAATCTCAATAGTACGACCATCCTCAGCAACTAAGTTCAGCTTATCACCATCAATAATTGAAGCAGTAACACCTGTTTGCCCTGCTTTCGCATTAATGGCATCAACGATAGTTGTCTGGTTAGCAACAGCATCCGCAGTTGTAGTTCCACCAATGGCAATATCATTAATCACAACAGCAAACGCACCAGCAGTTGTCCCCGTGATCGCTGTACCTACCGCTGAAGTCGCATTTGCCTCAGCTGTAACCCCTGTCTGTTCCGAAATTGCATTGATTGCAGCCGCTTTAGATATAGCCGAACCTGAGTTAATAGCTAATGTAGACGATGTATCATCACTCGATCTTGATGCTCCAACAGAAACCCCGTTTATCGTTATGTCACCTGCAAATAGTGAAGTAGTTGTATCGACATTGTCACTTACTGCCCCACCCTGAGTTCCGCTGAATGATCCTGCTTCGAAGCCAGCATTATCGATATTACCGGTATTAGTAGTAAGGTTAATATCAGTACCATCAGTACTCGCTAAGGTAATGTCCCCTGTGTAAGTGTTACCAGTAGTTGCCGCATTGCTTGCGCCACCAGTACCAAGACCGGTTGATAAACCAAGCGTAGCCGCTGTAGCACCCACTATAGTTATGTTTCGTCCATCTTCAGCCGTTAAGTCAATACGCGCACCAGTATCCATTTCAATAACCGTCGCTACAACCCCTGTTGCACCTGACTTATCATTAATAGTCGTAGCAACTGAAGCTAAATCAGCAGCAGCGTCTCCTGTAGCACCTTTAGAAAGCGAGAAAGATTGTCCATTAATATCAATATCAACCGCAGCGACAACCGCTGCAGCAGAAAGCACTACCGTACCTTCTGCTGTATTAACATTTGCTGTTGCCGTCACGCCCGTCGAACCTGTTGCTGCATTAATTGCATCAGCTTTAGCGATTGAACTAGATGATGCATAAGCAGTAGATGATATATCGGCATCACCTGATGAAGCACCTATTGCTGCACCATTGATAACAAGGTCACCTGAAACCAAAGCATCTGTACCAGCAGCTGTAATTGCCGTTTGGTCCATGCTAGAGGATATACCTGCAGAGGCGGCACTACCTAATGTATCGGTTGTAGCCTGAGCAATTGAAACATTAATAGTTTCACCAACGTTTGCCCCTGTCTGAAACTGCTGATCCTGAAAAGAACCATCTAGCAACTTAACACCGTTAAAATTCGCTTGTTCAGAAAGCTGGTCAACTTCATCAATAATTTGTTGAGCTTCTGCATTAAGTGCTTCACGGTCAACATCAGAGTTCGTTGCGTTGGCAGACTGTACCGCTAGTTCACGTAAACGACTTAAACTATCTGACATAGACTGAAGCGAACCTTCAGCCGTTTGCGCTAATGACACACCGTCACCCGCATTTCGTGTAGCAACGTTTAAACCACCAATTTGTGATTCGAAACGAGTTGAAATCGCTAAACCAGCCGCATCATCCGATGCACTGTTGATACGCAAGCCTGAAGATAGACGAGTCATTGCATCAGCACCTGAAGACTGAGACGAATTCAGGTTACGCTGTGCGGTTAGTGACATGATATTTGTATTTATAATTTGTGGCATAATTTTTCTCCTAGAACCTTCATCAAACAAGGCGCTCTCGTTATTGAGTTACCATCCGCACAACGTCATTAATAACATAAGCCGTCGAATTGATAGATACTTGCCTTGTGATAGTTAACGGCTCTATTTTGGGGAGCTTTAATTTTTAATGTTACAGAGTGTAAAAATGATAGAATATGCCTAATAAAAGTTAAAAAACAACAACACCAAAAACACTTATACATCTGATTTATAACGATATAATTACTTTATTTTAACTTAATACTTTTCTTTAATGTTTCTTTAATTATTTTAAGCCTGTCATTTAATACTTTTAAATTGAAGCTAAACAAAAAGCGGCAATTAAGCGCCAAAAGACCGGCAATTTTCCGTTTACCTTTTCTTTTAGGTTATATTTCATACAGAAAATAATAATTTTTCTTACTATATTTCAATAACTTATTTAAGTAATTTAAAAACTGGCACACCAAATGCTTTATTGCTGTTAAGCGCAGGAATGATGTTCTGAACCTTCATCATATTGTGAAATAAAAACTTTAAAGCAGCCGGTAATTGCTGATCCCACTTTAAACAGGGAATGCTGAACACCGGTATAGAAGATAAGCAGGAGAACACAATGCCTCAAATCATCAATACCAATATTGCGTCAATCAACGCACAGCGGAACCTGAATGGATCCCAGGGCGATTACAATCAAGCCCTTGAGCGATTATCTTCTGGTTTACGTATAAACAGCGCTAAAGACGATGCAGCAGGTTTAGCGATATCAACCCGTTTTACCTCTCAAACCAGAGGCCTAAACGTGGCTATACGTAATGCGGGAGATGGCGTTTCGCTTTCTCAAACCGCTGAAGGCGCACTTGGCGCCATGACTGATAACTTATTACGTATACGAGATCTGGCTCTTCAATCTGCCAACGCAACAAACAGTGCCATCGACAGACAAGCCCTAAACACTGAAGTACAACAGCTTAAAGAAGAAATTCAGCGAATAGCTGAGCAAACTAATTTTAACGGCACCAAATTGCTTGACGGTACATTTTCAGATGTAACCTTTCAGATTGGCGCCAACGAAGGTGAAAGCCTCACCTTTGGCATAGCGCAAACAACAACTGATGTTTTAGGTACAGCCGCAACTGACGGCATTACCTCAAACGCAGAAGTAATACCAACGATAACCGGTGCGGCTCAAGCTCTGGCAGCAGGTGACTTAGTCATAAACGGCATAGCCGTACCCGCATCAACGGGGGTAGACGACAGCTTTTCTAATGTTGATAACGAAAAAAGTGCCATTGCTAAAGCCGCCGCTATAAATGAGGTCTCCGACCAAACAGAGATTGAAGCGATTGTGAATGAAACTTCAATTGGAGGCACAACGGGCTTTACCAGCGCAGACAGAGCAGGAACGTTACAAATAAATGGTATCGACGTTGCATTGTCTACAGCCGCGGGTCTCTCTGTGAGCGTAAACCTTGAAAATGTGGCGGCAGCAATCAATGAAAAATCGGGTCAAACAGGCGTTGTAGCTACATTTAATGGTAACCCTACCACGGGTATTTCTCTTGTTGCGGAAGATGGTAGAAATATATCCATAACGGGTGACGGTACTGTTAACTCAAGCGCTTATGGCCTACCTGCCAGTTTGAGTACAGGTGCAACAACCGATGCGACAAACTCAAATACCTATATAGGCACCTACACCCTTGTTTCCTCAACCGGCAAAGAAATGTCCCTTGATACTAATGCCAACATAGGAAACTCAGGTCTTCAAGTGGGCACGTTTGGTGGTAACAACAGTGGTGCCATTAGTGAAACTCAACCCGCCATTCCAATGGCTACAGGTGACATAGTCATTAATGGAGTTCCGGTCGGACCTAGCCTTAGTTCTTTTGATACGGCATCCAGTACAGGAAATGACTATAGTGCCATTTCAAAAGCAGGCGCGATTAATGAAGTTTCAGATCGAACCGGCGTTACCGCAGAAGTTAATTCAGCCATATTAAATGCTGATGCGGCCATCGCTGGTGTAGGAAGTGCTATTACAGGCTCATTCGAACTCAACGGCGTACAAGTTAATTTATCATGGTCCGCCGCAGACTCAGCAGCCGATGTGCAAGGCTCTATTGTTGATGCGGTCAACAACAAATCGGGACAATCCGGTATTAGCGCAGAAGCATTTGGAAGTAGTTACAGGCTCATTGCCGATGACGGAAGAAATGTTGTTGCCGCTACATTCACAGGCCTTACTGCAGCAAACATTGGTTTAACTACAAACCAAGCGGCAAACGGCTCAGTCACATTATTGTCGGCTGGTAAAATTGAACTCAGTACGCTCACAGGGGCAATCGCCACTAACTCTGGCTTTGAAGTAGGCTCTTTCGGTTCAGCCGAAGACGGGCAGTTAATTCAAGATGTCGATATTTCAACCGTTGATGGGGCTATAGCCGCACTTAATGCAGTTGATAACGCCCTAGACCAAATTAACTTTACCCGAGCTGATCTAGGTGCTGTTCAAAATCGTTTTGAATCAACCATTGACACTCAAGCCATTACAGCTGAAAACCTGACAACAGCAAACTCTAGAATTAGGGATGCAGATTTCGCATCAGAGACGGCTAACTTATCAAGAGCTTCCGTTCTGCAGTCTGCAGGGCTATCGGTTCTTTCTCAAGCAAATGCGCAGCCTCAGCAGGTACTTCAACTACTGCAAGGCTAATAAAAGTATTAGCTTCATACAAGCCGGCTTTTGCCGGCTTTTTTATGCCTAAAAAGCACAGAGCAGACTCCCCTATTTGAAAACCCCACCTAAACCGACCGCCTTTGTAGGGTGCACCGTGCGCACCAAAAGATGTTTAAACAAACGGTGCGCACGGCACACCCTACAAAAAAACAAAACAAAGAAACTACCTCCTGTTTTCCCCTTAATGTTATACAACGGCCAAAAAACTTGGAAAGAAAAAAGCACAGGGTCAACCACAGGGGGTGTTGCAGTTACTGCAAGGTTAATAAAAGCACTAAGATGCATACGCGCCCCCCGTAGCCTTGATGAAAGGAGGCAGAACCTGCCCCGTGAAACACTTTGGGTACGACTGGAATCAGGGTTTATTCGACGAAGCTAGAAACACCTTCCATCTATTTCTAATGCTTAGCTATCAACTTTATAACCCCCTTGATTCCGTTTCACTTCATCACGGCTACATAAAAGCACAGGGTCACACTCCCCTGCTTTAAAAACAAAATAAACTGTTTGTACAAACAGTTAAGTTGAGTTAATTTACCAAATCAAAGGAGCTGCGATTCAAAAATTAATAGACGCATTAGCACAACCAGAGCACTCAACATTAGTTACTGCGTTTGTTAATATGTTAAACAATAACTGGTTTAAAGTTCATCTACCAGGGCAAGATATTAAAGAAATTCAAAGCTTAGGGAAGTGTAAAACACTGTTAGCTGAAAATATGCGAGACTGGACCCGCTCATGGAAAGAAGATGGCCTTAAAGCAGGTAGAAAAGAAGGTATCAAACAAGGTTTAATCGAAGGTCTGGAGCAAGGCATTGAACAAGGCTTCAACCAAGGTGAAATCGAAGTGCTTAAACGCCTGTTAATAATTAAATTCGGTGATCTACCTGACTGGGTAATCGAAAAACTTAACAATTGCACAAGCGAGCATTTAGCCATATTAAGTGAACGAATTTTCGATGCCAATACACTTGATGCGTTTTTTGAATAAAACAGAAAAAGGCCAGAGCACTAAGCTATCTGGCCTAACTGCTTGTTATAACTACAACCAACCATGACTACCCGCCACAGCCCCACCCGCAGTAACAACACTAATCAAAAGTAAAAACCAATGCATTCGCTGAATCATTGAAAATACTTTTTCAGGCTGAGCTTTTGCTTTCTTTACTAATAATTTATGAAGAAACAAAGGTTCCATGATGAATAGCATAAGGGTAAATATGACCCAGACAATAACCATCATGGTCATCCACCAATAATCGGCATTACCGAATCGGTCCCATGCGTTTAAGAAATGCACTAGATAAAAGCCAGACAAGCCAGCAAATAAGGTAGTAAAGCGAGATTGCCACGCAAAGCGGCTCTCTACTTGCTCAAAGAATTCAACTTGCTCTTCTTTAGATTTAAACTGACGGACGGCAGGCAAAAGCACGGTAGTCACCATAGCCACCCCGCCGATCCAAAAAATAATACTTAAGACATGAATAACGCGCGCTGCAATAAAACTATCCATAAGACCTTAGCTGTTTGAAATTATCAGACGTCATTAGCCATATGGATACCCTAATACTCGTTAATCAAAGGCCTCCCAATGATTTATAGCGGTCCATCGGCGAATGAATGTTGTGGTTATCTGCAAGATAATCTTTTATGTCATCGGGGCAATTGATATAGAACAACATAAAGTTACGTCGTAAGTCTATATCTCTAGTGCCATCGGCAAATAAGATAAGTTCAATTAGATCTTCATCACGTGTAAGGTGATAACGTTTCTTGTATTTACTTTGAGCACGAAAAGCCATTCGCTTTAAGTGAAACACGCAAGTCTGATTTAAAAGCAGCTGCTTCATCGATGCCTCCTTACTCGGTTATTTTTCTTCCCCTACTTATTAATAATTAGAGCATATAAGCCAAACACGCCAGTTCGTTTTACTATTTAGTAAAAGAATTGATAATAATTTACATTACTCTAGTAAAATATTAACTCAAAATAGTAGTTTGTTTTTTTGTGATGAACAGATAGGCTACAGATAAAATTATAAACTAAGACACTAAAATCATGAAACTACTACAAGTTCCCAGGCACAGCTTTTTGCTATTATTAATTAGCCTTCTAATGATGCTGGTTGTGGCGCCTTATTTGAAAACATATTCATTTTATTATTCTGAAAGTGTTTTATTAAATCCATTTATAATGACTGTTTTATTAACCTCTCTTTATCTCGTAACTGATAACCGTAAATTTTTTATTGTTGGCTTACTTATCCTCATACCAGTACTTGTGATAAACACTCATTTTTACTTTGACAAAAGCAGCTTCAACCCACAAATAAGTAGCCTTATATACATCTTATTTTTTGGTTATATCAGTATTTTCTTATGCCGTTATTTAATAAAAAGTAAGTCTGTTTCACTCAATGTTATCTATGCCGCGGTTTGTCTTTATTTATTTATTGCCTTTATTTGGTCGTTTATCTATTTGGCAACTTACAGCACCTTTGAAAATGCTTTTTCTTTTTCAGATAATCTCATAGCTCATGGAGACATTACTAATGACTCAACCAGTCTATTTACCTATTTTAGCTTTGTAACAATGACGACCTTAGGGTATGGAGATATAACACCAATTCATCCTATTTCACGGGCATGGGTTGCGGCACAATCAGTACTTGGTCAGCTTTATCTTGCAATTGTAATGGCAAGACTGGTGGGCTTATATATAGTGGATGCAAAGAAGAAAAAAGTGAAATAAAACTTTATGGTGTAGGAGCAGTTATAAACTGCTCCTACATTTCTGATACTTACGATGATTTAATTTTAAATATAGTGGCGTAAAAAACCGGCACAATCACTAGCGTTAAAACGGAGGCAAACAGTAAGCCAAACATAATGGTTACGGCCATTGCGATAAAGAAGGCATCGCCCAACAAAGGAACCATGCCTAAAATAGTGGTTAATGCTGCCATTGCTACAGGTATCAATCGACTGACACCCGCATCCAATATGGCTTGATACGGCACCTTCCCTTCATCAAGCTCAACATCTATTTGGTCAACCAGTACAATCGCATTTTTAATCAGCATCCCCGCTAAACTCATAAAACCAAGCAGAGACATAAAGCCAAAGGGCTGATCAAATAGTAGCAAGCCTACGGTTACCCCTATAACCGCAAGAGGCACCGTCAACCAAATAACCAAGGTCTTTTTAATAGAGTTAAACAAGCAAATAACAATAAAAATCATTAAACCAAAAAATACGGGCAATGCGGCGGCTATCTGACCAGATGCCTTAACAGATGACTCTGCTTCCCCACCCCATGCCATATAATAACCAGGCATGTCCTTTATCGGAATTTGATCATCCCAACGAACGGGGATTGTTTTCGACGTATAATTACCATCCTTCCCCAATGCGCCAGCACCAGAATACTGTTCAAGATCAACGCCAATAGCCTGCTCTACTTTTGGTTTAACCCGATCAAATAATTCACTGGGTAAACCTGTTCTAGGATCTATGTGAATGCGAATCATTGACACACGATTCCAGCGCCAGATATGAGGGTCTTCAAATTCAGTCTCAAAACGCGATACAACTTGACCTATAGGGATATGTTGTTGTGCTGCGGGGCTCCAAACTTGAACCTGATCAAGGCTTTCAAGGTCTACCCTTTCTTCCTTAGGCGCTCTAGTAATAATCGGTAATAACTCGTCACCTTCTCTGAACAGCCCTACATTAGTACCTTCTACAGAGTACTTAAATGCTTTTGCAATGTCCGTACGCTCAAGCCCTGCGATAGACGCTGGAGATTCAGCAAACTGAGGTCGTAGTACCTTAACCTTGCTTCTCCACTCGTTTCTTATAGCCTTTGATTCAGGATCAGCTTCTAATTCAGTTATCGCAGTGTCAGCTAAGCGACGTAATTCAGCTCTATCGGGGCCTAAGATGCGTAACTGTAACTTTCCTCCTGTAGCGGGCCCGTTAACAAACAAGCGAACATTTGTATTAGCTTCGGGAACAAATTCGTCTAGATCTTCCTGCATTTTTGCCGTTAGGGCTGGCATTTTTTTGAAATCATCGACATCAACTATAATACGAGCAAAACTGGAGTAGTTATATTCAGGCGTGTAAGTCAAAAGAAAACGAACCTCCCCTCCTCCTATTTGAGAGGTTAAATGGGTAACCCCTTCATATTCTTTAAGCTTATCTTCAATGCGCGCGACTCTTTTAACTGTTTCATCAATTTCAGTTCCTTCAGGGAACCATAAATCAACATAAAATTGTGGACGAGTTGAGTCGGGGAAGAAGCTATTTTTGAGGAAACCAAATCCGTATAACGAAGCAAAAAATACAACCAGTACA
The DNA here is from genome assembly GCA_016744695.1 of Hahellaceae bacterium. Classification (GTDB taxonomy): domain Bacteria; phylum Pseudomonadota; class Gammaproteobacteria; order Pseudomonadales; family Oleiphilaceae; genus Alkalimarinus. Next base: position 222,124 of record JADGDV010000001.1, read on the forward strand.
ACGCCAATAGTTACCCATCTAAAATTGATACACTTCTCTAAAAAGCTGCGATAGCCTACATAAAACTTACCACCGTAGGGATCTTTCTCTTCCCCAGGCTTTTGCTTTTCTGGCTTTAAAAAATATTCACACAGTAATGGCGTCACGGTTACCGCAGTAACCCAGCTCATTGATAACGAGATCAAAATAACCGTAAATAAAGATCGAGTATACTCTCCGGTACTATCATCGTTTGTGCCGATTGCAGCAAAAGCTGTAATAGCAATCGCGGTAGCACCTAATAAAGGAATAGATGTTTGAGCAACAACGGCGGTAGCTGCTTTTAATTTATTTTCACCTTTGTTTATTCGTATTCTCATACCATCAGTCACAACGATGGCATTATCAACCAACATACCCAGTGCAATAATCAAAGCGCCTAGAGATATACGTTCAAGGGTGACACCTAGTAGGCCCATAAAGATAAAAGTACCCATAATGGTAACCACTAACACAGCACCAATAATAAGCCCACTTCTCAAGCCCATGAACATAAGCAAAACGACAATAACAATAACAACCGCTTCAATAAGATTTAAAAGAAAACCATCAATTGACTCAGTCACCGTATCGTATTGAATAGAAATAGGGTTCATTTCTATTCCAAGTGGCATATTTGGCTTAATCAGCTCAATTTTTTCACCCAGCGACTTACCCATCTCAACAACATTTCCGCCCAAAGCGGTAGATATTGCTAAGCCAACAGCGGGCTTTCCATCATATCTCAAGAAGTTACTTGATGGTTCTTTGAAGCCTCGAGTTATTTTAGCAACGTCACGTAAGAATACTTGGCTTCCTGCAACAACCTGACTTGAGCGAATTAATAAGTCACCAAATTCTTGCTCAGACTGAAACTCACCGGTAGGGTTTAATGCGATACGATCAGCACCAATTGTTATAAAGCCTGAACTCACTGCGGTATTTTTAGAGCCTAAGGCTTTAGTTATATCATTAGGTGATACCCCAAGGCTGGACATCTTTTCACGAAGCATCTCGATATAAATAACTTCTTGCTGCACGCCGTAAAAGTCTATTTTCTTCACATCTTGTGCGGTTAAAAGCTCACGACGTAAGTATTTAGCATGCTCATAAAGTTCGGGGTAGGTATAACCATCACCGGTTAAGGCATAAAAAACACCAAAAACATCACCAAAGTCATCATTTACAATGGAAGGGCCTGCACCCGGTGGCAAATTAGCTTGAGTATCACCCACTTTACGGCGCAGCTCATCCCACACTTGAGGTAAACCTTGTGCATCATATTTATCTTTCATTATGACTTTTACAATTGAAAGTCCTCTTGAAGATTTTGACTCAACACGATCAAGCTGCCCCATTTCTTGAGCTGCCCGCTCTATTAGGTCAGTCACTTCTTCTTCGACTTCCGCAGCAGATGCCCCAGGGTAAGGCGTAATGATCAGCCCTTCTTTAATAGTAAACTCAGGGTCTTCTAGGCGGCTTAAATTCTCAAATGAAATAGCTCCGACAATGGCCAGTAGAATGGTAATGGTCCACGTAATGACGCTGTGGCGTATACTCCAATCAGCAAGATTCATTAGTACTCCACCTTCTCAATGGGACGAATAATCTTGCCTTCGCGCATTTTTGTAACACCTCCTATAACGACAACATCACCAGACTCAAGTCCGATGGCTTCAATACTGTCATTCCCCTTAAGGTCCCCCAAAGCGACTGTTTTTTTGTTAACCGCGTTATTAGGGCTAACAACCCAGACAAAGGCATTATTGCCCTCATCTGCAACAACAGCATGCACCGGAATATAAAAGCTATCCCCTGTATCTAAGGTACTCATTTTTTTTGCAAAAACTTTTGCGGTCATTCCCGGTAACAAAGCAATGCCTTTGGTATCTCTCATGCCCAGCACTATTTCAAATGTTTGCGTTTTCGAATCGGCTTCTGTAGAAAATTCTTTCACATACAGCTCAAACTCTTCGTTGGGGAAAGCCTCAAATCGTGCTGTTGTTGTTAAGGTCTCACTCTCATCAGCAGAACGCCTTGATACTAATGACTCAGATACATTAATAACCACCTCCAGCTGGCTGTTATCTTGCAAACTGATAATAGCTTGCTTAGCTTGAACATCCTGAAAGTTATCTACATAGCGTTTTGCTACGGTTCCTGTAAACGGAGCTTTTAACTCTGCATCTTCAAGCGCTTTTTGTGACTTATCAAGGTTAGAGACAGCAATATCTAGAGCTGCTTTTAACTTATCGTACTCAGCTTGAGAAATGAATTTTTTAACAAGAAGTTCTTCAGCCCGCTTAAAGTTAGCCTTTGTTTTAGTATGTTCGGCTTTAGCTGCACTTAAGTTGCTTCTGTAGTCTCGGTCATCTAGGCGCCCTAAAACCTCACCTTGCATAACATCCTGCCCTTCTTTCAAAGGAAAGAACTTCAACTGACCAGGCACCTGAAATGCAAGGTCAACTCTCTGTGAAGCCCTAACGGTACCCGGAAGCTGCCTGTTCAATTCGTTACTCTGCCCAACAACCACCATAACTTTTGCAGGCTGGATGACGTCACGTTCTTGCGCCACTTCTTTTTTACCGCACCCGACGACTGCAAGAGCAATAACAATGGGTATAACACGTTGGAGAGACATATTTAGGTTCCATCTATGTAATATTTATAAGCAAGAATAACGAACAGACACTCAAACAAAGGCTATTTTTTTATTCTTGTAGGTTATTACGAAGCTTACCCAAGTAATTTCTAATTTTCACTACAAATTTATCAATTACTTAAGGAGGGGAATACTTAGCGGCTAACGCTTTAAGGTAGATTGTTTATTGCCACTTGATAGAGGCTAATTAGTGACGACCAGCTATAACATTTGAACCCTTCTCGAAGCGTTTCTTTTCCAGGAGTTTTAGCACACATCGTTAACAACAAATCAACGGCAGAAATAGCTTCTTTCTCGGGACATTTCAAGTCACTATCATAACGATAGTGCTCATTGATTAACTCACTATATGAAAGCCTGTTTGGCACCAATGGCAAGCACCCTGCAGCCACTGCCTCCATGACAGAAACACCTTGAAACTCATGAATAGCCGTAGACAATACAACGTCACATTGACTTAAAAGTGCCCAATAATCATCTATATTATCAATGTAACCAAAATAATTTATTTGCTCAGAAAAATGACTTTTTATTTGCTCAAATTCACACGGTACTTTTCGGAATTTTTCTCCAACAATATTTATCTCAAAATCAATGCTCCGCGACTCAAGTTCCTTTAAAAATCGTAGCAGGCGATCAGGCCCTTTGTCATACTCCCAGCGATGATTCCAAATAAGTTTGAGAGGCGTGTTTTTTTCATGATGACTTAACGGTAAAGAAAAAAGCGCATCAGATATTGGGACAGGTATAACAGATGATTTTTTATATAAGCGCTGGGACAAATCATTGAACGTATAATCAGGCAGCTTTGCCATTAATTCATCACATCCTTTAAAGAAGGATGTGCGATTAAATTCAGAATTAAAAACAAGCTGTTCTGCCGCCAAAGCAGAATACAGATTGACCATTTGAGGCTCTATACTTTTATTCTGTTTATCACTTTGAGGGTATTCAAATTGATTTTCGTGAAAGTATAAAAGTGATGGCGTATTAGCGAGTGAAGGAATAAGCCCTCGAAGAGTCGCTAAATCAACCATCGAGGTTGCGATTACAAAGTCATATTCACGGGACAGTTCAGCACGAAACTGCTCGATAAAACTAATAGGGTTACCTCTGATTCGCCAGTTAAAATAGCGAGCGGGCAACGTTAAGACAGTCCAATCAAACTCAGTGAGCCTTGACTCAATGCCCTCCCGCCAATAACGATGACTTCCAGCATCATAAGCTGAAAGAATAAGACCTCGAGGCTTATCAGGTTTAAACAAACCATGCATTAACGAGGTAACCATATAATCATGGCAAAGCAGAACAATGAAACGAGTATAACAACTGTTTTAAAGTGCATTCTCAGGCTAGGTATATAGCCATCTCTTGGAGGAGGTACAGCCATACCACATCTTGGGCACATTGATACAGGTACTTGCCCCGAGGCTTCGTCAATAGGTTCTTGGCAATTAGGGCAACAACGCGTAGTCATACTAGGCTCTCATTATAGAAATTTTGAAAGCCTAGTATAAAGAAGTTAAGAAAGGATTGTTTGATTAGTATCAGGCTCTTTGTGCTGTTCCTAGCAAGACCTCTTCAACATAACGTTCAGCATGGGTTAAAGGGGCGATATGATTACCAGGTAAGACCTTAAAAGAGCAGCGTGTACCGTTTGCTACGGCAGAAGGGAAGAACTTCTCAAACAAGAAGCGAGAAGAATTTGATTCAGTTTTTATATCGATTCCTTTAAGTGCATTTTTGGCTTCAAATACACTGTCTTTTTCTCCGAATAAAACAACAATATTACTGAGTTCTGTTACCGGCATATTTTTATCGTTCATTAGAGTACTGCATTGTTGAATATCAACGTAGGCTCTAGCCAGCTTAACCGGCGAGAAAGACTGACTTTTAACTAAAGAAACAAAGGCATATAAAGAATCACTAATGGTGCCACGAATAATAGCAACACCGGCAATCAACGGGTGTTTAATATGCCCTTTAAACACCATTAAACTAATAAGCCCAACCTCAACCATAAAGTTTGCCAATAAATTTAAACCTGCCCAAGACTTAGGCCCCCATGATTCAAAGCCTGCAGGGGTTACTTGTGCTAAATTGTTAACACTATCTGGATAGGCGTTAGCGAAACGTCTTGCTAATAGACCACCATGAGACCAACCTACTAATGTGATTTCACAGGCAATAGAAATGTCATTACGCCCTCGATTTAATGGTGCCTTTCTCTCTTCAACCTTTATAGGGAGGTCACAAACAGATTTAACATTTGCAATATGAAGCCCCCTTTTTTCAAGACAAAAACGTGTCACTTCCATTAATAAAACTAACTTACCTTTATCTCCCCTCCACTTCTGCTTAGCGCCAAATGGTGTGTACACATGTGGAATAAAAACAATACCTGAACGACTGCGCTCTGCTAGAAGCGACGTAAAATTGAACCCATACTTGGGTTGTTGTCCATGGCCATGAAGGTAAAGAATAATATCGCCATCTAAACAGCCTTCTTTTGCATTCCTCGTTTTTTGCTCATCCGTTCGTCGGTCAATAAAAAAACCTAAACCCTGAATTTTTTCTCCATTAAAAGTAATATCAAGCTTTGAATGCTCTCCAGAGCTATCACGACTACCGTTTATAAATTCAACCCAAAAGAACAGGGCGACTAAAGACACGATAATACAAATTATTTCAATCACTTACACACCTTTTAACATAGAGGATTATTTTACCCTAATTGCCAGAACACATAGTAGTAAATTTGTACACATACTAACCTAAACAAGCGCACAGTTGTACCATTTGAAGGTGTTTTTTTTGATAATATAATCACTTAAGACTTAATAATGAGATCAATTCTTGTAAAACGCTGCTAACTCTATAGTTAAAAAAGAATTGTTTTGAAGGTGTTTTAAAGCAGTTTAGTTTAAGCGCTAAAGAGTCTAAAGGCTTAATGCATATGTTCTATAATAATTCATGAAGCAACTAATCAGTTACTTCATCTTATTCTCTGAGCTGAGAAGAAAACCAGGCTTTTATTTAAGTGCTGAGGGATCAGTACTTTTTTTTGCGTGTCCACTTAGTTTTCTACTAAAAGATCAGGGTTATCTCTAAGTAATTGCGCTTTCATCTCTTTTATTCTTCTTACTTTTTCAATACCCACTTCAAGCTCTTCTTCAGCCATACCACGCTCTTGTGCGATCGCTATTTGCTCTTCAAGCACCTCAATTTTTATATCAGCCGCTTCTACATACGCTTTATATATTTTTCTTTCTTGCCTAGATTCATATTCCAGATAAAGCTCTGGGCTTTCAAGCTCTTCTGGTGTCGCAGACTCACCCTGAGCCCCTCTAACAATGGGGGGAGCTCTATCATCTCCGTTTAATCGAGCATTCTCCATAGATTCAATGGCGAAACTATCCAGAGGCGTTATATCTTCCTCTGGATAGTTTTCTTCGACATCTACACTATTAGCTATTAACTCACTCTGCGGCTTGGTTAAACTGATTACTTCAGGTTTCTTAATGATTTCAGGTAAAGCCGTTACAGCTTCAATTGAAATATTTTTACTGTTAACTGCTTGCTCAGCTACTACTGTATTCATAGGTTTGTAATATCCCATCACAAGCCCTGAGACAATAAAAGCAAAGCCAAGCATTACCACCAGAAACCATTTTGATTTATTCATCAGTTCTTCAATACCAGAAAAAGAGTGCGACTAAAAGCGTTTAGCCGCATGATTAAGTATGTGTACAACCATCGCAATAGCATGAGGTATCGTTTGCTCTCCCACTTGCACACGATCAACATGACTTTCACTGCTCAAAACAATACCGCCATTTGAGTACGAGAATGCTCCGCCTTCCGTTAATAATGGACGAATATCGGTAGTACCATCTGCCAATGCAGTAAAGTCACTCAAGGCATCCCTTACTTTATTAAAGTCATTTAGGTTTTCACTGTAGTAGTAATCATTGACCCAACTTTCCCAACCCGAGTGATTAAGATCAGATGTTGTCCAGGTATGGTGAGGCTGAAGCAAGTCTGTAGTATGAAGTACAAACCCTAGTGTTTGTGCCGTCGGCTGACTTAAGAACTGCTCATACCAATACTGACCAAGGTTATCAATAGGTTGAAAGGGTGCGTCTTCAAAATCTTCATACATTGAACGACTTGACGTACCTTCATGACGATAGTTTGCCTCAGTAATATCATAAGAGTTATATTTACTGCTATCGCGCCACCACCAAGCTTTCAATCCTCCTTTACCATCGTCCAGGTAGTCACCATATAACCAGGCACCAGCCATATTATCGATAGCCCCCCAAACGGTCAGTTTATCGTAATTATAACCACCTAAGTCATTACCGTGTGCATCGCCACCTTGAGTATGGTTCTGAAAATGCCAATACGAAGTATATTTCACGATTGATGCACCAGCACCCCATACAGGAGCCACCTGACAACTCCCTGTTGTTGCACCACAAAGGTAGGTATCTTCAAAATCATCTACGTCATAAGCACCCTGACCCAGCACTTGAGCGAACTGATCTATGGTATAACCTGCCGCGGTCGCCGCAGACGCTAAACGGTTATATTCTGTCGTTGATGAATTCTGCTGCATATAGTTCACCGCATCCACTACAATACGATGATGTGTTTCTTGAGACCAGGCTGCAGCCTCACTTGCTGCTAAAATTGTGCCCGCAGCTCCTAGAGCCATTATTATTTTATTAGCCATGTTTAATTTGCCCTTATTCTAAATTGGTACATTTGTTTGTGTTTTATGAATAATATCCATTTAAGTGCTCAAATGTTGAGCTCCATTTATCATGTAAGGGTTATTTCACAACCTTTCACAATCTAATTAATTTACTTATTAATTAATGCGGGATTCAGTTTTACATCGGCTGTTTCAAATAGCTTTTTTCTAGTCTCCAGAAAACGCTGTTCCAAATGCTTACGAGCAACTTCTTTACCTGCTAAATAACGAACAGTCTCACTCTTTTCATCAAAATAATTTTCTTTTCGTTTATCGACTAAAAATATTTCCCAATACACTGTTTTTCCATCAGCCTGTGGTGAACGAATAGGTCGTGAAGCCGTGCCTTCAGGCAAAGCAAAGACCGCACTTTTAGCCCAGTTACTTCCACCCTTATCAGCTGTTATTCGGCCTAAGCTTCCAGCGGGGGATACATTTTTACTTTCAGCAATAGAATATTTAGCAGCAGCGGCCGAAAAATCTAAACCCTCTTCCAGCGCGACTCGTACTTTTGTTGCGCCCTCTTGGTTAGCTAGCCGAATATGTCTGGCCTCTACGTACTCAATACGCTTAAATTTTTCTTTATGTTCTTCGTAGTACGATGAAATTTCAGCCTGAGTTACATTCTTAAATTCTTTATCTAAAACGGGATTGTCATCATGAATCTCATTGCTCAATCCGTGATATTTAATCACCCTGCTTTTGTAATGTTTATCTGTAATAAAGCGCTTTAATGCATCTATTTCTGTCAAGCTAAGACCTGAATGTGTTTCTGCCCACCAATTAACCGTTCTTGATGAAACCAGTTGAATAACCTGCGTCGTTATAAACTCAATATCTACTTGGTGAAATTTAATTTTGCCTTGTATATTTTGTCGCTCATACAAGTCATAAAGCATTATTGAGCGCTCTTTCTCATTGGGTATTTTATATTTGGCAACAACAATTCCTTTTGCCTCTGCTATTTGAGCATCGCTTAACTGATACTCCATGCTCTTCCCTAAATCTAAGGCTTTCTGAAGATCTTCTTTTATATTTTTAACGTTAAATGTAGTAATCGATTTAGGGGAGTCACCAATGTGTGTCTTAATATATGTCGATAAGGCTTCATGGAAGGAGCTTTGAATAAGTCCGGTATACTGATCATCTAAATACGTATCAATAGGAAAGCCCACTGAATTGGTACTCATTAACGCCTCAACCCCAATGGTTTCTTCCGCATACTCCGCCAATAAACGGTTTTCAATCAAACCATTAACTAAACTGCCGTAATGCATTGGCCGCTTTCCTTGAGACACGCTTTTGTAGATTAGGTCCACACTGGAAACAGGCAACTTATAACCATTAACAACTGCCACGGTATCTGGGTCATTAATGGTCTCTGCAGAAAAAGCTTGAGGAACAGCAAAGCAGACACAAAGTGAAAGCAATATTTTTTTAATAAAGGACAAAGTCATAACAGTTCACACTTCATATAAGACATAGAATGAAAACTCATGTTGCTAAAATCCGGTGCATCCTTGCCACCGGAAAACAACAAATGAGCCAATATTTAAAGCTAAAAACGCATAGCTGCGTGATTTAGTATATGAACAACCATAGCAATAGCATGAGGAACCGTCTGCTCAGCAACCTGAACTCTGTCACTATGGTTCTTGCTACTCAGTACAATACCGCCATTCGAGTATGAAAACGCTCCACCCTCTGTAAGCAATGGACGAATATCATTAGAGCCATTAGCTATCGGCGTAAAGTCATTCAATGCTGCGGCCACCTTAGTAAAATCATTTAAGTTTTCACTGAAGTAATAATCCGCAACCCATGACTCCCAACCCGAGTGGTTCAAGTCTGACGTTGTCCAGGTATGGTGTGGTTGAAGCAAATCAGTTGTATGCAGCACAAAGCCAAGCGCTTGTGCTGTTGGGCGAGACGTAAACTGCTCATACCAGTACTGTCCTAAATTATCGATAGGCTGAAAAGGAATATCTTCAAAATTGTTATACATAGATTTTGAAGAGCTGCCTTCGTGTCGATAATTTTTCTCGGTGACCCCATAGGTATTGTATTTACTGTTTTCACTCCACCACCAGCCACGCATACCGCCTTTGCCATCATCAATATGGTCACCATACAGCCAAGTTGCGGCCATATTATCTATCGCCCCCCAAACAGTAAGCTTATCGTAGTTATATCCGCCTAAATCATTACCATGGGCATCACTACCCTGAGTGTGATTTTGGAAGTGCCAATAAGAGGTGTACTTTACGATTGAGGCTCCGGCTCCCCAAACCGGTGCTTGCTGGCAGTCACCAGTTATAGCACCACAAATAAATGTATCTTCAAAATCATCGACATCATAAGCACCTTGACCCAGCACTAATGCAAACTGATCAATGGTATAACCCGAAGCCGTTGCCACAGAAGCAAGGCGGTTATATTCCGTAGAGTCTGGGTTAGCTCGCATATAATTCACCGCATCCACTACAATTTGACGGTGAGTGTCTTGTTTCCATGCAAAAGCGTCTATAGAAGGTAGCATTAGAGCTGATACCGTTAGAGCCGCTATCGTATTTTTAATACTATTTTTTTCTTTAAGCATAATTATAACCTTTCAATCTATTATTTTTGTTGTTACTGACATCAAGTCGAAAGTAGATAATCATTTTCGAACCCGCTAGTTCGAATTCGAAAATTAGTTTAAAGAATACCTTATTTATATGAATAATAAATGATCAAAAATCATTCTTTTTGTGCACCTGTACACATTCGGGAGATTTAATGACGATTACGTCAATAATTTACACTACCTAAAAGAAATACCCTTCTGATAAAAATAAAACACTATATATAGTATGATACGAAAAAAATATAATAATTTTAGCGCCTATTATTCTTCACTCTAAACACCATTTTCTCCTTTAATTACGTAAGTTTATTGATGTTTAACATGCCACTATTTTTACCTTTCCAAGTAAAAAACCTTAAAAACTCACCTTGGAAAAACACTATATAGTGTTATACTCAGCTCACCAAAGCGGATATGTAGGGTTTTAGTTACTTTATAGCCAATAAGAAAAACAAATACCTAATCTGCTTTAAAAGACAAACATTATTTTATATTTATTCGTTTAAGTATTAAAAAAACCAAAAAACAAGGGCTCCGCTGTTAGTAACAACTAACACAATATATAGAGCCGCCAAAATTAGACAAATTTGTCACTAAAAGGGCTGATATGAACGCTAAAGTTGAACCGATTACCACACCTATTCCAATGCAAGACGCCTCTCTTGATATCTGGCGTACCAAATATCAGTTAAAAACCAAAAATGGTGATCCGGTAGACGGCAACATAAGTGAAACCTATTCTCGTGTTGCAAAAGCGTTGTCAGAAGTTGAAAACAAGAAAAATATAAATAAAGTACATAAAGATTTTGTTTGGGCATTAGAGAATGGCGCCATTCCAGCGGGTCGTATTATGTCTAATGCGGGCGCAGGTGATCACAAACCAGCAACATCCACTATTAACTGTACGGTATCAGGTATTGTTAATGACTCTATGGACGATATTCTATTTAAAAACCATGAAGCAGGCCTTACATTAAAAGCAGGCTGTGGCATTGGTTATGAATTTTCTACGTTACGCCCTAAAGGTGCTTATGTAGCGGGCGCAGGTGCAACAACATCAGGCCCTTTATCCTTCATGGATATCTTCGACAAAATGTGTTTTACCGTGTCTTCAGCTGGTGGTCGACGTGGTGCGCAAATGGCTACTTTTGATGTTCACCACCCTGATGTACTTGATTTTATCAGAGCAAAACGTGAAGACGGCCGGTTACGCCAATTCAACCTATCTCTTCTTATTACTGAAGACTTTATCAAGTCAGTTAAAGAAGATGCAGACTGGCACTTATCCTTCCCTGTTACACAGGAAGAAGTTGATGAAGACAATCATGATATAACAGACACAAGCAAGTTTGTTTACCGTGAGTTCCCAGTGAAAGATCAATACGTTACTAACAATGAAGGTTTAGTGGCTTGCCGTATTTATAGCACCGTAAAAGCGCGCTTCATCTGGGACAGCATCATGACGTCTACTTATGACTTCGCTGAACCTGGTTTTATATTAATAGACAAAGTAAACCAAATGAATAACAACTGGTTCTGCGAAAACATTCGTGCAACCAACCCTTGTGGTGAACAGCCACTGCCGCCTTATGGCAGCTGTCTGCTAGGTTCTATCAACTTAACTCATTTTGTTGAAAAGCCGTTTACTGACCAGGCAAGTTTTAATTTTGAGAAGTACTGCAAAGTAGTCGCGATCTTCACTCGTATGCTAGACAACGTCGTTGAGATTAATGGGCTTCCTCTTGAAGGCCAGCGTAACGAGATTTTAAGAAAACGCCGCCACGGCATGGGCATACTAGGTTTGGGTTCTACTCTAACAATGCTACAAATGCCTTATGGCTGTGAAAAATCAGTTAAATTTACAGAAGATGTAAACCGTGAGATGGCACTAGAGGGCTGGAGACAGTCATTAGCACTCGCTGAAGAAAAAGGCGCAGCACCGATCATGGATGAAGACTTTACTGTAACTGACGAGATGCTAAGTAAACGTCCTGAAATGAAAGAAGATGGCTTTAATTCAGGCGATACGGTTAAAGGTAAAGTACTACATGCGAAATACAGTCGTTATATGCAACGTATCGCTCAATACGAGCCAGAGTTAATCGAGAAACTAGCTGAAAAAGGCGCGCGTTTCACTCACCACACGTCTATCGCACCAACAGGTACCATCTCATTATCTCTCGCTAATAATGTGAGTAACGGTGTTGAGCCAAGCTTTGCTCACCATTATGCAAGAAACATTATTCGTGAAGGCAAGAAGACCAAAGAGAAGTTAGATGTTTTCTCATATGAGCTTTTAGCTTACCGCCACTTGGTAAACTCAAAAGCCATGCCCTTCGATAATACCGAAGAGGCAAAGTTACCTGAGTACTTTATTTCAGCAGATGAAGTTACGCCCACTCAGCATGTTGATATTCAGGCCGCCGCTCAGCTTTGGGTTGATTCATCAATATCCAAAACAGCCAACGTACCAACGGACTTCCCTTACGAGGAGTTCAAAAACATCTACATGTACGCTTATGAAAAAGGCCTTAAAGGTTGTACAACCTTCCGCTTTAACCCTGAAGCATTCCAAGGTGTATTAGTTAAAGAAGAAGATCTCGAAAATACAACTTACGAATTTACACTAGACGATGGCAGTAAAGTCAGTGTAAAAGGGAATGAAGAAATCGAGTATGATGGTGAATTACATTCGGCAGCCAATTTATTTGATGCTTTGAAAGAAGGCACTTACGGCAAGTATTAATTCCCTGAACATTAAAATCAGGCGCCATCAAATTAAACGCATGAAGACCGACTAGCCATTTCCGCACAATTGGAAGTGGCTAGTTTAGGTAATTGCAATCCAATATCAGCATAAAAAATTGTAAATAGGTACTCAATCATGACCGTCAAAATTGATAAGAAAATTGTCGGCTATCAAGTTAAAAAAGCAGATGCAGTAGAAGAAACAAAGAGTCAAATTTCTGAGAAATTCTCACCGATTGAGATGAATGAGAAAATCGCTCGTCCTGAATTTTTGCTAGGCTCTACATACAAAATAAAGCCACCGGTTTCAGAGCATGCGTTATACATCACCGTTAACGATATCCTTCTAAACGAAGATACTGACCACGAAGTTCGACGTCCTTATGAAGTGTTCATAAACTCTAAGTCGATGGAGCATTATCAGTGGGTAATCGGTTTAACTCGCGTTATATCAGCCGTATTCAGAAAAGGTGGAGATATCACCTTCCTAGTAGAAGAGCTCTCTTCTGTTTATGATCCTAATGGTGGGTATTACAAAAAAGGAGGCGTATTTATGCCTTCATTAGTTGCCGAAATTGGTTTCGTTATTGAGAAGCACATGAAGGCCATTGGTTTAATCGAAACCGAAGAATTAAGTGATCATACTAAAAAAATTCTAGCAGAAAAGCGTGCAGAATTTGACGCTAAACAATCAAGCAGTGCTAACGATTCAGACACAGCTTTCCCTGCAAATTCAACCGTTTGTAAAAAATGCTCCACTAAAGCGGTCATCGTTATGGATGGTTGCAAAACCTGTCTAAATTGTGGTGATAGTAAGTGTGGGTAGCACAAGATAAGTAAACATATCTTGGGTTAAAATTAAGGGAGGCAATAGCCTCCCTTTTTATTGCATAAAATAAATACAAATTCAGACTAAACATTACAACATTACTCCATTACAATAGCCTGCAAAGAACGCTCAGTAAGCTTATTGCCACTACAAGTTTATCACCACTACAGGATGTTAATAATGATCAAGAACTGCCTATTTCCCGTTGCCGGATATGGTACACGCTTTTTACCCGCTACCAAGGCGATGCCTAAAGAAATCCTTCCTGTTGTGAACAAACCTTTGGTCCAATATGGTGTTGAAGAAGCCGTTGCAGCAGGTATGAACCACATTGGGTTCGTTACAGGCAGAGGAAAGCGAGCGATTGAAGACCACTTTGATATTAGCTATGAGCTTGAGCATCAAATTGAAGGAACCGGTAAGGAAGGTCTTTTAACATCTATTCGTAGCTTAATTGAAAGCAGCCAGTTTTCTTTCACTCGTCAGCGTGAAATGAAAGGCCTAGGGCATGCAATACTTACAGGCCGAAGCCTTATTGGAGACAATCCTTTCGGTGTCGTACTAGCGGATGACTTGTGTGTCGTTGAGCCTGGTGAAGATGAAGTAATGACCCAAATGGCTAAACTATACAATCAGTTTAGATGCAGCATTGTTGCCATTCAGGAAGTACCACCTGAAGAAACCAATAAGTACGGTGTTATTGCTGGTGAAAGCATGAAAGATGGCCTTTACCGCATTACCGACATGGTTGAGAAACCAGACCCAAAAGATGCGCCATCTAACCTAGCTATTATTGGTCGCTACATCCTAACCCCTGATATTTTTGATATTATTGAAAACACACCGCCCGGTAAAAATGGTGAAGTACAGATTACTGATGCACTAATGACTCAAGCTAGAAATGGCTGCGTGCTAGCCTATAAGTTCAAAGGCAAGCGGTTTGATTGCGGTAGTATTGACGGATTTGTAGATGCCACCAACTATGTATATGAAAATATTTACAAGAAAGGTTTATAAAAACTAGCTGACTCAGCAAACCTTTTACTCAATACTTTTCGCGCTAAAGTAGCGCGAGAAGTATTATACATTTTCTTTCTCTAAACCCTCCTTTATAGATTATTTTGTTACTTAACCAAGAATAACCCACCCTTCCTTGTAAGCCTCTACTAGTATTAAGGTAAAGTGCTAGCGGAGGTTTGACGATGTGGTATTCGGTCGTAGGTCTTGTTTCCTCGTTTATGTTTTCACCTATCACCCCTGGTGAGGCTTCTTTTTATTCTAACGGTTTCCTTTTTAGTCCCCCTGCATGCGAACACAAAGTCATATTCCCTAAGTTCCCCCAAAGCATTGGCATACTAGCCAAATCTGAACAAACCTATTCAGCACAGCTGTATTTACCCAATACCTTTATGCGTGCCGACTGCAACATTGAGCAAGCAATTCCCCTTGCTAATAAATCAGAATGGCTAGAAATTAAAATGACAGAACATATAACCAGCCTTGGTGGAGCCTCTCTACTTATTCTGAATTATTCAGTGACCGACAGTAACGCTAAATTTACCGCTCAGTTATTTCTGGACAGTGAGAGTGTATTGTTGAGTGGCGCATTATATTTGGGAGATAAAACATTATTGACACTCACCACCATTGAGAGAAACCGTGTACGTCCTCAATCAGAAGCGAACCGTTTTATGTCTTCCGCTTTAATTTTAAAAAACTTATAAATGGGTCTATTATTAGAGAGTAGACAATTTACAACAATTGAGTTGAGTCATTATGGGTACACCAAACAAAGAAGAACTAAACCAAGCGCTGAAATGTGCTATCGAGATGAGAGAACGTAGCGAAGATCCAAACTTCATCGCTAAATCCTTACTAAACCACCATTACCGTCTTAAAAAGACTGAACATGTTATTGATATAGTTAAGCGATACCTAAGAACGGGGTGTGCAACCACCGAGCATGCAAAAATGATAAAAGCACTGGAAGCTTACGACAACATTGACCAGGCTACGATCAATTATAATGATTTTGGTCTAGATTAGACCATTAATTGCAAAATCAACTTTTGGCTTTCATCATCACTGCTACGATAACGCTTTAATAATTCCAGCTCATCATCACTTGGAATTGTTTTTTCTATCTCTTTTTGAAGCTGATCCAGAGAAAGGTTTACATCATGTTCATTAATAAAAGCTAAGCCCGGCAGTTCAAGCTGCTCATCACCGTCGCTATTAAGATCTAAAAAATACTCCAGTGACGTGCCAGTTTTTAAGCAGAGGTCAATCAGGTTGTCTATAGTTGGGTAGCATCGTCTCTCTTCTTGCTCATACCCCCATGCCTTTACAGCACTGGCATCTACCTGACACATGACACTGATATCATCCTCTGTCAGGCGCTTATCTTCTCGTAACTGTGTTAACTGCCTATTAAACTTACTCAGGTACTTCATATAATTTTATCCAAATAACTCGTTACTCAGCATATCAAACAGCGCTTTTGAGGGGAACACCCAATTTTGATAGTATACTAAACTTACATTGATATTGAAGGTTCATAGCTACAATGGCAGAACAAAATACACCTCACCCTCCACCGCCTAAACGCGCATCATCGTTAGCGCAGTGGTGGAAGGAAGAAAAAGAAAAAATATCTCATGCTGAAGTACTCCGTTTCTTTGAAGAAAATAAAGGCCGGCTTGAAAAGTCGATATCATCAATTAACCCTAAGCACTGGGTTTATCGCGCCACAAACAGCTTATTTGCCCTATTTTCAATTATTGCAGGCTTGATAGATAAGCTTAAAGACTGGCTTCTTAATATAATAATGAAAATACCCGCACCTGCGGGTCTTAAACGCGCCATTCGAGCAATTGTGGATGAGTTTAGCTTTAAAGGAACCATTGACTTTATCAGAGCCAAAATTTACGCATTTAAAAAAGCACCTCACAATGTAAAAGCCGTTCAACTCATGGATGACATGATTAGTCATGCAACCTCTCATGGGCTCGATTTTAAGAAGCACTTCCCAGATATTATCGAAAAATTTAACAAACGAAAAAACCAACTTCTACAACATAGCTTTTTTAACGAGTTCAGCAAAAGTAGCCTAGAGCGATTTCTTGCAATCCCCTTCTCATTTAATCACTCAATTTCTCCTGTACTCGCAGATACAGCGCTATGGCATAAGATTTTTGTTTTTCTGGAAAAAAAGAATATCAAAGACATTGTTTTAGTGAGCAAGCAAGGGCAACGAACCTCACTTAACCACGACAGTAAACACGCTATTGGGTCATCAGAGGTTGTACAAACACTCTATGAGGCATCAGTACTTAAGGCTTCAGGGCATCGTATTTTTATAATTGGTCATCATGAAGGTTACTTAGGCCCTTATTTTGTTCGAAGTGTACTCAGACAATTAAGCTTCAATAATCTTACCGGCAACTGTAACACAGTCGTTGGCCCTAGAATGTTTTCTAATCTTGTTTTAAAAAATGGTGCTAGTAACGTTGGCAACCTGTTTCTCACTCTCCCGTCACAGAAAACGTCAAAGGTACAAGAGAAAGGGCTTGCCTACGAGTTAATGAAGAATGCCCGAAGAACTCAATATCTGATTAAAATGCCCTATGCAGGCCTGAAGCTTATTGAGAAAATGACTTACACAGAATTTATGAATAATGTTGTGTATTATGATGAAGTACGTTTTTCAGAGGCTACTGCGGGGCTTGATCAAGCAGAGAAAGCAACATTAACTGAGTATATGCAGCAAGTAAGACAGAATAAGGCATTTGCAGAGCTGGATCGTTCTGATTATCAATTGTTTAAAAGTGTTATGCATGAGCCATTTTTATTGTTCCCTGAAGGCTCCCGCTCCTATACTGATGATAAAAATAACGTAACAATGAAGTATGTGAACCCTCGCTTTATGCAGGCTTACCTCAGGCCAGGTGATGTCATATTACCGGTGAACCTCGTGGGTGGCTCAGATATTACAAACGGTTGGAGATTAAGCCCTGCCACGCTAGGCCTCTCGGTCGCTAAACCTTATCAAGTGACCGCTGAAATGATCGATAATTTTGAAGTAGAAGGGATCAATGTAATGCGCACCATTGCATCACTTCCTAACATCAAAAATGTTTATTTTGATGAAGACATTCAAGCCCGTACAAAAAAGTTATAAATAAATAGACTAAAACAACACGTTCAAATAAAACCAAGGATATCCAATGAATTTTAAGAGTTTTAATCCGCCAGAACGCACACTATTAGGCCCTGGCCCTTCAAACATATCACCCAGAGTACTTAGCGCCATTGCAAGACCTACCATTGGACACTTAGATCCTGAATTTTTGCACATGATGGATGAGATAAAATCACTCCTTCAGTATGCTTTTCAAACCACCAATGAATTTACTATGGCGATATCTGCCCCGGGTTCTGCGGGTATGGAAGCCTGCTTTATAAACCTAGTTGAGCCAGGCGAAAAAGTAGTTGTTTGCAGCAACGGTGTATTTGGTGGACGAATGGTAGAAAACGTTGAACGCTGCGGCGGTATAGCCGTTGTTGTCGAAGACGATTGGGGTAAAGCCGTTTCACCTGCAAAACTTGAAGAAGCCTTGCAGCAAAACCAAGATACTAAATTTGTCGCGTTTGTACATGCAGAAACATCAACCGGTGCCTTATCGGATGCCGAAGCACTTTGTAAAATAGCAAAAACACATAACTGCTTAACCATAGTAGATACCGTTACATCACTAGGTGGTGTACCTGTAAAAATTGACGAATGGGGTGTTGATGCGGCTTATTCAGGCAGCCAGAAGTGTCTATCTTGCGTACCGGGTTTATCCCCCATTACCTTTAGCCCTGCCGCCGTTGATAAAATCAAGAATAGAAAAACAAAAGCACAAAGCTGGTTTCTAGATCAAAGCCTTGTTATGAGCTACTGGTCTGGTGAAGGTAAGCGTAGCTATCACCATACCGCACCAGTTAACTCACTCTATGCACTTCATGAATCATTAGTTATGCTGCATGAAGAAACACTAGAAAAATCGTGGGAGCGACATCAAGAGCAACATCAAAATCTTGCTAATGGCCTAGCCTCATTAGGTTTAGAGTTTGTAGTGCCTGAAAACGAACGTCTACCTCAACTAAACACCATTATGATACCTGATGGTGTCGATGACGCAGCTGTAAGACGTTACCTTCTAGAAAAATACAGCATGGAACTAGGTGCAGGCTTAGGTAAGTTTGCAGGTAAAGCATGGCGCATTGGTTTAATGGGCTACAGCGCTCAATACAAAAACGTTGTACTTTGTTTAGCTGCATTGAAAGATGCGATAGAAAACGCTAAGTAGTCTTATAGAAAAACCCTACCCTATAAAAACCCAGTTATGCTGGGTTTTTATTAACGGAGCTCTATACATTAGTACGATAAGGATTTTAACTTGAAAGTGATAAGCATTTAGAAGTAAAAAAGAAAAATGGAGCTGGCGAACGGAATCGAACCCCTGACCTGCGCATTACAAGTGCGCTGCTCTACCATCTGAGCTACGCCAGCTTTATTTTTTCCTTGTGCTGCTCTTTCTTTGTACTAATTGGTAGGACCAGTCAGATTCGAACTGACGACCCTCGCCATGTCATGGCGATGCTCTAACCAACTGAGCTATGATCCTACTTTGCAGCGAGGCGTAATGTAACAAAGAAGGTTTACTTGTTCAAGAAAAATATTAAGTCGAATGTAATTGCCTACTTACAATAATCAATGTACATTTTATTCCTGCTTATTAATTATCATTATCGTATTATGGCCATCCAAAAAAACTGCAACCGCCATAAACAGCCTAGAAGGCGTGGATGTTGTTGGCTAGAAGTCCTGCATCTTAATAAATACCCTTTAATTAACTAAACAGTCAATTAAAGGGTATAAACATACAGACTAAAACAGCAATAAAGCGCTAAGGTATGGTCCTTGAATAGTGGTATCAACATCAATACCACTAACATCATCAACCGTTAGACCCATCGCTCTATACCCCATCTCAGCACCGAAAAAACCCATCTGGTACCTTAAACGAGCAACAAGATCATAGGCAGTATCACCACTAAGAGATACAGCGCTACCTTCTACACCGGCAGACAACGATGCGAATTCAAAAGCAGCACTGCCGTAGAGCATTGGTAGAATGTTATCAATATCAGTTTTGCTAGAACTATAATTTCCACTGCTATCGGCATCTTGCTCTCGTAAAATTAGCACCCCATCAAACGCTTTAACGGTTAAACCTACATCAAGGTTGACCCAGTTATCTAAAACTTGATAATAAAGCGTAAAATCATAATTAGTCAGATCCAAGCTTGTCTGAACTCTACCGTCAAAAGTTTCGCCATCAAAATCAACAGAATCGACAGAACCATAAGCGACCTGATCCATATCAAAGTACTGTACACGTACATTAGGGATCAGAGGAATAAAATGTTCAAAAGCAGCATTAAATATAACAGACTCTTTTTCACCAAGCCCTAAATCACTTTCAACATCAATTTTATCTCCACCGGACTGAATATGCCCTGAATTATCAGGCTTCCAATAAGCTAGCGAAGCAGATAGACCCAATACATCAGCAGTTAAAGCAGTTGATGCGACAGAAAGTGTTAAAGCTACAATACCTTGTTTAATGATTTTCATTTCATTATCCTTTTTTATTAGTTAATTTAAGTGCGCTCTTCTAGTATTAAAAAGACATGCCTAAACGCCTACCTACTTCCTCATAGGTTTCAATCACACTTCCCAGACCTTGTCTGAAGCGATCTTTATCCATTTTATTACGAGTTTCTTTATCCCAAATTCTACAGCCATCAGGGCTAAACTCGTCACCTAAAACAATAGAACCGTTAAATAGGCCAAATTCTAGTTTGTAATCAACCAACAGCATACCGGCATCATCAAACAAAGCCTTCAGCACGTTGTTCACTTCAAATGTTAAGCGTTTCATTTCCTGAAGCTGCTCTTCAGTTGCCCATCCAAACGACTGACAATGATATTCATTAATCATAGGGTCATGCAGTGCATCATTTTTCAAAAAGAGCTCAAATGTAGGCGGGTTTAGATCAAGGCCTTCTTCTACTCCCAAGCGCTTACATAAACTGCCCGCAGCGATATTTCTGACCACGCATTCAACCTCGATCATATCCAGGTTTTTAACCAGACACTCAGTATCACTCAACAATTTATCAAAATGTGTTGGAATGCCCGCTTCTTCAAGCTTAGTCATGATAAAAGCGTTAAACTTATTATTCACCATACCCTTACGATCTAGCTGGTCAATTTTTTCACCATCAAATGCAGAGGTATCATCCCTGAACAACAATATAAATCGTTCTGGATCATCGGTTTTATAAACTGACTTAGCCTTACCAGAAAAAAGTTCTTCACGTTTTTCCATTTGAAACAACACCTCAAAAATAAAAATACAAAAAGGAGGCAGCCCTCCTCTTTAAAAATAGTTAACTGGATTAAGAAATATTATCGAGTAGTAAGTTCAGGATCTCCATTCTTTCTACCGTTGTTATATCCCCTTGAGACTTACTTACCTTCAGTAAGTAGCCACTCCCCTCTTTCTCTAACTTAAGAATAAAACTGTATTCGGGTCGTACTTCATCATCACTGGAAAATAACCCCACAAGCCAATTGGTGCTCTCTTCTTCCTGACCGTAATCGAGATAAAAAACACCTTCACTCCGGTCAAGATCTGCAACAGTTATATTGGCGCCTCTCAAAGCCTTAGACGTCGAACTCCACGCCCGAGCATACGAAAGGTCAAGCTTCAGGTATGGATCAGCCTCTGGCTCAGATATTAAAGCAACCTTGGAGACGCCACCTATATCATGAGCAAGCAATGAATAACTACGATATGACTGGCTGTTCTCAAGGTAAGAACTGATCACCTCTAATAACTGGCTCTCCGCATCTGGATCACCAGGCATAGCAGACCACCCTTCAAACTCCTGCTTTCCAGATTTTGTTTCAAACACTCGAACCTGAAGCTCGGTGGAATTCCTTTTTACGCCCTGCCCTAACTTCGCCTGAAACACTAAAGGGGAGCTAGCTTCAGAATCCTCAATACCCAAACGCTCCAATAATTGATTAGATAATAAATTTAAACCCACCAGTTCGGTTTGCATTAAACCCAAACGAGGGTTTTCAAACTCAACATCAATTCCATTCTCTTCCCAGAAATGATCTAACGATGGCCATATACGCCCAGGCGTTTCATTTACCAACAACCATGTTTGCTCTTCAAGAGATTCAATCACATAGTTCTCAGCCAATATAATAACCGTTGCATCTGGCGGGCCAGGTAAAACATACTCTTCAGGCAGTGATCGTTTATTATCTATAGGGGGTATAGGGTATCTAGCTTCAACACTTGAGCTCTTATACCATTCGGGGATTTTTACAGAATCTCCACCCTCAGCAAGAAGATAGTCATTAGATCTATCTCGTATAACACCACAAGCAGCTAACGTTAATATGATAAACACTAGCGAACTCAATTTTAAAAAACGCATTAGATACTTTATTTTACTACCCACTATGATCACAGATCACTGAACTCCAGCGCTTTTTAAAGCACTTAACACATCATTATGAAAAGGGGCGCTTAAAGGAGTGAGTGGTAATCGAATACCCTCCTGAATAAGCCCCATCTGCTGTAATGCCCACTTCACAGGAATAGGATTAGCTTCAACAAACAAGTTTTCATTAAGTGGCATCAAACGCTCACTTATCGCCCTTGCCTGCTCAGCCTCTCCTGCCAATGCCAATCGGCATAAATCAGCCATATCTTTAGGTGCAACATTAGCCGTTACAGAGATATTACCTTTTGCCCCCATTAACATAAGTTCAACAGCAGTGGCATCATCACCGGAATAAACCGCTATTCGGTCACCAACTAGCTCTATTAATGCTTTACCTCGCGCTAAACCACCTGTTGCGTCTTTTACACCAATAATATTAGGTATATCGGCTAAACGAACAACCGTTTCATTCAACATATCAACCGCTGTGCGACCTGGCACGTTATATAATATTTGGTCAACATTTACCGCCTCTGCAATTGTTTTGTAATGCAGATACAAACCCTCTTGTGTGGGCTTGTTATAATAAGGGGTCACAAGTAAACAAGCATCGACACCTGCTTTGCTTGCCTCTTTGGTTAAATCGATAGCTTCTGTAGTTGAGTTTGCTCCAGTACCTGCAATAACAGCAATTTTACCTTCAGCATTCGCTTTTACCCGTTCAACAACCCTGCGAATAACAGCACAATGCTCATCGGGGTTAAGTGTTGCGGACTCTCCAGTTGTTCCAACGGCAACAATAGCATCAGTTCCGTTTTTGATGTGAAAGTCTACAAGCCCATCTAAACGTTCCCAATCAAGTGTGCCATCAGGGTTCATTGGGGTAGCAAGTGCTACAAGACTGCCAGAAATCATACATCTCTCCATGGAGGGGGAATTGTGTAAATAAAAAGGCATATATTAATCGTCAGTCTTGCGTTAAACAAGGGCTGAACGCAGATTAAAGTACACTAAAGTAAAACTAGAATAGGCTTAACGGTTATCTTGACACAGAAGGCATCTAAGCAGACCATATGCAATAGACGCTAACACCTCAATTTTATTAAAAAACTATTAGAGAGTTTTTAATGAGCACAACCACTAATAAAGAAAATCATTTAGTTATTTCTGCCATCGGCAGCGATCGCCCAGGGATTGTCAATGACATGGCAAAAGCCTGCTCAGACAACAACTGCAACATAATAGATAGCCGCATGACAGTTCTCGGTGGAGAGTTTGCCGTTGTTATGATGGTTTCAGGCTCATGGAATGATATTGCAAAACTTGAAAACATTATTCCAGCTCTCGCTAAGAAACTTGATTTAACGACCATAATCAAACATACCCAGCCAAGACAACCAAAGGCAGCCATTTGCTATACCGTTAATGTTGTCGCACTCGACAACCCTGGAATAGTACAAGAAATAGCCAATTTCTTTTCAAAACAAAATATCAATATTGACGACCTGCAAACAGGAACATATAGTGCACCCCACACAGGGACACAAATGTTTAATTTAAATATGGCAATCACAATCCCTTCAGATACTCACCTTGCAACACTAAGGGAAGAGTTCATGGTATTTTGTGATGATTTGAATCTTGATGCTGCAATAGAACCAACCAGAAACAATTAATAGAGAGTATTCATGTCTATAATAGAATTAGATAAGCCACTACCCGCTTTTGAAGCTAAAGCTACCACTGAAACACAGGTAAGCCCCGAAACCCTACAGGGTAAAAACACCGTCATCTATTTTTACCCAAAAGATAACACTCCGGGTTGTACAACCGAAGGGCAGGATTTCAGAGACTCAATTCAAGATTTTACTGAAGCTAACACCGTTATATTTGGCGTATCAAGAGACAGTCTCAAAGTACATGAAAACTTCAGAAAGAAACATGAGTTCCCATTCGAGCTCATTTCTGACCCAGATGAAATACTATGTAAATTGTTCGACGTCATAAAACTCAAAAAACTCTATGGTAAAGAGTATATGGGTATTGAACGAAGTACTTTTTTAATCGACGACCTAGGCGTTCTCAAAAAAGAGTGGAGAAAAGTAAAAGTGAAAGGCCACATAGAAGACGTATTAAAAGAAGCCCAGTCACTATAAATACCGCTGATGAAGCTGAGAGCTTACACTCTCAGCGCTCTCACTCACCAATACAAATAATGTAAACAAACGTCATATCCCACTCAACCCTCGAACACATCACCTAATTTTGTAGACACTGCTCACAAATAAAACAACCCCTCTTCACTTGAAGCAATTAAACAGTGCATTCACCGCCTTTTAACATAAAATAAAGATCAGACACATTAATATACAAGTGTTTACTGACCCCCCCCCATACAACTAAAACAATAAGGAGCTAAAATATGAAAATCACCGGACTTCTATTGTTCATGCTTGCCATAATACCTCTGACGTCAAATGCAAGAAACATTAGTGATGTAAAACTAGATGAAATAATCAAGGCGAATGAAAACTCACCAGAGCTAATACTTAATGGCGCCTCATTACGCAAAACATATATGGTTATTGACACCTATGTAGGTGGCCTCTACCTAGAAAACAAATCACATAATGAACAAGATATTCTAGAAAGAGACGAACACAGGCGTATGCTCTTTCATGTCTTATTAAGAAAAGTATCCGCTAGAAAAGTAGCTCAAGCACTTAAAGACGCACTCGTTATTAACATCACAAAAGAAGAGCAAGAGCGACTTAAGCCTGATATCAACCAATTCCTAAGTATGTTCAAAGGTAGACTTAAGCAAGGTGATGAAGTCAATATTGACTATATTCCAGGGTCTGGCACCCAGGTTATCATCGGAGGTGTAAGTAAAGGAGTGGTACCCGGCAAGCAGTTTGCTGATGCTCTACTTTCTGTTTGGGTTGGGGAAAACCCAGTAGGCAGCAGTTTCAAGCAAGACATACTGGGAAATTAAGAATACCAACGCCAGGGATGGCTACCTACTCGTTACCTGCTACAGGCCAAGCTGAAAGCACCGCTTTAAGCATAGTCGCTAAAGGAATTGCAAAAAACACACCCCAAAGCCCCCAGATACCACCAAAAAACAGTACAGCTACAATAATAAGAACAGGGTGAAGGTTAACCACCTCAGAAAAGAGCAATGGCACCAACACATTGCCATCTAAGGCTTGTATCACACCATAAACAATCATTAGATAGAAAAAATCTGACCCCCAACCCCATTGGAAAAGCGCAATCATCGCAACAGGAATAGTCACAATCGTCGCACCAATATAAGGTACTAAAACAGAAAGCCCCACAAGAATAGCCAGCAAGGCTGCATAATTTAAGTCCAGCACGACAAAAGCAACGTAGGTTGCAACTCCCACAATCATTATTTCAAGCACTTTACCTCGAATATAATTAGCAAACTGCACATTCATTTCAAACCATACCTTTGTCATTAGCCTTCTATCTTGTGGAAGCAAGCCTGCTAGCGAGTTAAGCATAAGCAAACGATCCTTAAGGAAGAAAAAAACCAATATAGGCACTAATACGATATAAATTAAAACAGTGACAAAAACAGGAAAACTTTCAAGAGAAAATGACACAACCCACTGACCAAATTTAGCGGCTTCAGAAGTTGCTTGGTTAAATAAATTATTAACTGAACTTTCACTCAATAATGTCGGATATTCCTGGGGAAGCAACCTTATTGCACCCTTTAACTCTGAGAACATGCCAGGAAACTCTTTCACCAACGAGGTTACTTGCGCAAAAACCAAAGGAAAAAGCACAAAAAGAAACACCGTAAAGAGGCCCATAAACACCATAAACACAATTAAAACAGCCCATTTTTCCTTCACCCCAACAGCCACTAATTTAACGACCAAGCCCTGTAAGATAAACGCAAAAATAACACTGGCAATTACAGGAGCAAGCATTGCACCTGTAAGTATAATCGCCGCTAATGCAACAATTAATAAGATAAAAAGAGCAACAGCCTCTTCATCTGAAAAGTACTTTTCTACCCATGAGCGAACAATATTTAACATTCAGGTTCCTTTACTAACCTTGTTTATTTTGGCTATAGAAAACACACAACAACTTACTAATTACCTTTCAATATCAAATAATAATATTCTTCTTTCTCTGCAAAGTTGCCCAGCAGCTTATTTGAACTTAAATCAACAAACGATTTAAAATCTCTTACTGAGCCTGGGTCTGTCGCTTTAACCAACAACGTCGTCCCCGGTAACATTTTATTTAGAGCCTGCTTTGCCTTTAATAAGGGCATAGGACAGTTTAATCCCGCTGTATCTAGCTGGACATCAGCATCATTTAAATCAAACTTTTCCATCAAATAACAAGTCTCTTATTTTCCTAAATTCAGGTATTAATCCGCTGATTTCAACCATAGCTTTCCATTATAGAATGCCACCATTAAAAATACCGTAATATTCTATCAGTATCTTGTAGTTACTCCGATAACAGTTTACATTTCAAAACAGTTATCGTTAAATTTATTGCTAAGGCCCGATTTTTTTATGAAGAAATGGATACAACTCACCTGCGTGATATTTTTTTGGCTTTCAGGTGTTATATTTTATCCAGCAAATGCCAAAGACAACGAACTCCCCTCTCTGGGTGATGCCACATCAGGCTTTATCTCTCTTCAGCAAGAAAAGATATTAGGAGAGTCGTGGTTACGCTCACTTCGACGACAAGTTAAAACCTATCACGACCCTCTAACTTACAGTTATTTAACAAGCCTAGTTTATAGGCTTGCACCTAATTCGGAATTAACAGAAAGAAGATTAACACTGGTCATCGTTGATAGCCCAGCAATGAACGCTTTCGCCGTCCCTGGAGGCGTTATGGGTATAAACTCAGGTTTATTCACTCATTCTGGAGTTGAACAAGAGTTTGCATCCGTTATCGCACACGAAATAGCTCACCTTAGCCAAAGGCATTATGCCCGAAGCCTAGAGCGCCAACAGAAAACAGCACCATTAGCATTGGCGGGCTTACTTGCTAGCGTTATTATCGCCGCAACTACCGGCTCTGACGCAGGTATAGCCGCTTTAGCAGGCACACAAGCACTATCTATTCAAGCTCAATTAAGTTATTCCAGGCAAAATGAGCAAGAAGCTGACCGTGTAGGTATCAAAACACTCTATGAGTCCGATATGGACCCTAAAGCCATGCCAGCAATGTTTGAACGCATGCTAAGAGAGTCAAGACTCTATGGAAACAGACCGCCTGAATACCTATCTACTCACCCTGTCACTGAGTCTCGAATTTCTGACTCAATGAATAGAGCCGCACAGTTTCCAGCTAAAGAATATGCCGAAGACCTTGAGTTTCACCTAATAAAAAATCGGGTAGTATTGCATTTTTCAGAAACAAACAACGCAGCGATAAGTCATTTTAAATCTCTAACTGGACAAGAAGACAGCTTCCATGAAACGGCCAACCAATACGGTCTTGCTATTTCATATAACAAAGCTAAAAAACCTGACAAGGCCGAAAAAATAATTGACTCGTTACTTGAGCAGTACCCAAACAGAATTATTTTCATAATTGCGAAGGCTGATACACTAAAAAAACAAGGAAAGGTAGATAAAAGCATTAACCTGCTACGAAAACATCTAAGCAGAAACCCAGGAAACTACGCACTGAGCTGGAGTTTATCGGACTACCTTACGCAAAGAAATCAAATCAAAGACATAGGAGAAGCTGAATCATTACTCCTTAATTTAACCCGAAGTTACCCAAACGAACCTGCTATCTGGTACTCCCTGGCTGAATTAAATGGCATAGCCGGAAACATTGTGCAACTTCACCGTTCAAGAGCTGAGTTTTTCTATCTAATTGGCGAAATAGATGATGCACTTTTACAATTACAGCAAGCACTTAAGAAAAGTCGTGGGAATACCCAGATAACAGCGACCATACAACAAAGAATTGATAATTTATATCGAGCGAAGAAAGGTGTTAACTTTTGAGGTATTAGCAGAAGCGATCTGCTAATACCTCCCTGATTCCGCATTGCTGTATGAAGACGACGAAATCAAGGGAAAACTTACTAGCTTATTGCTTTACTGAAAATCAAGCATACGCTGAAGAGGGATTAATGCCGCTTCTCTCAATACATCATCTACAAAAACCTCTTGATCCCCTCGATCAAGAACCTCTGCAAGGTTCTCTAACCCATTCATCCCCATCCAAGGACAATGTGCACAACTTCTACAAGTTGCCCCCGTACCGGCTGTAGGGGCTTCTATGAATGTTTTTTCTGGTGCTAGCTGCTGCATTTTATAAAAAATACCACTATCTGTGGCTACAATAAATGTCATATTTTCCATTTCTTGCGCAGCATTGATTAACTGAGAGGTCGAACCAACAACATCAGCAATATCAACCACTGATTCTGGTGACTCTGGATGCACAAGAATAGCCGCATCAGGGTATAAGTGTTTTAAATCGAGAATGCCTTTTGCTTTAAACTCTTCATGAACAATACATGAACCATCCCACAGCAATACATCAGCACCGGTCATTTTTTTAACGTATCCACCAAGGTATTTATCAGGCGCCCAAAGTATTTTTTCACCTTGTGAATCCAAGTGCCTAACAACATTTAATGCAATACTAGACGTCACCACCCAGTCAGCTCTGGCTTTAACCGCTGCAGATGTATTGGCATAGACCACAACAGTTCGGTCGGGGTGCTGATCACAAAAGGCTGAAAACTCATCAATTTCACAACCTATATCCAAAGAACACGTTGCTTCAAGAGTTGGCATTAGCACTCGTTTTTCAGGATTAAGGATTTTAGCCGTTTCACCCATAAACTTAACGCCAGCGACCACCAACGTAGTGGCCGGATGTTGATTGCCGAATCGAGCCATTTCAAGAGAGTCTGCAACACAGCCCCCCGTTTCTTCAGCTAACTCTTGTAAAACTGCGCTTGTATAATAATGAGCAACGAGAACCGCATTCTCACGCTTTAATAGCATTTTAATTTTATCTTTGTATGCTTCACGCTCTTCGGTGCTAAGCTCCAGAGCCTCATGCCCGTGAGCAAAATGCTCTTGTACTAAAATGCTATCAGAAGTTTCACTCATCAGGGAACCACCTAGAAATACACGTTCAAAAAAAACACGCTCAAGGAATTATTAGCAAAAAAAAGGGAGCCAATAAGGCTCCCTTTTTAGTATGGTGGGTCGTGGGCGGCTCGAACGCCCGACCAATTGGTTAAAAGCCAACTGCTCTACCAACTGAGCTAACGACCCCAAACTTTCTTTAGCTTTGCTGATTTAAATAAGCTACTTAAATCATTTCGTTTAAATCCACCAGCACTTAAAGCTAAAGCACAAAATAATGGTGGGTCGTGGGCGGCTCGAACGCCCGACCAATTGGTTAAAAGCCAACTGCTCTACCAACTGAGCTAACGACCCAAACGAGGCGCACATAATACTGTTTTTTTGAGAAATAACAAGTCCCAATTTAACTTTTTATATGACTTTTTTAAAACGTTTATAGCTTTTCTTTATATTCTTTAGCTAACTTGGCTGCAGAGCTTTCAGGATAACGCGTAGATACCTCAGACAAATAGAACTTAGCCTCCTTAAGGTTATCCAGTCTATGATACGTCACACCTAACTTATACATCGCATCAGGGGCTTTTCTATGAGCAGAAAAACTCCCAACAACCACTGTAAATGCTTGTCTGGCCTGTTCAAACTTAGGCATGACTAAATAAACCTCACCTAACCAGTAATATGCATTTCCGGTTAAGTCACTACTAGGGTAAATTTCAATAAACTTATGGAGCTCGTCAACTGCTTGCTCATACTTTTTCTGTTTAATAAGATCATAAGCCTGCTGATAAACTCTCTGCTGCTCAGCAGAAGGCTTTGCTCTTACAGTAGTCGCTTTAACTACAGGGCTTGTGGTTGTGACCGCAGCGGTAGTCGCTGCCACCGGAGCTAGCATAGTAGAATGCTTTGGCTCCCCAACAGAAGCCGTAGACATGGCACCTGATTGCAACTTAAGCAAACGCTGATCAAGGTCACGATAACGATCTCGGCCTTGCTGCTTTAATTGTTTAATTTCGTGAGACTGCTTCTCGACCATCCCCCTCAAAGACTGAACTTCTTGCTGCAATTGCTCAAGCATAAAAAGCAATTCAGCATTAGCATTCATTTGAGTCTGTGTAACAGGTTTAGCGGGAGTTGAAGCTTGAAAAGCGGGTGTGGACTGAGCAGAAGCGCTGGCAGAAAAAGCCAGCGCTATTGCAAGAGAAAGTATTCTCTTCATAACAAATTATCTATCTCGATTACTTGTACTGAATCATAACACGACGATTCTCAGCCCATGAACTTTCGTCATGACCGGCTGCAGCTGGCTTTTCTTCACCAAAACTTACAACTTCAAGTTGAGTACGTGCTACACCGTTAACAACAAGGAAACGCTCTACAGACTGACCACGACGCTCACCTAGTGCAAGGTTATATTCTTTAGTGCCACGCTCATCAGAGTGACCTTCAAGAGCTACGTTTACATTTGGGTTAGCGGCCAAAAATGCTGCGTGAGCCATTAACGCTGTACGAGACTCTGGCTTAACTGAAGACTTATCAAAGTCAAAGTAGAATGTACGAATTTCACGTAGTACACCTGCTTCTTTCTCTTTTGCTAAACGCTCTGCTTCAGCTTTCTGTGCATCCATTTCGCTAGTAACAACAGCTGCCCCTTCACCTTGTCCGTAAGACTCAGAACCACCTTCCTGATCTGTTACTGTAACACCATTAGCATCGGCATTAATGTCTGCATCTTCAGTTGTACCTGTTGTGCTACAACCCGCTAAGATAGAAGCTGAAAAGATTAAAGCTAACGCATTTTTAGTTGATATGGCTTTCATTATTTTTCCTTAATTATGGCTTAACAAAAAAAAGTAACTCAGTATTAAAAATTATAAAACACTATTCTACCTTAAAAAAGGAGACCATGCAGGTTCTCTTACATCACCAAAGGCTGAAGGTAAAAAGTATTTCGATCGCCCATCGACAGAAACAACGGCTAATACGCCCTTTCTACCTCTTTGCGTTGAATAAATCAACATCCTATCGTTTGGAGCCAAGCTTGGAGACTCGTCCAAAGGTGTTTCTGTGAGCGTTGTCTGATTACCTGCTTTTAAATTCATGGCGGCTATATTAAAAGAACCGTTCGATTTATGTACAAAAAACAGACTATTTCCATCGCCACTAAACCGGGGCCTAGCGTTATATCGGCCTTCAAATGTTAATCTTTCAGGCTCTAAATCATAAATGTTCATACGATAAACCTGAGGAGTCCCACTTCTATCACTGGTAAATACCACTGAATGCCCATCTGGAGACCAGCTAGCTTCTGTATCAATGCCATAATGACGGGTATATCTTTCTAATTTTTTAGTCGCCAAATCAAGGTTATAAATTTCTGCGTTACCATCTTTTGATAAGGTCAGTGCTAATTTTTTCCCGTCAGGTGACCACGCAGGTGCACCATTCAAACCTTTAAAAGAAGAAACCAGTGTTCTTTTCCCGCTTTTTATTACCTGAGTATAAATCGCTGGGCGACCACTCTCAAAAGAAACGTAAGCCAGTTTCTTACCATCAGGGGACCAAGAGGGAGAAATTATTGGCTCAGATGTTTTTAATAGGGTAAATGACCGACGACCATCTGAATCAGCTACCTGCAAACGATATTCAAGTTTACCTTTACCTACAGGGCTACCTTGAAGCGTTATATAGGCAATTTTAGTAGAAAATGCGCCACGCACTCCCGTTACCGCCTCATAAATAGCATCACTAATATGATGAGCTAAATCTCGTAGACTTTTCTCTCCACCAGAAACCACTTCCCCAATAATTCGTTGCTGCTGATTCACATCAAACAGTTCGTACTGAATCTTATAGTTTTTGGTGTATTTAGAATATTCAACATTACCTATTAACAAGTAATTTTGTTTAAGTAAGCGCCAATCTCGGTAATACACCGCTTTAGCGCTGTCAGGCAAACTTAACATACGGTTGGTTGGCAATGGGTCAAACTCACCACTTCTTTGTAGGTCAGCAGACACTATTTTTTGGATATTTTCAGGTATAGCTCCAGCACTTTTATTAGTAAACGGAACGATCGCGATAGGAATGGCCGAGTCGGAACCCTGCGTAATTTCAATCATGAGCTCCGCTACGCTTAATCTTGATACCAACAATAGAATGGTGAATATAATATAAGTAAATACAATATTTTTATGCAAAACTAATCTTCCTGATGACTAAATGACATACTAAATTGTCTAAAATGCCTTTCAAAAACCCTATTACCAGAAGGCACTGGATACTTGGAAATTGATTTCGCTGCACTCAATGCCGAGCGATCGAATACGGGGTCTCCACTTCCCTTTATAATTGTTGCATTACTTAACTCGCCCGTAGGGAAAAGGTTAAGTCGCAACACCACTGTTTGCCCTTCTTTTGAACCTGGAGGCTTATGCCAACTACGCGTTATTTTCGCACGTATTAAAGCAATAAAGCGGTCAACCTCATTCATTTCAGCCACTCTATCGGCTTTAACTTGAGCTTGCCTTAAGTTCTCTTGCTCTATGCGGGCTTGCGCCTCTAACCTTTCTGCTTCTCGCTCCAGCTTTTCATCATTCTCAGCTTTAAGCATCATATCTTGCAATTGTCGTTCTTGTTCTACGCGCTTTTTTTCATCTGAGCGTTTTTTATCATCTGCTTTTTTCTTTGCATCTAAACGCTTCTTTTCCTCAAGGCGTTTTTTTTCATCTCGCTTTTTCTGCTCATCTTTTTTCTTTTTCGCCTTTTCCTTATCTTTTTTAATCAGGGCTTTTTTCTGAGCATCTGCTTTTTTCTTTGCTGCCGCTTTCTTTTTAGCCTGCTCTTTTTTCTTTGCGTCGTCTTTTTTCTTTTTTTCAGCCTGCTTTCGTTTTACTTCTTTTTTCTTCTTCGCGTCAGCCTTTTTCTTTTCAGCCAGTTTTTTCTTTTTATCTACTACCGCTTTTTTCTTTTTTTCTTGCTCTAGTTTCTTTTTATTCAAGGTATCTATTGTTGAGGCATCTATCACCGTGGCGTTAATATGACGAGGCATCGCGATAGGCTTAACGTCAGGTTTCGATTGCCAGCCGACCGTTAACGCAAGTACAACCACAGCATGGAGCAAGCTCGTATAGATAATTGACCAACGATAGCTCTTATCAAGCCTATACCACTTTTTTCGAACTAAACCCAAGGCCGCTCTCGCTTCTGCTTTCCCAACTTTGAGTTTATTAGCTTTAGGGTCACTCATGGTGTTTCAGTCACCAACCCTACCCCGGTTGCACCGGATTCTTGAAGGGAAGCCATTAGCGCAACAATTACACCATACTCAACATGACGATCACCACGCACTAAAATACTCACTTTGGGGTTCTGTTTAAGTATATTTGATACTTTTTCCTGAAGTACAGTTAGCTCCATTGGCTTCCCTGTATTTTCTCCACTCTCAAGATAATAAGCCGCATTTGAATCAACTGAAATAATAAGTGGCTCTTGATCTTTTTCCATATTTACAGGCGATGACTCAAGCTGAGGCAAATCTACCTTCACTCCTTGAGTAAGCATCGGCGCTGTAACCATGAAAATAATTAGCAATACCAACATAACATCTATGTAAGGCACCACATTAATTTCAGACATGGGTTTTCTGGATGATCTAGCCATTAGGAGTGAACCGTGCGATGTAAGATACTTGAAAATTCATCTGCAAATGTTTCGTATGCACCCGCCAAACTATCTGCCTGCGTTGCATAACGGTTATACGCTATAACAGCAGGAATAGCGGCAAAAAGCCCCATTGCTGTTGCCACCAAAGCTTCTGAAATACCAGGAGCAACGGTAGCTAACGTTGCCTGCTGAACCTGAGCCAAACCTCTAAAGGAGTTCATAATCCCCCAAACAGTTCCAAACAACCCTACATAAGGGCTAGTTGAACCAACGGTTGCCAAAAACGGAAGGTTTGCATCAAGGTACTCGCTCTCCCTTGAAACCGCCACACGCATTGCACGCTGAGTACCCACCATAATAGCATCCGGGTCTACGCTACCTTGCTGTCGCAATCGAGTAAATTCATTAAAACCCGCTTTAAAAATATTCTCTAAGCCTCTTAAGGGCTCGCCAGTGTCATTTAGCTCTTTATAAAGCTGATTTAGATCCATTCCTGACCAAAAACGCTCCTCAAATGCAAGTTGAGCTTGCTTTGCTTTCTTAAAAATTGCACCACGCTGAAAAATAATCATCCAGGAAATAACCGATGCCGCGAACAGTAGCAGCATAACCAGCTGAACAATAAAACTCGCATTAGCCACCAGGCTCCATATTGATAGTTGCTCTTCCACCTATTCCCCCTATAAATTTTAATCAGATAATTTGTTTAGATGCCACTCAGGGCAAGCTTTAATTGTTCACTTAGTTTCCTTGGCTTTCCTTCGTCAAGGGAAACACATACCACCTTCACCTGCGCACCCACCATTAATACACCACATTCAGAATAAACCTTCTGCATGAAGGTCATATATGTGTTTGCAACGTTTAACACTTCAACGCTAACAGAAAGTAAGTCATCAAGTTTTGCAGGCTTATGGTATTTAATTTCTAAGCTATGAACGACATAGCTAATATTCTCTTGCAAGCCAGCCCTTAACTCAAACCCTAGCTGACGTATAAACTCAGTACGCGCACGCTCCATGTACTTCAGATAGTTAGCATAAAAGACAATGCCGCCCGCATCAGTATCTTCTATATAAACACGTACAGGTAATGTAAACATACTACTTCTCGGGTGCTGTAAGACCAAAATGCAACCATGCACTCTTGGTAACCATTCGGCCACGAGGTGTTCGGATAATAAAACCTTGCTGTATTAGAAAAGGCTCCAACACATCTTCTATTGTGCCTCGCTCCTCGCTAATAGATGCAGCCATACTTTCTATACCCACTGGGCCACCTTCGTATTGCTCCATCATGGTAATGAGAAGCCGACGATCCATATGGTCAAGGCCATTGTTGTCAACTTTCAATAAGTTTAAAGCCTTATCTGCTACAGTTTGATTAATTAGCCCATCACACTTTACCTGAGCATAATCTCTAACGCGCCTTAATAAGCGATTGGCAATACGTGGAGTTCCTCTTGAACGACGTGCAATTTCATGTGCCCCTTCAGGCTCAATCTCAAGGCCGAGCATCTTAGCTGAACGCAAAACAATATGCGTTAAGTCACTAGTATTATAAAACTCTAATCGCTGAACAATACCAAAGCGATCTCTTAGCGGAGACGTCAGAAGCCCTGCACGAGTGGTTGCGCCCACTAAAGTAAATGCAGGTAATTCAAGTTTGATTGATCGTGCGGCTGGCCCCTCACCAATCATAATATCAAGCTGGTAGTCTTCCATCGCAGGGTACAACAGCTCTTCTATAGACGCATTAAGTCGATGAATTTCATCGATAAACAGCACATCACCTTCTTCAAGGCTGGTCAACATAGCAGCCAAGTCACCCGCCTTTTCAAGCACAGGGCCAGAGGTTGTTTTAATCACCCCTCCCATCTCATTAGCAATAATATTGGCCAAGGTTGTTTTACCTAAACCTGGAGGGCCAAAAATTAATACATGATCTAATGCTTCTTTTCTGGCTTTTGCAGCACCTATAAAAATTTCCATTTGCTCAGACACGGCTGGCTGACCAATATAATCAACCAATTTTGTAGGTCGTATTGCTCTGTCCTGACCCTCTTCAGATCGGCCCGGCATATTTACAGAAGCAGGAGCACTGGATACTAATCGGTCTTCTTCGATCATTGATTAACCTTTCATCATACTTTTTAACGCTAAACGGATAACTTGCTGACTACTCAAACCGTCTGTTTCAATTGCATTTACAGCCCTTGAGGCTTCTTGAGGTTTGTAACCTAAAGCAATTAACGCAGACTCCGCATCCTCAATGACTTTTGATTCAGCATTTACCAATACCGAAGACTCAGGCGCGAGTAAATCATCTTCAGGCACGCTCCAGTCTTTTAGTTTATCCCGCAACTCAATCACTAAGCGTTCAGCTGTTTTCTTACCCACACCGGGCAGCTTAACCAAGGTACTAGAATCGTCATCTCTAACGCAACGTGCCAATTGAGCAGAGTCTAAACCAGACAATATTGTAAGGCCAAGCTTAGGGCCAACGCCATTAATTTTAATTAACAAACGAAACAAGTCTCGATCTTTAATTGTCGCAAAACCATAAAGTAACTGAGCATCTTCCCGCACCACAAAGTGTGTATGAAGCACGATCTCTTGATTCACTTCCGACAAAGCAAACGCGGCT
Organism: Hahellaceae bacterium; assembly: GCA_016744695.1. Lineage (GTDB taxonomy): Bacteria > Pseudomonadota > Gammaproteobacteria > Pseudomonadales > Oleiphilaceae > Alkalimarinus. Next base: position 258,781 of record JADGDV010000001.1, read on the forward strand.
GAAAATGGGACTTCCACTTCATAACCAAGCCCTTGCACATCAACCAACAGTAACGCGGGTTGCTTGTCGATTAATTTACCTCGAATACGACCTATCAATGAAAACCCCTTTAATATAAAAATTAAATAAAATACAGTCTCAACGAATTCTTCCTCTGCGGCTGGAGGTAGACCCCGCAATGCGAATGAGCCCTTGACGAGTATGCGCATGACATAAGGCTATTGCTAAGGCATCAGCGGCATCGGACTGAGGCTTACCCGGCAAAGATAAAAGTGATTGCACCATATGCTGAACCTGTGATTTTTCAGCGCCTCCATTGCCTACCACCGCCTGCTTAACTTTTCGTGCGGCATATTCAGACACTGGCAGATCTTGCATAACCGCTGCAGCGATAGCGACCCCCCTCGCCTGGCCTAACTTAAGCGCTGAGTCAGCATTTCGAGCCATAAATACTTCTTCAATTGCAAATTCTTGTGGAGACCAGCGCTCAATAATTTCTGTTACCCCCTCAAAAATTTGTTTTAGCTTTTCAGGAAGAGAGTCACCCTGCATACGAATACATCCACTGGAAATATACTCCGACCGCCCTTGAACAAAGTTAATCACTCCGTACCCCGTAATACGAGAACCGGGGTCAATACCTAAAATAATAGCCATAAGCTGAATTGTTGATCCCTGAAACCAAAAAAAGCGGTCATTGGTTGTTATGCTATACCAATAGACCGCTCTTCAAAAGCCACACCATAAAATTAATTTATAGTGCTAATTATGCGCATAAATTTACGCAAACAAGGGTTTTATTTTTCTTCTTTAACTGGCTTACGAACACTAATGCTCAACTCTTTAAGCTGCTTATTATCAACAAGCCCAGGAGCCTGAGTTAGCATACAACTCGCACTTTGGTTTTTAGGGAATGCAATAACTTCACGAATTGATTGAGACTCAGTCATAAGCATAACCAAGCGATCTAAACCAAACGCTAAACCACCATGAGGAGGACAACCAAATCTTAGCGCATCTAACAAGAAGCCGAACTTTTCCTGAGCTTCTTCATCTTCAATACCCAAAATTCTAAATACCGTTTTCTGCATGGCACCATCATGAATACGAATAGAACCACCACCTAACTCTGTACCATTCAGAACCATATCATAGGCTTGAGAAAGCGCTTTTTCTGGCGCAGCCTCTAATTCTTCAGGTGTACACGCAGGAGAAGTAAATGGATGGTGAATAGCCGTTAAGCCGCCATCATTTGTTTCTTCAAACATAGGGAAATCTATAACCCAACAAGGCGCCCACTTACACGTATAAAGTGCTAAGTCTTCACCTAATTTAACGCGCAACGCGCCAATGGCTTCGTTTACAATCTTAGCTTTATCAGCACCAAAGAAGACGATATCACCGTTTTGTGCACCCAAGCGAGTCATAATCGCCATGGCAACGTCTTCACCAAGGAACTTAACAATAGGTGACTGTAGACCTTCAGCACCTTTTTCAAGTTCGTTGACCTTTATCCACGCTAAACCTTTAGCGCCATAAATGCTCACGTACTTGGTGTACAAATCAATTTGCTTACGAGAGATACTAGCACCGTTAGGCACTCTCAACGCAACAACACGTCCTTTTTCATCATTAGCAGGGCCAGAGAATACTTTAAAATCAACAGGAGCAACTAAATCAGCGACATCTGTAAACTCTAGAGGTATACGTAAATCAGGCTTATCACTTCCGTACTTTTCCATCGCCTCAGAATAAGGAATACGAAGGAATGGAGAAAATTTAACATCCAATAAGTCATGGAACATTTCACGAACCATTTCTTCCATGATGTTCATGAGTGTATTTTCATCAATAAATGAACACTCGATGTCTATCTGAGTAAATTCAGGCTGACGATCAGCACGCAAATCTTCATCACGGAAACACTTAGCGATTTGATAGTAACGATCGACACCAGAAACCATCAGCATTTGCTTAAAAAGCTGTGGAGACTGAGGTAAGGCAAAGAAACTTCCTGCATGAGTACGACTAGGTACTAAATAATCTCGCGCACCTTCTGGGGTAGCACGGGTTAATATAGGTGTTTCAACGTCCATAAATCCTTGTCCATCAAGGAAATTACGAATATAGCTGGTTACTTTTGAACGGAAACGGAGCTTATTCAGCATGTCTGGACGACGAAGATCCATGAAACGGTATTTAAGTCGAGTATCTTCACCTACATCAACATAGTCATCCAAAGGAAATGGAGGCGTTGCGGCTACATTAAGAATAACAACATCTTTACCCAACACTTCAACCGCACCAGTAGGCATATCTTTATTAGTGGTGCCTTCAGGACGGCGACGAATGCGTCCTTTAACTTGCACTACAAATTCATTACGAATACGTTCTGCCGTTGCAAAACTTTCTTCTGTATCCGGGTCAACAACAATTTGCGCAATACCTTCACGATCACGAAGATCTAAAAAGATAACACCACCATGGTCTCTGCGACGATGTACCCAACCATAAAGTGTTACTTCCTGGTCAACATGTGATTCGTTTATAGCTCCGCAATAATGACTGCGCATAGATCAATACCCGTAATTTTTTAATTATGTATGTTGTAAACCAAATTTTTTAAATATTAAATAGCATTAATCTGCACTTGCGGTGCTGGCAGGTTTGCTATCTTGAGCAAGATTTTTCTTCTTACCCGTTTTAAAATCAGTTTCGTACCAGCCAGAACCTTTCAACCGAAAGCCAGCTGCAGAGATTCGCTTTGAAAATGTCTGCTCTTCACAAGATGGACACTCAGTTAAAGGCTCGTCACTCAATTTTTGTAAAACATCTTTTTCAAAACCACATGCTTTACAAGCATACTCATAAATTGGCATTTGACTTACCTCTAGCGTCTTCCAAAACAAAAGGGCGACATTATAAACTTATTTTTAGGCAAAATCAGGTCTTGTTTAAGGGCAATACTAAATTTGTTTCACAAGTTGCCGATAAATAGTAATGTTGGCTGCTAGACTCAAAGTAGCAACTCTTCATCTCACCCGGTCAGCCTTTAGATAAAGCCACAGGCTGACAAATAATAACACTACAAAATAAGCAGAAAAGCCGTTATGTCATTACGAACAAGCAAGCAAGCCCCTGAGGAAACTATTAAGGATTTTGCCAACGAATTTTATGATGCTTATGAATTATGCGAGATTAAATTAGTTGAACTAGAAAACAACCCTAACAATGTAGACTTAATAAACTTAATTTTCAGGGCGGTACACTCCACCAAAGGTAATTTATCATTTGTAGACTTACAGCCCCTACTACCACTCCTGCAAAGTGTTGAAGACCTACTTTCAAAAATAAGACATGGCTCACTTATATTCTCTGCAGGCGTAAGCGATGTTATTTTACTATCAATGGACTGCGTCAAAAGCGTGGTAGATGAAATAACAGGTCACGGCGACTCGGGCATCACCACGGAGTTTATCGAAGTAGTCAAAGGCAATATAACATCAATCATTAAAGCTTCGCCGGAAAACCTGCAGCAAGCTATTAATACAACCATAAACACCCTTGCTCCTGAAACAGTCATCCCAAAACAAGAAACACCACCACAACAAAGAAAAAACAAAAATATCCCCACTGACGAAAAGAACCTAATCAAAATACTTAAGCGTCATGGCATCAGCCCTGATGAAGACATGCTGTTAATGATCTCACTCATCAAACCCTTCGAGCAGCGTTCGCCTTACTGGCATGGAAAATCAGCACGACAATTACTGTTTACTTTAGGCATGAACACCATTGCAGGTAATCGTGTTAATCCAACACAGTTAGCCGCAGCCTCATTAATGCATGATTTTGGAATGTGCTTTTTACCCATCGATGTATTACATAAAACAGCTATTCATACTATTAAAGAGCAAAAGCAAATCCAACAACACCCCAGAGTTGCACATGATCTGCTCGGAAAAATGCACCACTGGGATTACGCAGCAGAAATTATTTACCAACACCATGAACACATGAATGGTGAAGGTTACCCTCATCGTTTATCAGAAAGTGAAATTTGTGACGGCGCTAAAATACTAGCCATTGTAGACACCTTTGACGCCATCATGCATGAGCGCGCCCATATAGAAAAAGTTAAAAGACCCTTCATAAGAGCCGTTTTAGAAATTAACCGCTATTCAGGCACACAGTTCTCAGCAGAGTGGGTTGAAATATTTAACCAGTTTGCACAAAAACTCCACAAATTTAATGTGTAGATTATAAGCAAGGGCTAATGAAAAGCAGAGTATATGCCTGTATGATTAGCTCGCTTGAATTTTAATTAGAATAAATCATATTCTAATCACCACATGTAGAGGTAGTCTGGGTGTCTGTAAGAGCTGAACAAAAGCAAAAAACCCGAAGAGCATTAATGGATGCGGCGCTGAGTCAACTAAGCGCAGAAAAGGGCTTTGCTAGCCTAAGCCTTAGAGAAGTCGCCCGTGAAGCAGGCATTGCCCCCACATCATTCTATCGACATTTCAATGAACTTGATGAGCTTGGTTTAGCACTAGTTGATGAAGCAGGCGTTACACTCAGACAACTGATGCGCCAGGCACGTAAGCGCATTGAAAAAGGCGGCAGCGCCGTAAATACATCCATTGATACCTTTATGGAGTATTTATCATCCAACCCTAATCACTTTCGTCTGCTTTTAAGAGAGCGAACAGGTATGTCCAAAGCCTTTCGAACCGCGATAAAGGCTGAGCTTGACCACTTTGCTGTAGAATTGGCAGAAGACCTTAAGCGTATTGGATATCTGAAAGAAAGACCCCTTGATAACCCTCAACTGGTTGCAGATGCCATGGTTGCCATTATATTCAACCAGGGTTCGGAAGCACTGGACAGCAGCCCAAAAGAAAAAGCCACATTAAAGGATCGACTCAAAACAGAATTAAAGTATATTCTTCGTGGTGCAGAGCTCATAACAATAGAAAATAGAAACAAGGCGGGTTAATACTCCCGCTCTACCTCTCTATTCTTCCATCCCCCTCTACCCCCCAGCGCTTATCAACAATACTTCTTAGTAGGCCAACCTTTTCCTTAAGCGCTTCATCAGTATAAGGAATAACAGGGCACTTTCCCCAAACAGGTCCAGGCCAAGCAATGTCAGAAGAAAAACGAATAACATGATGTAAGTGCAGCTGGCTAACAACATTACCCAGCGCCGCTACATTTAGCTTTTCACCAGAGAAAATAGACATCAAACTCTCACCAAGAAAAGCTGATTCTTTTAATAACTGAGACTGCTCTTCTATTGGCAGTTGGAATATCTCTGTAACCCCCTCATGCCGAGGCACCAAAATAACCCAGGGATATTGGCTATCATTCATCAACAAGACGTCAGATAAAGGCCAGGACGCTAACTTAACCGTATCATTTTCAAGGCGATGGTCTAATTTAAAAACAGCATCTATTGTGTTCGACATTGATTTAACTCTCTAAAGTAGACTCACAAATAAAAAGAGCCAGCCTTTTAGGGCCAGCTCTTGAACAATTCTAAGTTGCCGCTTTTTTCTCTTGCCACAAACGTTCCCAGTTTAACGCCGACTTCACAATCACAGTTAAGTCATCATGATCTGGCTGCCAGCCTAAAACTCGTTTAATTTTGCTGTTATCGGCCATCAATGCATCAGGATCACCAGCACGACGCCCCACCTCTTCAACAGGAAAGTCGACACCAGAAACCTCTTTTACAACATCAACAACTTCCGTTACCGTAAACCCACTTCCATAGCCGCAATTAAGAATGTCGGAGTCACCACCTTTTGTCATATAATCTAAAGCCATTACATGCGCTTTGGCCAAATCTTCAATATGAATATAATCTCTAATGCAGGTACCATCTCGCGTTTCATAGTCAGTACCAAACACTTTCATACCATCACGAACACCGCGCGCACACTCACAAGCGACTTTAATTAAGTGCGTAGCTTCAGGTGTTGCCTGCCCTAATCGTCCTTCAAGATTTGCACCAGCCACATTAAAGTATCTTAGTATTACATGCTTAAGATCTGAAGCGGCAGATAAATCCCTGATCATCTGCTCACTCATCATTTTTGAAGCACCATAAGGATTGATAGGCGCTAAAGGCATATCTTCCGTCAGCACTTTTTCATCTGGCATGCCATAAACAGCGGCAGTTGATGAGAAAACCATATAAGGGACTTTATGCTTTTCGATAGCACCCAATAAATTAAGCGTGTTACGGGTATTATTTCTATAATATTTTAGAGGGTTTTCAACAGACTCGGGTACAACAATATGTGCAGCGAAGTGCAAAACAGCTTCAAATTGATGCTTTTCAAAAAGCGCATCAATAGCATCAGTATCTGCCAAATCCCCTACTACAAGCTCACCGAAAGTGACCGCCCACTCATAACCCGTTGAAAGGTTATCGTATACGACAATATCATGCCCAGCTTCACCTAACTGCCGCACAACATGACTACCTATATACCCTGCTCCACCTGTAACCAGTACTTTCATATCGCTTACTTCCCTTTGGCTCGCTACTTTATACTTTCGTTAAATGGTATTAGTTTTTTAAACGTTGCTTTTCATGCTTTTTCTGAGCTCTGCGTTCAGTAAAAAAATCACTAATCAACTGACTACATTCCTCTTCACAAACCCCTCCAATATGCTCAACGCTGGTATTCATAGAGGGGTGTTCAAAAAGGCAGTTCTGACTAGCAACCGCGCCGGCTTTTGGCTCACTTGCACCATATACTACACTGGCCACCCGACTGTGAACTATCGCCCCAACACACATAGTGCATGGTTCAATAGTCACATACAGCACACTACCTGGCAGTCTGTAATTACGTTCTTTGATCGCAGCATCTCTCAGCGCAGACACTTCAGCATGAGCCGTGGGGTCATTAGAGCTTATGGGGTGATTCCAACCCTCCCCAATAACCTTGCCATCTCTCACAATGACGGCCCCCACCGGAACCTCTCCAAGCGCCCATGCTTTTTTAGCTAATTTGAGCGCGTATTTCATCCAGCGCTCATGGTCACTCAATGATTATTCCCACTCAATAGTTGCTGGCGGCTTAGAAGAAATATCATACGTTACACGGGAAACACCCGATATTTCATTAATAATTCTATTAGATACCAACTCCAGTAACTCATAAGGCAAGTGCGCCCATCGAGCGGTCATAAAATCAATCGTTTCTACGGCACGCAAAGCAATTACATACTCATACCGACGCGCATCTCCCACTACACCGACAGATTTAACGGGTAAAAATACCGCAAAAGCCTGACTCGTTTTATGGTAAAAATCTGCACGGTGAAGCTCTTCAAGAAATATCGCATCAGCTCTTCGCAAAATATCAGCATATTTTACTTTTACTTCACCCAGAATACGCACACCTAAGCCCGGACCAGGGAAAGGGTGACGGTAAACCATGTCATAAGGTAAGCCTAGCTCAAGACCTAACTTACGCACTTCGTCTTTAAATAATTCTCTTAAAGGCTCCACTAACTCAAGATTCATATCATCTGGTAAGCCACCCACATTATGATGTGACTTTATGACGTGTGCCTTACCGGTTTTAGACGCGGCAGATTCAATAACATCTGGGTAAATAGTGCCTTGCGCGAGCCATTTAACATTGTCTATTTTTGATGATTCCTGATCGAATATCTCAATAAACGTATTACCAATTACCTTACGCTTTTTCTCAGGATCAGACACACCTTCAAGACGAGAAAGAAATAAATCTGCAGCGTCTGCCCTGATGACTTTAACACCCATGTTTTTAGCAAACATATCCATCACCTGATCACCTTCGTTAAGACGAAGCAGGCCATTATCAACAAACACACACGTTAATTGATCACCGATAGCCTTATGCAATAAAGCCGCTACTACTGAAGAATCGACACCACCCGAAAGCCCAAGCAATACATGATCAGTACCTACTTGCTCTCGTATATTCTTAATAGCATCTTCAGCTATATGGCTAGGCGTCCACAACGCTTCACAAGATGAGATAGATAAAATGAAATGTTCCAGCATGCGCCCACCTTGTAAGGTGTGCGTTACCTCAGGGTGAAATTGAACCCCATATAGATTTTTTTCTGGGTGATACATACCTGCAATTGGCGCGCTCTCGGTTGAGGCCATCAACTTGAAACCCTCAGGTAACTCAACGACCTTATCCCCATGACTCATCCAAACGTCAAGCAGTGACTCACCTTGATCAGTGATATGGTCTTTAATATCGCCCAAAAATGCATTATCGGCGCATACTTTAACCTGAGCGTAACCAAATTCTCTTTTTTCTGAACCGGCAACCTTGCCACCTAACTGCTCCGCCATGGTTTGCATGCCGTAGCAAATACCAAGAACAGGTACACCCATAGAAAATACACATTCAGGCGCTCTTGGGGTTGAGTCACCAATTACTGATTCAGGCCCACCCGCAAGCACGATACCTTTAGGCGCAAACTCCCGAATTTCATCTTCGGTCATATCAAATGCACGAATTTCACAATAAACACCAATCTCTCGCACTCTTCGGGCAATTAATTGTGTGTACTGCGAACCAAAATCCAGAATAAGTATACGGTGAGCGTGAATATTTTGAGTCATAAGGAGTTAACCACTCTTGAGTAAACGCAAAACGGGGCGAAACAACTATGTTTCATCCCCGTAATAAAAAAAATATTATCTATTACCTATTAATAGAGAGAGCATTCGAACTTAACTTACACGATAGTTTGGCGCTTCTTTCGTGATAGTCACATCATGCACATGACTCTCTTTCATACCCGCCGAGGTAATTCGAACAAACTGAGGTTTAGTACGCATCTCCAGAATATCCTGGCTCCCCGTATAACCCATACTTGCACGTAAACCACCCATCAACTGATGAACAATGTTAGACATAGGGCCCTTACAAGCAACACGCCCTTCTATACCTTCAGGTACTAATTTATCTACACCTGAACTGGCATCCTGAAAATAGCGATCGCTAGATCCTTGAGACTGCCCCATTGCACCCAGTGAACCCATTCCACGGTAGGCTTTATAACTTCGCCCCTGAAACAGTTCAATTTCACCCGGCGCTTCATCGGTACCTGCAAGCAAACTTCCTATCATGATAGCAGAAGCACCTGCGGCAACGGCCTTAGCAACATCACCAGAAAAACGAATACCACCATCAGCAATTAAAGGTATGCCTCGATCTTTAAGGGCTTCAGCCACATTTGAAATAGCTGAAATTTGAGGTACACCAATACCCGCAACGATACGCGTAGTACAAATTGAACCTGGGCCAATACCTACTTTAACCGCATCTGCACCCGCATCGGCTAATGCAATAGCCGCTTCCGCCGTGGCAATATTACCGCCGATAACCTGAACATCAGGAAAGTGTTCTTTAACCCATCGAACACGATCAATAACACCTCTTGAATGGCCGTGTGCCGTATCAACGACAATCACGTCAACACCCGCTTGTACTAAGGCGGACACTCGATCTTCAGTATCGGCACCCGTACCTACAGCTGCCCCCACTCGTAAACGACCCTGATCATCTTTACATGCATTAGGGTAGTCTTGTGACTTTTGAATATCTTTAACAGTCATCAGACCTTTTAATTCAAAGTCATCATTTACAAGCAGTACTTTTTCAATTCTATGTTTATGCAGTAGATTTTTTACTGTTTCTAGGTCAGTGCCTTCTTTTGCTGTCACCAATTTATCTTTTGGTGTCATGATCTCAGAAACTTTAGTGTCTAGGCGTCCTTCAAAACGTATATCGCGCCCTGTAACAATACCAATAAGGTCTTCACCATCAACAACAGGCAAGCCAGAAATCTTATTGGCAAATGTAATATCCAGCAACTCTCTAACCGTGGTATCAGCAGAAACCGTGATAGGATCTTTCACCACACCACTTTCATACTTTTTAACGGCTCGAACCGTTGCGGCCTGCTGTTCAACGGTCATGTTTTTGTGAATAATACCCACACCACCTTCCTGAGCCATTGCAATAGCTAAAGGAGATTCGGTAACCGTATCCATGGCTGCAGAAACCAAGGGAACATTCAAACTTATTCCGCGAGTAAGTTGGGTTTTTAGGGATACATTCTTCGGAAGTACCTCTGAATAACCAGGGATTAACAGAAGATCATCAAACGTTAGTGCTTCTTGCGCAATTCGCAGCATATGAACAGCCTTATAAACTTGCCAAAATTAATCGAGTAATTATATATTGGTCAATGATCACAGTAAACCAGTCAAGGCAATAGAATATGAATATCAGGTCATTTGAAGAAAAAAACACCAGCAGAGCCGCACTTTCAGTCTCGGAGTTAAACAGACAAGTAAAACAGCTGCTAGAAGCCAGCTTTCTTCAAATATGGGTTGAAGGTGAGCTTACCAGCTTCTCAAAGCCCTCATCTGGCCATTGGTACTTCACACTAAAGGACCAAAAAGCTCAAATTCGCTGCGCTATGTTCCGAGGGCAAAATCAACGATTACGTTTTATGCCCAAAGAAGGCGAAAAAGTCGTTGTTAGAACAAAGGTCAGCCTATACGAAGGTCGTGGTGACTATCAGCTTATCGTTGAAAGCATGGAACCCGCTGGCGCTGGCGATCTTCAAAAAGCATTTGAACAATTAAAAGCTAAATTAAGCGCCGAGGGCTTATTTGATCAAGCTAGAAAAAAAGAGCTTCCCCCCCACCCTAAAACCATTGGCGTAGTTACCTCACCAACAGGGGCAGCCATTCACGATATTATTACTGTTCTCAATCGACGCTTTCCTCAGATCAATGTATTGATATACCCAACCCCAGTTCAAGGTGACAAAGCAGCCAACGAAATTTCAAAGATGATTAAATTGGCCAATGAACATAATAAGGCCGACGTCATCATTGTTGGACGAGGCGGCGGTTCACTTGAAGACCTTTGGTCATTCAATGAAGATGTGGTTGCCAGAGCAATTGCAGAAAGTAATATCCCCGTCGTTAGCGCAGTAGGCCACGAGGTTGATTTTACGATTGCGGATTTCGTATCAGATTACAGAGCACCCACGCCCTCTGCAGCGGCAGAAAAACTAAGCCCCGATCAATATGAATGGCAGCAAAACCTCGATCACCTAATGGACCGCATTTATCATAGTATTAATCGAAAATTGGCTATCGAATCCCAGAAAGTTGATAACCTTAGCTCTCATATTAAACATCCAGGCAAAAAACTACTTGAGCATAGAGAGCGCTTGATTGAATTAGAAGAACGATTAACCCTAGCCTGTCATCGAAATACGTCAAACAAGGAACACTCACTCAACTTACTTAAACAACAACTACTGAGCCAGTCACCCTCGCATAAACTGACAGCAGCAAAAGATAAACTCAAGAACGAATTTCTAAAACTCAACACATCAATAAAACGTACACTGGAAAATAAACAACAGCACTTACGCTTGAATGTGCAAACCTTGGAAGCGGTAAGTCCACTCTCCACGTTAAGTAGAGGCTACGCCATTGTATCCAGTGAGGAAGTGGCTGTTGTTCGTTCAGTCAATGATGTGTCTGAAGGCTGCAATATCAAAACCAAGCTACATGATGGTTATATTCACAGCACAGTAACTGAGATTGAGACGTAGTGTGGGTGAGTTAAAATAGTTAACAAAGTAGTTAATTGAGTAATAGAGTTATTAACTACTTTGCCAGGTTTTATAGGTTTTAGAGCTTTTTAATTTTGACCTAAAAAGGGCAGATTTTCATGCACAGTCATCATCAAGTTGGCTGCTCTAGACTCATAGCAGACCTTGAAAAACGATTGAAATTGAAAAGACATGGCTCACGCTTTGCACGATTAGCGAACCTTTTGAGTTTTAATTTGTCGATCGAAACACCCCACAACCCATCGGTTATTTTACCTTCCTAATCGAATACTTTAAGCTGTCTAGAACGACACACTCGCATCAAGGTTTGCTTTATGTTTTCTCGCTTTTATTTTTGTAAATTATCACTCTTTACACTATTTACACTCTTTAATATAGCATTGCTGACCATGCCTACGGCTGTCTCGCCAGACAAGGGAGAACGGAAATAAATGAAGTATTTAATACTGATAGCCACACTGGTCTCAACACCACTTTTTGCAAAAGCAGTAATTGCCAACCCTGCCAACGAGGGGCCAAACCTCGATAAAAAGAGTGTGTATGCCCATCCTATCGTTGATCCCCAAATCGATTCTTTGGGGGGTATACGAAAACTTGCGAGTATTGAAGAAGAAGAAGAAAAAGATGAGTACTCCGAACTTGGGAAAGGTTTATGTCTAGCCTATACTGCAAGTGCGAAGAGTTCCATAGTAGAAGAAATGAGAAACACTATTGTTGATACAATGGGAAAGGTAGATCCCCCCAACCCTAACCCTACTGACCGTGAGATTATTGAGTTCTTAAATAAACATTCAGAAAAACTAACCTGCTGGGGAAAACATTACTTAGCAGTGGCATTTGATGATGGTGTATACATGGAGGTGTATACAGAATTTTTCAAAGTTGATAGTGATGATGCAGATGCATACAAAGTAAACTTCGACGCTGTCACCATGACATATAACCCAAGTAATCCTGACCCTAAAAATCTCGAACCTATGACAATTCTAGATTATATTCAAAAAGTTGCTTTAAGAGATATAGCAATAAGTGGCAGTACGACAGGAACACAAAACGTTAAATACATTAGGTCAATGATTAGAGGACCTAAACATGCTGCTAAGTTTTTTGCCGAGCTGCCTGAACCTGAGAAACGGGCCTTCGCTAGGTGAAGCCAAATACCATGATTATTTGAATCGCCCTTTTTGCAAGGTGAGCCCAGAAGACTTAAAAATCATCATGTCCTCTAATGTATTTTCTAGGGGCAACGAAGGATTCGATATATGTAATGACTGGGCTTTTGGTTACCAATTGAATGATGCTCAACGAGATGCAATTAAAGCTGGCATGAAATTAAAGAAGCCGATTAATGAGAGCCGGGCTTATGAACTATGTACTCAATAGCAATCAAACATCAATAGGGTCTGTTTTTCTCAGATATTAACGATAAACCTCATATGAAAAAGGAACGCTTTAGGTCAACTGCCTCCGCTATGAAGAACGAAAGCACTGGCAAGGGAGTAAAAGCGCTCCTTTTTGGTTTTTCATTTTTCGATACTCCCCCCCTTAATAAACTCGATATTTTACCTTCCTTATCGCGTATTAATACCCCTAGTTGACCCTTACAGTTGTATCTCTTTGTGAAGTGGTTGATTTAAAATAAAAGCCAGTATGTTATTTTCTATCCAATTAATAATAAGGAAAAAATTCCTCTTTTTGTCCTGATACTTTTATAAGTTCAAATTGAGGGTCACATGGAGCTAATTGAAGCAATTCTTTACGGAGTCCAATGTAGAAGGTTGGAGAAACCGTTAGTTTTCGTTTCTATGCTCATCTGTTTTACTGTAATGGGTTTAGTTATAATTTTTGCTGGAATTGAGGCATTTATAGGCGGTAAGGCAGTCCTTCCAAATTTGGGGATATCTGCGGTATCATTATTGCCTTTAGTTTGTCCGCAGCTTGTAGCTCTTTCATAAAACGGAGTGTGCAGTAATGCCTTATATCGCCCCTGTGGGGCTGGACCTACACTGCTACGCAGTTTCGGCCCTTTATCGGGTGTTAGGGGCCGCTGGCTATAACAAACAAAAAGGAATCATAATGAAAAGGATTGGAATATCATTAATTGTTTTAACATATTTTCTTAATAACGCCTTTGCTATGGACGTTCTTGAAAGAGGAAAATATTCCATTCCGCTGACTTTTAGCGTACCTGGCAGTTATTTATTTGGCATAACTCCCGAAGAATCAAAAACCTTGGAAATACCATTTTTCGGTAAAGCTCTCTTTCTATATACACGACTAGATAGTGACGCTTACGTAGTAGTTTATGCTGTTAAAAATGAAAATCAAACCATTCCCATGCTTTCAAAAGAAATATTAAGAGATCCTAGTATTTTTATTTCAAGTGCAAATATGGGATGCCTTGAAACAGTTAAGAGGTATACAGAGGAATCTGGAGCTAGCTATGAAGGAGGTGATTGCTTAATGTATACAGACCACTTTGGAGAAAATGGTCCACATTTTAAGTTCCTTGTTACAGGTTATGCTCGAACTACTCAGAAAATGGTAAAGATATTATCTGGACGATCTTTTTGGGTTACTAATGGTTATTTATTTGCTGCGGAGTACTATGACCCAAGTACTTATCAGGTATCAGTTGATGGGGCGTTGGCAGCGAAAAAAGAAAGTGAGAAAAAATTACCAATTGATTTTATATATGAAACGATATCTAGCGTGAAACCTAAATAATCCCCTAACCAATAGTACAATTCAACTGCTTTAATCAGGAATCAATCATTGGGTAAACAACAGATATATTTACCATTGAAGGGCGGCTGCCAGTGTGGAGAAATAACATACGAAGTCACAGAAATGCCAATTACGCTTTATGCTTGTCATTGTACCGAGTGCCAGAAACAATCCTCATCGGGTTATGGTATGTCCATGCAAGTACCAAAATCAGGGTTTACGTTTAAAGGCACTCCAAAATTTTGGGAACGAAATTCAACTAGTGGACGTACTGTTGAGTGTGCATTCTGTCCAGAATGCGGTTCAAGGTTGTTTCATTCACCTTTGCGTAATAATTCTGTTGTAAATATCAAGCCAGGTACACTTAATGATACAAGCTGGCTTAATCCAGTAGGACATCTTTGGGTAAGTAGGGCTCAGAAAGGCATTTTGTTTTCACCAGAATCATTGAAATATGAACATCAACCAAATACATTTAAGCCATTATATGAAGCATGGTTCAGTCAATTTGAGGAAGGATGAGTTTAACCAGCAGCACCAACGGATTCTGTACTCCGGTGAACGCGCATTAATATTCCCTTCCTGAAGCTAACGAAAAACCTAATATGAAAAGGTATCGCTTTAGGTCCAGCCTGTGTGAAAACTGTGGTTCATTTCTTGCTTGGGCTATGCCATAAAATTAGTTAGGTATTCTTATGAATAACACTTTAAAAA
>JADGDV010000019.1 GCA_016744695.1 Hahellaceae bacterium
CGCTATAAATCTTCCTATTACCCAGTTTACTCAAACACATGTCAAATCACTGGCACTTGACCCTAACAAGCCTGTGATCACCATTTGTCTTTCGGCTCACAGGAGTATTCCAGCTGTACGGCAACTAAGACAGATGGGGTTTCGTCAAGCCTCACAACTTAAAGGTGGAATGAAAAATTGGTGGAAAAACGAACACCCAACCGAGAAAGGGTCATGAGTGCAAGAATCTTTTTTTAATAAGTTTGTTCATATTACAAGAGGCATCCGCAGTGGAACAGCAAGATTGGAAATTACAGAAAGATAAGAACGGAATAAAAGTGTACACAAAGGAAGTATCAGACTCTCCAATGAAAACTTTTAAAGGTGCTACTCTAATTTCAAGTTCATTAGATCAGTATGATGCCTTATTACGAGATGTTGAAAATTTTTCAGAATGGATGCATTCATTAAAAAAAGCAGAAGTAAAAGATCAGTTAGAAGAAAACAAGCGCGTTCTTTACACTGTTTATAATGCCCCATGGCCATTAGATAATCGAGATGCAGTTATTCATAGTCGTATTGAGATAGAAGATAATAAAGTCGCCCACATAGTAAGCATTTTTCCTGATTATATGCCTGAGCAGAAAAAACTTGTTCGAATGCCTCTCATTAGTCTTCGAAGCAATAAAAATAAACCAGTTCCAACATAACCTGGGGTTAATCTTGTCTGTCCAGCTTGTTATATCTAAACTGCTTGCCTATATTAAAATAAAACCAAGCAGCCTATTTTTACAAGGTAATTAATGCCAGCGAATAATAAAACACTTGAGTCACTGCATCCTGGTAACTTTGCTATGGTGATGGCAACTGGCATCATTGGAATTGCTTTGGAGAACCTACAATTTGATAATTTAGCGGTATTATTCAAAGGCCTTGCTGTGTTTAGCTGGCTGCTCTTACTTGTATTGAGTTCTATTCGTATTTCACTTTACTACCGTTCAGTGTTTATAGATTTAGCTGCACCGCGCATGGTTTTTTCTTATTTCACTCTGGTTGCCGCAACAAATATCATAGGCTTAATTCTTCATGGTTACGGTTTTATAAATTTAGCTTTAGCCTGCTGGGTATTCTCCTTCGTGGTGTGGAGCTTATTACTCTACACCGCATTTTCTGTATTGACCTTTCTTAGCCATGAGAGCAATGTAAATATTATGCATGGTGGTTGGTTATTAACCATTATAGGTACACAATCCTTGGTTTTATTAGGCACACTATTGGCTCCTGATCTGAGCGAATACTCTCATATCATGATGGTTGAAGTGCATATGCTTTGGGGTTTGGGTTTATCACTCTATGGTATTTTTGTTGCTTTGTTTTGTTATCGTATCTTTTTTCTTGCCCTAAAACCGAGTGACTTATCCCCTTTACTTTGGGTGGTTATGGGGGCTGCTGCCATTAGCGCAAATGCAGGTACAAGTTTATTCTGGAGTGATAATCAATTGCCTTTCTTGGCGGCACAAAAACCATTTATAGATGGTGTTACTTTAATGATCTGGTCATGGGCAACATGGTGGATTCCACTGCTATTCTTCTTTGGAATCTGGAAGCATGTCATCCGGAAAATTCCTTTTGAATATGAGCCTGCATTATGGAGTATGGTATTTCCGCTGGGCATGTATACGGTCGCAAGTGAGCGTTTAGGACAAGCCGCGGAGTTTCCACCAATGATTTGGATTTCTCAACTAATGATATGGCTTGCCATTGCAACTTGGCTAGTGGTTATGGCTGGCATGCTTAAACAAATAGCTTCAATTATGACTAAACCTCCTACTTAATCGACAAACACTCCAACTTCTACTTTTGAATACTGCCACAGACAGACTTGTCATAGTGTAATTGTTCAGATATGATTATGTTGATCAGTGGGGCTGTAGCTCAGTTAGGAGAGCGTTCATTTATTTATAAATGAGAGGTCGGACGTGCAAATCATCCCAGCTCCACCACTTTCAAGTTTAACATCTTCCCACTTTCACCGTTATTGTTACATTTTCTTGCGATACTCCAACGGCTGGCTATGCCATTAAAGTATCAGCAAGAGCAAGTTATCAAAATACCTGCTGATCATTAGCTAAGTTGATTGGTTGCGGCTTTTTCTGACTGTACATCCATTTAAAACTGTCAATTTTATCGCCCCTGTTATGCAGGCCTGTAACAAACGCGGGTTTGATCGTCTGATAATATAAAATTGCTTCAATGCTCATGTTATTGCTTGGATTAGCTGTCCAGTCCAGTACATAATGAATGCTATCTATACCCGTTCCCTCAACACCTACATCGTCACGATTAAAATCAGGGTCAGCTGCAGCAGCACCAATTACGGCTACATCGCTTGAGAAACGGGGGTCGGTTTGGGAAAAGCCCGCGGGTGGTATACGATTGTCTTTTAAATAGCGGTCGCCATGAAGTAAAACGTATGTCACCTGATTATTGGTGTCCCCCATTACGGTTTCGTAGATCGCTATTTCACCTGGCCTAGTAATAATATTTTTATGCTTGCTGAAACATTCATCTTCAATATAACTGCCAGTTTTAACGATTACTATACATTTTTCAGCGGCCTGATCAGTATCTACCGTTAAAAAACCATCGCTATTCGGCGTGCCTGATTCGAAAAGAACATCCCCTGCACTATTCTTAATCACCAAATCACGCAGTGGCCAATTAGTGTTGGCATTGCCATTTGGCGTTGTAGCAATCTGACTTTGATAAGCACTAATTCGTGGCATATGACAATCCTGACATTGCTTGTCATTTAAGCCACCTTCATTAAACTGACTACTTAACGACCACCGTCTGAAGACGGTGGGTTAATAACTGCGGACTGAAAGTCCAGCGTTTCGGCTAAAGCCAATTACTCAACATCAAAATTGTCATTCGGCTTACGCTCAAAGTGGTGCTCCAAGTATTCTTTTATCATTTCTTTCGTTAACTCTCCTGCCGTTATACAAAAGTAGCCTCTTGCCCAAAAGTGTTGTCCCCAATAACGCTTCTTCAGAAGCGGGTATTCCTGAAACAACTTTGTCGAGCTTTTTCCTTTGATTCTTCTCATTATATCCGACGGCGTAATTGTCGGCGGCGCTGATGTTCCGTTATCAAAACCAGACATTTTAACGTCAGTTTGACCAACAGATGCACCAACGTATCCTTCAGCCATAGAAAATAATCATAAATAGGCAGTAAAGGGGGTAGCTACTTGAAAGGGGGCTGAGACTCGATACATAAGGGAGCCACGCCCTAATACTCTGTAATAATAGATGATACTAATATAAGAATATTGGGGCTGGTACTAATTCATTAAAAACGATTTAGTCATTAATTTAAGACAGACATCTGCTCTTTGTAATCTTCAGCAATCGCTTCATCTAGCGTTTTCAACAAACCTGCCCGCATTTTTAATTTGGTCGCCTTGTGTGCGGCCAAATTCAAACCAGCCAAACGCTGCGCTTCGTCTATAGCTGTAGACATTAAGTCTTCTGCCGGTACAATTTTATCCAGAAAACCACCGATAACAGCCTCTTCTGGAGAGTACATTTGGGCATTATTTACAGAACGCTGAAAGTAAGACGGCGTTAAACGTGCACGAGGTAATTCAATGCCAAAGTTGTGCATAGTCATGCCAATATTAACTTCATTGAGACCTAACTGAAACGGACCATCAACACCAATTCTGTAATCACATGCCATTAACGTAAAACAACCCTGCGCAACAGCGTGGCCTGTACAGACACCAACCACCGGCGTAGGGAAAGCCAACAAACGACGACAAAGCATAGAACCTGCCTTTATCATTTCAACACCGGCAACGGCATCGGCTTTAAAGACCTTTAAATCAAAACCTGCAGAAAATATGCCCGGCTGACCCACAATCATTACAACAGCTTTATCTTGCTCGGCTTGGTCTAGTGCACCATTAATAGCTGCAATATGATCTGGGGACATAGCGTTTACCTTACCATTCTGTAGGGTAATAGTGGCGATTTTTCCGTCGAACTTGTAGTTAACTAATTCTGTCATGGTTATCTCTTTGTAATAAGTATTTATAGACCGTTAGGTATGTATTCTCGTAAATATAAAACTATTCTTATGTGTCTACTCAGTCATAGACGCAAGGCGCTTGTTAATTATTTGCTTGGCATCTGACATGATGTTGTCCACCAGTTCCTTACAAGTGGGAATATCATCAACCAAGCCACCACACATACCGAACGTTAGCATTCCTGCATCAACATCACCTGTTGTCCAAGCGATGTCTTGCATTTTACCTGACACAAGCCCATGTACTTCAGAAAATTCACCACCCGCTTTTTCAATCTCTATTACTTTGGTAGCCACACTATTTTTATAAACTCGAGCGGTGTTCTTGTAGCTTCGAAAGATCAATGAGGTCTGGGTTTCGTTCATATCAACAATAGATTTTTTAACGTTTTCATGAACAGGAGCTTCCTGTGTTGCCAAGAAACGAGTGCCCATATTGATACCCTCTGCGCCGAGCGCCAGAGCAGCCACTAAGCCACGACCGTCAGCAATACCGCCTGAAGCGACAATTGGAATCGATAGCTTCTGAGCCGCGGCTGGAATCAGCACCAGACCCGGCACATCTTCTTCACCAGGGTGCCCTGCACACTCAAAACCATCAATGCTAACAGCCGCAACACCTAATCGTTCAGCTTTAAGGGCATGGCGTACTGCCACACACTTATGAATCACCTTAATTCCGTGGGCGTTGAACTTTTCCATAAAGGGTTCTGGGCTGCGGCCTGCAGTCTCAACAATTTTTACACCGCTTGCGCAAATTACATCTACATAATCATCGTAGTTTACTGCTGATGCAACAACACCCACCGTCAGGTTTACTGCAAATGGCTTATCAGTCAACGATTGGCATTTTTCTATCTCTGCCTTGAGCAGTTCAGGAGTAGGAAGCGTTAATGCCGTCATAGTACCCAGCGCACCAGTATTAGATACCGCAGCAGCCAATTCTGCAGTTCCCACGCGCATCATTCCGCCGCAGATAATAGGTTTCTCAATGCCAAGTAATTCAGTTAATCTGGTTTTCATTAATAGTGGTCCTGTTTGTTGAGCGTGTTGGATATTACATAATATATGCGAGTGATAATTTAAAGTCCACGGGATAAAACATCATAAGTTACCCGAAGACACAATGACACAATACCGTGGCAACTAAGTTTTTTGTGACTTTTTATAGCAAGCCAAATCCTCTCTGCCTACATCATGTGCCCACTGGTCTGCCCACTTAGCTAGCGGTCCTAATGCTTTTAACAAGGTTTTACCCTCACTAGTTACGTGGTATCCGCCGCCGATTTCTAAATTAACAATCCCAGCTTCTCTTAACTCTTTTAATCTTGATGTTAATACATTTGGAGAACTGATGTCACAATCACTCTGAATCATACGTGAGGTTTTCTTCTCCCCACCTTTAAGAGACCAAAGAATTCTTAAAGCCCACCGCCGGCCCAATAAATCGAGTACCACCATAATGGGTTGACCGGACTGAGAATTACTAACGGGGTTTCCAGGCTGTAAAATTTTTTTGGCTGGCACTATCTGTTGACCTTATATAAGGTTGATATATCAAAGCCGATGCAAGCAGTAAAAGAAATTAGGCGCTGTGTAAATGAGCTGGGGTTTAAAGCCATACGGGTACTGCCCTGGTTATGGGAGTTACCACCCACGGACCGCCGCTTTTATCCCGTTTATACAATTTGTGCCGACCTAGGCATACCTTTTTGTACTCAGATTGGCCACACGGGGCCTCTCATGTCTAGCGAGGTAGGAAGACCTATATATATAGATCAAGTAGCGTTGGATTTTCCTGAATTAGTCATCGTGGGCGGACACATTGGCTACCCGTGGACTGAAGAAGCCATTGCTGTAGCCACCAAACATGAGAATTTCTATATTGATACTTCAGCTTACACAGTTAAGCGTTACCCTACAGAGTTAGTTAGATTTATGAAGGGGCGTGGCAGGCACAAGGTTCTATTCGGTACAAACTACCCGATGATTATGCCTGCTAAAGCACTTGAAGGATTAGATAATCTCGAATTAGATGAGGAAACAAAACAGTTATTTTTAGAAGGGAATGCCCGACGTGTTTTTAATCTTTAGTTAGATAAAATTTCGTAATATAAAACCGACAGTTTATGATTATAAAGTGGCTGCAAAAACGTCCAATGCAGTCACTAAAACAGTTATTCATTATAACTCGCTGAAGCAACTGGCTATGTCCCTTTTGCTTCAGTGAGACCTTCCCTATTTATGTTATTAGCCATGGTTACTACAATAATTTCCTAATAATTGTTACTTTGACTTTTGCTGGCGATGCTGTGACTGATGGGCAGTAAATTCTTCTGCGCTAATAGATCCATCTCCGTTTGTATCAATATCAATGAACGAAGGTGCACTAGCGATGTTCTTCATCTGATACCCCTGTTGTGCCCTTTCACTTATTCTGTTGCCCCTCGCTTCATAGAATTCCTTTTCGAGTATTTTTCCATCGCCATACCACTACGTTTTCCCATTTGAGCATTCTGCCCCGCAGTCAGTTCATCTTGGGTCAATTTGCTATCAGAATTTGCATCAAAGTCTGAAAATTTGGGTGCACTAGCAGTCCCGCGCATAGGTCTACCTTCTGCGGCTCTTATTGACATTCGCTCCTCGCGTACAATGTTAAACTCTTCCTCACTGATAAAATTATTATCATCTTTATCATAGGCTACAAAGGGAATTGGACCACGTGAAGCACTTTCTTCAGCTTGAACAGCGACGGCTGAGAAAGTGCCAGCAAATATTATTAATAGGCTTGCAGAATATGATTTTTTCATAATATTCATGAGTTATCTCCTAGGGTTACATTGAAAGTTTAACCTGCCTTACTAAAATCATAATGCTGCAAATTGTATGAGGGTATGTCACAGGTCAATTCACACACAGTGTTATATTTTTAGTACATGATGAGGGGAAAGTCTTTTATTTTTAACTAACTCTGATACTTACATTATTAATTTTTAAGTACGCAATGCATAACCGTTGTCTTTGCTTACTTGGTATAAAGCTGCCTAGTGTTTCTTCTAACAGCCTTACCACTCATCAAAATATTTATCTTCAACACCCTCACTTAATAGCAAGTTCTTTATCAACATATTCCCTTGCTCGTTTGCTAGCTTAATAGGTTCATTTCCCCAGACTTCTAGATCAGCACCATATTCATGTAAGAGCTTAACAATACCCAGATAACCATTTTTTACAGCGGCACGAATGGGCTCATTAGCATTTACCGTTACGTCGGCAGCTCGCGTTAATAACAGTTGGCATGCGTACCAATTACCTTGATTACAATTTTCTGTTAACGAGTCATTAGTACCCTGCTCCAATTTAACTATTTCACTCTTGAGCTCACTATGAGTAAAACGAGTTAATATCTCTTCCCAGCAACACGCTTTAGCAAATTGTATTAATGAATGTTTATAAGCCACTTTCAAACGTGTATTAATCCTTACTTCAGCCATATCTAAACGTTCTTCATTATGAGTAATACAAGCTGCTTTGACCCACCAGGCAATGGTTTCTTTATCAAAAACGATATCATCAATAAAGGTGTTTAAACCTTCTGTATCTTGACGAGTGAGTTGAGTAAAAAAAGCAGGAGTCTGGTCATCAATAAGACAGCCAATTTTAATTATCTTACGCGCTGTATTAAACATGGTTTTTGGAATATGAAATTTAAAATGCGGCTGCGTAGTGTATTATCAACATTTGAAGCTACATGCAAAAATACGGGGTTAAATCGTTGATCAAGGGGATATTCTAGCCAACTATCAAGTTGGTCAACAAATGTATTTGCATCAACTATGCCCTCATCAAACCCTTTAATAGTAAGACTTACAGCGCCATGTAAAATCAAACTATGAAGTAGCATGTCTTGAGAGGTATGGTTTAGCCAATGATACAATTCGACAATATCATTTTTAATGACCCAATCGGTCATTAACGCTTTGTTATTTGAAAGGAGTCCTGAGCTAGTAAATAACTCATGATTTTCTAATTTTTTTAAATCATCCCAGTTATTAAAGTCAAAGATATTGGTAAGCCTAACAGAATCAACGAGTATTCCTTCATCCGTTGTATAACTAGATGCACAATCAAAATGCCCCGTCTGAAAATAAAGAATATTGCCTGTTAAATCGGGTACTACTTCTAACAGATAAATATTCTGTGAGGCGGTTTCAATTGGACATAATGCGTACTCCATGGTAAGCAACTCAAGCTTTGGGTTACCTTCATAAGCAGATAAACTTAGTAAGTGATTATTAAAGTCAGCAGCATTTAAAAGGTCGGGAATAACAAGATTATTTCCCGTTATACAAAGGAAATAAACATGAGTATCGATGCTAGTTGCATCAATATAATTAAATTGATAATTGATTTTGGCCCCTCCTCCCTATGTTTAACTAACTCATTGCACTTTATCCAATTCATTAGATTTAATTAGTCGATGTAAATCCGCTGCGCCACCAATTAGAACACCATTTACAAAAACCATCGGAAAGGTTTTCCACCCTGTCCACATTTTGAGGGCGTTTCTTTTACGCCACTCCTTAAAATAGTTCCCATATTCTAAATATTGAAATTCAAGCCCTTGCTTGGTTAATAGTTTGCAAGCATTTTTACAAGCAGGGTTGATACCCATACCAATAACAACGATGGGGGTACTTTCAACAACTCGAATAATATCTTCAACAAAATCTCGATTATTACTGCTAATTACACTTCTGATACTGGGGTGTATTTTTGATTCATCAAGAATATAACGTGGCATAGCGATTCCTTATGTTGAAGGTAATTCAAAGTTTTTTTTGATGTCCATTTTTATTTCTTATTCGTATTATTGTTAGAAAAAAGATCTCCTGAGCCCGCCCCGCAAGCAATAATAGTACGCATAGCATCCTCAATCTTAACCTCTGGGCATAATGTTACCTGCGAAGGCTTAACATGATAAATATTACCTGACGTGGGATTCGGGCCTGTTGGCATAAAAACCGTATAACTCCCATTTTCGTGTTTACTGGTCACAATGACCGTCACTTCAGTAGGGTTGTCGATACCAAATAATTTAACTAGAGCTACTTCACCATTCGCAAAAGGTGATTTAGAAGCGTCTCCAAAGAATTGACCAACTATTTCTTTGATCATTTTATAGCCAGGCGCATAACGTGCAAGACGGTTATCGAAGTGTCTATGCACCCAAGAACCCGCTGTTGTGGTAACTAACCAACCAACAGAAAAACAAAGAATAACAATACTTACAAGAACAATGATATCTCCAATAATTTCTGGAAACTCTAATACGGTGATAACCAAGTCTGTGAAAGGTTGAATCAGGTCAGTAACCAGCTGAAAAAGCCATCTAATACCCATTACCAAAAGCGCTATAGGTAAAACAATAACAAGCCCACCCAGTGCTGATTTTTTAATGAACTCTTCTGTACTCATTTTTTTCATTATTTTTTACTCAATTTACGATTTATAAACACACTGACATTGGCCCCTAGAACAAGAAGACATGGTGTCAAAAACAAAGTTAACAACGTTGCAAATGCTAAGCCTCCCGCTATCGCACTAGAAAGCTGAGTCCACCATTGTGTTGATGGCGCACCAAACGTAACTTCACGGTTAATGAAATCAATATTCATCGCTAACACCATGGGAATTAAACCAAGAATAGTTGTGCCTGCCGTCAATAAGACCGGTCGTAGCCTTAATTCACCCGTAATTAATGCGGCATTGTAAGGTGACAGTCCTTCTTTAATATATGCGTTATAGGTATCTATGAGTACGATGTTATTGTTTACGACAATCCCTGCTAACGCAATGATACCAAGGCCTACCATTACAATGCCAAACGGCTGGGCGGTAACCATGAGGCCTATAAGTACACCGGCGGTAGAAAAGACAATGGCACTTAGTACTAAGATGCTCTGATAAAAACTATTAAATTGGGTTACTAATATCAACAACATCATAAACATTGCCAACATGAACGCATTCGATAGAAACTGAGCGGTTTCTCTTTGGTCTTCGTCTTCACCTTTCACTGTTATTTTAACATCTGGCTTTAATCTGCCATCTGTCAAAGCAGCCTGTAGTAACTGAAGTCGCTCGCTCACTAACTGGCCTTCTTCAACATCGGCTTGTACGGTGACCACACGCTTACCATCTACGCGTTTTATAGTGCCTGTTTTTTGGGCGGGTGTGAGTGAGACAAAATTACTCAGTGGAATCATGCCCTTTTCAGTTTGAATACTAAAATTATCAAACTTATCGAGAGTACGTTCTTTTCTCGGAAACCGTATACTAATATCAATCTCTTCATCCGTGTCGTCTGGGCGATAATCAGATACACGGTACCCATTGGTTATCATTTGTATAGCACTGCCAATGAGTGCTATATCTGCCCCGTATCGTGCTGACGCTTCTCTATCAACCTGTAACCTCCACTCGATCCCTGGTAATGCCCGGTTGTCTTCAACATCTTTAAAGCCACCTAAGATTGTCATTTCAGAACGAATGACTTCAACAGCTTCTTGTACATGCCCTGGCATCATCGCACCAACTTGTAGTTGTATTGGTTTTCCTCCTGATGGTCCATTTTCTTCTTTACGAAACTCAAGTTCGATACCCGCCAAATCAGCTGTTTTTTGTTTCATCTCATCTAATATCAAAGATGCCTTTCGGCGCTCTTTCCAGTCAACAAATTGAAACTGAATGGAGCCTATAACGTCTTCTGCTACATTATTCTGAGATTGGTTGAATGACCTAGCATAAACAGACTTGAGTTCAGACATACCGTATAGGCGTTGTTCTACTTCTTTAAGAATATCGTCTTTCTCATATATAGATAGATCACCACGAGCATGCACCAATACCTGTGCTGTTTCAGGCTCAACATCAGGAAAAAATTCTACGCCTTTACCTAACTGACCATAAGCTGCATACGTGATACCTATCACCGTCATTGCAAGCAGTAATGTTTTCCCTGGGTGTCTCAACAATTTACCCAATACATTAACGTAACCCGCCATTAGAATTGATTGTGTCGATTCCGCAGTACCTATATTTGGTTTTCGCTTTCCTCCTAGCCAGCTTCCTAGTACAGGTATAAATATCAACGCAACCACTAGCGAGGCAAGTAAACAAATAATCACAGTAATAGGGAGAAATTTCATAAATTCACCGACTGTACCCGGCCATGAAATTAGTGGTAGAAAAACAACTAAGGTGGTAGCCGTTGATGCAATAATCGGCCATGCCATTCGTTTAGATGCTTGGGAGAATGCTTGCCCCGCTGATAAGCCCTGCTCTTGGTTTCTAGATGCTAGTTCTGTCACAACTATGGCGCCATCAACGAGCATCCCAACGACCAAAATGAGACTAAACAGAACAACAATATTGAGGGTTAATCCCATTGAGTAGATAATGAAAATACCCGTTAAAAATGAAGCAGGTATAGCAACACCCACTAATAAAGAAGAACGTAAACCCAGTGCTCCCACAATAACAATCATCACCATTACAATGGCACTCGAAACATTGTTTTGTAGATCCATAAGCATATCGACAATCTGACCTGACTTATCAATAATATAGGTGTGCTTTAATGACTTAGGCCAATATTCTCGTTTTTGGTCAACAACCTCTTTTACCTGCCCTATTACCTCGATAATATTGGCACCCAGTCGCTTTTTTACCTCTAAGGATATTGCAGGCTCACCGTTTACACGGGCAAAGCCTTGAGGATCTTTGAATGCTCGGCGAACAGAAGCAACATCTCTAAAGCTAACCACGGTGTCGCCCACCACTTTAATGGGTAACGATAGAATATCATCAAGGTTTTCAATAACACCTGACACTTTCATTACCTGACGGCCATAACCGCTATCAATTGCACCGGCTGCAACGAGCTGATTATTACGGTTAACAATAGTCAGTACACTTTCAAAATTAATGTTGTAGGTTTCAAGTACCAGTGGATCGACAATAATTTCTAATACTTCGTCTCTATCACCGCCGATATCTACTTCAAGTACACCAGGCAGTGATTCAATATCATCTTTGAGGTCTCTCGCTAGTCTTAAAAGGTTTCGCTCGGGAATAGAGCCTGACAAACTCATACTCAGCACAGGAAATAATGCAACGTTAACTTCATTTACTTCAGGCTCTTCACTGTCTGAAGGCAAATTGACTTTTGCACGGTCAACTTTCTCTCTCACATCGACTATGGCGGCTTCACCATCAAAGCCCGCATCGAACTCAAGCGTCACCGAGGCATGACCTTCACCTGAAGTTGATGACATCTCCTTCACGCCCTCTATGGATTTCAATTCTTTCTCCATAGGGCGAACAAGTAAACGTTCAGCATCATCCGGAGAAATGCCTTCGTGGAACATAGATACATAAATAATAGGAATAGCTATATCAGGCTCAGACTCTTTGGGTATTGATTGATACGAGAAAATACCACTGACAAACAAAAATAGTAGAACTAACATTGTCGAGCGACGTCGGTTTATAGCCCAGTCTATGATATTAGTATTTTTTTCACTCATAGTGTCTCCGCCGCTTTCTCTTGTTCATCAACCGCGACGACTTCATCCCCTTGAGATACAAAACCTTGCCCAATCGTGATAACTCTAAATTCGTCAGGTAAGCCTTTTAACCATAAGCCATCTCTTTCACTTCGAATTATATCTACCGAATGAGTAACCACGCGGTTTTTACCATCAACACCTTTTACTTGAAGCACCCCTTCACTATCGAGGTCGAGTAAGGAGGCGGTTAGCTTATGTGCTTTCTGCTCACCCAGTAATATTGAAACCCGAGCACTCTGTCCGAAGCGCATAATGTTTTTTACATTTTTTGCTTTAGCTTCTATTCGAAACGTTTTTGTATTGGGGTTAGCAGACGTTGATATAAAGCTAATGCTACCTTCCAGTTTTCTGTCATCAAGTAAGGTCGCTTCTACTCGTTGGCCCAACGCTATTTTGGCAATATATTGTTGGGGCACCTCTGCGCTAATAAGTACATGGCTATCATCAACAAGAAAAACCAGAGCATCACCAATGGAAACAAAATCCCCCATCTCAACATGTACGTCGTTAAGAACACTAGCAAATGGTGCTTTTACTCGCGTCTTACTAATTTCCACTTCAATTTCTTTTACTTCTGCTTCGCCCGCCAAAACATTAGCGATATTTTGTTGATGTTGATTTTTAGATAGAAGATTTTTCTCTTGCAGCTTTGCGCCCGCTTTCCTTTCAGATTTTTTTACCTCTAACTCTGCTTTTGCCTTTTTTAAACGTGCTAGGCGATCACTTAAGTCTAGCTCTAAAATATGGTCTCCTTGTTTTAAACGACTGCCCTTCTTGCTACCTAGACGGGTAATCACCCCTTGTACTTCAGCCTTTATCTCTATTTCTCTTGCAGCCTCTATTTGCCCTTGTAAATAAAGGTTGTCAGGCATCGTTTCAGCCACAATCGTTTTAACCTTCACTCGAAATTTATCAGGTACAACCTCACTGCCAACGATGCTCGGGGCTTCTTCTTTAGTCGATTTATGAGAACCAGAAAGCACCCACCCGATGGCTACAATTGATAGTGCAATGGCTATTACAAGTGAACGATTCATGTTATCTCTCTAAAAAACGGTAGGCTGATCCAAGTGATCATTTTTTATCTGCTATCATCAGCCATTAAAAAAAATTTCAGCTTATCACGTGTACAGTCGCATAAGATGAATGAATAGATTTACTCCCACTCAATTTGATCTAATACCTTACGCGCGTCAGCAAGCGTGCAATCAGTCAATGAGATAAGTTTCGTCACTGTGAGCGCAGGATTTCGTCTAGCTATTACTAGCAATTCTGAATGATTTAATTGAGGTCTATTTTCATTTAGTTTTTTTGCAAGCCAGAGCCAGCTGTTTTCACCCGACTGTTCAATGAGTTTAACAATTTGGAATATCTGTTCGTTACTTGCGTGTATTTGCCATTTACTTGAGCGACCTTTTCGGGCCAGCTTTGCCCCCGTTGAACGTATTTGAGTCTTTAGTGCATCTGAGTTAGCGGTTTTTCTTACAAAGCCATTAAGTAAAATATGAACTAACTCTGTCATTTATGTAGTACCCATAGTCACTTAAATCACTCTGGTAACGACGCTGTATGAAAACAGCATCGCTATCATTTACAACTTAAAAACTTGAATCAACAATTGATATCCAGGTTTTTGTATTAATAAACCCATCCGTCCAGTCATTCCACTTTTCAGACAGGCCTTCTGCTTGCATAGCCTCTAAACTCATTCCTTTGCTTTTCATTGTTTGAACTTCTTCAGCGGTGCCGACTAACATCTTATGGAATGATTCTAAATCAGGTTTTTTAGCCAGTGGCCCATGACCCGGTATGATAATAGTTTTATCATCAATTTTGTTCAGCATAAAGGCTACATTATCAGCCATAGTTAACACGTTACCACCTGACCCTACATCGACAAAGGGGAAGAAACCATTAAAAAAGTGGTCTCCCATATGTATAACATTGGCATTCTTAAAAATAACAACGGAGTCTCCATCAGTGTGCCCTTTTGCTAAATGTATTAGCTCTACCGTTTCACCATTAAAGTGTAACCGCATGCTTTTTTCATACGTCACTGAAGGCAATGCTGGCTCAGGATAGGCTTCAGATACCATATTAAACAGTTTAACTTCTTGCCTAGAAAGCAGACGTTTTCTTACATTATCATGAGCAACAATAGTGGCATGCTCTCCTAATACCTTATTGCCACCGGTATGATCACCATGCCAGTGTGTATTGATAATATACGTTAGCTTTTCTTCTCCACCTAAAGGCTCTAGAGCCGTTTTAAGTGCAGACGACATATCTAGGTAATCATCATCAATTAACAAGGTACCCTGCTCCCCTGTTAATGCAGCAACGTTACCACCCTTGCCCTGTAACAAAGTAATTTGTGGGGTGATTTTAGTTGACGAAAAAGTCGGTGACTGATCATGACTCGCATCGGCAAATACACCAGTAGAAAAACTTACCGTAATAGACAATACAGATGAGAGCAAAAAACTGGGTTTTCGTGACATAGTTATTCCTTTAAATTTATCAGCGTGATTGGTGTTTGTGAGTCGAAGCATTGAATCGAGGGATATAATTTAACATTTTTACGTAAAATGGAAGCATTAATAACTGATAAGCCGATAGCTTTATCGTTAGTAGGAGAACAGACCTATTGATAAATCAAACTGGAACAATATCTGGGAACACCTCAATCAGTTCAGACCTTGATCTCTCATCAAGCTCAGCCCATACATTTTTTAGTTTACGCCATGTTTTAACCTGAAACGTTTTGGCTACGCTCACAAATGGGTGTCCATCAATATTACCGCTATATAATGACTTTTGTTTCCAGAATGCGGCTTCATTGAATACTTTTTCACCCGCTTTCTTATGTTTCACATAAGCCGCTTCATTGAACTCCATTAAAGGATAGAATACCCGTGAGATCTCTTTAAACAATGGCTGTAGAAGGTCATCAACGATATATTCACTGCCTAACTTATGATATGAAAAATCCCCCTGATGAATTCTGTTTAACCAGTTATACACATTAGGAGCCGTTTCTTTGATCCAGGTTGCGGCCGTCGGATCAGCAAGGTTCATCCCTAATTGACCATAAACACTGGCATCAGCAAGGTTGAACGAATGCCCAAAAAGATAAGGGCGAGCTGAAAGTATGGGTTCTAATGCAAGAAGAATATTGAGATAGCTTTGTTCAAGCAATGTATGAGTTTCGGAGAAACCATTACGTGATGGAGGTTGCCGCTCGTTCAATAAACCCTCTATTTTATACCCATCTGGCGCTACACTAAAAAGATAGGGACATCGACGTACTTGGCGAGCGCTAAAAAACTTGGCAACTAAGGGCTGAAAAGGCCCTATGGTTGATGACATCTCATTCGCCAAATATTGACCTGCATTATTAGTCTTAGCAGAAATTTTCCATCGGGCATGGTGAACCATATAAAGCCCAAATTCATCAAAATACTCATCAACTAATTGAACAAGAAAGTTAATTTTTTTACTGTCTTTAAAGGTTGTAAGGTACCCCTTCTTAGCTCCCATATTTTTATCTAGCCATAAAGCTATGGCCGATGAATCATATAAGTTTTCACCATTAGGGCCAAACAAAAAAGGAACTAAAGGGAATTCATCAAGTTTAGTAAACGGTGGATAAGTGAGTTTTAATAAACCTAATTTAAGAAGCTGAGTGCGAGCATTAACTCGACTATTTTCTAGAAAGCTTCCCTGACTAGGTAAATCACGAAAAGCCACACCTTTAAACTTAAGCATGGCCGCCACCTTTAA
The DNA here is from genome assembly GCA_016744695.1 of Hahellaceae bacterium. Classification (GTDB taxonomy): domain Bacteria; phylum Pseudomonadota; class Gammaproteobacteria; order Pseudomonadales; family Oleiphilaceae; genus Alkalimarinus. Next base: position 16,491 of record JADGDV010000019.1, read on the forward strand.
ATGAAAAGGTGACAATTTTGACCCCGATAAAATCCACTGCGCTTGTGAATCAGCCATTTAATAAGACCTCTCAGCAGCGGGCTTTATTGTCTTAATTCGCTCAGGGTCTGCATCATATACTTCCTCTACATAAGATGGCGATTTATAGAGGATTTTTAGATCTTTATAGGTCACTACATCTTTAAGCATTTGAAAAAACTCATCCAAGTTTAATCGTAGAGGGTTCAACGTGGTAGGCTGTCGACTGGTTAAACCATACTCTATTTCACCCACATCACGCTCATCCTTAAATGTGCCAAATAGTCGATCCCATATTATCAATACACCGCCAAAGTTTGTATCAATTTGATCAGGTTTACAGCCATGATGTACACGGTGATGAGACGGCGTATTAAAGAAGAATTCGTAGGGCTTTGCTAACTTATAAACCATCTCAGTATGAATGAAAAACTGAAAAGCTAGGCTTAACTCTATAGCAATAATTGTCCAGTTTTTATCAAAACCGATAATAGCTAAAGGTATCCACCATAAGACCCACCCAAAGTTTAAGTCCATTAGGAAGTTCTGACGCAGAGCCGTTGAAAAATTCATAATCTTTGAGGAGTGATGAGTAACGTGTATTGCCCATAACCAACGTACTTTATGCATTAAGAAATGATAAATATAAAAGAAGAAATCAGCCGCTATAAAGAGAAATAGTACACTTAAAAAACCATCATTTGTTTCATATTTAAAGCCATACTGTTTAACATAATCATAGAAAAACTGTATAAATAAAGCGATTGCAATGCCATCAACAATTTTATATAGCCCGCCGGTACTTATGTTAGCTAGCGTTTCTTTAAAGTTATAAGCCTCTGGCCGACCTTTACGTTGCCAATACCACGCCTCTAAAATAATAATTCCAATAAACAATACCCCGAAGGTAAAAATAAAACCCATTGCATGTATTACATCAGTCATTACAACCCACCACTATTTTCATTAAACTTTTAATTATTTATTCAATTCAAACTAGTTTAATCATGATTATGTAACTATTATTGGCTTTAAGGGATTTCTTTTTAACAATCTGCGCCAAACAACCTAACAATAATAATTTTTTGAGCATGAACAAAAGATGTTAAACGATTTTTTAATCACACGAGATGTCATTGGTTTTCTTCAGCATTATTTGAATGCACATCAAATTTCAGTGCCCAATTATCAACAGAAACTTGATGAGTTAGCTTCACGACAACAAATGTCTTTTCAACAATGGTGGGATTTACTTAATGAGTTAGATTGTACACTTAGCACCCCCGCACTCGGCCTAGACATTGGACGCACAGTACAAGTGGAACATTGCGGCGTGCTCGGCTACCTTTTTCGTACAAGCAGAAATTTAGCGGAAGCTTTGCATTGCTTTAAACGCTTTCAGCGACTTATTTATGCAGGCAGTCATGCTGATATTAAAATGATCAATAAAGATGTAATTACTCTAATTTGGCAACCTGAATTCGGATATTCAAGCCAACTATCAGATGAATTGCTACTGAGTGCTATGATTAATATATCTAGAGAAATAGTACAACCACATCTTTTAAACCTCGTTAATGTGTCGTTTACTCAAGTTATTCAAGAAGAAAACTTACCCATTTATGAGCGTTTCTTTGCTTGTCCTGTTTATTCAAAACAGGATAAATTATCTCTATCATTTAAAGTAAGTGACTTGAATTTCCCCATACGTCATGAAGACCAAACTTTACATAGTTTGTTAGGCAAGCAAGCTGAGGAGTTACTCAGCAAGCTCCCCGAAGATGATATATTTATTGTTGATTTGCGTGACACAATCATTCGTTGCCTTCATGAAGGTCAATATGATGCGGCAGTAGTTGCTTCTCAGCTAAATATTTCTTTAAGAACACTGCATCGACGACTTAGAGATAAAGATAGGATCTATAGAGATGTATTAAAGGATATTCGTAAGTCTATGGCATTGAGTTATTTAAGCGACAACAAATTAACCCTAGCTGAAGTCGCTTTAATGCTAGGGTATAGTGAGCAAAGCACTTTCTCTCGTGCGTTTTCTAATTGGTACGGAAAATCGCCGTTACAGTATAAACGTGAGTTTCTATGACTTCGCTTATGTCCCACAAAATGTTTTATAAGGGCCAAAATCCTTAGGTGCCGGTAAAGCATATTCTTCTAAACCTTCACGTTGCTCAAAAGGTTTAGAAAGCACGCTCATTAGCCTTTCAAATGGTGCAAAGTTTGAATCCTTCTCTGCTGCATTCAACGCTTCTTCTACCTTATGGTTTCTTGGTATATAAATAGGGTTAACCGAATTCATAAGATGTATACGTTCACAATTTTTCAACGAGTCACGAGATAGTCGTTCAGACCAAGACACAAACCATTGATCGAATGAATCCGGCTTATCGAATAAACTACGCACAGTAGATGTCTCACCGTCTATTGCGCTAGATAAACCCCGAAATAATAATGTGAAGTCTACATTCTCGCCTTGCATTGCTTTGTGAAGATCAATAACAAGATTAAGGTCATCTTTTTCTTCAGACGCTAAACCGAGTTTAGCCCTCATACCGGCTAACCATGATGATTGATACTGTTCAGAGAACGTATTCAACTCAGCCGTTGCTAACTTCACCGCTTCTTCAGAATCCTCATTAATCAGCGGTAGTAAAGACTCAGCTAATCTAGCTAAGTTCCATTGAGCTATTTGAGGCTGACTTCCATATGCATAACGACCTTGATGATCTATAGAGCTGAATACAGCTCGCGAGTCATACGTATCGATAAATGCACAAGGGCCATAGTCTATCGTCTCGCCTGAAATAGTCATGTTGTCGGTATTCATGACACCATGAACAAAACCAACGCACATCCACCTAGCTAGCAGCTCAGCTTGTCTCTTGCATACGGCACGCACTAACATCAAGTAACAATCTTTACTACCTTGTAGCTCAGAGAAGTGACGTTGAATGGTATAATCGGCTAGTTGCTTAACCTTACCCGTTTCATTTTGCGATGCAAAATATTCAAACGTACCGACTCTTATATGGCTAGACGCTACTCTTGCTAACACGGCTCCGGGAGACATGCCTTCACGGAAGACCTGTTCCCCAGTCGATATCGCAGCAAGTGCTCTTGTAGTAGGTACATTAAGCGCAAACATCGCTTCACCTAAAATATATTCGCGTAACACAGGGCCAACAACGGCTTTGCCATCACCACCACGAGAGTATGGTGTTCTTCCTGAACCTTTTAAGTGAATATCAAATCTTTCACCATTCTTGTCAATCACTTCCCCTAGAAGCAATGCCCTTCCATCTCCTAGTCGAGGACTAAAACCACCAAACTGGTGACCTGCATACACTTGAGCTAAAGGCCTGCTTCCTTTAAGTTCAATTCCGCCTGAAAAAATAGCTGCAATGTCATCTACAGATAAGTCTTTAATGTCTAAACCTAAGCTTTCTACAAGCGCGTGATTTAACCTAAGTAATTCTGGGTTAGGTGCTTGATCACCAACAAATGGAACATAAAACCCTTCTAGTTGCTCAGCATAACTATTGTTAAAGTTAAAATCGGCATTAATATTCGGCTGTGTCATAGGGAAGTTCCGATGCTAGGTTTAATAAATAGTCTATTAAAGTTTCATAACTGTGTAATATATAAACACTTGTTTGAAAGCCTTATAGCTTCTGGGCTATAGAGTTGTTTCAAGAAGATATTCAGAAAGTTATCCACAGATTGTGTGGGTAATTAATTAGTTGGCAGCTAGAATAACTGCTCTTTGAAATATAAACAAACCTGCTTTCTAAAGCATGTTAACCGAGCAGTATCTATCACATATTTAAACGATTATATGAAAATACTACTCGGTCAGTTTATTTCTTAGCTGACCACTGATGACTCTTCCTGGCTAGCTAAGTATTCATCATAAGTACCTTGAAAATTAACCAAGCCCTTATCTTTAATTTCAACAACTCGTGTCGCTAAAGAAGAAACAAACTCACGGTCATGACTCACAAATATCAATGTACCATCATACTTTTCTAATGCGAGGTTAAGGGCTTCGATGGCCTCCATATCAAGGTGATTGGTCGGCTCATCCATGATCAATACGTTAGTATCCATCATCATTAACTTACCAAAAAGCAGTCTATTTTTTTCTCCACCTGAACAAACGTTGGCTTTTTTATTGGCATCATCAGCCGTAAAGAGCATACGTCCTAATATACCTCTGACCATTAAGTCATCAAACTTAGGTGTACGCCATTGTGACATCCAGTCAAACAGATTAAGGTCGCTATCGAAATCAGCTGTACTGTCTTGAGGGCAATAACCTATCGTGGCATTTTCAGACCACTTTACATCACCATTATTGGCTTCTATTTCATTAATAAGACAACGAAGGAAAGTAGTCTTACCTACTCCGTTTTCACCAATAACCGCCAGTTTAGCTCCGGCTTCTAATATCAGATCACCTTCACCAAACAACATACCGTCTTCAAAACCGTGTGTGAGGTTTTCTAGCACCAAAGCCTGACGATGAAGTTTCTTTTCTTGCTTAAAACTAATAGAAGGCGTCAATCGGCTTGATGATTTAACCTCATCAAGTTTAATTTTATCCATTTTCTTAGCACGTGAACTGGCTTGCTTAGCCTTTGAAGCATTGGCTGAAAAACGATTAACAAAACTCTGTAGTTCGTCAATTTCTGCACTCTTCTTAGCATTTTCTGTATGTAACTGTTCACGGATCAGTGTAGATGCGGCAATAAAGTCTTCATAGTTACCGGGGTAAATACGAAGTTCGCCGTAATCGATATCAGCCATGTGGGTACAAACCGAATTCAAGAAGTGTCTATCGTGAGAGATAATAATCATCGTACACTTACGTTGATTAAGTACCGCCTCAAGCCACTGGATAGTGTGTATGTCCAAGTTGTTTGTTGGCTCATCAAGCAGTAATATATCAGGGTTTGCAAACAAAGCCTGCGCTAACAATACTCGTAACTTCCAACCTGGCGCAACCTGACTCATTAACCCGAAATGCAGTGATTCATCGATGCCGGCGTGCAGTAAAATTTCACCTGCTCGGCTTTCTGCACTGTAACCATCCATTTCAGCAAACTGGCTTTCAAGGTCGGCGACTTTCATGCCATCTTCTTCAGACATTTCAGGCATGGAGTAGATACGGTCACGCTCTTGCTTGATCTTCCACAGCTCTACATCACCCATTATAACGGCATCAACCACGCTATAATTTTCAAAAGCAAACTGGTCTTGGCTTAGCGTACCCACTTTATTACCAGGCGTAATAGACACGTTACCGGATGTAGGCACTAACTCGCCACTGAGAATCTTCATAAAGGTTGATTTACCACAACCGTTTGCCCCAATTAGGCCATATCGGTTGTCGTTACCAAATTTTGCGGAGATGTTTTCAAACAAAGGCTCAGCGCCAAACTGCATGGTGATGTTTGCGGTAGATATCAAAGAAGAATTCCTGGAAGCTTAGAAATGTGAATGTGAGCCGAAACTAACACAAGGGCGCGCACTATAGTTAGTTGAGGGCCAAAAGTCGAGTCAAGTTGTACATTAATCACACAAAACTATTATCATTTTGTGTGATTATGAGAGTTCGAGAAGATAAGAATAAAGGAGAATTTTATTTTGATTAAATTTAAGCTACTTAACAAGGCGAGCTATGTCTCTAAATTGCGCAGCCTCTACCGTTTGTAACAATTCAAACAGTATCATTTCAACGGATGAAATCGAAGCACCTAACTGGGCCATACGCTGGAGGCCAATCTTGCAATTCTCTAAAGTACGTGAAGAAACCGCTTCAGCAACGACAGATACATCAAAACCCTCTTTTAGAAGCTGAGCGGCACTTTGATAAACACAAATATGTGCTTCTATACCCACAAGCACTACACTTTCCCTACCCGTTTTCTCTAATGCTAACTTAAATTCTTCGCTTCCCATACATCCAAAAGATGTTTTAGCAATAGGGTTTATATCAGGTAATAAATTAGCCACTTCAGGTATTGTAGAGCCCAGTTTATCTGGGACTTGTTCAAGCCAAATTATCGGTAAACCGAGTAAGTTAAACCCTTTTATAACTTTATCTAAACTTCCGAATAGATGTTCCTTACCTGGCATAAGTTGAGCTAGCTTGCCCTGAACATCAACAACAACTAATACAACTTGGTCTTTTTCTAGCATCATCTAATTCTCTATTAATAAGGTAAAGAGTAACTTAGGCTATCTTACTCACGCCCCAATAATTAAACCCCGCAAACTTTGGGGTAGAGGGTAAATATTGGGCTTCAATTTTCTCTATTTTAAACCCTGATTCAGTCAACAAACTAGGTATTGGACGATTTAGATGACAACCTCCCGCTAATTTTTTCCAAACTGGGTTTATCCTCTGCTGCCACCTTCGAATATTATCGTCCGGAGCCTCACCATGCTCACAAAATAGCAAAGAACCATTAGGCTTTAATACTCTACGCATTTCTTCAAGCGCTTGTTGCCAGTTTGGAATCGTACACAAAGTATATGTAAGTACGATGGTATCTGCACTATTGGTATCTAATGGTATTTCTTCGCTGGGTAAATCTAACCATTGAACCTCAAAAGGTGATTTATTAAGGTTTTTCAGAGCTTTACGCATCATGCCTTCAGAGGGCTCAAGTCCCCAAATCATATCTACTTTAGTAGCGTCATAATAAGGAAGGTTAATACCTGACCCCATACCAATTTCAAGAACGCGCCCTTCAGCTAAAGGAACAACCTTTTCACGTTGCTTTAGAATGGGTTTACTACCGCAAGTAGTGTGGATAACAGTAGGAAGGATGTAGTTGTCGTATAAACTCATGTTTTATATAAACCTATTCTATGCGGCCACAAAACTTATTATTTTAGCTCTGAGGCCACATCAATAAAGTGTTACTGAGCGAGAAATACACCCGCTTTATCTTTAAATGCTTGTGACTCTCTTATCTCTGCGCCTTTCTGCCATATTTTCTCAGCCAACGCTTTGTTTGACCCTACAAACTGCTTTGAAAACATTAAATAATAGGGTTTATCAACCAGAGGGGTTTCGATTGCTTTTATATTACCTGCAAATTCAGGGCTTTTGAGAAGAATATTATCCCCATTCAATGTAAGCGCTGCTACGGCTGCCACCCGGCCCGACATCAACTTATTGAAATTATTTTTGGTATTTGTTGCAGCCATATCAATTTTATATCCGGCTTTAGATAAGTCTTCACCGATTGAATAACCACTAGGTGCAGCAATTTTTCCAGTAAGGCCTTCAATTGTCATCTTACCCGTTACATTGACACTTGAATCTTTCGCGACATAATAGAGAGTAGCTAGACGAGTGTAATCTCAACTCAGGGTCAACCGCCCCGCCGGAATGTGTACCTGGGTAAAAGCCATGCTGAAGTCTTTTTTCTTTATAACTCGCGGTAAAGCAACCTTCTGTTTCACCTGTTTCAATATTATTTAAACAACGTTTCCAAGGCGCCTGAACATATTTAAATTTCACCTCAGGCATAGCTTCATCGATCATTTTTAATAAAATTAGATCGACACCTGATCCGTTTTTCATATTCCAGGGAAATGAATCAACATTCTCATAAGTGAGAGTAACCGTCTGTTCAGCAAAAGCTGATTAAAGGGAATAGCAATAGAGAACAACCAAAACTTCGTAATGCCTTCATACAAAACCTCTTATTATTAAAATAGTAACTGCATAAAGAGTATAGACAACAAACCATTACCTACAAGGTGTACCAAAACGACAATTACGCCCTACGGACGATTACACTACGCCCCTCTTACCCATATTATATATTCATCGGTTGAGCAGATAGAAACGAAGTAAGCCTTCAGGCCGTTTACTTCGTTTTTAACTTAGCTTTCCATAAGGGCCTCCCTACAATATTAGCCCTATCGTATAGCGATAACATGATTCGGTTCGGCTTCATGTTATCGCTTTTTTTTGTCAAAAATTTAAGTACGCCTTAATCAGGCTCATAACAATAAGTGGTTAATGAAGCCCTAATTGCTATAAATTAGTTATTCCATCAAGGTATTGCTCATTATTCTCAAGTTCAACTTTAATTTTTCGATATCTCAATACGTCACTTTCAGCCAAAGGGTAAGCACCCAGTGAACCCCATGCATTTTGCCTTACTCTTAGGTCTTCTTTATCGTCACTGATTAACGCAATTAATGACAGCTTAGACATTTCGGTTTTAAGCTTCGCATTACCTAAAGCAAAAGCCGCTTGTGCTCGCACTTGTACACTCATATCTTGAGTTTTATTGACAACTACCTCTAAGTGATCTTCAGAAATAGCCCACTCAGCCAGTACGGTGACAGATTGAGCACGTATTTTTTCATCATGGGAATAAGTAAGCGTTGTGAGTATTTCTATGATTTCTAGATGTTGATAATCATTAACAACTGAAGGCTTTAAAGCACTTAGTGCCGCATTGATTATTTCTGGTTCTTGCTCTGTTCTCAATATGTGAACAATAGCACCCCTAACAACAGGGCTCTTAGACTGTATTTTGCTTAATAAATCAAACCCAGCAATTCGCTGCTCTTCTATATTAGACGCGTTGACTAGCAGTAGAGCAGAATTTTCTATTCTAGGGTCATTAATCGCGCTAAGTACATCGACTAGCAAGTCACCGGTGGGAGTACCCGCGTAATGAGCTAACTCATTTAAAGCCTCACTCAGCGAAACAGTATTATTACGCAATAAAGCATCCAGTTTTTGCTGGATTAAATCCACCAAATATTCATCATCTTCTGAGGCATGTGCCTGCATAGATTGCAGCAAATTTATTAATTCTAGGGAGTCTTTGTTTTCAAGGTTTAACTGAGCACTTGAAGTAACATGAGGTCGTGAATGAAGTTCATATACATCACTTATCAATGATGCAACTTTAGCTTTTTCTATACTAATCTGCTTGTATAAATCAACCATCGCTTTATCTTTTTGCAAAGCGACATCAAGCTGACCTGAAACATCAATATTAGCCAGCGGGGAAAGCGATTGATTAACTAAAAACCCTATAGCACCGCCAATAACAAAGCATGTTGTGGCTGTTTTAAGTAGTCCCATATAACATCCCTATCTATTCAGTCAGAAATATCGTTATTTCTGTAATCTATAGGGATTATTATAAGTGCCTTCTGTTCAATCTTTGTTCGACTAGTAGAGGTTCTGTAACAAAATTCGTATAAAACGGTTATTCAACAACCTCGCCTTCAATAATTTTCTCTTGTCTAAAATGTCTAAGGTTAAGCGGTGGAGCCACATAACATATTGCTTTAAATAAACTTCCTAATGCAGAAAGCAAGTGCTCTTCTGTTTTTTTAAGCTCACTTTCTACTTCGTTAAGTCGTTGCTCTTCTGTCATTAAAGGTGCTTTTTGAGCCACTTCATTTTCGGCGTGCAACAAGGTCGTTTGTATTCGCTCAATCGCTTGCTCTTGGGCTTCACGAATCTCTTTAACATTCGGGTTTAAAATTGAGTTCAGCGTATTAGTAAAAATTTTAGGTATCATAGCAGTTCCCTTTCCTTCAGTGTCCATACTGTATTAATGAGTAATTTAATCTACCCTGCTCTAAGCGCTAATATCGCTTTCAGGTTAAATTCTTCCCTATATAAGGCAAAATCTCGCTCTTTTGATTCCATCGCCATAATTGACATACGGTCAGCCAACTCATTACCTTCTACGCCAACATGGCCATTTACATGTAATACTTTAACCTTGGCTTTAATTGATTGATGCAGAGCGAACATTTCTTTTATCAACTCTAGATTTTTTATTTCCCCTCCCTGCTTTTTCCATCCTTTTTTCTCCCAACCGACGGCCCATTGGATAACACACTGAATGGAATATTTAGAATCACAAAAAATAGCGACCGACTTTTCTTTATCTATTTCATCTTTGGCCATTATCAAAGCCTGATGCAACGCATTTAGTTCAGCTGTATTGTTAGTACCTTTCGGGTTATATAAACCATACCAAAGTTCGTCTACCTTATTGTTACGATATACAGCTACACCTGAACCCGCTTCACCAGGGTTAGGCTCACAACCACCATCGGTAAATATCTTTGTATCTGTATCCATTGCATCGACTTCTGCAGCAGAGTAAGTTTTAACCGTCTGACGAGTTGCCTTCTTTTTTACTGTAGAAGTAGTCACAGTAACACTATGACCTGCAAACGCTGATTCAGCTTCACCTTGTGTTTTAAATGACTTATATCTCGCACCTGGGAATTTTTCGATTTGCTTTTTGCAGGTATTCCAATCAGTAAATATACCGGTTTCCCTACCTTGCCATACTACATAAAACTTTTTAGCCACTCTTATACCTATATTTTTCAAAAATGCCTGACGCCCAACAGAGGCATCAAGCTATTTATTAAATGCTTACTTTAATTTACCCAAAAGCCCTTTAACGGTGCCTGCTAAATCAGCTGGATAAACAACTGTTTTAGCATTATCAGAAGTAGAAAGTGCTTTGATAGAGTCAATATACTTTTCACCCAGTAAATACATTACAGGCAACTCATCATCTTTAATGGCCGTTGTTACTACTTCAATTGATCGACCAGAAGCCTTAGCTAATACAATTTGAGCCTCAGCATCTTTTCTTGATGCTTCCAAACGACCTTCAGCTTCAAGAATAGCGGCTTGCTTTTCACCTTCAGCTCGTGTTACTGCCGCTCTACGCTCTCGCTCTGCTGCCGCCTGCTCTTCCATTGACGCCTGCATAGTTTGACTTGGGTTAATATCCTGTATTTCTACGTTTTTAAGCGTAATACCCCAGTCAGCAATATCATCGGATATACCATCTTTTAAGCGTGTCTTAATATGCTCTCTTGATGACAATGCCTCGTCTAAACGCATCTCTCCAATAATGGCTCTCAGTGTTGTTTGAATCAAATTTTGAATCGCTATTTGATAGTTCTCAACTCCGTAAACTGCTTTTTCTGGGTTTAGAATATTAATGTAAGCAACGGCATTGGCCTGAATAATCGCATTATCCTGAGTAATAACATCTTGTGATGGAATATCTAACACAATATCTTTCGTTGTTACTTTGTACGCAATGGTATCTACGTAAGGGATTACAAAATTTAAACCAGGGTTAAGTGTTTGAAAGAACTTACCTAGCCTTTGAACAACATACTTCTCACCCTGCGGAACTATGCGCACGCCTTTAGCGATAGTAATTAAAACTAAACCCACCGCCACAACGGCAATAATAATAACTTCCATACTCTTTTAGTCCTTGTACGTTAAAGTAAATAGATTATTTTTTTCTTACGATTAAGTCGTTACCACTAATTTCAGTAACAATGGCTCTATCACCAGCAGTAAACTCATCTTCACTCCTAAAACCCCATTCATCATTTCCAACAACAGGGGCTGGGAAGCGCAAACGACCTTTTAATACACTTTTACTGAATTCTGTTACGGTTCCTTCTTGGCCAATCAATGCCTCTCTACTCATGCCCGATAATGTTTTGGTTTTCATAGATGGCGCAATGAATTTGAACCATACTATTAAGCTTGAAAAAGAAAGAATGCCCCATAAAATTATCTCGGAACTGAACGATAGGTCAATAAAATAACTAATGACTCCAACAACAACCGCACTAACACCTAACCATAATAAGAAGAAACTAGGTGCAAAAATTTCTGCTCCAGCCAAGACAATACCCAATACAACCCAGTGCCAATACATAATATAGGCGTCCAACCATTCAACCATAAAACACTCCACGTTTTAGTTATGCAAATTTTACTCATAAGAACATTACAAGACCTATAGTAGCAGTGTTTTTCCTGAAGAATATAGGTAAAGTACTGCATGAATCTTAATTATCATTAACTTTCCCTTAATGCCTTTAATTGAAATAGGAATAATAAGTGAAAAGCCTTCTTATGCCACATTTAGCGCATCTTATTTCTAGTAACTTTCTCCTGAGAACACGTAGAAAATACCATGATTTTAAGCGATCGCTAACAAACTCACCTCACATAATGCATGTGTTCATTAATATTAATGATCCTTACAGCTATATTCTCATTCAAGCTTTAGAAACATTTACCCAACGATTTAACATAGCAGTTAGACTTCACACCATAAATAACTTCGATGATGCAATGTTTCCTGAAAAAGAGATGTGGAAAAACAATGCGTTTAATGATGCTAGCCATTTAGCTACGCTTTACGGCCTTAAGTTTCCAAGCTGTGCCCCGAATGTGACAAAATATGACATCGAATCACACAACCAGAAACTCCTTGATTTAGAGCTAAACTCTGCACCTATAATACATTATATCGAGTTATTTAATCAGTTTTGGAATGGTGCTAACACCCCAGATAACGGTTCTACATTGATAAACCAAAAACAACTTTCAGATAATGAAGCCTTACTTAATTCATTAGGCCATTATATGAGTGCGATGGTTTATTATGCGGGAGAGTGGTATTGGGGATTAGACCGTTTAGATCACCTCGAGCAGCGACTTAATAATTTAAAACTAAACACTGACAACCCTCTTGTTAATTTCAATAAAACATACGACCATTTTTGTCAGCAATTACCTGCTTCATCAATCCCCTTAAAATGGATTGAAGAACCTCTAACGCTCTATTTTTCGATACGAAGCCCCTACTCCCATTTAGGATTAGAGCATGCTGTTAAATTGGCTCAACATTATAATATTGAACTCATTATAAAACCTGTATTGCCCATGGTTATGCGCGGTTTATCTGTTCCAAATACAAAAAAAATGTACATCTTTCATGACTGTAAAAGAGAAGCAGAGAAGCACTATATAAACTATGGCTATGTGGCAGACCCTTTAGGTAAAGGCGTTGAAAGGTGTTATGCATTATATGAGTATGCACAAAGCAAGGGCAAGTCAGTAGAGTATTTATTGGCTTACGCCAGAGCTGTCAATGCACTAGGAATCCGTTCAGATACAGATGGCGGCTTAAAGAAAATAGTTGATAGTTGTGGTCTGGATTGGAAAATAGCACGAAACATGCTGGAAGATAATAGTTGGACTACTTGGGCTGAATCAAACATACAAGAAATGTACTCACTTGGTCTTTGGGGCGTGCCTAGCTTCAAATATAAAAACACCGCTGTATGGGGGCAAGACCGAGTTTTTGTTATTGAAAATGAAATAACAAACGATATAAAGAACACCAAGATAAGTTAATCATTCTGTGCATTACTTAATTTAATCACCACCTATAAGTAAGATGAATTCGATTAATCTACTTCAACCATTTAAAATGTACTTTTGTTCTACTTTATGGGAACTGACTACTTTAAAGGGAAATATAAATGCTTCTTGTACATAATTTAGAAAATTCTAGATCACAGCGAATTCTATGGGCTCTTGAAGAGCTAGGCGTGCCATACGAAGTTAAGCGTTACGAAAGGGATAAAGTAACCAGTCTGGCCCCCGAAAGTCTAAAGAAAGTTCACCCTTTGGGTAAATCTCCTGTTATTACCGATGGAGACGAAACTATCGCTGAATCAGGTGCAATTATTGACTATTTAGTAACCACTTATGGTGATGGGTCACTTGTGCCTGAAATAAATTCACGAGCGCATAGGGAATACAATTACTGGCTGCATTATGCAGAGGGCTCGTTAATGCCACCTCTGGTTTTAAAGTTAGTATTTGATAAAGTGACTACTAGCCCAATGCCATTTTTTATAAGACCGATTGCTAAAGGTATATCTAAGAAAGTTAATGAGTCTTATATTGGACCAAGCATCAAAGGTAATTTTGACTTCATAGAAAAACATTTAAAAACCAATGAATGGTTTGCGGGTAGTAAGTTAAGTGGTGCGGATATTCAAATGAGTTTCCCATTAGAAGCCTCTGTATCAAGTGGCGCTGTCGGTAACAAATACCCAAATATTACAGCCTATGTAAAACGTTTTCAGTCGCGACCTGCCTACAAAAAAGCCTTAGAAACAGGCGGTCCGTACGACTATATATAACGTTAAACAGTAATAAACCTAGAATGTATTAAGGCTGTCGTAAGATAGCCTACACCCTAAGTTAGTGAACCGTTAACACTGGCTCACGCTTATATTTTACCCACTCATCACCTACACGCTTATAATAGAATGCAATTAATTGCTGCTTTACTGGCATCTTTACACAAATAGTATCGCCGTTCACTGAAACACCCATATCACACCTCTATCATTATTATTTATAAACAATTTTATTTTTTGACCTTTCTAACTGTCTTTACATACAGTATATATATACAGTAGATTCTGTCAACAAATAATGAGGCTGTGTTTATTTATGTTGCGTAACTATGGGCTATTTACAATAATTCTACCCGCACCCTAGAGCCACGAGTAAACCCAGCGACTAACGAAAACTTCAAAAATGCCAAGCTAGTTGTAAGCATATCTTTAACCCAGTATTTAACATCATCTTCTTGCTCTTCAGCTGACTCACTTTCAAAATCAGTAAATGTCATTTTAACAATATGTTCAGCGTCTTTCTGTTTAGTATCATCCGTTACCGTTATCGTTAACTGTGATTTTGAGCTATCCCAGTCAAATAGGCAGTACATGGAGTTATCTTCTATATTATCTTTTAAGAATGTGAAAGCATATTCAGAGCAAGCATCAACAGCAGCTTGAATAGCGTGTTGAGAGTTGTCTCTGCAGGTTGTTGAGTGAATAATGTGATTGTCAGGTGTGTTTTCAATAGTCCAGTTCAATGTCATGTCTCGCTTATTAATAAATAATACGTAATTTTAACATTATGCTGGTTGTTCAAAAATACTCAAAAGTAAATTACTTAAGGTAAAATTTAAAATACTTTACATGTCGTGTTTTGTTATGTCAGTCAGTGCAACTATATCGTTCAATACAAGCTCTCTCCCCTCTGCGGTAATAAGGCCCATGTTTTGAAAGCGAGTAAAAACGCGACTAATGGTCTCTACTGCTAAACCAAGGTAATTGCTAATATCTATTCTGGACATAGGAAGACGAAAGTGTGTAGCTGATAAGTTACGTTGTTTAAAACGAGTAGATAAATTTAATAAAAAGAAAGCGATTCTTTCTTCGGCTGACTTTTTGCTTAGCAGCCAAGTAAGGTGTCGACTCGTTTGAATTTCAGCACTCATTAATGAAAAGAAGTGATGTTGGACTTCAGAATTTTTAGAAGCAAGTGCTTCAATCTGAAGAAAGGAAATTTCACAGAACGATGAGAATTCTAAGGCTTTAGCTGAGCAATTATAAGTATTCGTATTAGTGCTATCGAGTCCGATTATATCACCTGGTAAATAAAACCCTGTTATTTGCACTTCTCCATCTTCTGTTTCTGCGTATGTTTTAAAAGCCCCACTACGAACAGAGAATATAGATTCAAATGAACAGTGTTCTTTAAATAGATACTCACCACGGTTAATAGTGTCTTCTCGTTTAATGTATTCATGAATACAATCACCCTCTTCTTTATTTTGAGGAGTATACGATGAACACAAATTACATAACGAACATTTTAAGCTTGATAAGCCAATGCGATTAAAAGGAAATTTTGATTCATGTATTTGAGTAACAACAGCCACTAAATTGACCTCAATGTATTATTATTTTCACTTAAATATAGACTAAAAGAACACAATAACAACACATAAAACACTAAGTTGGTTACATTTATTAATATTTTGTTACATTGAATTATTAATCAAAAAAATCATTAATTTAACCGATCACCTTTATTGGTGTTATGCTAAATAACACGTCCCAACAGATTTAATATCAGAAGTTTTATATGCTAAAAACCTCCTTAACAGGCTCTCCAGTCGAAACGTGCTCTTTCAGGGGGCGTCAGTTTTTTATTAAAAGAGATGACCTTCTACACCGCTCATTTTCAGGAAATAAAGCCAGGAAATTTTATTATTATCTTGATAACCACTTTGAAGGTATTAACCGTCTAATTAGTTACGGATCTACTCAGGCTAACTCACTCTATTCTTTTTCTGCCTTAGCTAAATTAAAGAACTGGCACTTTGATTTTTATGTAAACCGTATCCCTTCTTACGTCAAAAGCAATCCTAAGGGCAATTATCGAGCAGCGATTGAGAATGGAGCTAACATTATTGATTTCTCAACATTATCACCTAACAGTGAGATGCCAAATGGTAATATTGAGACTTATATTAAACATGAAGTAATTCCCAACTGCACCGATACAATATTTGTACCAGAAGGAGGCCACTGTAAAGAGGCGGCTTATGGCGTTAACATGCTTGCAAAGGAGATAACTGATTGGGCACAACAAAATAATATTGAAAATATAAATATAGCCTTACCTTCGGGTACAGGCACTACCGCTCTATTTTTGCAGCAGTACTTCATACAACAAAAACTACCCTTTAAAGTACTTACCTGTGCATGTGTAGGTAGTGATGAATACCTTAAAAAACAATTCTTCGAGCTTTGTCCCACTCAACAGTTTCATCCGTCTATTATAAATGCTGGCCGAAAATATCACTTTGGTAAGTTATATGATGAATTT
This sequence comes from Hahellaceae bacterium, assembly GCA_016744695.1. Taxonomy (GTDB): domain Bacteria; phylum Pseudomonadota; class Gammaproteobacteria; order Pseudomonadales; family Oleiphilaceae; genus Alkalimarinus. The sequence goes on from JADGDV010000019.1 coordinate 33,124, forward strand.
TATGCGATCTGGAAAGAATTGAGAGAAGAAACAGGCATTGAGTTTGAACTTCTATACGACCCCCTAGGCTGGATAAGTTTATTGAATTACCTTGCAATCACACCAAACGATACCCTTCCCGTTCTCTATATTCACCAAGGGGGACTACTAGGCAATGAAACAATGCAGCCTCGTTATGAACGTAAGTCTTCACTCAAGGCTGGTTCAAATGCTTGTTTAAACGCTTCTAGATCTTCCTGAACCAAATCATAAATTTTATCTATATTACTTTCAATATCACCTTCTAAAAACCAAGGTCATCGAGAATCTCTCTGGCCTCACTGAAACCCTGCTCAATACCACCACCGATTACATCGATAAAGTTATTAAGTTGTTCTTCTTCACTTAATTTTGGGTGTTATTGCTTGTAAAGATAAAATATCACAAACAAAACTAAGCTCACACAATTCAACAACCATTTAACGTGACTACTTGTCATGTATGTAAATATAAGCTATTTATATAAATGACACTGTGTCACGTTAATTATTAAGACCTTTTAGATTACAGAAGTATCATTACGAATACTTTCAATATCAGTGGTTCGTAGTGAAGAAGTTGTAGTGGTTCTAAATGTGTTTTTTGATCAATTGATTCTCTTACAAGAGATTTCTTGTCATTTAACCAAGGAATAACCATGTATTCGAAAATAAAAATAAAAGTTATAGAAAAAACTAAAGAAATATTTAAATCTAAATTCATTAAAAGAATTATGTTTACTCTATTCTCAATTTGCTCAGTGAACGTGTGGGCTTATGATAATAATTATCAGGTTGGTCGTGGTATACACGATATAACAGGGCCTGCGGCAGAAGTAGGTCTAATGGGTTATGCAAATCTTGATCAAAAAAGCGCAGGCATTCATACACGTCAGTGGTCACGCGCCTATGTGATTTCAGAGCCAAATACAGATAAGCGCATTGCTTTTGTTAGCGTTGATGCTGGCGCGCTCTTTCAATCTGTGTTTCAGGGTGTCATTAACAAGCTTAATCAAAAATATGGTGATCTTTACACCGAAGAGAATGTCATTTTAAGTGCAACCCACACCCATGCTGCTGTGGGTGGTCAATCACACTATGCCCTCTACGACATCACCATTTTAGGCTTTATACAGCAAGCTTATGATGCTCAAGTAAACGGTATAGTTGCCTCAATTGAAAAGGCCCACAATGATTTAAAGCCTGGTTATATTCTCATCAATAAAGGGGATTTATCTAATGCTAGTTATAACCGTTCAATAGAAGCGTATAACAACAATCCTCTTGCTGAGCGTAATAAATATAGCTCTGACATTCAGAAACCTATGACGGTTTTAAAAATACTCCAGGAAGGCAACAATGAAGTAGGCATGATTAGTTGGTTTGCAACTCATCCCAATGCGATGGGCAAAGACCTTAAGCTACTAAGTGGTGACAACAAAGGTCATGCATCTTACCTTTTCGAGAAGAAACATAAGCACTCAACGTATCAAGGGAATAATAATTTTGTAGCCGCTTTTGCTATCAGTAATGCAGGAGATATGTCACCTAACCTAAACTCTGACGCTGAAGGTCGTGGCCCTACAACTGACCGATTTGAAAATGTAAGACTTATTGGAGAAAGACAATACCATAAAGCCTTAGAACTTTATGAAACGGCAACAGAACAACTAACGGGGAGTATTGAATTTTCACAACGTTATGTTGATATGTCTTCTACGACCATTTCTGGTGATTTTACTGATGGTACTCAAAAAACTACCTGTGTAGCGGCCTTGGGTGAAGCTTTTGCAGCGGGTACTGAAGATGGTCGAGGAGTAGATCTTTTTAGTGAAGGGTCAACTAATGCAAACCCATTTATTCAGTTTATAGCCAGCATGATTGTTGCGCCCACTCAGGCTGATCTTGATTGTCATGCCCCTAAAGCCGTTTTAATTACTCAAGGCAAGACGTCTCCCTACCCTTGGTCACCTGAAGTTCTGCCTGTATCTCTACATAAAATAGGACAATTAGGCATGTTAGCCGTACCAGCTGAGTTCACTATTATGTCTGGGCGTAGACTAATGGAAACAGTGCAAAGTGTACTGGATGATCAGTTAAGCTACACTGTCGTCGCCGCGCTCTCTAATGCCTATAGTGGCTACGTCACTACAAAAGAAGAATATGACATGCAGCATTACGAAGGGGGTTCTACTCATTTTGGCCCTTGGACATTAGCAGCTTATCAACAGTCTTTTTACCAACTAGCGGCCAGCCTATTGCCAGCAGGAGAAAACCCTAAACCTAATTTAAACCCGGTATCATTCCCTATTATTGAGCCAATCCCTCGAGATTTGACAGGAGAGACAATAAATTTTCAAACAGGTGTCGTTCATGATCAGGCTCCCATTTTTAAAAGCATTGGTGACGTTGTTCAGAACGCCAATAGTCGCTACAAAAAAGGCGAAAACGTGGTCGTTAAATTTTGGTCAGGACATCCTAAAAATAACCTTCGAACGCAAGGTACATTTATGGAGGTGCAGCGCTGGAATGGTAATGGATGGACTGTTTATGCAAGAGATAATGATTGGGAAACCAAATTCCAATGGCAACGAATCGATGGTTTCTGGGGAACATCACATGCCATTTTGAGCTGGGCCATTCCTAGTGATGTTTCAACGGGCTATTATCGAATGAAGCATTACGGTGACAGAAAGAAACCTTGGAGTGGCAAAATAGTTTCTTACACAGGCACTAGCCGTTACTTTTATATTGATTAACTAATTTTAGTGAGTCACGGATGTTGTGACTCACTCCATTCATTACTATTAATTAACTCCCTTATCACGTTAGAATCAACTACATTATTATTAGAATAATTCAAATAATTAGTTTATTAGTGATAACAGGGGAACAGTAATGGATTTAAGTGACAAAACGCCTGCCAGACTTGTACAGGTCTCTTTGATATTCTCGATAGGTAATTTTATTATTTCAGGGTTTAACTCTGAAACATTTGTATTATTTATACTTTTCACTCTGACCGTTTACATCAGCTGTAAAATATACCTGACTTTCTGCGATTTAAAATCTAACTCAACATCTGATTATATTGCCCTAAGTGATCTACAAACCTATTTACAAATAGCATCACTCATATTTATAACCATCGCTACATTTTCTTATTCTTACGTGTTTGGCGCATTTTATCTTTTTGTATATTCAATTTATTTGATATCTCCTTACGACCGAGACTGGCTCGCCGGTCGCTCAGAGATTGTTTATACCGATAACAAACTGGAATATAGAAACAAGTAAACTGAAGCGCTTAAGGCAGTAATAAACTACCTCACCACGATTGCGCGTTCATCTTCACGCCCCATGGATAAAATATATGGGGCACTTTCTTGTCTCTCAAGGAATGACTTTTTGTCGACCATTCCATCCCACTTCATTTGAACTAATTTTTGTGCAACGCTCACGCCTAAATTAGAACCCGGCCCGGTAATAATGATTTTGTCTGGCGCAAACTCTTTAACGGCTATTTCTATAGCTCGCCCAAAGTAATACGGCTCTAAAACTTGTGGCCCTAAGGTATAGTCATAAATTTCATCCACACTAAAACAATCAGGCTGCCATACTTTACCTTTACCGTCGATAAGCGCTGTTGTTGAGGGTGTAAATAAAGAAACAGGTAGACTTTGTTTAGCGGTTTCTGAAACCTTATGAAGTAATGGTGTATGAAATGCAGCATGATTGTACAAACGCATAGGAAATCGATCATCTACTCGATCAAGCATCTCTTCGACTAATTTAAGAGCAGGTTCATTTCCACCCAATACTCGGTATCCACCAAGATCAATCGATAGATAAAGCTCACAACCTTGTCTATCTTTAACTTCCTTGATGACCTGATTAAGATGATTTGCTTTGTCATCGTCAAATTGCCAATGTTCATCCACGACAGGGTAAATTAACTGACCACCAATAATGCCATTTTTCATCATAGAGCCCATAGTATTGATGAGGTTAATAGCATTCCTATCATTCAATACGCCAGCACACCGTAATGCAATGTACCACCCCATGGAATTACCCGTTACTGCAACCACATCATAACGGTCACGGTCAATATCGTAAAAATCCCCCAGTGCGCAACCATAAATAAGGGCTGATGCATTCTCACCAGAGGTATGTTTCTTTAAGTTGTATTGGTTCATTTCATCTAGCTGAACAATGGGCGTTTGTTTGTTTTTTACTCGGTGTTCTTCAATGGTATCAATCATTGTAGATTTACCCGAGTGGTAACGCCCTAGGTATCCCAGCTCTTCTTTATTGTATGTACCTCTTCCAGGGCAAACAACAAGCACTTTTTCTTTCATTATTTGATCTCCTCGAAAATAGATGTATTTATAAATATTGATAGTGATGCCTGTACGATATCTTCACGACTTGGCATGCCGAGTGTTGCTGCCTTACCCAAAGGAACAAAGCAATCCTCCCCTGTTAGTCTTTTTATAGTTTTATCTTTTGTTCCTGCATCTATAAAAATAGCTAAAATGGCCTCACTGACTGAGCCTGATTTTCGACATTCATCAACCACTAAAATATGCTCAAAGGGCTTAACAATATTTAGCAATGCTTCCTCATCGATGTCTGATAGCCATCGAAGGTCAACAATAGTTACATCAACTCCGTATTTCTCATTGAGTATTTTGGCTGCCTGACGTGATAGAAAGTAACCATTACCATAGGTGATAATGCATAACTTATGTTGATTCTCCGAGGCGCATTCAATATGAACACCCAACTGCCCTATCTCGATAGCTGGTACTTCAGATTCAAAATGGCAAGCCCACAGATTATCGCTCTCTTGATGTAAGTCCCTTGTCATATATAGGGCAATAGGCTCAATAAAAATAATGACCTTTTTCTGTTCCCATGCATGCTGCACACACGTGCTCAGCATGGCAGATGCATCTTTACCATTGGATGGACAAGCAATAACTATCCCAGGGATATCTCTAAAAACAGCCAGTGAGTTGTCATTATGAAAATGACCACCAAACCCTTTTTGATACCCTAAGCCAGCCACTCTTATTACCATAGGGTTACTGAATTGACCGTTTGAGAAAAAAGACAAGGTTGCAGCCTCTCCTCTAATTTGATCCTCAGCATTATGGACATAGGCAAGAAATTGAATTTCAGGTATAGGCAGAAACCCATTGTGTGCCATGCCTATTGCAAGCCCTAATATGCATTGTTCATCTAGCAAAGTATTAAGTACACGGCTTGCACCAAATTGCTCAACCAAACCATGAGTAACATGATATACACCGCCTTTAATCCCAACATCTTCACCACATAGTACTATGTTCTTCTGTGAAGCCATCAAACGCTTTAAGGTCCAATTAATAATTCTCCCCATGGGTTGAGGTTTCGCCAACAGTGTTTTGTCGCGCTTAAATAAATCTCTATTTTGCTCCTTTGTAACAACAAAGCGATTATCTTTAACGCAAGGTGTTCGTTTGGGCGCTAAAGACGCACACACGTCATTCAATGATTCCAATTTAGGCCTTTTAATAGCAAACTCCGCCACTCTTGATACGCGCTCCCCCATGTCGTTATATAGTGAAACAAGCTGTTCAGAATTTAGAATATTGTTATTGATGATAAGACCAGCACTATAAAGCAAGGGGTCATGCGCTTCAGTAGCATCGATATCTTGTTGTGTGCGATAAGCAATTTCTGCATCAGACCCTGCATGTCCCATTAGGCGTACCGTTTTCATATGCACAAACACAGGTTGTTTACGATAACGCGCAATTGATTCTGCGTTCTTCATGGTTTCATAGGTATCTATTAGATCCAAACCATTGCAATAAAGGTAATTAAGCCCAGGCCTGTTTGAAAAATTGGCGGCTATCCATCCTTCTGGTGTGGCCGTTGAAATTCCAATTCCATTATCTTCACAAATAAATACCAGTGGCAGTGGAGTCCCTTGATAAGCAGCCCACGCAGCAGAGTTTATTGCCCCTTGAGCGGTAGAGAGGTTTGATGAGGCGTCACCAAAATTACAAATAACCACACTGTCTGATGGCATCTCTGCGTTTACAGTTACATTGTGACTAGCAGATAAAGGAATGCTAAAAGCGGCACCTACGGCTTTAGGTAGGTGAGAAGCAATGGTACTTGTTTGTGGCGGGATGAATAAATGCTTACTACCAAGTACTTTATGTCGGCCCCCAGAAATGGGGTCATCGGATGAAGCAGAAAAGGACAAGAGCATATCGTACAGCGGAGTCTGCCCTCCTAATTGCTTACTTCGTTGAATAAGAAATGCAGCACTACGGTAATGTAAAAATGCCATGTCTGTGTGGCGAAAAACCTTTCCACACACTGCATTACCTTCATGGCCTGCACTTCCAATAGTGTAAAAGCTTTCACCTCGTGCTTGTAAGCGCCTTGAATGAAAATCCAATTGACGGCTCATGACTTGAGATTCAAATAGATCAACAAGTTCATGAGCTGAAAGATCTGATTCATCAAAACTAATAATTGATGCTGTAGTAGAAGGAGGAGTAGGCAGATTATTTGATAACACGCTTCTGCAAAAATTATCATCAATAATATCTGCCCTGGTTCTCATACCCTACCCCCTGCACTTATTTTAGAAAAATGCCTGAATACCTGTTTGAGCTCGCCCTAAAATCAAAGCATGTACATCGTGAGTGCCTTCATAAGTATTAACCGCTTCAAGGTTCATAACATGACGAATAACATGATATTCATCAGATATTCCATTACCCCCGTGCATATCACGGGCAACCCGAGCAATATCAAGTGCTTTACCGCAAGAGTTTCGTTTTATTAGAGAGATTGTTTCAGTAGGAAGTTGTTTGTTATCCATTAGCCGACCAGCTTGTATACTACTCATTAAACCTAATGTTATTTCCGTTTGCATATCGGCCAATTTCTTCTGAATTAACTGTGTTGAGGCTAAAGGCTTATTAAACTGAATTCTATCTAGGGTATATTGTCTAGCCGCATGCCAACAGAATTCCGCAGCACCGAGAGCCCCCCAAGAAATCCCGTACCGTGCTTTATTTAAACACCCAAAAGGACCTTTTAAGCCCTCAACATTCGGTAAGATTTGCTCTTCAGACACGAAAACATTATCCATTACAATTTCACCGGTAATAGAAGCCCTTAATGAGAATTTACCTTCGATCTTAGGTGCACTTAAGCCATCTAAGCCTTTATCTAAAATAAAACCTCGAATAACGCCATCAAGCTTTGCCCAAACAACAAACACTTCAGCAATGGGTGAGTTGGTAATCCACATTTTAGCGCCAGTGAGTTTATAGCCTCCACTCACTTTTTCTGCCCTTGTTCTCATTCCTCCAGGGTCTGAGCCAGCATCCGGTTCAGTTAGACCAAAACATCCTACCCATTCACCACTCGCTAACTTTGGCAAATATTTCTGCCTTTGTTCCTCTGAGCCGTAAGCATATATAGGGTGCATAACCAGTGAAGATTGAACACTCATTGCAGAACGGTAACCACTATCAACGCGTTCTATCTCGCGGGCAATTAAGCCATAACTAACGTAATTTACGTTGGAGCAACCATACTGCTCTGGCAAGGTGGCGCCAAGTAAACCCAAACTACCTAGCTCTGTCATAATTTCACGATCAAAATGTTCGTTACGATTTGCCATTAACACCCGTGGCATAAGTTTGTCTTGGGCATACTCATGCGCGGTGTCTCTTATCATTCTTTCTTCTTCTGAAAGCATACTTTCAAGATTTAAAGGATCACGCCATTCAAAGGGTGTATGACTCATGTAATTTCTCCAAAATGATAGCGATATAAATTAATATGCGACTAAGAATATTAAAATTTAAAGCAAAGGTATAATATTGTTTATCTTTATCTGATATAGGTAATACCTATGGACTTAAAATCATTAAGATACTTCATCTCAGTATATGAAAGCGGCAGCATTACGGCGGCCTCTAAACGATGTTTTATTGCACAACCCTCTATATCATCCGCTATTAGTCAGCTTGAAGATTCCTTAAAGTCGAAACTATTTATAAGAACCCCTAAAGGGGTAACGCCCACAGAAGCGGGTAAAGAGCTTTACCCACTCGCAAAAAAATTGTTAAGTGATGCGAAGGCGATTGGCCACCTATTCCAGACCCCAAAAAAGAAAATCCCCTTTCGTCTAGGTTTAATTAGATCTCTTGGAGCTGAGCGAGTAAGTGCCTTATTAAAAGACCTTGTTAATGCCATAACAGAAATAGAGCTCACTCTCGTTCAACCAGAAGAAGCGAGCGATGCACGTATAATTACCACTGCTTATTTACAAAGTAATGAAAGTTTTCAGCCTCTTTGGCGAGATAATTACTTTTTAGCGTTGCCTACTGGCCACCCACTCACACTGAAACAAGAAATACGCGTAAGTGACCTTAACGAACTTCCTTTTATATACCGCACTCCCTGTGAAGCGGTCTCTGCATTAGAGCAAGTAATGTCTAGACAAGGTTTGCAGTTTCAAATCAGAGCAAGAATTCAGACGGTTGAATACGCTTTGGGGTTGGTAGGAGCTGGAATTGGTGCGGCGCTCATCCCAAGCATTCCGCAGATAACGACAAGAAAAGACATCACGCTTAAAGAAATAACAGATATAGATCTATCTCGAACAATAGGTTTGGCTTACAGTGACGACAAGACAATAAATAAACCCCAACAAGTTATTATGGATATTTGCCGCCAGCGTTGGAGTGAACAAACTCACCATTAATAATTAGCACATATTACCAGGCTAACCAAATCACATGCTTGGCGCCTTTTCCTGGACGATGAGCTCTTACAGTAACCGCTTCAACTTTATAGCCTGCTTTTTTTAAGCGCGCGGTAAAAGCATTATCTTGGCCTGCAGACCAATAAGCTAATATTCCCCCTGGACGAAGCGCTGCTCTGGCTTCTTTTAATGCGTCAGGTGAATAAATCCAGTCATTTTCTTTGCGAGTTAAACCTTCAGGGCCATTATCAACATCCAGTAGAATGGCATCATACTCCCCCTTTGCATCTCTCATTAACTCGCCTACATCACCTATATGTACGCGTGTTCGAGCATCAGATAAAGGGTAGCCAGATGCAGAACCCAAAGGGCCTTTATTCCACTCGACAACTTCCGGAACCAATTCTGCAACAGTGACTTCAGCGGTATCACCCAATGAGTTTAGCGCAGCGGCCAAGGTAAACCCCATTCCCAGCCCACCAATTAAAACGCTCGGTGAAGGTCGATCAACAATTCGGTCACACGCTAAGGTAGCCAGCGCATCTTCAGAACCATGAAGACGTGTGTTCATGAGTTCGCCACTAATACCCGCAATTTTTATGGCAAATTCATCATTACGCTGAAGTAAACGCAACTCCGTTCCCTGTCCGGGAATAGTCGCTGTACCAAGAAGAGTAAAACGGGCCATATTATCTCTCTAATAAAATGAACAACATATTAATTAATCTTCAAACTTAAAACTGGGCAAGTTGGCTTTTGCAAGAAGGTTGAGGGCGAACCCCATAAAGAAAAAGAAGAAAAAACAAGCGAGCCAACTAGCAGTAACAGGGTCTGACATCCCTAACTCTTGGCCGTCTTTATATAAAAAATAGCCGCTAACGAACATAAATAAAAAGCTAAAGGCAGCTGACACTTGTGATACTTTTTGAAATTTGCCTTTTGGCTTGTCGGCATTAGTTTGCATTTAATTTGTAATCCTAGGATGTAATAAAAAAACGAGTGTTAATACTCAGGGCACGTTTTAACATAACGCGAAGGCCAGTAACAATACAAAGATCAATTACCTAAAGGCTTTAAGGTAATTAATAGTCTTGGCAATAATACTAAAGCACCCAGAAGTGCAGAAAACATGGCAAATCCAGTTAACAATCCAAAGTAGATGGTGGGTGTAAAATTAGATAGCGAGAGTATCGAAAAGCCCATAATTATAATTATGGAGGTATAGAACATTGCTCGCCCTATGCTGTTATGACAGCGATACATCGTCGCCACATAATCACCATCTATAGCAAACTCTTTTTTAAAGCGGTGAATATAATGGATAGTATCATCAACCCCAATCCCAACCGTGATAGCCGCTACAGTGATGGTCATCATGTCTAAAGGAATACCTAACAACCCCATACTCCCTAATACCATACCTGCAGCGAGTAAATTAGGTGTTATTGCAATAAGTGCTAAATAAAGCGACCTGAAAAGTATTGTGAACATGAGTGTTATAGCTATAAACACTGAACCAAGCGTTAATATCTGTGAGCGGAATAGGCTTTGCAGCATATTATTATAGAGAACCAACATGCCCGTTAATTCATACTCATCCTTACTTAAGCCCATATCATTCTGTAAATAGTCTTCAATTTGTTGTAATAACTCATTCCTGTTTAACTGATAACTCGTTTCCTTAACGCGCATAGAGAGACGACTTTCATTCCCGTCTTCAGATAAGTAGGGATCTATTAATGAATCTTTAATATCATCAGTCAGATTTTGAGAAATTAAAGCGAGTTGAAAATCATCAATACCACTACCCGTTACATCTTTCAATACTTGATAAAGAGACGCTAGTGAAAGAACCTTGCCCGTTTGCTCAATAGAGTCAACATAGTTATGTAGCTTTTCAATTTCTTTCAAGCCATGACTCGTAAACCAATACCTTGATGTAGAAGTCATAGAGGGTTCATCTGAAAAACCATCCTCAAAGTCGCCACCAAAATCATCAAAAGAAACATCATCAAAATTATCTGATGAGTTAGAAACAATATCAGGTTGATCTTCTAAATCATTGTTTTTATTATTTGTCTTTGTTCGGATTATAATATCTAAAGGTATAGTTCCGCCTAACTTTTGATCAATAACTTCCATTCCCTGATAAATTTCAGTTGATGAGTCAAAATAATCAATAAATCGATTTTCCACTTGAAGGCGTGATATTCCTACTACACTAGAAACAAGCAATATTGCACTAATCCCCCAAACCCAATAAGCATTTTTATCGGCAAAAATTGCAAAGTATGTAGTGAAGGCAGTAGCTTTGTTGGGGGCTGAAGACTTAGGAGCGACAGTTTGACTCTTAGTGTAGCTAAGCGGAATTAACATCAAACCAGAAGGTATCACTAAAAACGCGACAACAAAGGCGGCAGATACACCAATGGTCATCATCCACCCAAAATCAATAACAGGCCGAATACCACTAACTACTAATGAAGCAAAAGCAACGATAGTGGTTATCGCTGTATACAAACAAGGACGCAGCATAAAACGGACTGTATCTATCACAAGCGCGCCTTGAGACTCCTTAAGATAATTAACACTGAGCTCTCGGTATCTAACGGCTAAATGGATGGTGATTGATAAGGTAATTATCATTAATAAAGCAACAAAATTCGAAGATATAACTGTCAACTTCCAGTCTAATGCAGCAATAGCTCCAAGCATACCTAATACACAAACAAGGCAAGTTAATAAAGGTAAGAAAACCCAAGCTACTTGTCTAAATATAACCGCCAGTAATATCACAATGAATAAAAGTAGTCCGAAACCAAAGACCAATAAATCATTTTTTATAAAAGCGATCATATCTGACGCTATCATTGGCACACCACCTAGAAATAGCGCCCCACCGGATCTATATTTATCTATTATCAAGCGTACATTTTCAATCAAGACTTCCTGCTTATTATTAAGCTCAACTGAATAATTACTAAAGGCTTGTTCTGCCTGTTTTAGAGATTCATGCTCATTAATACCTAGCGTACCTGATAATGCCTTACTCCTTAGAGAGTCTCGCTCAGTAAGCAACGTAAAAAAGACCACATCTCGTTTAAAATTAATTTGAATGGCCGTGGTATCAAAATTATAACTGGTCAATAATTGAGAATATAAAGGGCTATCTCGAAATTCAGCTTTTGCTAGTGCTCTATCTGTATTTTTTGAAGAGAGATATTTGATGCCTTCGGATAATTCACTCATTTTTACAGGAGGGCTATAAAGTAAAGGTACATCCAAAATTGAAATGACATTAGACACTTCGGGCAGGGTAAGTAACTCTGATTTTATATGTGATAATTCATTTAAAACAGTATCACTAAATAATGATTCCTTAGGTGTGTACGTAACTACTAGAAACTCTTCAGAACCGTATTCTTTATTCACATCCCTATAAATTTGAAGTGCATTATCCCCTTCTAATACCAGTGAGTCAGCAGACGCGTCAAGGTGTAATTTAGAAAGCTGCGTCGACAGTAAAGCGACAACTGTAATTAATGCTAGAAGTATTAATTTTGGATATTGGTAGAGTCGAATCAAGACTCACCATCTTTGAGAGACTTATTATTAAGTTCGTCGAGAGTTGCTTGAAGCCCTATGGAATTAATCTGGTGACTAATGGCCGTGCTAAGTGTCTTACTTACCACAATTCCATCAATTGAAAAATCAAAAACCTTGTATTCACTATCAAATTGTCTGACAGCAAAATCGATTGTATGATCATTTTTGCCATTGGTATTTATCTTGATTCTAACAATACTGTAGGCTTTCTGGTTTTTGCTGTTAATTATTTCAATCTTCTGACCGTTATAAGCACTTACAGCTAAGCGGTACGTTCTTTTTAAAGAAGAGACAACAGCATGGATTGCCTCCTGCGTCTTGCCTTCTTCTGCTATTTGATTCCAGTGATTTTTATAGATACGTTTACACAGTGCTTCCAAATGAACATGAGGAATTACCTCTTGGTCAATGATCTGATCCACATAAGCAACATCATTAAGCCGTTTATTACTTTTAGCTTCAGAAAGCGTTACTTGAAGACGCTCTGACATGGCAGAAATAAAAGCTTCAGGTGAGTTTATTTCTACACTGTATGCAAAGCGAGTAAATAGCAGTGCAAAGCAGATTAGCCAAATTGAGCGACTTAACATGTTTTATGTCCTTATAACGGTTTTTGAGATCAAACTTCAGAAAGCATATATGTAAAGTTTAAGACTTCTTACCCAAAAATGAAGTATAGGCATTTAAACCCAAGACCGTTGTATGTTTTTTATCAACAACATTTAAACCTTGATCCGTCATATGTCTGCGATAGTCATAAACAGGATGCAATGCAGCACCTGTTGTTGCCCAGAATATTCCAATAGCAGTATACCAGTAAGCGCGTTTTGCAAAGCGTGCTAGAGCGTTTCCTTCAGGCATGGCAAAATCACTTACCACAATAGATGCATCATCTTTACCTAATTTAATAAGGTGCTTGAGCACTTCACTCATAAAGCCTTCATTAAAAACATTGAGAAAGAAATTCGCGGCAATCATATCGTACTCACCGAAGTTATCGACTCTCATAATATCTTTATGAACAATCTTAATGTTGAGATTTTTATTCGATTTATCGAGCCCTTCTTTAAACTTATCGAGCATCGCTTTAGATAAATCTACAACGGTTACCTCAGCCCCTTGCTCTGCCGCATAAATAGCCTCTTTGCCATGACCAATGCCTGCAAAAAGCACTTTATCACCTGGTTTTAAATGTTCTGAACTGAGCATTGAGCATTTGCATTTCAGAATGGCGTTGCCAGCAAATAGAAAACTCACTGCATCATAAATAGGTCCCATTAACCAATACTTATCTTTCATTTTTATTATCTTGTCCTTGGCGACTAGTTATTAGCTGCACTTACCCGTTGAGTTCATTAAATACTGAAGTTTAATATATCAAAGCATGATTACCTGTTCTATAGCAATAAAGTGTATACCAACAAAATTGTGAGCTTCTTCTTGAAAAGGTTCGAATAATAACCTACTAAAATAGTCAGATATGATCTGATAATGTAAAATGGTCAGCAATTTTAAGTATCCAGAGTAATAATCTATTATGCATGCAGCCAAGCCACTGTTTTCTTACCCTAAATATTGGGCCGAGTGTTATGGAACCGCTCCTTTTTTACCCATGTCTCGCAAAGAAATGGATGAACTGGGCTGGGATAGCTGTGACATCATCATTATTAGTGGTGATGCTTATGTTGACCACCCAAGCTTCGGCATGGCAGTTATAGGTCGATTATTAGAATCTCAGGGCTTTCGTGTTGGAATTATTGCTCAACCAGACTGGAGTAATAAAGAAGAATTCATGAAGCTAGGTAAACCGAACCTGTTTTTTGCAGTGTCGGCAGGTAACATGGACTCAATGATCAACCGTTACACCTCTGATCTTAAAATTAGACATGAAGACGCCTACACCCCAGATAACGAAGGCGGTAAGAGGCCAGATAGAGCTGTCATTGTTTATACTCAGCGATGCAAAGAAGCTTATAAAGATCGCCCTGTAATTATTGGGGGAATAGAGGCCAGCCTTAGAAGAATTGCTCACTATGATTACTGGTCAGATACCGTTCGACGTTCTGTTTTACCTCACTCAAAGGCTGACATTTTATTATATGGTAATGCTGAACGTGCAATTATTGAAGTAAGCCACCGCATTGCAAATGGCGAAGATATAAAAAGCATTACCAATGTGCGAGGTACTGCGTGCATGCTTTCTAAACTTCCTACTGACTGGGAAGAAAAAGATTCTACGCGCATCGAAAAGCCAAAAACAGCCTACACAAAAGAAAATCCATACAATGTTCCTGGCTACAGTGATGAATCCCCTTCATGTAGCCCCGAAGACAGTAAAAATGAAAATATAAATAACGCCACCAAAGAAATTGAAGATAAAGACGTGAGTGTTGTTAGAATTATACCGTCTACAGGTACAGCAAAGGCATATATTAGACTGCCATCATTTGAGAAAGTTAAAAAAGACCCCGTACTTTATGCCCATACATCGCGAATACTCCACCTTGAAACAAACCCATCTAACGCATTCACACTAGTTCAAGCACACGGCGAGCGACACTTATGGTTAAATCCGCCACCTATTCCTCTTGAAACAGATGAGTTAGATAATGTTTTTGAACAAGCCTTCCAACGGGTGCCTCACCCCAGTTATGGAAACGCAAAAATACCCGCTTATGAAATGATTAAGTTTTCAGTCAACATTATGCGAGGCTGTTTCGGTGGTTGTTCATTTTGCTCAATAACAGAGCATGAAGGACGAATTATTCAAAATCGTTCTGAAGACTCCATCGTCAAAGAAATTGAAGCTATACGGGATAAAACGCCGGGCTTTACAGGTACTATCTCTGATCTTGGGGGCCCTACAGCCAACATGTACCAACTGGCCTGTAAAACGGATGAAATTCAAGCCGGCTGTCGTCGTTTAAGCTGTGTTTATCCTTCTATATGTAAAAATCTGATTACAGATCACTCCCCGACAACACAGTTATATCGACGTGCCCGTAAAATTAAAGGCATCAAACACATCATGATTGCCTCCGGCTTACGGTATGATTTAGCGGTTGAAGACCCTGAGTACATAAAAGAACTGGTAACTCACCACGTAGGGGGTTACCTCAAAATAGCTCCAGAGCATACAGAAGATGCTCCGCTTTCAAAAATGATGAAACCAGGCATGGGGACCTACCATCGTTTTAAGGAACTTTTTGAGAAATACTCAAAAGAAGCAGGTAAACCACAATTTTTAATACCTTATTTCATATCAGCTCACCCTGGAACGAGCAATGAAGATATGATGAACCTTGCGCTTTGGCTTAAATCAAATGGATTCAAAGCTGACCAAGTTCAAAATTTCTATCCATCCCCCATGGCGAATGCAACAACGATGTATCATAGTGGTAGAGACCCATTGCATCGTTTGGATTATAAATCTAAACCCATGAATGTACCTAAAGGTGCACGACAACGAAAACTACACAAAGCCTTTCTACGTTATCATGATCCTGATAACTGGCCATTATTAAGAGAAGCACTGCGTAACATGGGGAAATCCCACTTAATTGGTAATGGTGACAAGCACCTTGTTCCTTTTGAAAATGCTCGATCAGGCGCTAAACCTCACGGAGCAAGAACCAGAAATACCGATAACAGAAGAACAAATAATCAAGCAGGAAAAAAACCTCAAAAGGGTGAGATACTAACGCAGCATACAGGCTTACCACCTAGAGAGACTTCAGATACACGCCCTTCATCAAAGCCGAAAAAGAAAGGGACTGTAAAAAAACGCGGTAATGAGAACAACAGAAGACAAAGATAGCTCAGACCTAGCCTCCTTTGTTTCTAAAGGGGGCTAGTAACTAGTACGGTAGATAACATTTCTATATTCAAAATATGCTATTTAACAATTTTTGAATATAGAAAAATATCACTATATATCTATATTTCAAAGACTTAATAGAAACTTCTATAATTAACATTAATATCAACTTACATTGTAGTACATAGATGATTTGATAACTAACGTCCAATTCACTAGAATTGCGCCCTTTTCAACACCCTCCCAACCCCGAGGAATTAGATGTTCGAACTTAACTCAAGCACAGCAAGTAGTGTTAAAAATGATGTGCTGTCCGGCCTTACTGTAGCACTTGCACTAGTCCCTGAGGCTATCGCGTTTGCATTTGTTGCAGGTGTTGAACCACTTGTTGGATTATATGCGGCCTTTATGGTCGGCTTAATTACCGCATGTATCGGTGGTCGGCCTGGTATGATTTCAGGTGCTACAGGCGCATTGGCTGTTGTAATGGTTGCACTCGTTGCAGACCATGGCGTCGAATACTTATTCGCCACTGTTGTGCTGATGGGCATTATTCAAATTGGCGCCGGTGTGTTTAAGCTAGGTAAATTTATTCGAATTGTTCCTCACCCTGTAATGCTTGGGTTTGTTAACGGACTAGCCATTGTTATTTTTCTTGCTCAACTAAGTCAGTTCGGCATCAATGGAGAAGCAGGCTGGCTAGCAGGCACCTCTCTTGAAGGCAGTGTAGTCGACGTTGCCTGGATTGAAGGAGCCAGTCTTTACATCATGCTGGGGCTTATCGGTTTAACCATGGCTATCATTCACTTCTTGCCAAAAATAACAACAGCGGTGCCTTCATCACTGGTTGCTATCATCGCTGTTACACTGGCCGTAATGGGAATGAACCTGGATACTAAAGTCGTTGGCGATGTAGCATCTATTGCGGGTGGACTCCCAGACTTCCATATCCCTTCTGTTCCCTTCACCTGGGAAACCTTCATGATCATTCTGCCCTACTCAATCATCCTTGCAGCCATTGGCCTCATTGAATCATTATTAACACTGACGCTAATTGATGAGATTACTCAAACAAGAGGTCAAGGAAATAAAGAATGTGTAGGTCAAGGTGTCGCTAACACGGTAACCGGATTTTTCGGAGGCATGGGCGGCTGTGCAATGATCGGACAAAGTATGATCAACGTAAACTCGGGTGGGCGTGGTCGTCTATCAGGGATTACCGCTGCATTATCTCTATTAATGTTTATTCTATTTGCATCATCACTTATTGAAGAAATACCCATTGCGGCTCTCATCGGGGTAATGTTTATTGTTGTACTTGGGACTTTTGAATGGTCGAGTCTCAGAATTTTAAAGAAAATACCTAAATCAGATGCATTTGTACTTATTTTAGTATCAGCCGTCACAGTGGCGACTGACTTAGCTATTGCAGTGGTTGTGGGTGTTATTGTTTCTGCGCTTGTATTTGCCTGGGAGCACGCCAAGCACGTTATTGTAACAAGAGAGACTGATGATAAGGGTTCAACTGTCTACGATGTTCAAGGGCCTCTGTTCTTTGGTTCTGTTAGTTACTTTCTTCAACAGTTCACCCCTTCAGAAGATAGCGACGATGTAATTGTTGATTTCAAAGGCTCACGTGTGTGCGACCACTCAGGCCTTGAAGCAATAGATACTTTAGCTGAACGCTTCACCAATGATGGAAAGACACTACATATTCGCCATTTAAGTCACGAGTGCCAAGATCTGTTAGTTAAAGCGGGTGACTTAGTTGAAGTGAATGTAATAGAAGATCCAACTTACCATGTAGCAGTAAACAAGCTAGATTAATAATAGAACACCATACCCTCCCTATGACAAGGACGGTATGGTGTTAAGACTTAAAGACTACATTAACAAAATGCAATAATCTCATGAAATACTTGCATATTTAACAAATATGTTTAAAATTTAAACAACAAATTGCAAGTCAAGATCATCAAAAAGGATAAATGAGCTTTAATTTATGGAAAGCCCAACACCTCAAATAACACCTCAATCAACAAGTCCCGGATTTTCAGATCATATTAAAGGTCTATTTATTCGCGTGAAAGTTCGTCGTGGATTTTTGAAAAAAGAGTGGGTAGATGTTAAAAGCTATTTATTTGATGAAACACACTGTCTCATAAAAACAGACGAAGTGTTCCCTCTTAATGAAAAAATAATACTTTCTATACGGTTACAACTAGAGCCTACAGATCTTGTTATCGACTCTATAGTTGCAAAAGTTTTAAAGAAGAAAAAAGAATGTAGTTGCTTCTATTACAATCTTGAGTTCGATGAAAGCAGCCTTAAAGCAACATCTGCAACAGAGTCCCCTCTTGTAAGACTCGATACGTTAATTAAAAGAAAACAACTTATAAACAAAAAGGTTTTAGATCTTTCCTGAATACACATATCTCTATTCTAGAATACCCACTTGAATTTATTCCCCTCAATAATTAAAAAATTGACTTAAGTAAACAAATTTAGTCCAGTTTTATGCCTAAATTGGAATAAGTGTTAAACTATACTGTAATAACATAACTCAGTAATAATTTGCTTAACGGGAGATCTCTAGAATGGCAAAAAGCGATAAGTTGGGAATCGATAAAATCATTAAGCGCATTAACAAAGAATATGAGAAAACATCTTCTCAAATTGAAAAGTTAGTAGGTGATGCTCAAAAGCAATTTGATTCATTACAAGGTCAAATCCAAGATCCCATCAAAAAACTGATGGAAGATATGGATCAGCTTAGAGACCGCGAAACCAAACGTATTCAGGAAGAGTTTGACCGTCGAACTAAAGAATTTACAGACTTTCAAAATAACCTTTTAGACAAGCTTGGTTTAAATACTAAAGAGTCCGAGCCTGCTGCTAAACCTGCCGCAAGAAAGCCTGCTGCTAAACCTGCCGCAAAGAAGCCTGCGGCTAAACCTGCCGCAAGAAAGCCTGCTGCTAAACCTGCCGCAAGAAAGCCTGCTGCTAAACCTGCCGCAAGAAAGCCTGCTGCTAAACCTGCCGCAAAGAAGCCTGCTGCTAAACCTGCCGCAAAGAAGCCTGCTGCTAAACCTGCCGCAAGGAAGCCTGCTGCTAAGCCTGCCGCAAGGAAGCCTGCTGCTAAACCTGCTGCTAAACCTGCTGCTGAAGTTGAACCAAAAAAGTAAAACTAACCAATAGTTAGTTTACCTGCCCCAAATATTTATTATTTATGGGGCAGGCTTAGAAATGTAAAATTGAGTTTACATTTTACATTTCATTAATGAACGTAAAGCAAATATTACATACCTCTTATACTTTACCTTTCCAGCAACATTCAGTTTCATAGTAACCATTAACATACACAACTAACCACTTTGGTTACAACGTAATTCATACAGCTTAATATAATATTAATATACGATATTTTTTATTAAACTGGTGTGTATTTGTGATTTCGAGCCTTATAAAAGGATCTTTATTTTTCTTAGTTGCCATTCCTATGGCAGTCATATTCCTTATTTATTCCGGCACAGATGCCAGCAATATGAGCTCTGCATTATGGCTGAAGCTCACCATATCAGTATGTGTAGCTACACTATTTGCCGTTATCTGTTTAATACTCATACGCCTTAACAGCAAACTTAAACAAAATATTACTCAACAAGAAGAAACAGAACTCTCACTAACGAAGCTAAGTAGCGCATTAGCCAATAGCGGCTCTTCAATTGCAATCACTGACACCCAAGGCGTTATTGAATATGTAAACGACAAGTTCTGCCAACTTACAGGCTATAAACAAAGTGAATCAATTGGGCGGTCAATCGATTTGCTCGGGCCTGCACACTTAGCCACTGGCGACGAAGTCCCTACTTGGAGTATGAATTGCCTAAAAAACAACTGGAAAGGAGAACTATTAAGCAAAAAGAAAGGTGGCGAAAGCTATTGGAGTGCTACAACAATCTCGTCAGTACTTGATAAAAATGGCGGTATTTCAAATTATGTTGTCTCTGGCATTGATATTACCGATTTAAAAGAAGCTAACAGAACCATGCAACAGCTAGCGCTTTTTGATTCACTAACAGGGCTTGCCAACCGACGTTTATTTACAGACAGAATGGGGCAGTCTATTATTTCTGCTCGTAGACGGGGCACAAAAGCCGCATTGCTATTTCTAGATCTTGATCAGTTTAAACGTATTAATGACACACTAGGGCATGATGCCGGCGACCAACTACTACTTATTATCGCAGACCGCTTAAAATCTTGTGTAAGAGCCCAAGATACTGTTGCACGCCTTGGTGGAGATGAGTTTACCGTTTTACTTAATGATATACATGACTCTAAATCCATTACCAATATAGCAAAGCACATATTAAAATCTTTGAAAGACCCTATTATGCTAGGCAAACAAGAAGTAATAATATCAACCAGTATTGGTATAACCGTCGCTCCGGACGATAGCCAAGAAGTTGATGTATTAATGAAGAATGCTGATTTAGCACTCTATAGGGCAAAAGATCGAGGCAGGGATGGTTATTATTATTTCACAGAAGAACTTAATACCAAGGCGTTACAACTACTACACATAGAACAAGAATTACGTCATGCCCTTCAGATGGATGAATTTACTATCCTCTATCAACCACAGGTATGCCTTAAAACAGGCATGATATCCAGTGTTGAAGCTTTAATAAGATGGCATCACCCGGTAAGAGGTGAAGTCTCTCCTGACGATTTCATAAGCATTGCCGAAGAAACAGGCTTAATTGTTCAAATTGGCGAATGGGTGCTTAAGAATGCTTGCACACAGATACAGATGCTTCAGCGCCTAACAGGTCAAAAGATAAAAGTAGCAGTAAATTTATCCGGCCGACAATTTACTGACCCTAACCTAGAGCAAGTTATTTATGATGTCATTGAAGCATCTGGTTTAAACGCAAAATATCTAGAACTTGAAGTCACAGAAAGTATGTTAATGGACAACATAGACAAAGTGATCGAACAACTTAATAGTATTAAAAAAACAGGAACGACAATTACAATAGATGATTTTGGATCTGGTTATTCCTCTCTGAGTTATTTAAAGCGCTTACCCGTCGATATATTAAAAGTGGATAGAGAATTTGTTAAAGACATTCCTGATGACTTAAACGACATGGAAATCACATCTGCAATCATTGCTATTGCACATAAACTCAACCTAAAAGTCATTGCTGAAGGTGTTGAAACAATTGACCAAAGAGATTTCTTAGTCATAAATAAGTGCGATTACGCCCAAGGGTATTATTTTAGCAAGCCACTCAGCTTCGAAGATCTATATGAATTCTTCACACAAGAAGAACTAAAATCTGCATAACTCTTTTTATTCTTCATCGGTATTCAGTTCATCAATTAGATATGTGAGCTATCAGTCATTAATATTGTTTAGTTGATCACGTTACTGTTTGTAACATAATGTATAATATCATTTCAGTTTCACGTCCTTTGGCAGTCACGCAAGTAGTATGGATGACACTTAAATGATATCAATATTAGTACACGCGCTAGAAATTTCTATTATTAGCCTTCTCGGCTATCTAACTTACACAATGTATGTTTTATCACACTCAAAAGGCCAGCAAGAAGTTAAGCATACAATTTCAACTACAAGTACAACGCCTTTTAAGAAGAAGGTAGCGAGTATTGCTCCCTCTCACTCCTACTCAAGGGCTGAAAGCATTACTAGCGCTCAAATATTTGCTGGCTTACAGCTTTTAGAAGTAAAACGAAAAGGCATAAATCTACACACATCAAATGAAGACTGGCTTAATAACGGTATTAGCTTTTACCTTCTCGGCGCCGCTAGTGCAATCACAGAGCATTTTGATTGCAAAGGCAGCGAGAAAGATGATGTTATGAAATTCTTATTAACAAAGAATCTAAAGCAGTCAAATGAAAAAGCAGAGCAATATATTTCAGAACTCTACCAGATAAATCAGCAAGCGATTGAAGAAGGTAGCTCGGAAGACAGCGCTTTTGATGCGGGAATTTCCGCCGCAAAAACCTGGTTAAAGAATAAGTTTATTCCTGAAGAGTACTCACTACTTAGTAACCTTCATACATGGGGCTTTGTTGCATAAGGTACTTGGGATTTTGTTACCTAGGCAACAAGATCCCACTGTTTACCAATCTGAGTGATGTCTTTACCTACAGGGTGCTGCTCGCAGTCTAGTAAAACACCCGATACCTGGGGCTTACTCCACTCACCTGTCTCGCTTCGCTCCATTGACTCAAGGTCTACAGCTTTAACCAAATATATTGACTCATTATAAGTAACCTTAGAGCGATGCGTTATTCCATATACAAAGCGGCAGTAGTCTAATTTTAATTGCTGCAAGTCTCTTTCAGTTTTATTAATTTTTCTAACTAAGACACCCCTAAGACTTTCGGTATAGTCCATTAAGATTACTCTCCTCTACTGGCTCAAATGTAAAATAATGTTACACGCAAACAAACTTAAAGAACAGGGACTATCTCACAGTCTTCACGACCATAATGTCTGTCTAATGCAACTTTTTAATCATTTTTGCTAGTTCATTAGAGTCAACTGAATGCTCAAGAACATAAGAGAGTCTGCCTCTCTTATCAAGAATAAAGAAATTAGCTGAGTGATCTAAACCATACCCTAAAGCAGAACCTTGCATCTCTACCTTTTTATAATAGACTGCATATTTTCTAGCAACCTCATCAATTTCAGGTAGCGTTCCAGTCACACCCAATATATTTGTATGAAAAAAAGCGGCATAATCTTTAACACGTTTAGCTGTATCTCTTGATGGATCAAGTGTAATAAAAACGCCTTGAGTATCATTCAAGTCACTACCTAACTTTGAGAACGCACTATTCATCAACGCTAAGCCCGTTGGGCATACATCAGGGCAAAAGGTATAGCCGAAATAAAGCACGACTACTCGCCCTCTCAGACTCGACAGATCAAAGTCATCACCCTCCATAGATAAATGAAAATCCCCCCCCTTAATAACTTGGGCTTTTTTTTGTGAAGGCTCAAGGGGTTCTACTTTAAAAATATGATAGCCACTCCACGCACTCGATAAAATAATGGCAAGTAGCAAAAAAGAGAGTGTAAATTTATATTTCATCGACTCCAAGCCCTTAACTAATACATTGATGTAACCGTTGATTTAACTTCAAATATTAGCTGCTCATTCTCATCACCCAATAATGTTAGCTTAACTAGCCAGATCATATTAGCGTCAACACTACAAACCGGTATCGTCGTGCTACCGCCCCACCCGCCTTGTTGACCTAGCTTATTTAAAGAAACACTATTTAGCCCCATAAACATTTCTTTACCTTGAAGCGACACCATTACGCCTGTCACCAAGGTGCTTTCAACATCAACAGCGACAGATAAGGGCTTAAAAGGGGGGAAGTTTGCTGGGTTTACCTCTACTCGAACGCGCCCAAACAGAGGTGAGTGATGCTCACATGCGCCATCATTTAAAAGGCAATTATTCACTGTCACTTGTTTAGTGTCAGTTAAATCAAAAGTCGAGTTATCAGCCTCGATACCTTGGAAACCTTTATTACTTTTCATAAAAGTAGGTAATAAGATAATGGCCGCCAACAAAAGTATTAACGAAATAACAACAATGAAACGTTTAGTATTCAAAAATTAAACTCTGCTCAATCTCTGGCGCGGTCTTTCATTTGTTCATGCTTATTTATAATTTGCTCTATATGCTCTAAATCGGAACGACTGCTTTCTTTATTTAAATATTTAGAGCTGTAATCAAACTCAATGCCATAATTAAAACGGCTATGATGCTTTTCACGATACCGAACAACACCAGGCACAACATCCAACTCAACCAAGCCAACTTCCATTTCAAGAGATATAGAAAGATGGATTATATCTCCGAGTTCAAATACTTCATCGGTTTGAACGCCCATCCCATACTTACTGTAATCAAAAGGGACAATATCAACCCATTCACTACTAAATAAGCCTCTTCTCACCTTTACTTTTGACTCAAATTTTATCCACGGCAATCGAGGGTTTTTTCGTCTTTCATCTGACATAAATGTTCTTTTTAGTTATATTTTTAGTCATAGCATATACGCCACTTAACAAGTGACGATAATTATATTTCATATTATAAGGTAAATATCCAAAGAAGACATATTCTCAGAACAAAACTCACTACTTTTAAGTACAGTCAATCCCAATATACAAGAAAAAACAGAAAACAATCAAATTTGCTACCTAATTTTTTACCCAAACCTTTGTAAATCAGGTAATGTTAACTGGCTATCGTATTTATTTATTGGAAAGCTGTATGGCACTAAGTAAGCGTACTCACATTATTTTAGTAGAAGATAACCCAGATGATGAACTACTAACAATACGAGAGTTAAAAAATAGTGGGTTTACGGGTAAAATCACCTGTTTTTCAGATGGGGAGGAAGCATTCAATTACCTTACCTGCCCTAAGAAAAAACCTTCGCTTATTATTCTCGATATCAAACTGCCAAAACTTACAGGGATTGATATTCTCAGGCAAGTTAGATCACAAAAAGAATTATTAGCAACGCCTGTCATTATGTTCTCATCTAGCGACGAACCCTCACTAGTTGAAGAATCTTATGCTCTAGGTGCTAACTCTTATGTTGTAAAAAAGAGTCACTTTTTACAAAGTACTGATCAAATTAATGGGCTTGTAAATTACTGGACAAAAGTAAACGAACCTATTCGTTTTATATAAACATCAAGTATCTTCAGCGTTTATTATAGTATCTAAGTGTGAACCATCCTCAGTACGCACATTAGATGGATGCTCTACCTGTATTTTAGCCTGCTCTCGCTGCCTTTCTTTATTAAAAAGATCTTTAAACTGCAGTCTGTTCTCTTGCCAAAGGGAGTTTTGCGCATTAATAACCTCGTCCCTTAAAATCATAGAATGCTTAATGAAATAAAGGTATTCAGAATTTAAGCGATAACGCGTATAAAAGAGCTTGATGAACTCTCGGTGCTCTGGCGCTACGGTTAACTCCCACTCTTTAGTCCCGTTCATTAAATACTGCGGAGATACGCCAAGCAACTCACATAGCTTATTGAATTTTATTAAATCATTGGGTAACGCTGGATCGCTTGGATCTTCCCAGCGCGCAATTGTATTTCTATCTACATCCACCATTCTAGCGACATGCATTTTAGAAAATTTGCGATGATCATTTTCCCGAGCATTTCGTAGCCTCTTTGCAAAATCACTTTTAATTACGGGAAACTGAGTTGAATACGCCATTTTTTTTCTTATACCTAATATATGTGACAAATATTATTACACAATAGTTTTTCTCACATTTTGTACAAATAGTAAAACAGCACTGCTACACCAGTGTAGCATTTAAAGAAAAATAAGATCATATGCTACATGAGTGTAGCAGTTATTTTTTTGGCAAAAAAAATAGGGTGTTATAAATCTTAAAGTATACTCAACGACATAATTCAGATCTTGAGCCACTAAAGCCTGTTCAGTCCAAGCAATTTGTATTGTCTTTATAATTTGTTAATAACGCAGTCAGTTCAGTATATATATCATGACAAATCACCTGAGGTTCAAGTACTGTCGCGATACTGCCCAAACCCATTATCCAGTTTTTTAATTGTACCGTCCGCTTTACACTGGCGGTAAGCTCATAAGTATTATGTGAAATCTCTATTAACTCCTGATCAACACTAATTGGATTCTCAGTTAAGTCTTCAATCAAATTACTGGTGGAGTGAGTCTTAATTTCTAATTTGAATGAATAGGTCTGTTTGTCTTCGGATGCAACATAAACATCCATATTACCTTTATCAAGGTACGATTTAAGACTAAACGACACAGGTATTTCCGCTTTATGTTGAAGTACAACAAGGTCTGTTATTTTATGAATAAGAAAGTTTCTAAATCCATCTGGTGATGAGATATCAGCATCTTTTTTAGCTACAAAATATAGCTTAGGCAATAAGATCACTACACCAAAAGGGTGAACCCTGTAACTCTTGCCTCTATAATTAAAACTTAACTGTCTTCCTTTCAATATTGCACGATAAATAGTATCTAAAACATCAATATCATAATTAGCCGCTTGTAAGCGCTGACCTCGTTGATAAAATTCTACAGACTCTTTTAAGCGTCTGTATTGTTGAGGTGAGATGGTAGCTTCTTCTTTCTGTAGCTTTGAGTCTGCTTTATTAAAAAAGTGCTCAAGCTCATGCAAAGTATTCTTGGGCATAATACCTGACAAATGTTTTTGCGTCATAGCAAAAGAAAGTGCCAAATAACTTGGCATTTTCTCAAAATCATAAGTAAGGTTTGAATAGGGATCTAATACCCAGACTAAACTTTTACCACTCCCCCGCTCCACCTCCAGCCCAAATTCATTATAAACTTGATCATCGCAACGATTTACTGAGGTTGATGAACCACCGTAAAGAAAATTCATATCTCTTTGAATAGTTCTACGAACGGCAGAATCAGTTAAAGTACGATCATTATCTTGGCACGACTCAAAATAATCACTGTTTAAAAGATGTTGTAAAATTTCATCCGTCGATTTTTTTGTTTTAGCCGAACGTAAGTAATCAAGAATAGCTAAACGTCGAATAAAGCTCTTCATTTACTCATCCTTTTCATAGCAAGCTAATCTGATCTGAGTCCAAAAATAGTTTGTTATACAGACCGGAATTTCTACTTACTTTCTTTTTAACACCCGCAACCCAAATTCTTTTACTGCTATTAATTTCTAACGTTGAACGCGCACGTGTTACACCAGTGTAAAGTAGTTCTCTGCTTAATATGGGGCTAATGTAATCTGGCAACACTAATGCTAAGGCATTAAATTCAGAACCTTGAGTTTTATGTATTGTCATGGCGTACACGAATTCATACTTAGGTAAGCGACTTAAACTAAACCAGCAAAGACCATCAGAACCATCAGGAAATGCAGCCTTTAATCGGCCTTCATGCTTCCAAATTATACCTATATCACCATTATACAAACCACATTCATAGTTGTTCTCGGTGATTAAGATAGGACATGCATGATAAAACAAGGTATTGGCAGGTAACCCCAAAGTACGCTTAACATAACGGTCAATGGCGGCATTAATCGAATCTACACCTTTTTCACCTACTCTGGTTGCAGCTAATATCCTAAACTTAGAAAATTCTGACAACGCAGACGCGGCATCTTTTTGGCGATGTAATACAAGATAAAATGAAGAGACTAGCTTATTCAGCCAAATTGAAAAATTGACTTCAGTACTTAAGCACACCTCATTATCTGGCTGCCTTAATTGTTCCCAACTTATATTTGACTGACCTTCAATAATACTTTTTGCAAGCCGTCCAATTCCGCCATCTTCCTTAAAACGATAACTCTTTGTTAAAGTAGTTAAATAATCGATAGCGTTATCTTTAGACTGAGGTAAGGTATAACCCGTTAATTTATTCATTAGCCGAACATTTTCGACACTGTACCCGGGGTGTGGAACCGGTGCAATGTCAGCCAATACACTACCAGCCGCTACAGAAGGCAGCTGGTTTGAATCCCCCAGAAATATGACTCGTGCATTTTCAGGAAGTGCCCTGAATAACCTAGCCATTAATGGTAAATCAACCATTGATGCTTCATCGACTAACAAAATATCTAAGGTAAGTTTATTTCTCTGGTTATACCTAAATTCATAATGATTAGGTATTACCCCCAAGAGTCGATGGATCGTGGTAGCTTCTTGTGGTACTGATGATAAGGATATTTCAGATATACCACTCACACCTTCAAGTGACTTTTTTGCTGACTGTATAGACTCAGTTAAACGCTGTGCAGCTTTACCTGTTGGGGCAACCATTTTAATATTGAATGCCTTAGAGAATACTTCGCACAATGTAATTAATAGTTTTGTGACTGTTGTGGTTTTTCCTGTACCAGGCCCACCAGTAACAATACTAAACTGCTTGTCTAATGCATTGGCTGCGCTTACCATTTGCCAGTCTACTCGCTCATTAGAATTAAAAAGTAAATTTAATGCACTCTCCGCCTTGTCTTCATCAAACGTAAGTGACCGAGTAAAACGCTTTATTGCATTTGCTAGCTCATCTTCAAATAGCCAATATCGACGAAAATAAAAACGACTATTCTCATAAACTATTGGATGACCCGCAGCGGGCGAAATCGACAAAGTATTAAGGTGCTGACACCATTCTTTTTTGCTTGGGAATTGAAATCCTGAATCATTTTCATGGTTGTTCGTTTCATTTTCATAATAGCTATGACCCGCCCACTCACTAACCTGTAAACAACTATGCCCTTCCCTTAATGACTGACTACAAACCATCACCGTAAAGAAAAGAAGCCTATCATCCGTTTTGCCTAATGCTTGAGTAATTGATCGAGCCAAATAAAAATCTATTTCTATGGTTCCTGGGTAGACTTTTGCAAAATCAATGAAACGATTTGCCTTTATTTTGGGCTGGGTATGACCTGGTGCATGCTCAGTCATGATTCACTCCTGCAAACAAGACATCTAGTTCGTTGAGTAAATCAGATTCAATGTCTCTAAAATAGACCCCTTTACCATCATCAGGCCCCATTCCTCGAAGGTATAAGTAATAAACACCCCCCAAATGCGTGTCAGGTGAATAGTTTTCAATTCTTAGACTTAAATAACGGTGTAATGCTAAACAGTAAATAAGGTATTGAAGATCATAATAGTTGTCTTGAATGTTATCTTGCAGTGCTTGGCGATTATAATTTTCTACTTCATTACCTAAATAAGTAGATTTGTAATCTGCAACATAATACTTACCTTTCCATTCGAAGATGAGATCGATAAAGCCGTGCATCATACCCTTTAATTCATTACCTTCGGGTAACTGTAGCGGCACACTGGAGCCTCGATGCTGTTGCAGTAAAGCCGATAAACGTTGGCGAGTTGCATTATTCATAGGGAAATAAAACTCCACTTCCCTCAAGGTATCAATGATAGGTATCAAACTCAGCGATAGTTCGTCCGAATAAGCATTCGGTAATTTTGCATCTAGGCATTCATTAAGCCATAACGCCAAAGCGTTAATACTTTCAACATCAAGCTCACCAAAGTGCCTTAATGGTTTAACTAACGCAACATTCCAGTCTGGATTAGTGAAATCTACAACCTCAAGCGTATCATGTAATAAGTTACCTGCAGCAGCACCTTTTTTAAGTACAAAACGCATAGCCAACTTAAGCGCTTCTGCAGCATTACTCTGCTCTGGTAGAGAGCTATCATTACCACTATCACGGTCAGGTTCTGCCATCACACCATGGCGTATTTTTCTTGTAATAGCAGAAAATGAACCTATCCACCAATCATTTTCTATTGCTCTATTCACGGTCAGAACAACAGGTTTAGCTTTATTATCTGTTAATATTGATAATTCTCGAGCAATAATCTCTGGTTCTGCGGTTTCATCATCATAAGGAATGGTGATGAGACCTGCACTCTGAGGTGTATCATTCACTATATTTTCTAAGGACTTAAGTAAATCTTCTCCCTTTTTTAAACCTGTCATAAGTCCTAAGGGTGAATTATGATAATCTGAAAATGGTGTTGCACAGATATAACAAGCATATTTCGCACGGGTAACTGCAACATATAGCAGCCTTACATCTTCAGCTTGTTGCTCTCGTACAGATTTTTTTTGTATTTCAGCATCAAAACCAACATGTAAGATACTTTGGTTAATCTCAGGTTGATGACTCTCTGTTTCAGAGCTTCCTGTTTTATGATAACGAAAATATGCAGGTGTACTCTTGGGGCCTCCTTTTGCTCTTGAAGCAAAGGGAACAAAAACGATAGGGTATTCCAGG
Source organism: Hahellaceae bacterium (assembly GCA_016744695.1). Taxonomy (GTDB): domain Bacteria; phylum Pseudomonadota; class Gammaproteobacteria; order Pseudomonadales; family Oleiphilaceae; genus Alkalimarinus. The sequence continues at coordinate 63,251 of JADGDV010000019.1, forward strand.
CCTTTTGAACCATGTAGTGTGATAATTTTAACTAAATTTGCATCACTCTCTAAACGCAATTCAGACTCACTATCAACAGACTGATTTTCAATTTTGTCTCTTAGCCAGCTAAGCTGCTCCCATGGTTGCGGGTGCTTTTGACTAGCTTGTTGTAATAGCTCTAAAAGATGGATGATATTTGTCAATGACCGTTCAAGTCGCAGAGGGTTAGGCTTAAAGTTGTCATGAATAAGCTTAAAGGCCATACTCATTAGCCCTTTTCTATGCCACTCGTTCCGCATGTCAATAAACTGTAGGCGATAGTCTTCCCAATAAACTTCATCATGTTGTAATTTGTAGAGTTGCTCTGGGCTTAAACCACAAAGGCTTGTAGCAAGTGCCGCTATAAAAAGTCGACTATCTTCAAGTACTAAGATACCGGTTAATAGTGTTAATAAATCTATGGCTTCCAAGCTTTGGAATACGTTCTCTCTGTTGCTTAAATACACAGATGAACAACAACGAAAGCTTAGTGCTTGCTGAATATCCTGAGCTTCACCGCGATCCCTTACTAAAATGGCAATATCATTTTCTACAATCGAGCCGCTTTGCAATAAGGTCACTATTTCATTAGCACACCAATCGGCAATAACTGATCTGAATTGCTGGTTGTTCACTCCCTTTCCATAAGCTTCATGCTCTGGAAAGTAAACATAATTAAGTGGTTTTCGTTCTTGCTCAATGCCTGCCAAAGGTGAGTCGTCATGTGTAGCAGATGAATTAACAGGAATATAACCAATATCATATTTAAATACGTGCGTAGTTTGACGTTCAGGATCAATAATATCAGGGAGGGCCTCACCATAAAAAAGGCGGTTATAGGCATTTATAAGTAATGATGATGATCGCCAATTAGTATCCATATACCATTGTTGATCAGCCTGGTTTCGAGCAGCTAAATAAGCAAATACATCGCCACCACGAAAACCATATATAGCTTGTTTAGGGTCACCAATCATATAAAGCGCAGTTTCTGCTTTGCGCTCCTGACTGCTATTTATTACATGGTTATTAATATAGATTTGTTCAAAAATAGCATACTGATTAGGGTCGGTATCCTGAAACTCATCAACTAAAGCGACAGGGTATTGGCTAATCAATTGATCAACTAATGCCTCATTTTTAGTCTCTTTAAGACTATTTAATAGCGATAAAATAAGATCATCAAAATCTAAAGTAGCTATAGCTTGCTTACGTTCTTTAATTTTATTATTAATGCTTTTGATAGCGCTGGTGACAATTACATCAGCTTCTGCTCGCTTTATCTGGTCATCTAACTTTAACGTTTGTTTTTTAAGGTCCTTTATTGGATTAAAAACGTCATTCAAAGCACCTTTAATTTCGGCTGATTTTCTAGCATAGCGCTTTCCATCAAAAACCGATGCGGCATCTTTTGGCATGGCTATAATTTGTTCATCATTTAGCCAGTCTACTAAAGCGACAAACTCCATTGCTCTTGAATCTTTGTCTTTATGGCTATCAATAAGTTCTGAAAAAATAAGTGAAGAGTGCGTTTCTAAATTGAGTAATGCGCGCTGCTTTTGTTCAGTATAATTCTGTTTTATTTTTTCAGGGCTGTTACCTTCAATATTTAAGCCTTCAGATAATAAAGTAGAAAAAGCCTTATAAAAATCTTCTGGTGTGAGCCAATAATCAGTCACCGTCAAATAACGTGTAGGTGATTGTTCTAATTGTCTATACCAGTCTCTAATCGCTTCTACCTTTAACTCGTAACTATCGGCCTCCATTTCAAGGTCAAAAGGTAAACCACTGTAAAATGCTTGTTGTGTAAGAACACGTTTACAGAAACCGTGAATGGTAAAAATCGCGGCTTCATCAAGATCACTAATAGCTTCTCTTAAAATTAAATTCGCAGCGTCTTTTGATACCTTATTTTCTAATGAAGCATAAAATGGGTCAGATAAATCTCTATTCCCCCAATTTATTAATGTAGCTCTAAGGTCTGAATCTATTCGCCCCCTAAGCTCTTCAGTCGCCGCTTTTGTAAAAGTAACGACTAAAATATTTTGAATTTTCAGATTTTTCTCTAACAGCAGCCTTAATACTATTCTTGTAATATTAAAGGTCTTACCTGTACCAGCACTGGCTTCAATAAGATGAATACCATTAAGTGGTAAATTTTGAGCTTCAAGCTTATTTACTTTATGTGTATCTTTCATTGCTCAAGTTCCTGTACAGAGTTGAACAAGGTGCAATACAAATCTTCAATTGTTGTTTTTAATGTGCCGGGCCAGTCTGGTGCGTCATCCCAAAACCATTTCATATAAGGGTCATATGACAAACCTCTTTCAGTAAAGCTATCACACCATAATTTATTAAAATCACTGGAAGTGAACTCTTTATTTACTCGCGTTTTTTCAAATAATTTTTTAGCCAACTCAGCATTTAAAAATAAAGGACTTAACAGCCCTTGCTCCCTATATGTTAGCCATTTTTTTAACTCTTCAGCAGGTTCAGCAATAGTATCAAACTGCAGGATTTTGAAACCATCGTTTTTCTGGTCTCTATAGACACCTTGTGTCAGTTTAAAGTCAAATGAAGGGTCGTTTTTATAATGCTCTGATGCAACTAGATGATTCAACCACTGACGAACCATGTCTTTTCCTTTGGGGTCAGCAAGTCGCCAAAATATGCTTGAATGGCCGCTCATGGGTAAAGTAGTTATCAATTGATAATCGCCAATATTAATTGATACCTCTTTATACTCAATTCCTTCAATGGCCAATCCCGATAAGGCCTCATAAAATAACTCTGATTGCTGCTTCCAATCCCTTAGTTCAAGCTGAGTTCTAGGAGAATTTGGTAAGTGCCCTCTTAGTGTTTCTTTATAAAGTAATTGTTCTGTATCACCTGCATTCAATTGGCACTGTATTAAATCAGATTGCATTAAATAACGGTCAAGGTGATTAGATGAAAAAGGTTCAGCATCTTCAGGAATATCTAGCTTTCCAAAAGAAAGATTCAGTTTCAAGCGATCACGAGCAAAGCTTCTAGCAGGGTTATCAAAAAACGAAATGAGTTGTTCAAGCTTGAGCGTTTCTTTACCATTAGAAATATCATCTATAATCACAGGGGGTGGTAATACGCACTCACTTCTTTTTATCTGATTAGGTGAGCCTTCTTTTGCTGCTTGAGCTATAGCCAGCCAACGACCATCAAAACTATATCTTGGTGCTATATAGTTTTCTTCACTAAAGGCTTGTAAGGGATATTTCTTGAGCTCTGCGTCTAATTTCCAACCGTAAGCACCGCTTAGGTAATCAACCAGTTCAGTTACAAGCAATGACGGTTGCTTATCTTGATTTGTTTTAACATCATTACCCTGATAACTTAAATAAAGCTTTTCTCTCGCAGATATTAACGCTTCTAGAAATAAATATCGGTCATCTCCCCGCCTTGATCGATCCCCCAGCTTAGGTGGCGATTCGGCTAGCAAGTCAAATCCTAAAGCCTGCCTCTGGCGGGGAAACTGACCATCATTAAGCCCTAGAATAGCAATGATTTTAAAAGGAACACTTCGCATAGGAATCATAGAGCAAAAAGTAACTTGCCCCGTCATAAAACTTTGGCCCTGTTCTGGCTGATTAAAGCAATTATTTAAATACGCAGAAACAACCGATAAAGGAATTTTAGTATTAAAATCAGCTAAAGCAGTGTTTTCAATTAAGGTATCTATAACACTCACAATAAGCTGATACCCATGCAAGTCTTCGCTATCAGCATCGAACAAATTTTCAATAAGTGACATTAATAATACTTGCCATTGAGAAGGCGTACGATCCCGGTTCAGATCAACAGAATAATAAGCTAGATTTTCAATCAAACGTATTAATCGACCTAACTTTATACCTTGCTGACCTTCAATCCACGGCAATACTAGCTGGTCCTTCCCCGTGTAGTCGGTATATATACACTCCTCATCTCCCTGTGCAAAGCCTAACAACAATCGCTCTAAGCCTTGCTGCCACGTAAAATGGTTATTAACTTCGGTACCTAACTCTGAAAGTGTGGTTTTATGTGCGGCATCGAGCCCCCAATGAACAGAAGAAACAGACAACCAGTGAACATATTCATCAATGTCTTTGTTATCTAGGTCAAATCGTTTTTGAACAGCAGATAATCGAAGATAAGCAAGGATTTGGCTGACCTGAAAACGGCTATCAGGCAATTGTAATAACTCTGAAAATGCCTGTATTAAGGGCTCGGAATCATTTAATTTTCTATCAGCGATAGAGCAAGGCAACTGAGTAGATTCTGAGTTGTCCTTAAACCAGCCACGGCGAAAGACAGAATCTATATAGGGTGCATAATTTTCTACTTGCGGACTCATGACAAGCACATCTTTAGGATTTAGTGTACTGTCATTTTTAAACTGCATTAATAGCCAGTCATGTAAAACTTGAACTTCTCTTAGGGCACTATGTGAAGAAACCATAGTGACACTTTCATCATATGAATGCTCTTCAGGAGCATCTCTTCTATCAGTTAATGATAATATGTCGTCTTGAATACAATGCAATAAAGTATCGCGTCCAGAGCTATAAAACAAAGGGATTTCTGTATCTGAGCGTTCACATATTAGCTTCAAACATTCTTGCCCCTGCTGTCCCAAATTTGCAAGAAGGGGGTTTCCAATATCATCACATAACGCAGAAACTAACCTACCCTCATTAAGCCATTTTGCACGCGCTCTATACTGAGATTTTTCTGTTCTAAGATCCCCCCAATACTCATCAGAAGGATTCAACATAAATAAATGCACTTCAGTATGCTCTGAAACTGCCTTTAAAAAATCCATCCAAATGGGCGCTAAGGCATTTATACCAAAAGCGAATATTCTCGGTGGTAGCTTGCTCGCATTTTGTGAGAGTCTGGCAATGGCTTTATCGATTAAATTTAAGGGTGGCTCACCCAAACGTTGTTTTACACTATTCCACAACTTCGCTTGCCATTGCACAGACTTAGAATCTAAAGGTATAGAGACTATATTTATTGACTGATCCCATTGTTTTATCCACTCAGGCCGATAAATCAAATACTGTTCGAAAAGATCAGACATTTCCCTTGCTAGTTGAAAGCGTTTTAATGCATCAACTTTACCCGTCTGTAAATCAAACCAATATTTTTTAGGCTCTTCACAATCGCTATCGTTTAAAAAGCTTTCCTCACCTAACGACTGATAAACGGCCCAAACTAATATTTCTCGACTATAAGGTGAAGCATCGGGTATTGCCTCGTCACCTAATAGAGTTTTAATAATATTCCAAAAAAAATGACCAGGTAAAGGAAAACGAGTATTCATGATCACGCCTCGCCGTTGAGCTAGCTCGAGCGATAACCAATGATGCATCCCCTGATTCTGAACAACAATAACATCCTCAGCTAAAACGCTTGCTTTAGCGGGAGCAGTAATGGAAGGAATTTCAAGCAAACGACTCAATAGTGTCACCAGGTCTTCCATGCGATTACCTGGATAAAAATTCAACATAACTAGCCCTTATAAAAATACACCATTGAGGATTTCAACTATATTAGCATTGATTTTTAAAAGAGAAACTAAGGTTGTTTAGATTAGGGGTTTATAAAAAATAGAGGAAAGGGGAAATTACAGGAATTATCATAGGCCGACCTTTAAGATCGACCTATTTAATGAGGTAAGAAGAGTTACGCAGCAAATATTTTATTTTTTTCAAGCAAGTCCATTAGGTAACTACTTAATCCCTTATCAGCCTCATCTTGAGTATCATAAGGCCCAAAATTACCTTCTTCTCTGGTTTGAAAGTACCAAAAACCACCGGCATAAACAAAGCGACTAGCACGAGGTAGAAAAGAAGCCTGTTCTTCACCCCACCTTAATGTCTGCATACTAACTCCGACCACTTCTCATTATTAGAAAATACATATTGCAATATATAAATACATTCCGTTACGCGCAGTATAACGATGAAAGTGTAGTAAATACAGATTAAAATACAAGCGATGCATTGTAATTGTCTAAAATACGTACATTAAGAACTGAGAATCAGAAATGTTCACCCATTATAAATAAGATTAATGAAACAAAATTTGTTCATTATTGATGAATATAGGGCTCTGTTTGGCTTGTATCTAAGTAACTATCCAAGTCCGATCTTCGTGTTGCCATTAACGCAACCCAGTCGGTAACTGCATTCACCCACTCGCTGCTAGGGCGAATCAAGGGCGCAGCAAAAGACTTAGCCATCACGCCGTTTTCTGCAAATACAATTAAAGGACCTAGTTCATATGCTTTTAAATTCACTAAGTCATTACACCTGGACGGTAAGGTCTTTGACTTTGGTTACCACCATGATTGCGACCGAAGCCACCCTGACCACCTTGATTATTTTGATTCTGACGTGTCAGCTTTACATTTTTTGCAACTAATCCACGCTTATCAGTATGACATTCAAATTCTACTGTAGCGCCTACTTTTAGAAACTGGCAATTCACTAGGTCTGCCTTGTGAACCATAATATCCTGACCACCACCATTATCTAAATACCCTGTTTCTTTATCGCGGAACCATTTTTTAACGACTGTTTGCAAAGTTTATCCCCTGATTTATGTTTGATTATTCAATCTTAACGCTATACAGCTATATTGTTTATTCTAGCTATTTTATAGCCATGATTCTATTTCATTAAATCAAATATTCATTAAATAATAAAAAATTTTCACAAATAAATGATTTAATGGCTAATTAGTAGTTCAATTTGATTTTTTTAGATGAAAATAAATTTCAAATATAGAAGCTAACTCAATAATTAAGATCTAAAAAATAATGAGTTTAAACACAACAACTGAAAAAAAAGATACTAACAGCCTAGTCTTCTCTTACAAAGAAACCAATGTTTTTTTTGTAAATAGTGTAATCGCATTATACACAAAACCCGAAAACCATGTATTAACACCTAATATATCTATTCATGTAGAGCAAACACGGTTTTCACTAATCCCACTAGCATGGCTCCAGTGTATTAATGATCATGGCTAAGCTTGCTCATCAGGCGCTCTATCTTTATGCGACAGTATTCTCACGTACTACCCAATTATATGCATCATAATTAATATTTCTTAGCTCTCGTTGATAACGTATGGTCGTACCAGGCCATATGACAAAGTTTTTACCATTGCTCTGCTGGTACCAACTTTGGCAGCCAGAGCTCCATACAGTACCTTTAAGCTTGTGTTGTATGCCTTCATTAAATGATGCTTGTTCATCGGCATTGATATCCATATATTTACCGTCTTTTTCATCCATCTTTTTGATGCACTTAATGATATATTCAACTTGATTCTCTATCATAAATATTACAGAGTTATGTCCTAAAGCCGTATTTGGCCCGAGCAGTTGGAACATATTAGGATACCCTGTAACACTTATACCATAGTAGGCCTCTGCGCCCTCCTTCCAGTCTTCATGAATATCTCGCCCTGGTAAGCCTGTAAGTTTAAAGTCTTTCATATAAATACGAGGGTCAGTCACAAAACCTGTTCCAAATAGAATGGCATCTGCCGGGTGCTCTTTGCCACTACAGTCAACCACTGAATGCGCACGGATTTCTTTAATCCCCAGCGTAATTAGATCAACATTATCTTGCTTAAACATAGGGTAATATTTATTAGATATTAATACCCGCTTACAACCAATCGTATATTTAGGTGTTAGCTTCTCACGCAAAACCGTATCTTTTATCTGCATATTTAAAAACGCTTTAGCCAAAAACTGAAATGACTTGGCAAATCTCGAATAAATTATAGGAAACACGCGGGATTCATTGGTCACAAATAAACGCATACGATGTAACCTACGCATCAACGGAAAAGATTTAAACAGCTTCTTCTCAAAATCACTATAATGCCGCATGTCTCTAGGCAAAACCCAAGCCGGAGTGCGTTGAAATACCGATAATGTCTTAACAATGGGTGCAATTTCAGGCAAATATTGAACGGCACTCCCACCTGTACCAATGGATACAATATTCTTGTCTTTTAGATCAAACTCATGGTCCCATTGAGCGGAATGAAATTGCTTTCCTTTAAATGTACTAAGTCCTGGAATATTAGGAATTGAAGGTACATGCAAAGGGCCTGTAGCTAATATAAAGTGTTGGGCATCTAACTGTTTTCCATCTTTCAGTGTCACCAACCAACGCCCAGTTTGCTCGTTAAATTCGGAGACAGTCACTTCAGCGTCATACTGAACGTAAGAACGAAGAGCATATTTATCTGTCGTGCGCTGAATATATTCCTGAATCTCTTCCCAACCTGGGTAACGCATACTCCAATCAGGGTTGCCTTCAAAAGAAAATGAATAAAGATGAGACTGAACATCACAAGCGGCACCCGGGTAAGTGTTATCACGCCAAGTCCCGCCAACATCCCCCCCCTTCTCTAAAATCACAAAATCAGTAATACCCGCTTCTTTAAGCTTAATGGCCATACAAAGACCACCAAACCCCGCCCCCACGATAACAACTTTGGTTTTACGAATGCCTTTATTTAATACATTTTCATCAACTGTTTTTATTTTTGAATTCATAACCAATTCCTTGCGCGCCTTATCATATGAATCATAACTAAAATATTTATATAGCCAGTTTATGCTTTTTTCGACCTAATAATAGGGGATGATCAAGTCATAACTTGATAAAATCGGCCACATACAAATCGGCTCAGTATAAACACAAGTTGAATGTGAGACAGGTTAACGCCCGGCTATAGATGAAGTGAATATTTGGAAAAGAACAGGACAATTATTTGAAATCTACAAAGTTGAATCAATAATAACTTCACCAGAATTCGAGTTATAAAAAATTGAGAAGAGTGGCTCTGCGACAAGTGTAAATGTACACGAGCTAGATGAATAAGTAACTTGATAATCTTGTGACGTATTTGTACCAACTGTAGGTGAACCATCAGTTAACACAGCCCTCCACACAGACATGCAATCAGCGGTATTATTAAGTTGAGGGTTTGTTTCGAAAGGCGGCCAACTTTGTGCAGGCCATCCTGATGAATTCATATCCATCAAATTGGTACCAGTTCCAAAAAGATCAAGATTATCCACAGGGCCATTGTAGCCGCGAGCAACCCACACAGTATGTGCCAGCGATACAGCTGACTTAAAAGCAGCTCCAGTTCCGTCATTTGTTGCGGCAAGAGCCTCACCACTTAGGTTTGAAAAACGAGGTAATGCAAAAGCCGCAAGTATACCAAGCAAAATAATCACCACGACTAACTCAATTAATGTAAAGCCGTTCTGTGTATTTCTTTGATTCATTTTCATAGTATTAATAATAGTTTACAACTTACCACCCTGCTCTACTTTCGCAACAAGAGGGCGATCTTTGATTAATTATGCGTTTTGTTTGTATATGATCTTGTTGTCTTCATAGTCTTTTATAATGAACTCTTTTGTACCAAACATACCTGTTGATATTTGTTGAACAACAATGACACCTTTACCAATGAATCGTTGTTTCGATGTCACAAACTTGAATACAAGGAAGTATCATATACTCTCTTTTTGCGTATAACGCCTACATAGTGGGCCGAGCTACGTAGCAGCGAAGGTCCAGCCCACGGTACTTTGTGGGCGATCATTGATGTAATTATTACAAGTCTTTTTCAATTTCTTTGCCATGCCAAACCCGAAGTATAAAAATCGATTCCTGAGTTATAAGGTACCTAACAGTGTAATTTGTAATAAATAGATCTCTGATCTTTTCAGGTTCTGGTGATCGTTGAACTGATAAACCAATTTCAGGAAAATCTTTTAGTTTTTCGATACCAGAAATAAGCTTCTGCGCTACATGTTTTGCAGCATATGGATTCTTTGCTGCAATAAACTCTCGGAGCCGAACTAAGTCATCAATTGCTTCTGGTGAATACTGAATATTCATACTTTAGGTGGCGACAATTCTTCACTGCTTCCCCAGCTATCCAGCCAGGTAGCGACTTCATTACCATCTATTGCTTTGCCAGACTTGATTGAGTTTAAAGCTTTTAGTGTATCTTCCCAACGTGCATCATCCATTGATTGACGTTGTACAAACTCTTTAATTGCTTGATTTATAATATAGTTTTTAGACCTATCTAACTTATTAGCCAAATTTTCAAGTGGTAGTTCCACTTCAGAATTTAGACGAATACTTGTAACAGCCATTTGATTCACCTCTTTATGTATTCACTTGTAATACATTATAATACAAATGGCAAGGCTGCGTATAGAACTTGTAACGAGGCTGTAGAAAAACTAGTTTAAGACCAGATATTTCCTTCACCCTTTTAATTTATTTAATAACTAACACTTTGCCGTGATACTTTCAGATAA
>JADGDV010000048.1 GCA_016744695.1 Hahellaceae bacterium
TCTTCTTTAAGTACCTCATGTTCAGGCAGTGCGACTACAAACATCGACGTAGCCCAGGCGGAAATACTTTCTACGTTGGGCTCTGGGGTTAGCGGGTAATCTATGTCATTCAAAATAGGGGGTGTCCTATATGTCTTAACGATTGCGTTGAGTATGAAGTGCCCATTTTACTATTGAGGGCAGAGTTCATACAAGGCGATAAACTTCCTTGAGCATTTATGATAAAGTCACGCCCTGTAGTATAGAACAATGTATAGAGTAATACGGAATGCATGGAGCAACCGAACAGCAAAGGAAAGCACTAATGTTCAAGGTAAATTTAAAAGCACTGATTGAAAAAATGACTCCCACTCTTAAGGGGTCCTTAGATAACGCGGCTGGGTTATGTCTTAACGCTGGTCACTACAATATAGAAATTGAGCATTGGCTTCATAAAATACTGGAAAGCACAGACACTGATGCAGCAAAGGTAATGCATCATTTTGGTGTCAATGTAGATAAGGTATTATCTGAACTAAGCCATACGCTCGACAGCCTAAAAACGGGCAATACCCGAACCCCTTCTCTATCTCACACACTTCAAGAAGCTACAAAATATGCGTGGATGATTGCTTCCGTTGATATGGGCCATGACACTATTAGTTCAGGCCATCTACTTGCAGCGCTATTCAACGATGACGCTTTACGCCGTCAAATGGTCGAAGCGTCCCCCAGTTTAGAAAAAATCTTCTCAGCTGAACTTCATCCCCTTGTACAAGCCACCTTCGGCACAAGCCATGAATCTCAACAGCTATGCCAAAACCAGGCCAAAGAAGACCTAGCACCTTTATCAATGCAGCCAACAAATTCGGCCCTAAGAAAGTTCACTATTAATCTCACCGATAGGGCCAGAAACAACGCAATAGACCCCGTATTAGGGCGTGATTCAGAAATTAGACAGTGCATAGACATTCTCACACGCCGCCGCCAAAACAACCCTATTTTCACAGGTGAAGCCGGTGTGGGTAAAACAGCCGTTGTAGAAGGCTTAGCGTTACGCATTGCTAACCACGACGTACCCACTCCTTTAAAGGATGTATCGATTCTTTCTCTCGACCTCGGTTTATTACAAGCGGGCGCCAGCATGAAAGGTGAGTTTGAAAACAGGCTTAAGTCGGTTATCGAAGAGGTCAAAGCATCACCCTCTCCTATCATCCTGTTTGTTGATGAAGCCCACACCCTCATTGGCGCAGGCGGACAAGAAGGGCAAGGTGATGCAGCCAATTTACTTAAGCCCGCCCTGGCAAGAGGTGAATTACGCACCATTGCCGCCACTACATGGACAGAATACAAAAAATACTTCGAACGCGACCCGGCTTTAACCCGACGTTTTCAGGTTGTTAAAGTAGATGAGCCAACAGAATCTGTCGCTATAGATATGATGAGAGGTATTTCAACATCACTACAAAAACACCATAACGTGAGAATTTCTGATGATGCTATTATTCAAGCGGTAAAACTCTCCGCTCGTTATATACCCGCAAGGCAGCTACCCGATAAAGCGGTCAGTTTGCTTGATACCGCGGCTGCACGGGTATCACTCAGCCAAAGTGCGACACCGTCAGTTATTGAAGATACACGCCGTCGTATTGATCAACTTGAAACCAACTTAACGAGGCTAAAGCAAGAGAATGCTTCAACAACCCGCTGCACCGAGCAAATAGAAGAAGCAGAAGCCGAAAAAGCAGCCACATTAATAGCGTTAGAGAAACAAGAACGTCAGCTAGAACAAGAAAAATCAATAATCGAACAAATTCGCACGATCAGAGATGACATTGAAGCCGATTATTTCGCTAATGCCATCACTAAACCTGGCAACGAAACACTAGAAAATAAAAACCTATTATCGCCAGAGCAGCGTTCAGGTCTACAAGAAAAACTTAAAACATTAGATGCAGAGCTTGCAGGCATACAGAAAGACACTCCTCTGATGCAGCCCCATGTAGATGGACAAGCCGTTGCTGACGTAGTTGCTAACTGGACAGGCATTCCTGTAGGAAAAATGGTGGGGGGTGAAATAAATGCCATTCTTCACTTAAAAGATCAGTTAGAAAGCCGTGTTATAGGTCAATCTCATGCCTTAGAAGCCATAGTTAAAGCCATTAAAACATCTAGAGCAGGTCTTACTGACCCTAGAAAACCAATCGGGGTTTTCATGATGGTGGGTACTAGTGGTGTTGGTAAAACAGAAACCGCATTAGCACTAGCCGACACGCTCTTCGGTGGCGAACAAAACATTACCGTCATCAATATGTCTGAGTTTAAAGAAGAACATAAAGTATCGATGCTACTGGGCTCTCCTCCTGGTTATGTGGGTTACGGCGAAGGGGGCGTACTAACAGAAGCCGCTCGTCGAAAGCCTTATTCCGTCATATTGCTTGATGAGATGGAAAAAGCACACCCAGGTGTTCAAGATGTGTTCTATAACCTCTTTGACAAGGGCACCATTAAAGATGGAGAAGGGCGTGATATCGACTTCAAAAATACCGTCATCATCATGACCTCCAATGCAGGCGGAGAAGCCATTCAAACCATCTGTTCCCAACTAGATGAAAAACCCGACCCTACAATGCTATTAGAAAGCATGCGCCCTGAACTTTTAAAATCATTTAAGCCTGCATTCCTAGGACGAACCAATGTTATTACTTACTACCCCTTGGATGATGAAAACCTCATGAAGATTTGTAAAATCAATATGAATCGAATTGCTAAAAGGGTACAGGAGCACTACAACGCAGACTTCAGCTATAACGAAGAGGTATTACTAAACATTGTAGCCAGAAGCCAAGAAGTAGACACCGGCGCTCGAAATATTGAAACCATATTGAACAGAACCCTGTTGCCTGAACTAGCGACAGAGTGCCTAAGTCGTATGGCAGAAGCTGAATCAATAAATGCCATTCACATTGGCGTTAATGAGCAAGAAAGGTTTAGCTACCAAATTAGTTAAGTCTGTCAGACATTTTTTGCAGCCAAGTGAAATATTTGACTGTCATTCATTACAAATAATCAGTACAAAATTAGGATAAAATTAATGAAAGAAGCAATTAATACATTAGAAAAACTTAATCTTCCAATAAAAAGTGTCGGCGCTGCAATAGTGATTACGGTCGTTGCCTCTACCGGGCTCTTTGGTTCCATTTACACCGTAAATGAAGGCCATATTGGAATTATAAAGCGCTTTAGTGAAGCTAAAGAGCAAGTGAGCCCGGGCTTACACTTTAAAGTACCCCTTATTGATACGGTTGAAGAAATTGAAGTAAGAACTAGAAAAAATGAAGAACGAATGGCTTCAAGCACAAAAGAGCAAATGCCCGTTACGTTAGTGGTATCGGTAAATTGGACCGTTGATAAATCAGCAGCCTTAGATTTGTTTCGACAATACGGTGGGTTATCTCAATTTGAATCACGCATTCTTGACCCTCGATTTAGATCTGCAACTAAGGATGTCATTCCAAGATATGATGCTGAACAATTAATTCAGGATCGAGCGAGTGCAATTCAAGCCATTGAAACTAGTTTTATTGAAGAGATGAAAGACTTTCCTGTTAGTGTGGATAATATTCAAATCGAAAATATAGTCTTACCGGCTAAATATTTAACATCAATAGAGACAAAGCAAACAGAAAAAAACCTAGCGGCCGCTGAAGAACATAAATTGGCACGCCAGAATTTAGAAGCGCAGCGAGCAGTAAATACGGCAAAGGCTAAAGCGGATGGTATTGAACTAGTTGCTATTGCAGAAGCTAAAGCCATTAAGCTAAAAGGCTTGGCTGAAGCTGAGGCAATTACTGCAAAAGCAAAAGCTCTTGGAAATAACCCACTTATTGTGAAATTAACCGAAGCTCAAAACTGGGACGGTAAATTACCTGCCACCATGCTTGGCGGGCAAAACATGCCTATTTTAGATTTACGGGCTAAATAAGTATCTAGCTCGCCCCATATAGCCTAACAAGCCAAAGTATGGGTGTGCCGTGCGCACCATTTGTTTAAACATTTATCGGTGCGCACGGCACACCCTACAGCGCATTCAACAAGAAGGATCAGACTCAATATAGCCGCAGAACCCTATCCATTTAGTGTCAATCAAATTTACACAAACTAACCACAAAGAGTTATTATCATTTATAGTTTATTGATATTTATAGGGAATATTTATTGGCGTAAATTATGCCTCACCTATAATACCCACAATTATTATTAGTATTTAAAAGGAAAGTATTATGGAGAATATTAAAAATATTTTTATCTCGTGCTTTATTCTTAGCTTTGTTGTCTCTATGCAGGCATCAGCAGGGTTAATCACTTCTGGACCTATTTTGACGAGTCCAACATCGACGGAGGATCTATGGAGTTACTCATACATGGCTCCAAACTATTCAATTACCAGCGCTAGTTATTTCTATAATGACGTTTCAAATTTTTCTGGTGCGATAGAGCAAGGTTACGTAACCGGTGAAAATACAAATTGGCCTGCAAATGATGCTTTTTATGGAAGCTCTGGGTATAAAGAAAGTCATATCTTTGAAACTCATATTATGTCGTCAATAGATCAGGTGATTACCGTTAATATGGGCGGAGATGATGGTCACTCTATTTTTATAGATGACCTGTTCATGGGAGGTGGAGGGTTTGCTAGCCATGTTCCGACTGCATTAAACATGGTCGCCAATACCTCGTATAAAATAACACTGGCTTTGGCTAATTATACTGGGGGATGGCATGTTAATGCTAACCTTTCAGGTATAGACGAGCTAGGTGATAGCTGGGTAGGTAAAGCGGCTCATGCCCCTTATATGTCGATGAGTGCCACGGGCGACTTTTCAGAAGTGCCTGAGCCTGCGAGCATAGCTTTGATGGGGCTCGGTCTTGCGGGAATTGCTATTAGGCGTAGAAAAGCCAAGTAAAATATCGCTCTTTAATTGCCTCATCATGAGTTGTATTGGTGGGGCTTTGTTATTGAAATGTCAAAGATTTATTCTCAACAATAGCCCAGACGATTTATATTTTCATGGTTTCTGTGCCCAAGCCTTTAAGTAAGCGAGCTCTATGCCAAAAGAGCAGAAGAATCTGGTTAATTATTAATCCCTCCGTCCCCTCTCCCTTGATTTACACAATTTATTTGGTGATACCAATGTTGTAAGCGTACGCCTTAACGAAGATAATAGTTTTGATTTCGTCAAAGAGATTCATGGTGATACCATCGCCGATGTACTCAGCTATGTAGAGTATCAGCCTAAACACATGATGCTTAATTACCGAAATACAGCTGAACGGGCTGTAAAAGAAGGGCGAATTACGGCACGCGAGCGACAGCAGATAATGAGGACCTTCAACTCAAGCATGCAGGGCTACACCTACTATGAAAAAGAGAATTAAGTAAGCCATTAAATTACTACGCTCGTTTTCTTATTTTCTAAACACAAACATTGTTGCAACTGAAAGAATAGGACCATTAGTATGGCAAAAGTAATGATTATCGGCGCAGGTGGCGTCGGCCAAGTAGTGGCGCAAAAGTGTGCTCAATTACCTGAAGTTTTTACCGAGATCGTGCTCGCTAGCCGCACCGAAGCAAAGTGCATTAAAATTGCTGAACAAATTCAAAAAAACTACCAACGAAAAATAGTAACAACTCAGGTTGATGCCGATAATGTTCCAGAGCTCGTATCTCTGCTTGAACAAGAAAAGCCCTTCATGGTCATCAATGTAGCGCTACCCTATCAAGACCTCACCATTATGGACGCTTGCTTAGAAGCAGGCGTGCACTATCTCGACACTGCTAATTATGAGCCCTTAGATACCGCAAAATTCGAATATAAATGGCAGTGGAAATATCAAGAACGTTTTGAAAAGGCAGGGCTAATGGCCCTATTAGGCTCCGGGTTTGACCCCGGTGCGACCAATATGTTTACTGCCTATATCGCCAAGCATTATTTCGATGAGATCCATTATTTAGACATTATTGACGTCAATGGTGGCGATCATGGTTATCCCTTTGCGACAAACTTCAATCCAGAAATTAATATTCGTGAAGTCACGGCAGAATGTCGTCACTGGGAACATGGCGAGTTCGTGGCCAGCCCAGCAATGTCAACCCAGCAGAGTTTTACCTGCCCTGATGGAGTCGGAACCTACAATATTTTCCGTATGTACCATGAAGAGTTAGAGTCTTTAACGAAACATTATCCATCGATCAAACGCGCCCAGTTCTGGATGAGCTTTGGAGACAGTTATCTTAAGCATCTAGAAGTATTGGGTAATGTGGGCATGACAGGGATTGAACCCATTGAATTTCAAGGTCAGAAAATCGTGCCTATTCAATTCTTGAAAGAACTGCTGCCTGACCCATCTACCTTGGGCCCTCGAACCAAAGGTAAAACCTGCATCGGTTGCGTGGTACGCGGAATCAAAGACGGCAAAGAAAAAACCGTTTACCTCTATAACATCAAGGATCATCAAGACTGTTATCAAGAAGTCCAATCACAGGCAATATCTTATACCACCGGCGTTCCCGCAATGATTGGCGCTAAAATGATGATTCAAGGACACTGGATGAAAGCCGGTGTTTGGAACATGGAACAGATGGACCCGGACGAATTCATGAATGATATGAATACCTACGGGTTGTCTTGGAAGGTGATTGAAAATCCTGGTTTTGATTTGATCTAATTGTTTCAAGTATCTGATAGGAATAAACATGGTGAATGCAAAAACCTTTAAGCACTTTGATTCAACCCGCGTTCCTTCGCCTTGCTTCGTAGTAGATGAAGTCGCGATTGAAAACAACTTGAAGGTACTGGAGCATGTGCAAGAAAAGTCGGGGGCAAAAATTTTATTGGCCCTAAAAGCATTCTCCATGTTTAGCCTCGCGCCCTTAGTAAACAAGTATCTTGCAGGCACATGCGCCAGTGGTTTACATGAAGCCCGATTAGGCTATGAAGAATTCGGAGGACAAGACCTTGGCAAAGAAGTGCACACTTTCTCAGCGGCTTACACAGAAGCTGATTTAAAAGAAATTTTGGCCATCTCTAAACATGTAGTCTTTAACTCTTTCAACCAGTGGGAACGATTTCAGCCTCAAATTTCGCAAGCCAAACTAATGCGACCTGAGTTGCAATTTGGGCTGAGAGTTAATCCCTTACATTCGGAAGGTGACACCCCTATCTACGACCCTTGTGCCCCGGGCTCGCGCTTGGGTATTCTTAGAGATAGCTTTAATGGTCGTAGCCTAGAGGGAATTAGTGGTCTGCATTTTCACACCTTATGCGAACAAGGTTATGACGCTCTAGACCGAACCCTTGTTGAAATTGAAAAGCAGTTTGCTGACATTCTACCTCAGCTTGAATGGGTCAATTTTGGGGGGGGACACCATATCACTCACCCAGACTACGATGTAGAAGCGCTCATTACGCGCATTAAAGGCTTTCAAGACCGTTATAAGGTTCAAGTATATTTAGAGCCCGGTGAAGCTATTGCAATTAATACGGGCGTATTGGTAAGTGAAGTACTCGACCTCACTTACAATACAATGAATTTAGCCATACTAGATACCTCTGCCACCTGCCATATGCCTGACACCCTTGAAATGCCCTACCGCGCAGAAATATTTGGTGCCGGCGAAAAGGATGAACGGACATACAACTACCGCTTAGGCGGCCAAACGTGTTTAGCTGGAGATGTAATGGGCGACTACAGCTTCGATAAGGTTTTAACTATTGGCCAACGGCTCATGTTTGACGATATGTCACACTACACTATGGTCAAAACAAGTACCTTTAACGGAATTGGTTTGCCTTCAATTGCCATTTGGAACTCCAAATCTGATGCCCTTCGCGTCGTGAAGGAATTCAGCTATGAAAATTTTAAACATCGTTTATCGTAACACCTCTGAATGAAGATTCTGAAATGGATGAATTGATCAAGCAAGGATCAGCCTCAATATTATAATTTAACCCCTCCGTCCCCTTTTTCGGTCGAGCTAAAAAGTATAGAATCCCCCACTTTTCACACTACGCGTTGTTACGTATTGCTTTTAATCAAATTTAATAGTTCTGCTTGTTTAACATCAATGAACGCGAACAAGAAATGTGAACAATACACGGCATAAACTTAGTAACACCTGACCATTTCAATTTACTGCTACAAAAAAGAGGATAAACCTTGAAAACCTTACTTCACACTTTGTTGCTATTTATAGCAACAACCTTACCCGCTGCCGCGTCTAGTGCTGCTGGTGGAGAGACGAGTTTACATATGATCTCTTCTGGCCTAGGCATTACGGCTTTGATTATATTTGTACTAGCCTACGCACTGGTTATTGCTGAAGAGTTTATTCATCTACGTAAGTCTAAGCCCGTTATGATGGCTGCAGGCTTAATCTGGATATTGGTAGCAGTATTAGCCAAACAGGTTGATAACGGTAGCGAGATTATCGAAAGGGCGCTTGACCATAACCTACTAGAGTATGCAGCGTTATTATTGTTCCTATTAACGGCGATGATCTATGTAAATGCGATGACTGAGCGGAATATATTTGAAGCATTACGTTCATGGCTGGTTTCTAAAGGTTTTAGTTACCGTCAGTTATTCTGGATTACTGGCTTTCTTGCCTTCTTCATATCTCCCATCGCAGATAACCTGACTACTGCATTATTAATGGGTGCAGTGGTACTTGCTGTTGGCTCAGAAAAGCCCAGTTTTGTAGCCATCGCATTTATTAATATTGTCGTAGCAGCCAATGCTGGTGGGGCATTTAGTCCATTTGGTGATATCACGACATTAATGGTTTGGCAGTCAGGCCACGTTGAGTTCTTTGAATTCTTTGTTTTATTTGTGCCTGCATTAGTCAATTTTCTCATTCCAGCAATTATCATGAATTTTGCCATACCCAATGACACACCTGCCGCGAAAGATGATAACGTTTCTGTTAAACGTGGTGGGTTTGCTATTTGCGCGCTATTCATCTGCACGATTATTACTGCGGTTAGCTTTGAGCAAGTACTTCACCTACCGCCGTTCCTGGGTATGATGATGGGGCTTTCCTATTTGTTCTTTTTCTCTTATTACATCAAAGTTACCGATAAAAACAAATTTGACCATACCGCTGAATTTAACATCTTTACTAAAGTAGCCCGTGCGGAGTGGGATACCTTACTATTCTTCTTCGGCGTAATTTTTTGTGTGGGCGGTTTAGGCACCATTGGTTATTTAGGTTATGCCTCTGAACTAATGTATGAAGGTTGGGGCCCAACGACCGCTAACATCGTAGCCGGCTTAGCGTCTGCTGTTGTAGATAATATTCCGGTGATGTTTGCTATTTTATCTATGTCTCCAGAAATGGATCATTACCAGTGGTTGCTAGTCACCATGGCTGCCGGTGTAGGCGGTAGTTTATTATCGGTTGGTTCAGCAGCAGGTGTTGCCTTAATGGGTCAGTCTCAAGGCATGTACACCTTCTTCAGCCATATGAAGTGGAGTTGGGCGATAGCCTTAGGTTATGCAGGAAGTATTTATACGCATTACTTGATTAACGGGGTTTAAGTAACCTTATCTACGCTTTGTTCTATCTATAAAGGGCGCATTATGCGCTCTTTATTTTTGTAAGCCCTAACTAAGCTCCAAACACTCATCTGCGACCCTGTCTACATCTTCCGATTGATGTGTCACCATTAACACTGTTTTCCCATATAGCTTAGCGGTGTCACGCACCCAGTTCGTCGCTAACTCTCGGGTTTTAGGGTCTAATTCAGCAAAAGGTTCATCTAATAACACTAAAGGCTCTGGCCGTAGCATGGTACGAATGAGTGCAATTCGCTGTCGCTGTCCACCAGATAACGCGCCGGGTTTTTTGGCCAACTGATCTGCGACTTGAAGTATATTGGCCGCTTCGGCTAACGTCTCCTTAGGCACCGCACCCACAAAGCCTAAAGACATATTCTGCATAACGGTGAGGTGCTCAAATAAATTGTACTCCTGAAACAAATAACTAACAGGCCGTTGCTCTACAGGGAGTGTATTTAAACAATCGCCTTGCCAGAAAATAAGGCCTTCAATGGGCTCAACAAACCCTGCAATAGCACTTAATAAAGTCGATTTACCCACGCCACTTAAACCTTGAACAGCCAGAATAAGGCCTTCTTCAAGCTGAAAATCATAACTAAGCTGCTTTCCATCTCGCTCTATTTTTAACTGACTAATGTTAAGCATTAGATGTTTGGGCCTTTTCAAATAACCATAAGATTAATGCACACAATGCTAACAACAGCATCGATGCCATACTGGCCTCAGCCATTCGATACGTACCGGCATACTCATAGATCAACCAGGGTAAGGTCGTCCACTCTTTAGAACCAAAGATAGAGAATATAGCGACATCCCCCATCGCCAACACCAGTACCAAAGCGAAAGTGGATAAGAAAACAGGTTTAATAAACGGCCATTCTATTTTCCAAAGTGCCCACCCCTGCAACTTGAGTGACCGTGACAGCTCACCGTATTGCGCATCAAACTGATAAAGGCGGGGCTTTAGTTTCTGCACGGCAAAAGGCACCACAACCGATGTATTTAACAGTGCAACGAACACGATTCCCCAGCGGTCAATATCGATGCGTTGGAGTAAAAAAATAAACAAGCCAACCGATACCACCATCGCAGGCGCCACTAATGCGTGGGTAGCCAGCCATTCAAATACTATACGTCTACGCGATTGCCCCAAAGCATTCATCTGCCGAATAGGGTTAAGCATTGTATAAGCCAGTGCCATGCCTATGAGCGCAGAGAAAAAACCTAAAGAGATCGTTATTAAAGTAGGTTTAAAAAGAGACGTTAAGGCCAAACGGGAAAAATCTCCCTGAATTAAACCTAGTAGCAATGCCTGTATCGGTAACAGCAACACCAACCAAGCAAGGTAATAACTGCTTTTCATCAACCCCTGTCGCCATCCTTGTGGGCGGGGTGTCCATTCATCACTAGCGGTATCAACCGACAACCAATTAGCACTCCCAAAACGAGAGACAACTAAAAATAACCCTCCGGCTATTAATAGCTGTACCCAAGCCAGCATCAAAGCTTCGGGTATATTAAAGTCATACTTTAAGGCTTGGTAAATGGCCACCTCCAAGGTCGTAGACTGAGGCCCACCCCCTAGCGCCAGTACAATGGCAAAACTATTGAAGCAAAGTACAAATATAAAGCCAAAGAGCATTAACGACGTACCACGAATACTCGGCCACTCAATAATACGCAGACGTTGCCAACGGCTTAGTTTCAGTTGTACTGATAACTTCCAGCTACTATCAGGAATACCTTTTAGTTGCTGATAGAACACTCTAATCGCAAACGGCATATTAAGATAAATATGCGCTAGCAAAATGCCATTCAAGCCATATAAGCTCCACTCAAATTGACGCCCCATCACGACCAAGCCAGTAATTAACACCAGTGTCGGCATAACAAAACAAAGTAAACACAGGCTTAAAAAACTACGAAAACCAGGCACATGAGGAAGGTAATAAAGTGCCCTAGCGATAGGCCAAGCTAAGGCCACCGAAAGCAAAGCACTTAATAAAGCCTGTTTAAGCGAGAACACTAAAATGCTGTGAAAATAATGATCACTCAAAAGAGCCCAGTCAGGGCCGGATTCACTAAAACCAATGAGCCCCTGAAAAGCGAATACTGTAACAAGCACAATTAAACATAGGCTAACCCAACCTATTATCTTCATAGGCGTATTAGCGTGCTGCAGCACTACGCCACTCTTTTAACCATGCTTTACGCTGTTCGGCCACTTCTTTGGGGGTGAAGCCTATACGCTTAGGTGTAATTAAGTCAGAAAAAATAGGCGGCAACTCAATACCATCAACCACAGGCAACATCCAATTAGTCGTTGGGATAATCGTTTGCGCTTCTTTAGAGATAATAAATGTTAAAAACTGCTGAGCTAAGGCTTTATGTGATGATGTGCGGGTGATAGCAGCCACTTCTATTTGTGCAATGTGCCCCTCTTCAAACAAAGCCGCTTGGTATTGACCCTTATTTTCAGTCACGACATGATAAGCCGGTGACGTGTTATAGCTTAAAACGTAGTCGGCTCCGCCTTCAAGAAACATGCTATACGCTTCCCACCACCCCTTGGTTACCGTGACCGTATGTTGAGCCAATTGAGACCAAGCAGCAGGAGACTGTTCACCATACACTTTTTTAACCCACAACATTAAACCCTGACCCGGTGTACTGGTTCTTGGGTCTTGGTAAATTACTTTTGCATCCGACTCAATAAGCGCCTTTAATGAAGCGGGAGGATTAGCAATTTTGCTGCTGTCATAAACAAAAGCAAAATACCCATAATCAAAAGGAATAAAATCACTATCGTTCCAGTTCAAGACGTTAGTAAGGCCTTCAATATTCACACCGTGAGACTGAACCAACCCTTCTTCACGAGCCACTTCAATTAACGCATCATCAATGCCTAACAATACATCGGCTTTGGTATTAGATTTTTCGATACGTAAGCGGTTTAAAATACTCACACCATCTTCTACTGCTATAAATTCAAGGTCACACTGACAGCGTGCCTCAAAGGCTTTTTCAAGTTTAGGTCCGGGCCCCCATTCAGATACAAATGAATCGTAGGTATAAACAATAAGGTCTGCCGCATAAGTATGAGTGGATAGTAAAAGTACGGGTACTAGGCATGCAATATTAAATAGTTTTTTCATAGTATTCATTTCTGATTCTAAAGATAATATGTCAAAAAAGTATATGACATAGTTTGAGGTGTTACTAGCCGATCGCTTAATGGCAAAACCAATCATTTGATATACAAAAAATAGCGTCGCTGATACACAGGTTAAAAAATACTTATAACCTGTGTATAATTTGCCTTTAATTTTTTATCTCAGAATTCTTATGTTCAGATTATTAATAATAATTGCCATACTAACAACCCAAGCTTGCTCGATAGGCAACCTGCCCAATAATTTATCACGTTCAATGATGAATCAAGAAGATCCAGAGCTAGTACGTACGGCGGCTCCAGCCTATTTGTTAATGCTCGACGCGCTGGTTGAGACCTACCCTGATGACGAAACCTTCCTAATGTCAGCAGCTAAACTCTATGGTGCCTACGCGGGAGTATTTTCAAATGGCGAAGCACAAACCAAACGTATGGCTGAACGTTCCAAGGGGTATGCTCATCGTGCATTATGCGAAAGCGAAGAAGACTTATGCCTAGCATTAGATCAAAAAGTAGAAGATATTCAACGTGAACTAGCGGACCTTGATGAAGATGAATTGGCGGTGGTTTATATCTACGCATCATCATGGGCAAGCTGGATAAAAGCGAATAGCAGTGATTGGGATGCCGTTGCTCAATTACCCAAAGTTAAAATATTATTCAGCTGGGTACTAAAATATGACCCAAATTATGATAATGGCACAGCACAAATATATATGGGGGTCTTAGAATCACAGGTTCCTCCTTCATTAGGCGGCCGCACAGATTTAGCTAAAGCTCATTTTGAGCAGGCAATTAAAGCTTCAGATGGCAAAAATCTAATGGCAAAAGTATTATACGCCCAACAATATGCGCGCTTACTATTTGACCAAGAACTACATGATAGATTATTGAATGAAGTACTGAACGAAGAGGCAAAAGCCGAAGGCTTAACCTTACAGAACCAACTCGCCAAACAGAAAGCGATAGAATTACTTGCTGGTTCAGCTGAATATTTCGAATAACGCTTAAAATTAACGAATGACCCTTGAAGCTTATATTATGAATATTGTAAAAACATTAATCGTAACCTGCTTAATCGCACTTTCTAGCAACCAAATAATGGCTGCTACATTAAAAATTGCCACAGTTTTGCCTAACGGCAGCAGTTGGATGAATGAAATGAAAGCGGCAGCAAAAGAAATTAAACAAAAAACCAATGGTCGTGTAAAAATAAAATACTACCCTGGCGGTGTGATGGGTAGTGATAAAACGGTATTGCGTAAAATGCGTTCTGGCCAACTTCATGGGGGGGCGATTTCCGCCGGAGCACTCGCTCATATTTATAATGGCGTACAATTATATAGTCTGCCTTTCACCTTCAACAACCTTGATGAAGTGCATCATATTCGTAAAACATTTGATCCAATTATCTCACAAGGATTAACCGAACACGGTTTTCAACTATTAGGCCTTTCCGAAGGTGGGTTTGCTTACCTTATGTCCAACAAAGCACTTACCGAAGCGGCGGACATACAAGGCCAAAAAGTGTGGGTACCAGAAGGCGATTTGATTGGTAATGAAATGTTCAAAGTTGCGGGCATAAATCCAATTTCCTCGCCTATATCTAACGTTTATACCGGCCTGCAAACCGGTTTATTAGATACCGTAACCATTAACCCTTCCGGCGCGATTGCACTGCAATGGCACACTAAAGTCAGCCACCTTGCCGATGAGCCACTCCTACTCATCATGGGAATGCTGGTAGTAGACCAAAAAGCATTTAATAAAATCAAAACCGATGATCAAGTCATTGTTAAAGAAGCCGCTGCCGCTGCATTTAAAAGATTAGATACATTGAATGCTGAAGGCGATATAGGGGCTCGTGCCGCCCTGCAAAAGAATGGCATTACTTTCGATAAACCTTCTGGTACCAAATGGCGTGAGATTGCAGATACTGCACTGAAAAACCTAAAAGTCATTAACGCCTACCCAGCAGAGGACTATCAAAACTTACAGCAAGCTTTAAAAGAATACCGCCTAGCAAAACCATAAGCTGCCGCGGATAAGCTCTAAGCTCTCGATAAAACCGCGTCATTTAATAAATAGCGAATTTCATTAATGCCCAACTCAATAATCCAGCGCACAGTGCGCTGGTTACACCACTTCGAAGACTTACTGTTAGCGAGCGTGCTTGCTGCAATGTTAACGCTTGCTATGATCGATATAGCCATGCGATTAATTACCGGAGGCAGCCTAATTTGGATTCCTCCGGTATTACAAATATTAGTTCTATGGCTAGGTTTACTGGGGGCGTTGCTCGCTAGCCGCAGCCAAGAGCATATTGCTATTGATGTTATCAGCCGCTTTGTAGGCCCACTGGGTAAAAAAGTATGCGGCATCAGTGGCAGTGTGTTTGCTGCCCTAGTTTGCAGTCTGGTCGCTTATTTCAGTATTGTATTTCTTCAACAATCTATTGAGTACGATGATATCGCTTTTGCCCAAGTTCCCGCTTGGCCATTACAGTTAATAATACCTTTTACTTTTTCTTTAATGTCTCTACGTTTCTTTTTACATGCCCTGGGTTATTTACGCATTAAGGATTATCAGCCTAACCCTGCGCTAAAAGAGGACAGTGCATAATGGCCATGATCATCTCTGCATTATTCTTATTGCTCGCATTAATGGGCGCGCCACTTTTCGCAGTTATTGCAGCCAGTGCATTATGGGGGTTCTTTCAACAAGATGTCGGCCTAGAAGTTGTCGCTATTGAAATCTATCGCCTCACTGAAATGCCTGTACTTACCGCCATTCCATTATTTACTTTTGCGGGTTATTTATTAGGCGAAAGTAAAGCCCCCCAACGCTTAGTACGTATTACCGACGCACTGCTAGGCTGGATGCCAGGTGGTCTAGCCATTGTTTCATTAATCGCTTGCGCCCTATTTACTGCCTTTACTGGCGCTTCTGGTGTAACCATTGTGGCACTAGGCGCGCTTCTTTACCCTGCCCTTAAAAATGCAGGCTACGGCAATAACTTCAATCTTGGTTTAATTACCACCTCAGGCAGCCTAGGGTTATTATTTGCGCCTTCATTACCCTTGATTTTATATGGCGTTGTGGCTCAGCAGTTAGCGCTCGATATTCCCGTTAGCATCGATGATTTATTTTTAGCCGGTATTATCCCTGGCACCCTAATGCTCGTTGCGCTTTCTATTTACAGCGCCATTCAGCCAAGAGACCCTGCCGCTCTGCAAAATAAAACCAAGTTTGATACGAAAGAAGCGTGGGCTGCAATTAAAGATACCGCGTGGGAAGCACCCTTACCCTTTATCGTTTTAGGCGGTATTTATGGTGGTTTCATTGCCGTATCGGAAGCTGCAGCCATTACGGCCTTTTATGTACTGCTGGTAAGCGTTGTTATCCGTCGAGAAATAAGCTTCCGCAAGCTACCGATTGTTATGCGCGATTCAATGAAACTCGTTGGTGCGATTATGGTCATACTGGCCGTGTCTTTAGCATCAACAAACTACATGATCGATGCAGAGATTCCGACGTCGATATTTGACTTTATTAGTGAGCATATAGACAGCCAGCTAACCTTCTTACTGTTGCTTTTTTTGTTCTTACTCGTACTCGGCATGATGTTAGATATCTTCTCAGCCATTGTTATCATGGTGCCTATAATATTACCCATCGCAATTCAATTCGGTATTCATCCTGTACACCTAGGTATACTGTTCTTGGCCAATATGCAGCTGGGTTACTTTACACCGCCGGTGGGTATGAACTTATTCATCGCCAGCTTCCGTTTCAAGCGACCCGTTACTGAACTATATAGAGCAACGATTCCGTTTTTCTTT
The DNA here is from genome assembly GCA_016744695.1 of Hahellaceae bacterium. Taxonomy (GTDB): domain Bacteria; phylum Pseudomonadota; class Gammaproteobacteria; order Pseudomonadales; family Oleiphilaceae; genus Alkalimarinus. Next base: position 16,615 of record JADGDV010000048.1, read on the forward strand.
ATATTGCTAACAACCGTTCTATTAATTACTTACGTGCCTTGGTTAAGCCTCGTCTTTATTGA
>JADGDV010000020.1 GCA_016744695.1 Hahellaceae bacterium
TTATGAAGTTCGGAGGCAATCCTTGCTGCAGCCACTGTTTGATGGGCGTGATTATCCGACATAAAACGTTAACCTTCTCATATGCTTATCTAAATAAATTGTTCAAAACTCTGATGTAATCTTGTTTAAATGAAAAGTATAGTAGAAGGTTTTTAATTTCCTAGTGTAGATTATTGTTAAATGGTCTTTAATTGCTTATTGGATGAAGAAAAATGCGGGTATTGTTATAAATGAAGCGTTTTATGTGGAAATTGTTTCAAAATGTATTCCATGACTTGAGGTGCTTCTCAATTTTAATACGGTGTTTTTGATAATATAGATGACATTATAGCTAATGGGTGATCAATTTCGGTGATTGCCAAGGTCTGATTTGAAGCTTATGGATTTCGGTTTATGAGTAAGCAGGGTTTAGAGACGAATTAGCATGTTGATTTTGGAGCTTATTTAAATGTTAAAAAAACTATTGCAAATTACGCTAATTGTTACTTTGGCTGGTGTTCAAACAGGATGTTTGTACATGGCCACGGAAAAGCACGGAGGGGCTTTTCTTGTAGGTGTCACAGGAGATAAGTTTGTTCATTTACCAAATGAGCAGTGGGATTCAAGCCGTAATGCTATGGTGTATTTTTATCGACCTGATAGTCGTTGGGCTTCAGATGAAATTGATGCTCCAAGTTTATTTATTGATAATAATCGTTATGTGAGTTTGCGTGCAAATGGATATAGTTGGCTTGAAATGGCCCCTGGCTCGAGAAGAATAACGATGAGAAGGCCGATTGGGCTTTTGTTAGGCTTTGAGGGTATTTCATGGCCAGTAGAGTTCTCTATAAGTACAATCGTAGATGCAGAATTTGAAGTTGAGGCTGGTAAGATCTATTACTTTAGGTATTCTGAAGTGGATGTGCCTTCAGTGAATAATCCAGCGCTAGGTGATGACGATTCTCTCTCAATGGGTGATATGCAACTCGTTAGCCGGGAGTTAGCTATGGCTGAAATTATTAAGACTCGATTTATTGAGGATGAGCCTCCGTTAGCCAAAAACAGTGCCGGAACTTCTATTGTTGAGAAAAATAAAGAGGATGATTTTAATAAAGAAAAGGCTAGATTAGAGGTGGCTAAGGTAGAAGAGTTGGAGCAGTTGAAGATAGATGGGCACTGGAGAGGTACGACATGGTACTGGCCATTCGGTGGTGGTCCAACCAAGCGTACAGAAGCTGATATTGAAATTAAAGAGCTGGAAAAAGAGAGAGAAGAGTATCTTGTTGCGTACGCAGAAGCGGAAGCAAAAAGGAAAGGGCCTTCTTGGTGGTCTTTTGGTAAGTAAATATCCGATAATATGTACCGAAAGCCATGTTAATGTATATATAAGGCTGTAGGGAGTAAGGGGAATACTGATGGGTGTAAAAAAACTAGTTACAGACCGGCTTGATAAGGCTCGGTCGTTTGCTGAAGATGTTAGAGCCATTTATGAAGATGCATATAACAAAGCAATAGGTGTCACTAAAGGTGGCCTTGAGGGGGTTGTTAAAGAGATTGAACCTAAGCTTCGAGGCGTGTTTAATGAAGGTTTGCAGGGTGCTCAGACAGCTTTAGATAATATTAATCAGTCTCTGGCTGACAAAGCTATTCCTGCTTTTAGAAAGCGAGCAGTCTCACAGGAGAAGCTTGACCATAAGGCTAAGGGTGTTGTTAAAGAGACGGCAGCCAAAGCGGTGCCTGTAAAAAGGAAGAGAGCTGTAAAGAAAGTGGCCGTTACAAAGAAAGCAACGCTTGTAACAAAGCGAGCAACGGTTAATAAAAAAAGCACCTCTACACCTGCGCGTAAAAGACCGTCCACCAAGGAATAAAATTTAGGTGTTCTTCATTTCGTGAAGTTGTTCTAAGATGTGTAACCTTACATTAATCATATCTTGGTAGGTTTTTATTAGGCTATCCTGGCCACTTAGTGATGCTCTTTGAAGAATGGTCAGGCGTCGTTTATAAAGAGAAATTTCTTCAGTTAGCATTTCCTTAACAATATCGACCTGATAGTGATGACCTTGGAAATGAACTCTCTGCGCTAGCCCCATAACATTCTCCTTAATGTGCTCCTCGAAGAGGACTCCTATCGGCTTTTGTCTGTTTTAAATTGACAGTGATTCTCAAATTAACACAGACACCTTGGAATATAGTTAGGGGTTTTGCTTTTCGCCAATATAAGTTAATACTTTATTAGCTGTTTCTTTGATCTTGTTAGGTGATTAAAATATATACAAATAATTAGGAAAGTAATCATTTTTTAGAATTAGGGTGTTTTTTTTATAAAAGATAGACAAATGCAATTGACACTACGCCTAGAATCAGTAGAATGCGCATCTCCAATACGGGTTGGGGTGGTTAGCTCAGCTGGGAGAGCATCGCCCTTACAAGGCGAGGGTCACAGGTTCGATCCCTGTACCACCCACCAATTGGATATATTAGTGAAAGCTAATGAATGTTGTGACATGATGTTGTAAAATGTCGTGTAGCATCTATTAACTTAGGTGCAAATGTAAATAATGTTGCGGACCGGTAGTTCAGCTGGTTAGAATACCGGCCTGTCACGCCGGGGGTCGCGGGTTCGAGTCCCGTCCGGTCCGCCATTTACATTCCTGGGTGGTTAGCTCAGCTGGGAGAGCATCGCCCTTACAAGGCGAGGGTCACAGGTTCGATCCCTGTACCACCCACCAATTTAGCCTAAACAGCTAGATTATAAAATTTGATGCGGACCGGTAGTTCAGCTGGTTAGAATACCGGCCTGTCACGCCGGGGGTCGCGGGTTCGAGTCCCGTCCGGTCCGCCAATCAAATTTCTTTTCTATATGTATTCTATGAAAATTCTGTAATAAATCTTTAATTCTATTTTAATATTTATTTCACATATATGGTCTACTATTTGTTTTATCAGCTAACGCATATGTTTATTTTGCGCGTTACTTGATGGCTAAATTATTGTAAATAAATTGTACGTTAATAATAGATTAAGGAATAATAATGAGTGATTATGAAGAAGATATCTTAGAAATAAGGTATGACGAAATAGATGATGATGAAATAGATGACGCTATAGAGATGTAGTTATAGTTGTTTCAGCTACTGGGCCTGGTTGTTATATATAGCATTGCGTCTATATTCACCAGGGCTAATATTTATCTGCCGCTTACATTTTTGTGAAATGCCGTTGACGAGGAAAGCCTTAGGCAATAGCGCGGTTTCTGTAAAGTTCACATTCGTACCTTGTACATAACTTTCTGTTAACTCTTTTCTTTTTTGGTTTAACTATCCTCTGTTGCTAGTGTCTTATTTTTCAAATTTCTGTGTGGCTTCCAGGTTGGCCAGACTCTTTTCTTAGTGGCTTATTTGGCTGTCGGTTTTTTTTTTGTAATCATGTATTGTTGTTCACTGTTGTGTTGTTAAATCTGATCTAGACTGTAACCTATTGATGTGATTTTATATTAGATTCATGCTTTTGATTATTAGTTGGGGATATTATGGTAAACCCGAAATCGGATAAAAATGTAGCCGTTTTCTTCATGGAGGACAATAAAGTTGTTCGGCAGATGCTTTTTTCAGAATTTGAGGCGCTGTTAGATGGTTATGTGGGGATGCCGGATATGGCTGACCAGGAGGCAAAGGTTGTTTATGCGGTAATAAATGCCCAGCTTCAGGTGGAGGCCTTGGTTTTCTTTCTTATTTATTTTGATGAAGAGGGGCGTGCAGATCCTGAGTGGAACATACCTGTAGAGCGCTTAGCTAGCGTATCGGCTAGTGGGCCAGACTTAGGGGGTGGGGTTATTCGTTTGTCGTGCCGGAGTCAGTGTTCTATTAACTGGCATCAAAAGGAATTGTGGGACCCTGATATGACTCCGGGTTCTAGTCACTTTGCAGCGATAAAAAAAGCGGTTGAAAAAAACAGGCTTGGTTTTGATAAAGTAGAAGCAGAAATAGTTGTGCCCACTTTGCAGCCTGTTGGTGATGATCAAATCCCTACTATTACTATGACGGCTGAACCTGTTGCACTAGCGTCGTCGCCTGTTGCTCCTGACGCTGAAGAGGTAGAGCATCGGCTTAAGCTGGCGCGGTTGATTAAAAATCAGCGCTTAAGGATTAAAACACTGGAATCCCAAAAGGTGTCGCAAAAAGAAGAGCTGCTGCGACAGACGCGTCTGGAGTCCCAAGCATTTAAAACCAGACAGCAGGGCTTAGAGCAAAGTGTTGAAAAGTTAAAAGTTATTAATGATCAGTTGCAAGAAAAATTATTTAAACGCAACGAACAGTTTCTTGGCTTGCAAGATAGAATCTCTGATCAGACTACTCACTTGTCAGATCTTGAGGATAAACTGAAACATGCTGAAGTGGCTGAAATAGAAGGCCTAGAGAAACAGAAGCTCCAAGCTGAGTTGGTTATTGTTAAAGAGCAGCTTGATAGACGAGATATAGAGTCAGTTTACCGGGAAGAAAGAGAGGAGCAGCTGCGCTCTGAGTTAGAGGAGTTGAAAGGGGACGTTGAGGCTGCTGAGCGTGATAGTATGATGACCAAGCTTAAGGAGTTGGAGGTTGTGTTTGTTGCGTACCATGCTGGGGTAGGTCATGTAACGATACCGTTTAGTGATATTTATCGTTATGTAGATAGCCCTATAGGATATGCTGCGGCTAAATGTTATGTGACTAAGAATATATATAGTAAATGGCTTGAGCATCAGGAGAGCCCTGTTTGCAGCTATCAGAATAGCGATGGAAATCTTTGTGGAGAGTCTGTTAAGGCTGAGGCTAACCCAGGGGAATTTGAGTTGGGTATGAGTGATCGTTGTAATAAGCATTCCGCTCTTTGAACCTACTGATTAGAGTATGAAAATGAACAATATCTTCATTTATTTTTCTTATTTGATGTTTTTGCTGTTTGTTTCTGGTTGCTCCATATTGCAAATTAGTGAGCAGATGTCATTGCTTGATAATGCTTCTAGTATTCAAGGTACTGTTGTTAATCATTCTGAAAAATCAGGCGTGGTACATGTATTACTCTTAAAAAGAGTTGAGGGCCATGTTGAGGTTGTTTCTGATTCTATACCAGGGGCAAAGGGAGGGTACCGTTTTAATGTGCTCCCGGGTTCTTATATGGTGGGTGCATTTTTAGATACAGAAAATAGTGAAACTTACAAAAAAGGTGATTATGCCACCTATCTGGGTGAAAAAAATGGCATACCTGGTTATATCAACGTGAGTGAATATAGTGATGTTGAAATTGATACGTTGTATATAATTGACTCGATTGAAGGTGAAGATGAAAGCAGGGTTCGTTATAGTTTGAGTAAGGTGGACAAGAATATAGGGAGTATTGTATTTCTTGAAGATGCCATGTTTGCACGTGAAAATATATCAATGGGCTTTTGGCAGCCATTTGACTATATAGAAAAATTTGGTGGCGGCCTCATGCAGCTACAGAAATTTGAACAGGGGAAAATGCCCGTTATTTTTATTCATGGTATTTTTGGGTCGGCGTTAGACTTTGAGGATATTATCTCCAGTATTGATAGAGACAAATATTAGCCATGGGTGCTTCAGTACCCTAGTGGACTTAGTTTAGATATGGTGAGTGATTATCTTGTAGATGCGTTGAACCATCTTTATAGCAGAAATAATTTCCCTCAAATATCTATTGTTGCACATAGTATGGGGGGCTTAATGATTAGGTCCTTTGTAATGAAGCAGCAAGAGCAGCATAGCCCCTATAAATTATCAATGGTGGTAACAATTAATAGCCCTTTATACGGGATGGAAAGTGCGGAAATAGGTGTAAATACATCTCCTATAGTCGTTCCGGCATGGCGAGATGTGGCTACAGGCAGTGATTATATTAAAAGAGTTCATGACTGGGCGTGGCCTAAAGATATTCCGTATTATTTGTACTTCTCATATTTGCCTGAGGAAAGTGGTGATGGCGTTGTACCCTTAGTAAGTCAGTTGTCTCAATCATTACAGAAAGAAGCGGTTAAAATTTATGGTTATCAAGCAGGGCATGCAAGTATATTAAAGAATAAAGAATTTATTCAGGCTCTCAATGATACTCTTGGAAAGGTTAAGTAAAACCTGTTGGGTGCTACTTATCCCTGTGTATACTTTTGATTATTAAAGGGTTAGAGCGCATAAAATAACTTTATTATGCGCTAACTAGTAACATACTAACTCTGTTTTAGTTTTGGGTGTCATTCACCAAATCATAATCTACAGCAGGGTTAAGGCCCATAGGCCAATAAATTATCGCGAATGGTGGCCAAAAAATGGACACTGGACGAAATTTAGCCCGTAGGTGACCTTCTTTCACTGTTTCCCCATCTTTTTCTAGACGGTAGGGTATGCCACTCTTGGGAGGTACACCTGCTGCTGTCCAAAAGAATGGTCTGGTGGTTACTGTTCCATCACTTTTTATGTCAACTGGCTTGGTGCGTTCGTAAATATATAGCTCTGTATCTTCTGGTACTTTAAAATGTCCTTTTGTTGAGCACCCTACGATAAATAGTAATACACAGAAAACTGATAAAAACTTCCCTAATTTCATAATTAGTCCTTAATAATTGGTTATTTATCCATATGTCGTTTATATCCATCCGCGACGAGGCACAGGTTACCTGAACCGATAATTTAATCAAATTTATTCTGTTGTAAAAAACTTCAATAGTCAGTAGCCCTTAATATGTAGAGAAAATTTATTGATAGAGTATAATCTGATGTCAGCTGCTTTCATTGTCTATTATTGTAAATGCCTAAACCTGTATTTTTTATCTATTATGAATAAGCTTAATAGTATCGACCCAGATTATGTTGAATGGAATAAAATTGAGCTTCCAGACGCTTGGCCAGATCAATTGTCTTTTAATCAATTTTCTGACCTTGGCTTATTTATTCGAAAAGTACGTGGTAAACAGATTGAACCCGTCGTACTACCCGAATCCCTACCGCTAAATGTAGAATTGCCTAAGTACTTATTACAGGAATTTCATAATTTACCAAATGGTAATTACTCTAAGAAAATTAGTCGGGGGTATGTCACTGGTTTTGATGTGAGTATGTTAGGGAAAATGAAATATGCACGTTCAAAGCTGGCGGATGATCTGTCTTTCTGTTCATCCGTGCTTGATGTAGGTAGTGCTGGCGGACGTATGGCGGCAGTATTAGCTGCTACAGGTATTAAGGACGTGTGGGGCTTAGAGGCTTCTCCGTATTTACTTCAGCATGCAATGAATGATTACCCTGATATTAAATTCATTCAGGGGCTTGCGGAAGAAACAGGTTTTTCGAGTGAACGATTTGATGGTATTAGCGCGTGTTTTCTTTTTCACGAAATACCCCCTAAATATGCCGCTCAGGCATTGTCTGAGTTTTATCGAATTTTAAAACCCGGGGGAATTGTTTCTATAGCGGAGCCTGCACCAGAACAAATGTTGGGATATGTTTAAACGCTTTGGTTTTATAGGGCTTTATTTTAAAATGCTGGCAAAAAGAGTACACGAGCCTTTTGTTCATTCGTGGCATAAGTTGGATTATCGCCAGTGGGCTGCAGATCATGGGTTTGAACTATTGCAAGATAAATCCAGTATGCCGGTTCGCTTTATAATGCTTAAGAGGCAGGCATAACCCCGACCTCTACCAAGATGCGCATAAGCGGGTTATTCTTGCCAACGTTTAAATATAAGCGAGGTATTGATACCACCAAATGCAAAGTTGTTACTCATTACATATTCTGTATCCAATTTCATTCCACTACCGCTGATATAGTCCAACTCTCCGCATTGCGGATCTACTTTTGATAAGTTAATAGTTGGAGCAAACCAGTTATTACGCATCATTTCTATTGAAAGCCAGGCTTCCATAGAACCGCATGCACCCAAGGTGTGCCCTACGTAACTTTTAAGAGAGCTGATAGGTGTGTTTTTTCCTATGGCATGCTCAGTGGCTAATGTCTCTGCGATATCACCTTTGTCTGTAGCTGTACCGTGGCCATTCACATAGCCAATTTCTTTAGCTGACAGGTTTGCATCTGACAGCGCAAGCTTCATTGCAATTCCCATTGTCTCAGATGAAGGCTGAGTAACATGTAAGCCGTCAGAGTTGGTACCAAACCCGACTATTTCGGCTAAAATATTGGCCCCACGCGCTTTAGCGTGCTCTAGTTCTTCGAGAATTAAGGTGCAAGCACCTTCTCCTATTACTAATCCATCACGCTCTACATCATAAGGCCGAGGGGTTAACTCCGGTGTGTCATTTTTTGTGCTGGTGGCATATAAGGTATCAAATACAGCCGCTTCGGTTGCGCAGAGCTCTTCACCTCCACCGGCAATCATCAGTGGCTGTTTACCATGTTGTATTGCTTCATAAGCATAGCCAATAGCTTGAGACCCCGATGTGCATGCGGAGCTTGTTGTGATAACCCTGCCTTTTGTAGAAAAGTACACTCCAATATTAGCTGCTGTGGTGTGAGGCATCATTTTAATATAGCTAGTGGCAGTAACACCTTTCATCTTGCCTGTTTTCATCATTTCACCAAAAGCAAGAATAGGTGGGGTGCTTCCGATTGATGAGCCATAGGCAACGCCCATTGCCCCAGATTGAACGATAGGGTCATCTAGTAAACCGGCTGTGATGAGGGCATTTTCTGTGGCATAGGTGGCCATTAATGACACTCGGCCCATTGAACGAATTTTTTTACGGGTAAAATGTTTTGGGTTTTCAAAGTGTGTCACGGGTGCCGCAAGCCGCGTTCCCAGTGCTTCATAGCGATCCCACTCAGGCATGGTGACTACTTTATTTTTACCTATTTTTAAATTGGGATAAATAGTTGACCAGTCATCACCTAGGGCTGTAACGCCTGCCGCACCTGTAATTACAACGCGTTTCATTATGCTAGTCCTCCATTTACCGATATTACCTGGCGAGTGATATACGCCGCCCCGTCAGACATTAGAAAATCAACCGTGGCGGCTACTTCATCCACTGAACCTGTACGCCTGAGAGGTATATGCTTAACTATTTCTTTTGTTAGCGTCTCATCAGCTATTCCTGTGTCTATTAGGCCTGGCGCGACACAATTAACGGTAATCTTACGCTTGGCTAACTCAAGGGATAAAGACTTTGTGGCTGCAATTAAGCCTCCTTTAGATGCGCTGTAATTAACCTGACCACGATTGCCAATAATACCTGAAACGCTGGCCATTGTTATTATCCGACCTCCTTTTCTGGCTCGAACCATAGGCATAACAAGGGGGTGAAGAATATTATAAAAACTGTCAAGGTTTGTATGAATTACGCTATCCCATTCGTCTTCTTCCATTGCTGGAAAAGCGGTATCTCGTGTAATGCCTGCATTGCAAACAATGCCATAAAACGGACCGTACTGTTCAACATCCTCTTCAAGTAATTGCTTGGCATGAGCTCTGTCTTGTACATCAAACTGCAAAATATGGCTGGCCACACCTTTACTCAAAATCTCATTACTGGTTTCTTCTGCTTGCTCAATATTTGAGCAGCAGTGCACCGTAATATCAAAGCCACTGTCTGCAAGTTTGAGTGCAATTGCCTTGCCTATGCCTCTACTAGAGCCTGTTATTAATACGCGTTTATTCATTTTCATTCTTCCTTGCCATTATTCCTAACACTGTTTAAGTAAGCTTCAGCGTCAGGGGGTTGAAAGGCATTTATATTGGCATTTACAACCGCGATGTTATTGATGGATATTGTACAGTCAAATACAAATAGACCACTTTCTTCTTGAATTACCTGCTCTGCATATACTTGTAGTGTGGCGTTATTTGGAAATACGGTGCATTCAGGTGCATATTTTCGAGAGCCAAGCAAAAAACCGAGCTTTGTTTTTTTTCCTGCAAGTTGTCCGTGAATACCCGAAAATGCAGCAATCGTTTGCGCCATGTATTCAATACCAACGTAAGATGGAACACCATTTAGTGATGTATCAAAAAATAATGTTTCAGGTTGGATGGTTAGCAAACAGGTCACACTATTGGTGCTGTAGGTCTCGACTGAGTCAAGCAGGCACATCGGGTTTGCATGTGGAACTACGTCTAGTATATTAAAATTCATATTGTTTCAGGAATTATCTATATGCAGCTAGTTATGGATTGTATAGAGCTTCAGTGTCATCAAGCTATTATTTTAAGGATTTATAAATTTAAAACCTTTTCTTTTTCATGAATGTATTCTTGTTCAGTAATTAATCCCTCCTCAAACCACTTTTTTAAATCCCTTAACTGGTCAGCTTTACTCTCGTTATGTCCATTTAACTGCTTGTTGTTGAGATGAATTGTTTTTCTATATGCATCTACCATTTTAGGGGAGTAGCCTGAAAGTAACTTATTGATAACGGGATCCATTTTTGAGTCTATGCTTGCCCATTTAGTCAGGTCTAGACCACCTTTACCATTAAGGTGGTACTCTGCATATGCCACAGGTTTAGTACCTTTATAAAGTTGCAACTCAGCGTGATGCATATACATACCTAAATCCCATGCTTTTAGTGCAGTATAAGTTAAGTGATATTCACAATAGTTTGGTTTGTCGCCTTTATATATTTCAGTTGTAATACCATGTCGCTCGAAGCCTTTTCTCACCACGGGAATATATTCTGAAACTATGACTTTAGGGTTATTTTGTATGCAAACATGGCTTACTTGTAATGAAGGGTCAACTTCTTTAACTTTTATGCTTGTACACGATGCTAGAAGAGCAAGAAAGAGAACTGTTAATATTTTTTTCATATTTATATCATCGTATTAATTATGAATAGCCGTATCACGTTGAAGTAAGTATCAATGATACATTGCTGCCACCAAAAGCAAATGAGTTGCTCATGCAGTAGTTTAACTTATTTGGTTGATTTGAGTCGCTGACAAAATTGACTGATTCTATTTCAGGATCATGTTCGTGATCCCATAACATGGGGGGAATGCGGGGTTTAGCTGTTTTAGCATTAGATAGCAGTAAGTAACAAATACCCGCTTCAATCGCCCCTGCTGCGCCTAAGGTATGTCCGGTTAGTGGCTTGGTAGAACTACACAATGTATCGTTCGATAAAACCTTGCTTATGGCTTTAGATTCCATCAGCTCGTTGTGGCGTGTGCCTGTTCCATGGCAGTTTAGGTAGTCTATTTGCGTATTATTCAGGCCTGCATCATCAAGTGCGGCCTGCATGGCGAGTATTGCTCCCTCTCCCTCAGGGTGGGGGGCTGAAATATGGTGTGCATCGGATGATTCACCTACACCGGCTAGCGAAATACATACGTCCCCATATTGGTGAGTTTCACAAATAAACAGACAAGCGCCTTCACCAATATTAATGCCATCCCGATTTTTACTGAAAGGGTTTGTAATTGTGCTTGATGTAGCCTCAAGGCTTGAAAACCCTTGTACGGTTAGTTGGCATAATGAATCGACACCCCCGCATATTACTGCATCACAAAAGCCCGATTCAATAAGTCTTCGGGCGCTAATAAAAGCTTTACCACTAGATGAACAGGCTGTTGAAATACAGAACGCAGGGCCGGAAAGCTCAAAATAATTAGCCAGGCAGTGTGCAGGGTCGCCCATTTCCTGCATTGAATAATGAAACTCAGAGGGGAAGTCTCCGCTAAGACTTCGAGCTTCAACTGCTTGTTCACCTTCTAATATCCCCGAAGTGCTGGTCCCTAGAACAATACCAATTCTATCTTTTGGGTAGCGTGTTTTGAGTTCTTCAACATTAATTTTAATTTGCTCTGCTGCTGTTAACAGTATGCGATTATTCCGGGTATATTTTTTTTCATCAAATAGAGGGTTTAACCATTGGTCTGGGATTTTCGCCGCGATAGTGGTGCCTGAATCTGAGTCAGCTTTTTTATTTAACTCAAAGGTTTGTAAGTTTTGTTGAGTATTTGTTCTTAACCCTTCTGAACAGCTCTCTTTGTCAGCGCCTAGCGCACATACAATACCCATGGCTGTTAAGTTAATTTGAATCATGCGCTTCCCACTCCAGGGTATTTATACTCAGTTTGTAGCCCCTTTGAATATGATCGAAATGGACTTGTTGTGGCCATTGCTGCAAAGAATTATATTCTATGATAATCAGAGCTTGCTGACCTTGATTAAATGTCCGGATTTTACTATGACCATGACCATGACCATGAGCTTGTTCCCTGATACTGAGTGTTGGGAGTTGTTTTTGTAGTGTGCCTTGATTGGAAAAGGTGAGTAAGAAATCGGCAAGCATAAACTCAGGGCGTAAATCATCAGGTACAAACGGACGCTTGGTATATTGAATATCACCTTGTTTTGGCCAATGGATTGTAAAAAGATCAAGCCCTGAGGGGCTTAAGCCAACAAAGTTTATTTGTGTTGATGATATTTCAATATGTATTAATAGTTCATGCTTATTATTGGCGTGGTGAGCGACCAGTGATTGCGTTAATACACCGCTAGGCAACTCAGGAAAAACAAGGTTAAAAGGCTGCCCGCTGGCGATGACTATACTTGAAGGGGCTGTGCCAATATTGGCGCAGCTCACAACAAGAATACAGTTTAAAATGGTTAGCAGCAGCTTTGGCTTGGCTTTGTTTAAGACTGACATGGCTTTACTTAATGCTCACAGAGTTCAACAAGCGTATTAAGGCGCATTTCAGATTTTTCTACAAAGGGGTTGTTGGTGTCCCATGCATAGCCTGCCAAAATGGAACAAATCATTTTCTTAATCTTATCATCCTGATTTTTAGAGAATAACACTGTTTGAAATCGCAGGTCATACCAGGCGGTTACAAATGTTCTGAATGTATCGATGCCCTGGTTAAGAGGGTTGCTGAACTCGGTTTCCCAGTTTACAGACTCTCCTTTCAACATACGCACGACGAGAGGTGCGGCTAGTTGAGCTGATTTAAGTGCTATCGTCACCCCTGATGAAAATACAGGATCAAGAAACTCACCTGCATTACCTAATAAAGCATAATTATCGCCGTAGAGTTGACTTACATTGGCTGAATAACCTTTTAAACATTGGGTTGGGGAATTAAGCTCAGAATTTTTTAATAACTCTCGAATTCTTGGGCTTTGCTGGATAAAATCTAGTAATATTTCTTCATTGTTGAGGTGTGATTTACCTTCAAAGTATTTTGGTTCTCCAACTACACCGGCGCTAGCGATGCCACCTTGAAATGGAATTAGCCAATACCAGATATCTTTGTGCTCAGGGTGAATACCGATCAATATTTTATTTCGATCATAATCCGAGCATTCAATATTATCTTTAAAATGAGCAAAATATGAATGTCTTATAGGGAAGTCCGAAGGTACTTCAAGATTAAGTAATCGAGGCAATACCCGCCCGAATCCACTCGCATCGAGTAGAAATTTACATTCTATGCAGTACTCTTCGTTATTTGTTAAATCACGAATATGCAGGCGATTTCCATTTACTATTTCATCAATGCTGAGCACTTCATGTTGATAACGAATTGGTACGCCTTGAGCCTGCGCAGAGTCTGCCAAAATTTTATCAAAGGTGCCTCGTTGAACTTGAAAAGTCGATTCAGGGCCTTCAGTAAATTTTTCGGAAAAATCAAAACTACAGTAATCATCTCCATCCTGGAACGCCGCTCCGTTTTTAAACTGAAAGCCAGCTTTTTTTACATCATCTAGCATGTTTGCTTCTTCAAGAATTGACATACATTGAGGCAGCAGGCTTTCTCCTATCGAAAAACGAGGAAAGTTTTGGCGTTCGATGATGATGCAATCAGTATTTTGTTGTGACAAAAGGCTACCGATGCAGCTACCTGATGGGCCTGCACCGATAATGACGACATCATGTAATTCCGTTTTCATTGAGATCTCCATAAGAAACGTATTGTAGGGGTAAATAAAATAAGCGCGACTATTCCTGACATTACACCACTACCAAAACTGGCAACAGCGGGGGTAGCGCTAAATGAAAGCAAGCCAAAGGCGAGTAGTGTAGAAATTGATGATAAAAGGATAGCTAAACGAACTCGGTCGCCGCTCAATGGGGACAGGTAGAAAATGATGTAATCTAACCCTAGAGCAATAATGAGTAATGCGGCGAACAAATTAAATATGTTGAGGTACCCCATCCATAAAAAACTACTGAAAAGTGATACTGCAATGGCTAGTGCGACTAAGGCGATAGCATATAAAGCGTCTTTAAAATTAAACATCCAGCTAAGATAACAAAGAGCCAAAATTAAAATTCCAGAAAGCAATAGGAGAACGGAGGATCGAATTTCACCTAACACAGAAGAGATATCATTAGGCTTGTCTATTAGCAGTGGATAGGGTTGCTGAGTAGTTAATTTTTTGACGGACGACCAGTCACTCACTTTTTGCAGTAGATAAATAGCGGCAATATTATCCGAACCGTTTAGTAGTAATTGCTGAGCGCCGGAAACGGGTAATTGTTGGGTAATATCGGCTAATGATACAGTTTGTTTACCTGAGTATAAAAAGCGTGTTGCTTCGGGCTTGTAGTCGAGTAGAGACAAGTACTCTTGTGCGACGCCACTTGCTAATAGCTTATGGATGAGTTTTTGGTTTTCATGTTGCTGATGTGTATCTGGTAGCCATGATGTTAGCGCTAAATAAGCATTAATCTGTTGATTCTGAATAGCCGCCTTAAGTTGCTGGTCTAAAAAATGAGTTTTTTTCAGTAGCTGTTGCTCATTGGGTGCTGTTACCAATAAAAACCCTGACTCCCACTGACTTTGGGTAATCTGGCGGAAGTTTTTCTCCTCTTCAAACAAGGCTTCTGAGGGAGTGATAAGCAAGCGAATATCATCCTTAAAAAGATTTTCGCTTTGCAGTGTTAAGACTAACAAACTGAGTGTTAACAAGACTAAAGACAGAAAAAGTAATCTAGTTTTAGTGATAATTAAAAAACGAAAAGGGAGATGGTAAATAGTAATTAACCAAGAGGCTACGTCACTCATTCTTTCTTGTCGCCAGGGATGGGCGTTAATCACGTAGCGAGTAAACAGGTAGGCGCTAAGTAAGCCAAATATCATAAATACGGCCACTTGTTTTAATAAAGGTAATGGCGCCATTGCTAGTAAAGAATATCCCAAAACTGAAGTAATAAGTGAGGCGCTTAATGCTTTATGAAATAACGAACTGTTTTCTTTGGGGCCGCTTCTATGAGCAAAAAAATGAAATGTATAATCGATGGAAATACCTACCAGACTAACGGCAAATACAAAGGTAAGTATGTGGATTTCTTCAAATAGGCAGGCAATGGCTGCAAGCCCTGTAAGTATTGAGGAACTCACGCCAAGTACCGATAAGAAAAGCGGGAGTGGGGACCTGAATACCACCATAACCATTAAAATAATGCCAATCAGTGCGGCAAGGCCGTAGCTTGAAACTTCGTATTTTGCTTGCTGCTCAGCCGCGGTACTATGGAAGGCGAAGCCGCTACGGATTATATCTGCATTTTGGTGTTTATATTGCTTAGTTACTTTGTTTATAAACGTATTTATTTGGGTGATTTGATCAACGGTATCGCCTGCTTTTAGCGTTCCTGATAACGACTGATATATTAGTCCATTTGTCTTAATATTTTGTGTTGAACTTAGGTTCAGCCCCATGGTTTGGCTCATATAACGCATGTAGTTTAAGCCAATGAATAGCGGGTCAGTAGTGATAGCCTGTTCAACTAAATGATTGCCTGGCATAGTAAGTACGCCATAAGTATCGCTAATGAATGCGGTGTTCTGCTCTGCAAGTAGTTGCTCATGTTGTTCTGGGGCCAAAAAATGCCCGCTAGAAAAAAACATAAGAAGTGTTTCGTTGGTGTTGAGTGGTTTACTATCGAATTTAATAAAGGGGGTAAGTTTTTTTTTCAATACATTGCCGATGACGGTGCTTTCTTGCTCGCTACTGGCACCGACTAATAATGCAATGTTACGCTGTAGGCTGTTGTTTTTTTGGTCTAATAATTGAGTCACTTTCTGCGGGTAAGCGGTGTTAGGGATAACGCTTAGTATATCGGCTTGTAAAGATACATCTTCAGAAAAACGCCATGCAGATACAGCGCACAGTAAACTGATGACTAAAACCCAAATGCTAATGCGAAGTGTGAAGTTCATGGGCCTAGTTGTTTAGAGGGGAGTGCAGGCTCAGAAAGTAGCATTTTCTGTTGGACGTTGAATGGCTTATTCGATATTTGAGAAAACTCAATATATGTTTGCGTACCCTGAGTCTCAAATAGCCTTGCGCTGGTCAGTTGTTTTTCGCCTTTAAGTACCAGTAATTTGAATATACGCGAGAGAGCCTCATCTTTAGGGTTTAGTTGCAGGCTCCATTCGCCGTTTGTGATACTAGACTCTATTTCAAATGATTGTTTCAGTGCGGCCAGGTTGCCAGATAAGATAGAAAGAAGAGTGGATGCAATACCTTGTCGTTTTTCTTCAACTAATAAATATTTCTTGTTTTCGCGAACCTGGTATATCCGGTTATCTATTATAACAATGCTTGAGTCTAACGGTTTTAAGGTATTCCAGATAAGACCATGATCACGTAATAGTGCAAAATCACCCGATGAAATAATGGGTTTTTTTAGTATTTTAAGGTGTTTTGACTGTTTGAAATGACCTTGGGCTATATCGCTTTCGGACAAACTCTGCATTACAGATTGCCATATAACAGGCTCAGCAGCCTGAGTAATATTAAAGCTAGTTAACAGTGTGAGGCTGACTAGCCATTTTTGTATATTTGTCATCATGGGTTATTGGTCGTTGTTATTCACTGGAATATAGTCTTCAAGCTTATCCAGTAAAATTTGAGGTGTTTCAAATTGTAGTTCTTTAGTTTCTATATCAACGGCAACTTGTACTGTATAGCCTTTGGTTAGGCGTTTACCACTTATAATATCCCGTATTTCATAGTTTATTTTTAAGCGCATGTCGTACTCTACTAACGTGGCCGTTACTTCAATTTTTTGTCCGAATTGCGCGCTATTAACATATTGAAGGCGTATATCGGTTACGGGCCATGCAACCCCGCTTATTTCCATCTGATTGTAGTTGTAATCTATTTTGTTCAATAGCTCGCAGCGGGCCATTTCGAAATATTTTACATAATGTCCATGCCATACAATGCGCATAACATCGACGTCAAAAAAAGGGACATCGATTGTGAAGGACGCACTGACTATTCCTTTAGGCATTAGTAAAGCTCCCAGCGTTGCTCACGAATATACCCAAGGGTTTCTCTTAATACACCTTCCAGGGGGCGGTCAGTAATGACAGGGTCAAAAAATGACCGAACATCCTGATACATTGAAAACATCTCTGGATGTGTGTCTGCAAGGTCCATTCCCTGATGCTCAATGGCAATATAACTTGCTTGTACACAGGCCAGTAAACTAGCTGCACATACCTGCTCAGTTAGTTCAAGTACACGAATACAGTCACGGGCGGCTATGGTTCCCATGCTGACTTTGTCTTGATTATGACACTCAGTTGAACGAGAAAATACACTGGCTGGCATGGTGTTTTTGAGTGCTTCTGCTGTCCATGCGGAAATAGCAATTTGAACGGCTTTAAAGCCATGATTAATGGGCTTTTGGTCGCTTATATCTGCTGATAAATTAGCCGGTAGCCCATGATTAAACTTAGGGTCCATCAGCAAAGCCATTTGCCTGTCGGTTAGGTCGGCAAGGTTGGCGACACTTGTTTTCATGGTATCCATTGCCATGGCAATATGGCCACCGTAAAAATGGCCTCCATGTAAAATATATTCGCCTTTAGGATCAATGATAGGATTGTCGTTTGCGCTGTTAAGTTCATTCTCTATCAAGCTTCTGAACCAGGGTAAGGCATCCATTAAACAGCCAATGACATGGGGCGCACAACGAATAGAGTAGCGGTCTTGCAGGCGATGAGAGTTACGGGAATGGTCGTGTTGATTCAGGTCTTCACGAATCCATGTAGCCACTTTTTGTTGACCAGCATGAGGTTTTACAGAGAACAAAATTTCATCAAAATGATGAGAGTTACCCTTACTTGCCCAGCTTACAAATGAGGTAATACGCGCTGATAACTTAGCAACATATTCTGCCCGTTTAAAGGCAAGGCAAGCTATCCCCGTCATTACCGCCGTGCCATTCATTATTGCAAGGCCTTCTTTAGGCTTTAAGCGAATGGGCGTAATGTTTAGTTCTTTAAATATATCTGCAGTAGGGCGCTTTTGACCTTTATAAAAAGCCTCGCGCTCACCTAATAAGACTGACGCAACATAAGATAGAGGCGTAAGATCTCCACTTGCACCGACAGACCCTTCTTCAGGTATGACTGGCATAATATCGTGATTGAGAATGAGCTCTAATTGTTTGAGTAAGCCCCAGGTAACACCAGAGTAACCTTGTGCTAGTGAATTTAGGCGAGTGGCAACAATAGCTCTGGCGGATGATGCATCAAAATATCGACCCATACCGCAGCCATGGTATTTAACGAGGTTGTGCGGAAGTTCATCAACCAAGTTAAGGGGGACTGTCACTGTACAAGAGTCACCATAGCCTGTCGTTACGCCATAGACTACGCCATCATCTGCAAGAACACGGTCAAGGAAAGCAGATCCTGCTTCGATATTCTTACGATATTCAGGCTTATTATTGAGCGTAACCGGTGATTTATTTATGGCTATGCTAGCTATATCTTCAACGGATAGACGCTGTAAACCATAATTTACCTGTACCATTTCTACTTCCTTTATAGTCTGCTTTTTATCTGCTCACTGCAGAGGTGTCTTCAGCCCAAAAATCAAAAAAATTGAACCATTGCAAGGGTGCTTGAGAGCAACGGTGTTCAAGTCGTCCTGCATAGGTTTGTATGCATTGCTGAATTGACTCATCACGTGTTTTTCGTGGAAATTTAAGACCTTCTTCTGCAAAGGGCTCTACATATAAATGATAGCCATCTGTTTTATGCAAGCAAAAAAGTAGATATACAGGGCACTCCATTAATGATGAAAGTATAAAAGGGCCTGTGGGGAAGTGTGCGTTATCACCCATAAAGTTACAGACTTTGGTTTTCCCCGCAGAGCTTGTAGAGGTTCTGTCACCGACAATAACAAGAAATTCCCCTTGTTCAATGCGCCCTTTAAGCATTATAGCCAGGTCAGGACCCAACTGGGTGACTTGTATTAAGTTAACATCAACATCTGGGTTTATTTCTTTGAGTAAACGGTTGAAATTGACGGCATGAGCGGTAAAAACCAGTACATTGATGCGTACATTGTAATAACCACTTGAAAGCGCTCTGCAAAGTTCAAGATTACCCAAGTGTGAGCCTATGAATATAGCTCCCTGTTTTCTTTCTATTAAAGATGTAAAGTAATGTCGACCAGATTTTTTTATATCACTCACTTTTAGCTTCCCCACCCAGCCATCAATTTTATCTACTGCCGACAAACTGAATTGATGAAAGTGTTCAATACCCATTCGATGACTTGGTTTTTTATTATTAAGAGCGGCGGGGTAACAGTTTGCAACTCTTTCAAGATATTGTAATGAGGCTTGTCGAGATGTTTCTGAGCGCCAGTAGTAAAAGGCAACAATAGGGTATAAAACCAGCTTAAGTACATAGCGACCAAAAATCGAGTACAAGGCGAGCAGGATTTTGATGCCTATTACACCGCTTCGTTCTTTCATTTTTGACCAGTGTTCAATCTGTGGCATAGTTTAGCGTTCTAGTTTTCTTAATAGTAATTTAGGTAAGCGCAGCAACATGCCAAAAAATAGCAATGTATGCATTTTGCTGATGAGCACATTGTCAGTAAAAGGGTGGAAATGAGACACACCGTTTTCAGGATAGATTACTTTTGTTGGTGAAAATTTAATGTCGCCGTAATCCCAGAAAAAACGGACTAGTACCTCAATGTCATAATCCATTCGTGTACCGAGCTTATATTTCTTGAATAGTGAAATACAAGGTGATGTGGGATAAACACGAAACCCGCACATAGAATCTTTTATAGTGAAGGAAAGCGTTTCAATCCATACCCAAGCATGGGTTAAATATCGAGCATATAAGCGGAGTTTTGGAACACTATCATCATATACCGGGTAGCCGCTAATGAGTGACTTTGGGTTTGTGCGGGCTATTTCTAACAGGGTTGGGGCATCTTGAATACTGTGTTGCCCATCAGAGTCAATTTGTAACGCGTGAGTGAAGCTATGTTCATGGGCTGTTTTTATTCCAGCCATTACTGCTGCACCTTTTCCCTGATTTTTAACGAGGGTGGTTAGGTAGGTGTTAGGGGTCTGTTCAATGATTCCTGCAATACTGTTTTTGGTTTCAGAATCACTGCCATCATCAATGATCACAATAGGCAATTGCAAAAATTGCAACTGTTTAACTACGCACTTAAGTGTGCTGCCATGATTATAGCAGGGGATGATAATGCAGGGGGTAAAGTGTGCCATTAGTCAAAAATAATCCTGCCGGAGGCGTGGCTACCTAATGCTGAACTGTAGTTGAACCGAAACTGTTTTTCTTTATTTTCTGATTTTTCTAACATTAGTTCTATTGTTTGATTAGGGGTGGTTATCTGTTGGAATTTCAAAATACTTACTTTGTTAAAGCATAGCTCAGGTGCATTAAAATAAGATTTTATCCATTTAATAGCCCAGTGTAATTGAACGATGCCGGGTAAAATTGGGTTTCCGGGAAAGTGGCCTTTAAAATAAAATAAATCTTCGGGTATTTTGAGTGTTAGCCTTACCGTATCGTTATCACATTCCGCGTGGGTAACATGAGGAAACAGTACTTTTTCTGTAGAGGTATTCATGGCTGCTTGCTTATTTTGTTCTTGATTAAATCCAGCAGTGCTTGCTGAGAAAGTTTACCTTGCTCATTATAAGGTATTTGGTCGGTATAGCGCCACTTTCGGGGTAAAACAATAGCCTCAAATTTGTTCATCATATGCGCTCGGAGTAAGCGATTGAATGCTAATTTCCCTTGTTTTTTCAGCGCTAGCTGCCCTTGCGAGTTTAACTGAATAAGTGCCGCTATTTGTTTGCGTTTTCCTGGAATCAACAGTGTTTTTGCTGAGACAATGAACGAATGTTTCTGAAGTTGGTTCTCCAGCTCATTGAGTGATATTCGCTTTTCTTCAATTTTAATAACTCGGTCGGCTCTGCTAAGTAAGCGAAAATGGTGCTCGCTTATCTGCTCAATTCGGTCGTCGCAGAGATACCAATTCTCAGTTTTGGTGTTATTTGATTCGTTGGGTAAATAGGGGGATTTAATGCTCATACGCTGGTGTTCGTCACAGCGAATACTGATGTTCGGGAATGTTTGCCAGCTCTCATGTTCTTGCTGTTGGGTGCGGTAGGCGATACCCCCTGTCTCAGTGCTCCCAAATATTTCAAGTGGCGAGTTTTTGAGTGAACATGTCACTTGCTGTGCAGCAGAAAATGAAAGAGGTCCGCCGGAACTAAATAAACGGGTTATTTTGTGTTGTTGCTGTGTAAGGCAATTTAGATCAATGTCTTGTAAGCGCTGAATAAACGCGGGGCTAGAAATTAAAGTGTATCTGTCGAGTGTATTTGATTGGACTAATGTTTCTAATACCTCAGGGTATTCAATTAAAGGCGTGTATATGGGCTTCCCTATATACAGAGGCCACAACAAGCGAAATAACAAGCCATAAATATGTTGGTGGCTAACTGTCGATAAGTAAACCTCATTAGAGTCAGTATTAGATAGACTTTGGTTGGCTGGCCATAGTTGATTTATTTGTTGGACTTCAACCATTAGCTGCGAGAAGTTTTTTACAACACACTTAGGTTTTCCGCTGCTCCCTGAGGTGAAAAATAAGCACTGAGCGTTAGGCTCAATAGCCAGTTCTTCGGGAGTGTTTAAAAAATCTTGATTGAGAATAGACTCTAGTTCACCTTTAAGTAGTCGCTTGTCATAGTTGCTCTCAAGCTCTAGTAGTGTTTCATGTTGACTGTTGGGCGGCAGTAGTGTGGTTTTTCCTGCGGCTAACAAACCCAGCCACGCGACTGAAAAATAGAAACTATTAGAATGAGATACTAACCATATTTGAGCGGGTTGTAATAAGGCATACTGTTTTACTTTATTAACAAGCGTGAGCCAGTGAGCGAACGAGGTGGGTTGAAGCGCTTTGTCGAAAAAGGCATTACGGTCTGAGTTGCTCCACTGACTAACAACGTAGTTTTTCATGCATCGTGTTTCTTTTTAAAGTAACGCACAATCAATTCGACGCCCATAAGAGTGCCCATTAAAATATAGGAAATTAGTCCATTATAGAGAGTCCATATTTCCATTGATGTACAGCAAGCAGTAAACGCGGCAATGCTGCCGTTTATGATGAAGAATATACACCAGACAATGGTGACATTGTGCATGTAATTGAGTGCATTTTGATTAAATGTTTGTTTGCTTAGGCTGGCAAATCGTTCAATCATTGATGGGGGCTTAATGAGTGATAGCGCAAAAATAAAAAACATGACTGCATTTACCAGTACAGGGTAAGCGCGAAGGCCTAACTCCCCATCTAACAGTGCCCCAAATAAAAAACAGACAGAGCCTGCTCCTAGTAATAGCCAGTGTTTTTTTTTTTGGTTGTTCTTACTGAATAGCACGAGTCGTGCTATTAATAAAATAAGCAAAGTACCTAAAATTAAGGTGGGTGAAATTTTATCCAGCATAAAGTAAACAAAGAGAGGGTACAGTACTAACGCTGTTCCCATGATTACTTGCAGGCTTATTTTAGCGAATGATGGCATTGCTTACTTACTCGTTAACGAGTCGTTCAATTTCAACAATAATATCTTGTACTGTGCGTACTTCTTTAAATACACTCGGTTCAATTTTCTTCCCTGTTATTTCTCTTAGTTTCACGACTAAATCGACCGCATCAATGCTGTCTAAATCAAGGTCTTCGTATAGGCTAGCTTCAGGTGTAATATCACTTTTTTCTATTTCAAAGTTTTCTTCTAGTATGTTTTGTAATGTAGTGAAAATTTCTTCTTGTGTTTTCATTGGCGGGAATGCTCCGTCGTGTTTAAGATGCTTTCTGGGACGAAATAAAAGCGGCTAAGGTTGAAACAGAAAAAAAGTGCTTTTTTGTTTCATCTGAGTTTGAATCCAACTTAATGTTGTGCTTTTTTCGTACAGCCAAGCCTAGTTCAAGGGCATCTATTGAATCGAGCCCTAAGCCCTCTATAAATAATGGTTCATCATCAATAATGTCATTGGGTGTTATATCTTCTAAATCCAAGGCTTCGATAATAAGTTCTTTCAACGCTTGCTTTTGATCAGTCATGACGTTTTACCTGTTCTTGAAAATGCTTTTCTATTTTCTGTGTTAGTTTTCTGGCTGCAATGCCTTTGTTTTCTGCTGCACTATATTGAGCAATATTAAGCGGCGGCTCAAAGGTGAGTTCAATATCGGGTCTTGTTACGGGTACATTGTACCACTTTTGATTTTTAATCAAAAAATTTGGGTAACAATTTATTGTAGTGGGTAAAATGTTAGCATTACAACGAATAGCGATATTTGCAGCGCCTCGTTGAAACTTTATTGTATTGCCTGGTGTAGTGCGAGAGCCTTCAGGGAATATTACCAACACCTGTTTTCGTTGCAATGACTTTTGACAATCGTGTAGTAAGTCATCAGGTTGTGCATTACTAATGTAACCCGTGCCGCGAATAACGCCCATTATGAATGGGTTGCTTGTTAAGCTACTTTTAACAATGCAGTCAACATTCTTAATAATTGAAATTAGAATGACAATGTCGATTAAGGTCGGATGGTTAGCTATTAATACTACACCGCTGGCCTTTTTGAGGTTTTCTGCTTGTTTTATTTCTAGTTTAAATATCCCCAGCGAACACATCATTCCTACAAAAAATTTGAAGGAATAATGCACAAAATATCGAGAGACTTGCCTGCGTTTGTCTTCATTGTAGATGAACAGTTTGAATGCTGGAAAAAAAAACAAAGGCAGAATGAGCCCCCCGAGGCCAAATACAGAAAAACTAAAGCCTGTTGCAATGATTCTCCAGAATTGGTTCAATTTGATAGCGTCCATGCTTGCCCCGCTTCACTCTTGAAGTGGGCCGCCCCGGTATTACTCAGCATATCGAGTAATATGAGTGATTGCTCATTACGTTTTGTGGAATGCGCATTTTGCTTTGGGTTATTTTTTCTGGGTTGCATCTTGCTTAGTTGAACCGCTTGCCCTTGTTGTTTGGATAAAAGTAGTGCTAAAGCATGAGGGAAAGCGGGCTCGTTACAATATGGTTGGTATATTTCAGGGATAGGCTGATCACAAAATATCAATAGAATCTCTTCAGAAGAGCCTGTGATCAAGCGAGATACACTATCAATTAGTGCCATAAGGAGAGTGTTTTCTCCAGCTGACACGGTATTATTGGCCTGTTGATTATTTGTGAAAATATGAAATTGTCCTGCTACTGCATTATGTACAGATAAACCGAATTGAGTGGGGGATAGTGGCTCTCTATGAGCCATATTTTCTAATAATTTTGATGTTTTATGAAGGTCCCCATGGCGTGAGGCAAAAATAGTGGGGGTTTGAGGTGAGCATCCCACCTCTGTGGCTACATGAATAGCCATTTTGGAAAAAAAACTTAAACGACGACGCTTCATGGGAGGAATGAACGTTAGTACGGGGGCTGATGTATCGGTATCGTCACATTCTCCCGTACTAAACCAAGTAGCCCATGATTCTTTGTTTGTGATGCCTGGAGCCCATCCATACCAGTCCTTGATGAAGAAATTCCATTGTTGTTTCATGCGCTTATTTTTAGACCACTAATTTTAAAGGCGCATTATAGCTGCATAGCGTTTAAAAAAGTATAGTGGTTATGTACGCAAAGTATTATAGCGTTATAAATTGGATAATTTTTTATTAAATGGGAGGGGGTATGGTTTTTGTTCGTGTTGGCCATTTTCAGTTGTCGCGGCTTAACGATTACAAAAATAATGCGCAAAACTATTTAACTAAGAATGAGTTACAAAAATTGAGCAAGCGAACAGTATTAGCACAGGCTCAGTCACTGATTGCCAGGGAATTGATATACCAGCAGCTATCTGTTTTTAATGCGGGTATTTATCAATTTGAAACGCGAGTGGTAGATAATTGTTTAAATTTGTATTCTGAAATGAATTGCCTTCCCTACCGTTGCTCTATTTCTCATTCAGGGGAGTGGGCTGCGGTGGCTGTGAGCCCGAACCCTGGCGTTAGTCTTGGGGTTGATATTGAAAAAGCAAAACCAGGGCGAGATTTTGTTGCTATGGCTAAGGTGTATTTCTCCGATGCTGAATACATGAAAATCATGAGTTCACCAACAAAAGAATCGGCTTTTTACACTCTTTGGACTTTAAAAGAAGCTTACGCTAAAGCAAAACAAAAAGGTCTTTGGGATGTACTGTCTTCTTGTGTTGAGCTTGAGGTGGATGGTCTTCACTCTAAACAGGTGCATATGAATGACGTTTATCTAACGTGTGTTACTGAAGAATATAATAATATTGAATTTAAAATTGTTGATTTATGAATGATTTTTAAGCCTCTAAGCGTTATATCGTTTGTGTAGTAAAAAAAGTGCCTGGTTATGGGGCGGCTATGAAAGGAATAGGGAGTAAGGATGAATATTAAAAAAATTATAATTCGTGGAACAATATTTCTACTGTTGGGGTTAATGGCTGGCTGCAGTGGGTTAACCGTGCTTAATGATCAGGGTGAAGACATTACAGTCGCTAGCCCGTTGTATACATTAGCTAATCTACACCCGGATGAAGCTCGAAAGAAACTGTATGCGGTTAATTACCAGCAGCCAGGCTTAATTCCACTTTGTACTGAAGTAGATGTTTTAGTTGTAAATAAAAAAGTAATGAAGTTTCAGGTTAAAGAAACGGGGGTAACGTATAATTATTATTATCACCGTGCCGCTGCAGAGCCTTTTGACCAGCATATCTTCCGTTTTTTTGGCGCAACATGTAATCGTGATAAAGTAAAAACATTAAGCGAAATTGACCAAAAGGGTATTAAGCTTGGCAAGGCTTTACAAGGTATGTCGAAAGAAGGTGTGGTTTTTGCGATGGGCTTACCCCCTATGCACCGTACACCATCAACTGAATTAAATACTTGGTTATATTGGAAAAATCGTTGGGGTACGATGAGTGTTTCTTTTGATGAAAACGGTAAGGTTAATACAATTACTGGCGGCTAGACATTAGAACATGATATAAAAAGATGCCTGCATTGAGGCATCTTTTTATGCTGCGTTATGGTTTTAGTTTGCACCTTAGCAGGGTGTGGCCTAGACCAATGTCATCAATATCTTCATCTACGTAGAGGCCTGCTTCTGAAATTAGGCTGAGCATGTCTTTAGAGTGATACATGCGACTATTTCCATTTGCCATCGCTGTAAAATAGAGCGATGTAGCATTAACGCAATAGGCGCCTGCGGGGAAGGGTTGACGATCCCAGTAAGTTTCAAGAATACATAGGTGGCTGTCTTGTCGCATTGCTTGAGCGGTACGTTTTAATATGCTTAGAATCTCAGGCTTTGAAAAGCAATCCAGAAACTGACTCATCCAATAAAGGTCGGCTTCATTGCAAAATGGCAGGTCTTCATCTAATAAGTCTGTTGGAAACCCGTCTATTCGGTCTGAAACACCTTGCTCCTGAGTATTTTTTAGCGCTACCTCAAGTTGACCGGGTAGATCCATTATCGTAACGCTAACTTCAGTATTGTACTTTGTGCAGGCTAGGGCCCACTTTCCTGTGTTCCCACCTACATCAATGATCTGTTTAGGTGTGCTTTTGAAAATTAAGGGTAACAATTCTTCAAAGGCGTGATCTGAGTAAAAATGATCAAATTCAAACCAGCTCTTTTTTGCCTCTTCTGGTAATTGGCTAAGGGCAGGGTAGATGGTTGGCCAGTCGCCAAATACTTTTAACCCCTTGGGTTTTCCTTCTATTAGAGATGATTCTAAATCAAAAAGCCCTTGGTAGCAGACATCGTGAACAAAGTTCAGGTTGGCATCAGTCATTTCGTCATGAAGTAAAAAATAGCCGGTTTTATCTAAGGCGTATTTTGAATTATTCGACCAAAGTAGCCCCATACTGAGCCCCATGTCGACTAAAACACCTACCGCATACTCGGTTAGTTTGGTTTCTTGTGTGATCTCTTCCAGTGAACAGCCAGTCTTACCGGCCTTGTCTATTTGTTTCAGTATTCCAAATTTAAGTAAACACCGGGCGACTTGGAAGCTGATAGGGGCAAAGGCAATTTTTTGCGCTTCAAATTTTGCGTCGAAAGCACTTATTTTTTGAGGTGACTGGTAAAAAGACATAATAAATATGAGCTCGATGATCGTGATTGGATAATGTTTGGCTATACCCTATCATATTGTATGCAGTATATGTGATGTTCTAATACCTTTTCATTTCAATGATTGTTGGCATATTATAGTAAGTGTTTATGGGTGTGCTGGTGTACTAATTTATGTCTATGGAAGTTACAGAGCGTCTTGTTTGGGATCGATTTATTCGGTTTTTTCATTGGTCTCTTTTTTTTGGTATTGCTGGTGCCTATTTTTCTGCTAGTTACCGTTATATGGCTGTTCACCAGTGGCTTGGTTATTACCTGAGTTGCTTAATTGTTTGTCGGATAGTGTGGGGGTTTATTGGCACCCCTTATGCTCGATTTAGCCGTTTCGTATTTCCTCCTGTTACCGTTAAACGTTATTTGATAAGTATGCTAAAAAATCGACCTGCATATTTTATTGGTCACAACCCTGCGGGTGCCATGATGGTGTACTTGCTATTAGGTGTTGTGGTTGTATTGTTGGTGAGTGGCTTGGTTACATTAGGCGCTATTGATTATGAAGGGCCGCTGTTAATTGTGGGCAATGTTCTGACGGATGAAGTAGTCTACCAGATTCAGTTTTTTCATGAATGGCTGGGGACTTACCTGTGGGTTGTTATTGCTGTTCATGTGGTAGGCGTTGTTGTTTCGAGTATTCAGCATGGAGAAAACTTGGTTATGGCCATGATAACGGGTAATAAGAAAATAAAATGAATAACTATATATATAAAGGGGTCTCGATTTTAGTCGTAAGTGCGGCAATGCTAGTTTCCCCTTTGTCTAATGCAGAGACTAATGCAGGCCAGCCCTTTTCTGGTTCATTACCGTCTATTGGGCAGGTAATTAACTGGGGGCAACCATTTTATCTCGCCTTGGATGATGAGGTTTATAGTGAGGGTGGTGCTAAAGAAATAGAGACTTTTCCTTCAAATAATTATGAGCCAATCGCTGAGTCTACTAAATCTACCGAGTTTAGTTATAATAAAATGCATCAGTATACGGGCTTAAGTACGTTGGCATTAGTCGCTCTGACTGCGGTATTACCTAAGGATGATGATCTGCATAAGTATACCGCTACACTTGCCGCTGCGAGTGCAGCGGCCACTGCCGGAGGAGGGTTGTTTGTTCACTGGAATGATTTTGACCTAAGTGAAGGTCTTACCGAACCTGATAATCTACATGTGCTATTTGCCGGTCTTGGCGTTTTGGCTGTTATTGCTGCTGCGGTGTCGGCCCCAGATGACTCTCATATAGGTTTAGGGGTTGCTGGAGGTCTTTCTATTGGCGCTGCGGTAAAGTTAACATGGTGAAATCATTGGTATTCGGGTTGCTGGCGTGTGTTGCTGCACCCTTTGCATTTACATCACCTGCTACGGATTCGTTGCTTGAATATTATCAGAGGGACTCACAAGTACAGGCTTCTATAAGTGAGGGTAAGCAGCTTTGGTTTAAGTCGCAATTTATAAATGGGCAGGAGCGTTCATGCACTACTTGTCATGGACTAGATTTGACCTTGACGGGTAAGCACCAGCGCACAATGAAGTTAATTGAACCCATGTCGCTAAAGGTTAACAATAAGCGTTACATGAATGAGAAAAAAATTGAGAAGTGGTTTAAGCGAAATTGTAAGTGGGCTTGGGGGCGGGAGTGTACCTCACAAGAAAAGTCTGACATCTTGATGTTTTTATTGGCAGAATAATGAGGTGGCTAATGCGTGGTTTTTGTTCCTCTTCAGTGTTTATTATTAGTTTGTTATTTATTAGTGGCAGTGCAGGGGCCGATGAACCGGAAACCTTATGGGGATGGTTGATCGACTTTTCCAGGGCTAAAGAAGTAAAGCCCGTATCAAACCTGAGTTACCAGGAGGAGTGCGGTGCGTGTCATTTTGCTTATCCTCCAGGTTTATTGATTGAGGCGTCTTGGAGGCAACTATTAACAGAAAAAGCACTCGAGGATCACTTTGGAGAAAATGCTGAGTTAGATTCTGAAATGCTTAACGAGCTACGGTCATATGTATTTCAGAGGACGGCAGATAAATCCTATTCCAAGCGCGCTCGAAAAATTGCTTATGCTAGCCAAGGGCAGTCTGATTTGCTGCGAATAACGGATGTGCCTTATATCAAACGGAAGCATCATGAAATCCCTGATGAATTGATTAGCGGCAATGATAAGGTAAGGTTGTTGAGTCAATGTAATACCTGTCATACCAAAGCCGAACAGGGTGATTTTGATGATGATTCAGTTTGGATTCCAGATTACGGTATCTGGAATAAATAGGCTGTTAATCTCTTTCCGTTCAGCCGTGCTTTCCGCTAAGATAGTCTCAATATATCGCTAGAGGTAGATAAAGACATTATGGAGCACTTTCGTAATATTGGTTTGATTGGTCGAATGGGAAGCGTAAAAGTAGTTGAAACGCTTCGCCATCTAAAAAAATATCTGCTGAATGAAGGCTACCACATGATTGTTGAGGAGAACACTTCAACACTATTGCCTGGGCATGGCCTTCAAGTTAGTAGTGTAAAGATGATGGGGGAGGTTTGTGATCTTGTCATTGTTATTGGTGGTGATGGTAGTTTGCTAGGAGCTGCTCGCGAGTTGGCTAAATCCAACGTACCTTTATTGGGTGTTAATCGTGGGCGTTTAGGTTTTTTAACTGATATCTCGCCCAGTGAGCTAGAAGAAAAGGTCGGAGGGGTGCTCGGTGGTGATTATATTGAAGAGCGGCGTTTTCTACTTGAGGTTACCGTAAAAAGAAACGGTGAGCCTGTTGCATCAGGGTCTGGACTTAATGATATTGTTCTTCACCCAGGTAAGTCTACTCGAATGATCGGTTTTGACCTGTTCATTGAAGGGCAGTTTGTTTATAACCAGCGTTCTGATGGTTTAATTGTATCAACTCCTACGGGCTCCACGGCTTATTCGCTTTCTGCGGGTGGGCCTTTGCTGCATCCAAAATTAGATGCCATTGCGCTAGTCCCTATGTTTCCTCATACATTAAGTAGTCGTCCTATTGTTGTGGATGGAAGTAGCGAGATTAAAATAATTGTGGGAGATGCGAATGAGATATACCCACAAGTGAGTTGTGATGGGCAAAGAGATATCCCTGTTGCTCCGGGTGATGTAATTAATATTTATAAAAGACCCTATAAGGTCAGGTTAATTCATCCTACCAGTCATAATTTTTATGAAACGTGTCGTGAGAAGCTCGGTTGGGCGCACCACGCGGGCAATAACTAGGTGAGCGGGAGATACTATGTCTAAATCTCAAGGTTATGACCTGATTGGTGATGTGCATGGTTGCATGATGACGCTAGTTAAGCTCTTGGAGCAACTAGGGTATAGCAAGCGTAACGGTGTTTATCAGCATTCGAGTAGGCAGGTAATATTTATTGGGGACATTATAGATAGGGGGCCGCGAATAAGGGAGTCCTTGCATATTGTTCGTGACATGGTTGAGCATGGCTCTGCTCATATAGTGATGGGTAATCATGAGTATAATGCTTTGGGTTATTGTACTAGAGCTAGGGCGGGCAGTACTCACACTCATTTGCGCGAGCATAACGAAAGGCATGAGCGCTTAATTCGAGAAACGCTTGATCAGTTTGAAGATTATTCAAGTGAGTGGAGTGACTTTCTTGGGTGGTTTTATCAGTTGCCACTTTTTCTTGAAATGGAAGATTTTAGAGTTGTTCATGCTTGTTGGGATGATCATTTGATTGCTCAGTTTAAGGCAAAGTTTGGAGGAAATCGAATGAACGAAGACTTTCTTCATGCGTCGACAGTGAAAGACAGTTTTGCTGGGCAGGTCATGGATAAACTGTTACGTGGAACGGATATGCGGTTGCCTAACGGGGAGACAATAACGGGTAGTGATGGTTTTACTCGTCATTTTTTCAGGACTAAGTTTTGGAATGACAAACCTGAAATTTATCAGGATGTCGTCTTTCAGCCAGACCCGCTCCCAAAACATATTGCTGAGCATAGGCTGACGGAAAGCGAAAAGCAGCAATTGTTAAGCTATGATGCGTCTCAGCCTCCTGTTTTTGTGGGGCATTATTGGATGTCAGGCCCTCCTGAACCTATTCTTCCAAATATTGCATGCATTGATTACAGTGCCGTTAAGTATGGAAAGTTAGTGGCTTACCGAATGGACGGAGAGCAGACGCTATCTAAAGATAAGTTTGTATGGGTTGATGTTCTTAGGCCTGAGATGTAAGGCGAACCTGAGTTGTGAGTAGGGAAGTTTGGGTTTTGGGTGTGTATTTTTGTAGGAAATTACTGTGGTAAAAGTGGGTGAGGTGTCTGTTGATGTTGATCTTCTGCCTTTTAGTCGTTGGCTAAGTAGTCAGCGGGTTGTTCATAGAATATCTGAAGAAAGTGGGGTTCAGGTCGTTTGGCTTGATATCGATAAAAATACCCGCGAAGCAAAAGACTCTGTTGAGCAGGCTTTGTCTCAATATCTTCAAGATGCTGATTTTAAAACGCGCGTTGATGAGTTTAGCGCTCAATTGAAATTCTCCTATCAGCCTGGGCGTTCAGTCTTGCCTCGTCCGACGATAGCGCAAGCACCCATAATAATGATGTTAGTTTTTTTTGCGGTGGCTGTTGCGCTAATTACCAACTTTGGAGAGGGCGGTCCTGCATTGCGTGCGCTCCTTATTGTTGACCCTCTTGGTGTGAATCTGTCATTGATTTCATCAAAGCTTGAGCTGTTGCAGAGCACCTTAGGGCAGTATCAGGTGTGGCGACTCTTGTCGCCTGATTTTGTACATTTTAGTGTTATGCATCTGGTATTTAATTTGCTAATGCTTTGGTTTTTGGGCGGGCAGGTTGAGCATAAACAGGGGCGAGGAAGGTTGTTCTTACTGTTTGTTGCGTGCTCGGTGATACCTAATGTCGCTCAATATCTTGAGTCAGGGCCTTTGTTTGGAGGTATGTCGGGTGTTGTATATGGTTTAGTCGGTTACTGTTGGTTATGGAATCGTTTACATCCTGGTGTGCTTATTTTTCCTTCGGCTTTAATGGGGTTTAGTGTTGCGTGGCTGATTATTGGTTATACGCCTTTAACGGAAATTCTATTAATAGGAAAGATGGCTAATTCGGCGCACTTGTTCGGGTTACTGGTTGGGTTGCTGATTGCGATTATTCCATTACGAGAATTGCCTGATTCGGCCAATGCCTAGGCGGGCTTACCTTACTTAAAGAAACAGTTTAAAAATGGCTTGCCAGTTATGCAGTATGGTATAGTCCGGTCTCTTTTTCGTTGGATAAATACCATGACATTTGAAGAACTTATTCAAAAAATCGATCCTACAATTTATAAGAACTTACGCACGGCAATAGAGCTTGGTAAGTGGCCTGATGGAAGAGTACTAAGTCAGGAGCAGAAAGAGACTTGCATGGAAGCGTGCATTTACTACGAAAACAAATCAAATGTTGCAGAATTAGATCGCATTGGCTTTATCGACAGGGCAAAGGTAAAAGCTACGCCATGCGCTTCTTCCGCAGACTCCGCATCTGAAGCGGTTGATGTGATAAAAATTGTTTAGAGGTATATAAATGATTGCATTAGGTGAAGGGCCGCTATCGAAAATGACAGTAGCCTTGGGTCAGTCAGAGCAAGGATCCGTTAGTTATACACTTTCGTTAGGTGTTAATGCATTAAACCTGAACGAGCTTATTGGAAAACGAATCAGCTTACATTATCAGGGTAAAATAACGTGTAGTCATTGTGGTCGTAATACGCGTAAAAGTTTTGCTCAAGGTCATTGTTACCCTTGTTTTACTAAGCTAGCCTCATGTGATGTTTGTATTATGAGCCCTGAGAAGTGCCATTTTTCTGCAGGTACTTGTAGGGAGCCTGAGTGGGGGCAGCAGTTTTGTATGGCTCCACATATCGTTTATTTAGCGAACTCCTCAGGACTAAAAGTAGGAATCACCCGAGAGACTCAAGTGCCAACACGCTGGATTGATCAAGGGGCCATTGAGGCTATTCCTGTTTTTCGTGTGTCTACTCGTTTGTTGTCTGGTTTGGTTGAGGTGGCTTTTAAGCAGCATGTCTCTGATAGAACTAACTGGCGTGCAATGCTTAAAGGGCAGGTTACTGAGCTTAATTTAGTTGAGGAGCGTGCAAAGCTATTGACGTTGGTCGCTGCTGATATTGATGCAATACGTGCTGAGCATCCTGATGAGACTATTGCGCTCGCTGAAACCCAAAGTAAAACCTCAATGAGTTATCCTGTTGATGTGTGGCCTGAAAAAATAGTGTCACATAACTTAGATAAAAACCCTCAGGTTGAGGGTGTCTTGATGGGCATTAAAGGTCAGTACTTGATGCTTGATACGGGGTGTATCAATATTCGGAAGTTTGGTTCATACCATGTCGAATTATCTGTTGAAGACAAATAACATATTCACAATATATTAATAAAAGAGTAGGTCAGCTATGAAAGACGCTCAGCCACGTACTATTTTCTTGAAAGATTATAAGGTCCCTCCTTTTTTGATTGATGAAACAGTGTTGCACTTTGACCTGTTTGAAGAGAGGGCTATGGTGGTATCTCGTATGAATATGCGCAGAAATCCAGAATCAGATACTGGCTCAAGTGCCTTGTTTCTTGATGGTGTGGACCTTGAACTCAAGTCTCTCGTTTTAGATGGTGTTCATTTATCACCTGATCAGTATGAGTTAGTTCAAGATGGACTTAATATATTGGTTGTACCTGACCAGTTCGTGCTTGAGTGTACAACAGAAATAAAGCCCCATGAAAATACATGTCTTGAAGGGCTTTATAAATCATCTTCAATGTTTTGTACTCAGTGTGAGGCAGAAGGCTTTCGCCGAATTACGTATTATCTAGACCGTCCTGATGTTATGTCGCGTTTCACTACAACAGTGCGTGCTGATAAACAGCTATACCCTGTGTTGCTGTCTAACGGTAATGAAATCGATCGGGGTGATTTAGACGCTGGTCGTCACTTTGTCACTTGGGAGGATCCATTTCGTAAACCTTGCTATTTATTTGCCTTGGTAGCTGGTGATTTAGTGTGTGTGTCTGATGAATACGTAACGATGTCCGGTCGTAAGGTCGACCTTCATATGTTTGTTGAGCCTCAGAATAAAGAGAAATGTGGGCATGGTTTAAGCTCACTTAAGGCATCAATGAAGTGGGATGAAGATGTTTATGGCAGAGAGTATGACCTTGATATCTTCATGATAGTTGCTGTTGATGACTTTAATATGGGGGCAATGGAAAATAAAGGATTGAATATATTTAACTCATCCTGTGTTTTAGCTAAATCTGACACTGCAACCGATGCTACTTATCAGCGCATTGAAGCGATTGTAGCGCATGAATATTTTCATAATTGGTCAGGTAACCGTGTGACCTGTCGAGACTGGTTTCAGTTAAGTCTTAAAGAAGGCTTTACTGTTTTTAGAGATGCAGAGTTTTCAGCGGATATGAACTCCCGAACAGTGAAGCGAATTGAAGATGTAAACCTACTTAGAACGGCGCAGTTTGCGGAAGATGCAGGGCCTATGTCTCACCCTATTCGACCCGCTTCATTTATGGAAATTTCAAATTTTTATACGCTGACTATTTATGAAAAAGGCGCTGAGGTAGTAGGGATGATTCATCGCCTTTTGGGGGCGGAGGATTTCCGTAAGGGCAGTGATCTCTACTTTGAACGTCATGATGGGCAGGCAGTAACCACTGATGACTTTGTTCTGGCAATGGAAGACGCCAGCGGCAAGGATCTTAGTCAATTCAGGTTATGGTATGAGCAGGCTGGAACCCCGGTTGTAACTGTTGAAGGTATTTATGATGAAACTGTGCAAACATATACCTTGCGTTTAACTCAATCTTGCCCTACCACGCCTGGTCAGGCAAATAAAAAACCACTTCATATACCGTTTGCTTTTGCGTTACTCGACAGTAATGGCTGCAATATTCCGCTTATTGAAGGGGATGATGCGAGCTTATCGAATGCGCCTAGAGAAAGAGTGCTTAATTTTGTAGAAGCTGAGCAGGTATTTGTTTTTCAGCATATAGAAAAACCGCCGGAACCATCGTTATTGAGGGGGTTTTCTGCGCCGGTAAGGCTGCAATATTCATATAGCCGTGATCAGTTATTGTTTTTAATGTCTAATGATACCGATGGGTTTAATCGTTGGGATGCAGGGCAGAAGTTAGCCGTTGATATTATTCAATCTTTAGCGAAAGATTATAGAGCCGACAAGCCGCTTAATGTTGATGGGCGACTAATTGAGGCTTATCGGGGGCTGCTGATTAGCGAGTCTATAGATAAGGCTCTACTGTCTAAAATGTTACTTCTACCCTCCGAATCATACTTGATTGAATTAGCGGATGTTGCAGATGTAGATGCTATTCATTATGCGAGAAATCATGTTAGAAACACCCTGGCAAGCGCACTTAAAGTGGAGTTGCTTCACTGCTATCACGCTAATACCAGTGATAATGGTGACTACAGTGTTGATTTTAGGTCTATAGCTAAGCGTGCTTTAAGGAACGCAGCTTTGAGTGTGCTGTTATCTAATGGTGATAGTGATGCGCTTAAGCTAGCAACAAAACAGTTCTCAAGTGCATTAAATATGACCGATGAAAGTGCATCGCTCATTGCTCTGGTTAACTCTGACTTTACTGTTGAGAGAGATGCAGCGTTGATTGCATTTTATCAGAAATGGAAAGCCGACCCTCAAGTGGTTGAGCAGTGGTTGGCCATTCAGTCTGGAAGTGCAAAAACGGGCACACTAGAGCATGTCGAACAGCTTATGCAGCATGAAGCGTTTGATATTAAAAACCCAAACAAAGTGCGTTCAGTGGTGGGTGTGTTTTGTAATCAAAGTTTAATTAACTTTCATGACTCTACAGGAAGTGGGTACCGATTTTTATCGAAGCAGGTTATTGAGCTTAATAAACTTAACCCTCAAATTGCTTCAAGATTAGTTACACCGTTAACGAGATGGAGAAAATATGATAAAAATAGGCAGGGGCTTATGCTGCATGAGTTGCAGCGTATTTTAGAGCAAGAAGGCCTGTCAAAAGACGTCTATGAGGTAGTGTCTAAAAGTATAAAATAACAAAATCGTCCTTTGGACTGATAGACAGATGCTGAAAATGTGCTAAAAATATATATATTAAACAGTAATAAAGCTACTCACAGTTAGAGTTCGAGTGAGTTCTTTTTAACTACTAATCATCAATTTGATTTGTACTAGGTAATGATATGCAGAAAAGAAAAGTACTGCTAAGCGGCTTAATTGCGCTCTCACTTTTTTCAATGGGAGCAAATGCAAAAGTCTCTTCTCAGGAAGCTCAAAAACTTAAAGGTGAGTTAACGCCTTTTGGTGGAATCAAGGCAGGAAATGAAGAAAAAACGATTCCTGAGTGGGCTGGTGGAATAACAACCCCTCCTGATGGTTATAAGAAGTCGGGCCAGCATCATATTAACCCGTTTCCTGATGATAAGGTGCTTTTCACGATTACGTCTCAAAATGTCGAGAAGTACAAAGACAAATTGACGCAGGGGCAGTTAGCACTTTTCAAAACATACCCAACTACGTACAAAATGCCTGTTTATGAAACACGAAGGACTCATGCTGCCCCTGAGTGGGTGGCAGATAACGTGTTGAAGAACGCAACGACAGGTGAGCTAGTTAGAGGTGGGAATGGCATCAAAAATAGTTATGGTGGCATTCCTTTTCCTATATTAAGTGGTGATGAGAGTCAGAAGGGTGTTCAGGCGATTTGGAATCATAATACTCGCTGGCGTGGGGTGTTTGTCACTCGTCGCTCTTCAGAAGTAAATGTTCAACGTAACGGTGATTATACCCTTGTTACATCTCAACAAGAGTTGTTTTTTAATTACTATAATCCAAAGGGCAATGAAAAGAAGTTAAAGAATATTCTTTTCTACTACCTGTCATTTACAAAGTCTCCAGCTCGTTTAGCGGGTGGTGCTATTTTGATTCATGAAACGATGGATCAAGTTAAGGAGCCTCGCCAAGCTTGGGGTTATAACTCAGGCCAGCGCCGTGTTCGTCGAGCACCAAACCTGGCTTATGATTCACCTATCGCAGCATCTGATAATTTACGTACGGCTGATGATACCGATATGTATAACGGATCGCCAAATAGGTATGACATGACTTATAAAGGCTTAAAGGAAGTTTATATTCCTTATAACAGCTACAAAATGAGTCAGGGAGATGTTAAATACAAAGATTTGTTAGGTGTATCACATATTAATCCAGACTTAACTCGTTGGGAGTTACATAGAGTCCACGTTGTAGAGGCTAACCTGAAGGAAGGCTCACGCCATATTTATAAAAAGCGTGTCTTCTACATGGATGAAGATAGCTGGAATGTCACAATGGTAGATCAATACGACAACCGTGGAGAGTTGTGGCGTGTAAGTGTTGCGTTTCTGAAAAACTTCTATGAGTTGCCAGGTGTTTGGACTGCGCTTGATGTGTTTTATGACTTGCAGGCTCGCCGTTATCATGTTCAGGGTCTTGATTCGGAAGAACGAGAGACGCGTATATTTGAAAATAAAATACCTAATAAACGTTACTTTAAGCCATCTTCTCTACGTAGAAGGGGTCGATAATAATAAAGTTTGTAGAGAAAGAAGCGCTTAGTTTCTTTCTCTATTTACAAATTAAGCAAGGGATTAGTTGCGAACGAAGCGGATTTTACTATCCTAAATGATAATATTGGTATAACAAAGGCTTCTCTAATGAGACATTGCTTCCGAAAACCATTAACAAAGTTATTGGTTTTTTCTTTATTTCCAGTTCTTTTTTTATCAAAGAGCTACGCATTAGATGACGTGTTAGATGCACCTTCAATGAAAACTAACTTGGCAGCAGAGGCTCTTTTGTTAGATGTTGCTGCTGCGGGTGAGCGAATTGTTGCGGTGGGTGAGCGTGGTCATATTATTTACTCCGATGATCAAGGTGTTAAATGGACGCAGGCTCAAGTACCTGTCTCTGTTTCTTTGACTGCGGTTTATTTTCCTACTGATACACATGGTTGGGCTGTCGGGCATGGCGCAATTATTTTACATTCTTCAGATGCAGGGGAAACCTGGAAAAAGCAATTTGATGGAAATAAGGCCAACCAAGAGGTTATTGATCAGTCCGAAAAGAGTATTGCTACTTTAGAGTCGGCTTTAGAGTCAGCTCCTGAGAGCCAGCAAGAAGATTTAGAAATGCAGCTTGAAGAGGCGCAGTTTGGCCTTGAGGATTCTCAGTTTGATGCTGAGGTAGGGCCTAGTAAGCCACTACTTGATATTTTATTTTTAAATGATCAAGAAGGATTTGCCGTTGGTGCTTACGGGTTTTTCTTTAAAACCGAAGATGGCGGGAAAAGCTGGTTCAATGTTTCAGATCGTATCGATAACAAAGATGGATTTCATCTAAATGCTATTGCACAGGTTACTGGTGGTTCAATTTTTATTGCTGGTGAAGCGGGGTTAGTGTTTAGAAGTAATGATAATGGTGATAGCTGGGTAAGTTTGGATAGCCCTTATGATGGATCTTTTTTTGGCACCAGCGGGACTGGCAATGTTAATGAGGTCTTGGTTTTTGGTCTTAGAGGAAATCTATACAGGTCAATTGATTTAGGTGCCAACTGGATTCGTATCGATAGCGATAATGAAGCAACCTTAATTGCGGCTAAGGATGATGCTGATGGCATTATTACTGTGGTTGGTAATTCGGGTATTGTTTTGGTTAGTGGTGATTCAGGAGAGTCTTTTCAGTCGGTTATTAGAGAAAATCGTAAAGCCGTAAACTCTGTACTTTTACTGGAGAATGGAAATCTCCTGTTGGTTGGAGAGCATGGTGTAGATATTAGTGGTCCATCTGGGCGCAATCTGTAAATAATAATGAATTTTTTCGCTTCTAAGCAAGAGGAATAGTGAATGTCAAACCCCAAGCATGATAAGGGTGAACACTATCTACTGACACCGAAGGCAGAGCCCTTCCTTGAACGGGTTATTTTTAATAACCGGTTTGTTATATTGGTAATGTTTTTATTTTTAACCGCCTTTTTGGGTTATAACGCCGTTAAGATTAAACCTGATGCCTCTTTTGAGCGACTAATACCGCTTGAGCATCCTTTTATTATAAATATGCTCGATAATCGAGATGATTTAAAAAACCTGGGTAACTCCATTAAAATTGCTATAGCAGTTGAAGAAGGAGATATATTTACTGAAGAGTACATGGCTACACTTCAGAAAATAAGTGATGAAATGTTCGATTTATCGGGTGTTGACCGTTCAGGGCTGAAGTCGCTTTGGACACCCAATGTTCGTTGGGTTGAAGTAA
The DNA here is from genome assembly GCA_016744695.1 of Hahellaceae bacterium. Lineage (GTDB taxonomy): Bacteria > Pseudomonadota > Gammaproteobacteria > Pseudomonadales > Oleiphilaceae > Alkalimarinus. Next base: position 39,789 of record JADGDV010000020.1, read on the forward strand.
CTGAGGAAGGATTTCAGGGGGGCCCCGTTATACCTGATGGCTATAATGGTTCAAGAGATAGCTTAGAAAGTTTAAGGCAAAACATCCTTAAATCAGGTCAGGTGGGAAGCCTAGTTGCTGATAACTTTAAATCTACCATTATCTATGCACCTCTTTTTGAGATTAACCCTGAAACAAATGAGCCTCTGGATTACAAGGCGTTTTCACTAGAGCTTGAGGCAAAAATTCGAGCTAAGTACGGTGAGCCTAACCCCAATATTAATGTTCATATTATTGGTTTTGCTAAAAAAGTAGGTGACTTAATTGAAGGCATAGGCTCAATTGCTATGTTTGCTTTGATAACCATAGGGCTTACTGCGGTTTTCTTGTTTTGGTATTCTCGCTGCTTAGTCGGAACTTTTGTTCCTATATTCACATCACTTGTTGCTGTGTTTTGGCAGTTGGGTATTTTAAAGCTGCTAGGCTATGGCATAGACCCTTACTCTGTCTTGGTTCCTTTTTTAGTCTTTGCAATAGGAATTAGTCACGGGGTTCAAATTGTTAATCAAATGGCGGTAGAGTCAGCTAAAGGCTTTGATGCCATGACCTCTGCTCGATTATCGTTTCGGCAACTCTATATACCCGGAATGTTGGCGCTGGTCAGTGATGCTATAGGATTCTTGACGCTGCTCTTTATACAAATTGATGTTATCAGAGATTTGGCGGTAGCTGCTGGAGTGGGTGTTGCTGTAATTATTATCACTAATCTTGTATTACATCCGCTGATTATGTCGTATGTAGGGATTAGTAAGGGTGGTATTAAGCACGTTCAAAATCATGGTGAGAAACAAGATCGTAAGTGGCGTTTAATGTCATTTTTCTCTCATCCTAGTGTTGCGCCAATCTCAATTCTGATTGCTGTACTTGGTTTCGGTCTTGGTATTTATTATCAAAAAGACTTAAAAATAGGTGATTTGGATAAAGGGGCTCCTGAGCTAAGAGCCGACTCTCGTTATAACCTTGATAATGAATACATCATCAGTAATTACAGTACCAGTGCTGATGTTTTAGTTATTATGGTTGAAACTGAGAAAGAGAAGTGCTCAGACTACGGTGTAATGAATGCCATGGATAAGCTTCAGTGGACACTGGAAAATACTCCAGGTGTAGAATCTACTGCGTCATTAGTCACCGTATCTAAACTGGTTACTAAAGCCCTTAATGAAGGTAACTTTAAATGGTTTGAGTTATCTCGTAATCAATCAATCATTAACTCTTCAATTCAACGAGCGCCTTCTGGATTAGTTAACACTAATTGCGATATGACGCCTGTACTGGCCTTCTTGAAGGACCATAAGGCAGAAACGCTGAAGGAAGTTATTGCTGCAGTTGAGTTATTTGTCGATCAAAACCCAAGTGAAGACTTCAAGTTTTTACTGGGCGCAGGTAATGCGGGTGTAGAAGCGGCGACGAATCAAGTCATATCTAAAGCTAAAGATATGATGCTGTTCTTTGTTTATGCTGTGGTGAGTACTTTATGTTTTATTACCTTCCGTTCTATCCGCGCTGTTATTTGTATTGTTACACCGCTGGCATTAACGTCAGTGCTGTGTGAGGCTTTAATGGCTCAGTTAGGTATTGGAATAAAGGTAGCGACATTGCCTGTTATTGCTCTGGGTGTAGGTATCGGTGTTGATTACGGTATTTATATATACACTAAGCTTGAGAAGTTGCTTATGGAAGGAAAGCCTTTACAAGAAGCGTACTTCGAAACACTCCGCACAACGGGTAAAGCAGTTTCATTTACCGGTGTAACCTTAGGTGTTGGTGTATTTACCTGGATCTTCTCCCCCATTAAATTCCAAGCAGATATGGGAATCTTGTTATTCTTCATGTTTATCTGGAATATGGTAGGTTCAATTTGGTTACTACCTGCACTCGCTAGGTTCCTTTTGCGTCCTGATAAGATGGCAGCAAAAGCTAGGGCCGTAGAGGCGGAAGGAAACTAACTATTAAAAAGCCCGTTAATCGGGCTTTTTTTTATTTTTAAGAGTACTATTATTCTTAAAATACCACTAAGTACTTTATTTTATTGTCTTTATAGGCTAATTTTTAACTGATAACGATTCACTCTTCCGTATGAGAAGAGAATTAATTAATTAATAAAAAAGGAAAACCAGAATGGCTCTAAAAACGAAAATAGCTTCAATGATTGTTGCAGCTACAGTAGGCATCACTGCTTTTTCCGCTGTGAATGCAGCGCCTAAGGAACAACGTTTTATCACTATTGGTACAGGTGGAGTAACGGGTGTTTATTATCCAACCGGCGGAGCTATTTGTCGTTTGGTTAATAAATCACGTAAAGAGCATGGCATCCGTTGTTCTGTCGAGAGTACTGGCGGTTCAATTTATAATTTGAATACCATTAGAGAGGGTGAGTTGGATATGGGTGTTGCCCAGTCTGATTGGCAATATCATGCTTATAATGGAACGAGCAAATTTAAAACAGTAGGGGCTAACAAAGACTTGCGCGCTGTCTTTTCTGTTCACCCAGAACCTTTTACGGTAATTGCTCGTAAAGACTCCGGTATTAAAAAGTTTGAAGATCTTAAAGGTAAAAAAGTTAATGTTGGTAACCCAGGGTCTGGTCAGCGCGGAACGATTGAAGTTCTGATGGCTGAAATGGGCTGGACAATGAAAGACTTTAAACTTATGTCTGAGCTTAAAGCGTCTGAGCAGTCTAAAGCACTTTGTGACAACAAGATTGATGCAATGGTTTACACCGTAGGTCATCCGTCAGGAGCAATCAAAGAGGCAACTACTTCATGTGATAGCGTCGTTGTTGAAGTGAGTGGTCCTGTCGTAGATAAACTGATTAAAGATAACCCTTATTACCGTACAGCCTCCATTCCTGGTGGAATGTACCGTGGTAATGATAGCGATGTATCAACATTTGGTGTAGGTGCTACATTTGTGAGCTCATCTGCAGTGCCTGAAGATGTGATTTATCAAGTTGTAAAGGCTGTATTTGAAAACTTTGACAGCTTTAAGCGTCTTCATCCAGCATTTGAAAACTTAGATAAAGAAGCCATGGTTAAAGATGGGCTTTCTGCTCCGTTACACCCTGGTGCAGTTAAGTACTATAAAGAAGTCGGATTAATTAAGTAAAAATATGTGTTTATAACAAAGGGGGAGATATTCCCCTTTGTTATTTTAAATGAACAATATTTTTTAATAATACCTTGTTGTTTTGGATTCAGGGTGTCTCTAAAAGAGATTGTAACTAAGTCCGATTCAAATACAGAGACCCCCTCATCATGACTGAAGAAAGGCAAAATCAGGACGGTTTGTCTGAAGCTGAAAATAAAAAGCTAATTAAAGATATGCTTCAATCTGAATCAGGAGGACGGGCGTCTACAGGCCTATCTGCTAAAATTCTATTTGTTGTTCCTTTGTGTTGGTCTCTTTTTCAGCTTTGGGTTGCCTCCCCTTTACCATTTGAATTTAATATAGCGGTCTTCAATGAAGATCAGACAAAATATGTGCATCTAGCTTTTGCATTATTTTTGGCTTTTACTGCATTTCCCATGTTTAAAAGTAGTACGGGGAAAATCCCCGCCTATGATTGGGTTTTAGCTTTACTTGGTACTGCAAGTGCTATGTATCTAATGTTTTTTAGGGATCAGTTGGCTGAGCGCGCTGGAGCCCCTATACCGCTAGATGTTGCCACCGGTGTTGTGGGTATGGTCTTACTACTAGAGGCTACTCGTCGAAGCTTGGGTATGCCTTTAATGGTTGTAGCTATTGTTTTTCTAATATATACCTTTGCTGGCGCTTACATGCCCGATGTTATCGCCCATAAAGGCGCTAGTCTTAATAAAACAATGTCTCATCAGTGGCTATCTACCGAAGGTGTATTTGGTGTTGCTTTAGGTGTGTCTGCCAGTTTTGTCTTTTTGTTTGTGCTTTTCGGTGCTTTGCTTGAGAGAGCGGGGGCAGGTAATTATTTTATAAAGGTCGCTTACTCCCTGTTAGGGCATATGCGAGGTGGTCCAGCCAAAGCGGCTGTTGTTGCAAGTGGTTTGAGCGGTCTTATTTCAGGTTCCTCAATCGCCAACGTAGTGACTACGGGTACGTTCACCATTCCGTTAATGAAGCGAGTAGGTTTTTCTTCGACAAAGGCGGGTGCAATTGAGGTTGCCGCATCGACTAATGGCCAACTAACCCCTCCTATTATGGGGGCTGCTGCTTTCTTGATGGTTGAGTATGTGGGTATTTCTTATCTAGAAGTTATTCGGCACGCTATTTTGCCTGCATTAATTTCTTATGTCGCCTTGGTTTATATTGTGCACCTTGAAGCGCTAAAGATGGGGATGGAAGGGGTAGAGAAGAGTGTTAAGTCGACACTTACTCAGAAATTATTGTCTTTCTTGACGGTATTTATAGGGTTAATGTTGATTACCTTAATTGTATATTATGGTCTAGGTTGGATTAAGGACCTAGCGGGTGACTCTACAATCTATATTATTACACCCTTGCTTTTAGCTGCTTATGTTGCATTAGTTAAATACGCATCGTTGTTCCCCGAGCTAGAGGTCGACAATGAAGATACTGATATGACCATTCTTCCCAAAGTCGGACCTACCGTAAAATCAGGGTTACACTTTCTTCTGCCTGTTGTTGTTTTGGTATGGATGCTCGCTGTTGAGCAGCGTTCGCCTGCATTATCTGCTTTTTGGGCGACCATGGTTATGTTGTTTATTGTACTTACACAAAAGCCTTTGTTTAGTTTCTTTAGAAAGCAGAATGAGTACCTTAGTGCTTTTCGAGATGGCGTAGATGATTGTTTTCACTCTCTTGTGACTGGTGCTCGAAATATGGTGGGCATTGGTGTTGCCACGGCCGCTGCGGGTATTGTAGTCGGAACAGTGACCTTAACGGGTATTGGTTTAGTGATGACCGAGTTTGTAGAGTTTATTTCTGGTGGCTCTATGATCTTAATGTTGATATTTACTGCTGGCATAAGTTTAATTCTTGGCATGGGGTTACCTACAACGGCAAATTATATTGTTGTGTCAACCCTTATGGCGCCTGTTATTGTTACTTTAGGGGCTGAGCACGGGCTTATTGTTCCATTAATTGCTGTTCATTTATTTGTTTTCTATTTTGGTATTCTTGCGGATGATACGCCGCCCGTGGGGTTGGCCGCTTATGCGGCCGCAGCTATATCTGGTGGTGACCCTATTCGTACAGGAATACAAGGCTTCACCTATGATATACGCACGGCTATCTTGCCATTTATGTTTATCTTTAATACGCAGTTATTATTGATCGGTGTTGATACGTGGTATGAGTTGCTGTTGACCGTCTTTTCAGCGGTTGTGGCGATATTAGTCTTTTCAGCGGCTACTCAAGGGTATTGGTTAGTTAAATCCCGTTTGTGGGAGTCACTTGTTTTAGTGCTTATTGCATTCACCATGTTTAGACCTGGATTTTGGTGGGATGAGATTTATCCGCCTTTAGTGCAGGTTGGTGCTGAGCAAATTTATCAGGAAATTGATGCTACACCTGTCGATGGCCAACTTAGAATAATTGTTGAGGGGGAAACCCTTGATGGTGACTTTGTTAATAAGCGAGTAATGCTTTTAATGTCTGAAGGTGCGTCACCTGAAGAGCGGCTTAAAGAAGCAGGCCTAGAGTTAAGGAAAGATGATGGGGTAATGATTGTTGATACTCTGGGCTTTGGCTCTCAGGCGGAGCAATCGGGTGTTGATTTTGACTGGGAAGTAAAGTCAGTTGAGAAAAGAACGGACAGGCCATCCAAAGAATGGATGTTTATTCCTGCGATGCTGCTTTTGTTAATGCTGGGCTGGTATCAGAATAGACGAAAAGAAAGTTAATACTGGTACGATGTCTTCCTGTGGCCTGACCACAGGAGGCATTTTTTTATCACGTCCTCTTGGTTATTCTAATAATTGTTAACTAAATCATTTATTAATCAATTAATCCCCCTTCAATTAATGGTAATCATTATTTCATCTTGTTAGAATCGCCTGTTCGATTTTGTAGCTCATGTGATCTTTAGTAGGGATCACCACTGTAAGGAGTTTTATTGTATGCCAGTCATTACTCTTCCTGATGGAAGTACACGTTCATTTGATAGTTCAATTACTGTTGGCGGTGTTGCTGCGGACATTGGTCCTGGTTTAGCGAAAGCGGCATTAGCAGGTAAAATTAATGGCGAGGTCGTAGATACTTCTCACCTTATAGAAACCGATGTGGAATTGGCGATTATTACTGATCGTGATGACGAAGGTATAGATATTATTCGTCACTCAAGCGCTCATCTTTTAGCGATGGCCACACAGCAAATATTCCCTAGTGCTCAAGTTACTATTGGCCCTGTAATTGAAGATGGGTTCTTTTACGATTTTGCTTTTGAGCGGGCTTTCACTCCTGATGATCTCATTTTAATTGAAAAGAGAATGAGTGAGCTAGCTAAAGAAGCACTACCTATTACTCGCTCTATAATGTCGCGTAATGAGGCGGTAAAACTCTTTGAAGAAAAGGGTGAAAAGTATAAAGTTGAAATTATTCAGGATATCCCTGGTGATCAAGACCTTTCTTTTTATCAGCAGGGTGATTTTGTCGATCTTTGCCGTGGTCCTCATGTTCCCTCTACGGCTCACATAAAAGCATTTAAGCTTACTAAGGTGGCTGGGGCTTATTGGCGCGGCGACTCAAATAATGAAATGCTTCAGCGTATATATGGTACAGCATGGCCTAATAAAAAGGCGCTAAAAGCCTATGTGCATAGAATAGAAGAAGCTGAAAAGCGTGATCATCGTAAAATATCTAAAAAATTAGATTTCTACCATACACAGGAAGAAGCGCCAGGTATGGTGTTCTGGCATCCAAAAGGCTGGGCAATATATAACGTATTAGAAAATTACATGCGTAATATACTAAATCGACAGGGCTACGAAGAAGTAAAAACGCCACAGTTGGTTGATCGTTCACTGTGGGAGCGTTCAGGGCACTGGGACAAGTTTAGTGACATGATGTTTACTACCCACTCTGAAAGCCGTGACTTTGCTGTTAAGCCCATGAACTGCCCTTGCCATGTTCAGATATTCAATCAAGGGCTTAAAAGTCACAAAGATTTGCCTTTGCGTTTGGCTGAATTTGGCTCTTGTCACCGAAACGAGCCTTCAGGAACACTTCACGGTTTAATGCGAGTTAGAAACTTTACGCAAGATGATGCGCATATTTTCTGTACAGAAGCGCAGATGCAAGATGAAGTGTCTAAGTTTATTGATTTATTGTTTGAGGTTTATAAAGATTTCGGTTTTGAAGATATTATCTTAAAGCTATCAACCCGACCTGAGAAACGTGTTGGGTCAGATGAAGTTTGGGATCGTTCTGAAGCGGCGCTTGAAGAAGCACTTAATAGTAAAGGGCTTGATTGGGATTTGCTTCCCGGTGAAGGTGCTTTTTATGGGCCTAAAATTGAGTTCTCACTAAAAGATTGTATTGGACGTGTTTGGCAGTGCGGAACAATTCAGGTTGATTTTTCAATGCCTGGTCGTTTAAGTGCTCAATATGTGTCTGATGATCAAAGTCGTCAAACACCTGTCATGTTACATAGAGCTATATTAGGTTCTTTTGAGCGATTTATTGGAATTCTAATTGAGCAGTACGAAGGTGCATTTCCTTTTTGGCTTGCTCCTGAACAGGTGGCTATACTCAATATTACTGATCGACAGGACGATTATTGCCGAAAATTGTCAGAAAAGTTGAAAGATCAAGGAAATCGAGTGCATCTGGACTTGAGAAATGAGAAGATTGGCTTTAAAATTCGTGAGCACACATTAAACAAGATTCCTTTTCTGCTGGTTATCGGCGATAAGGAAGTCGAAAATCAAACGGTCGCCGTTCGAACTCGCACAGGAGAAGATCTGGGCGTAATGAAGTTGGAAGAGCTCGATGCTCTATTTCAGAATGAAATGGCGAAAAAAGGCCGGATTACAGCGGAGTAATAACAATTAAGCGTAATAGTCAGGGTAGCCGAGCTAAAAAGGCTCAAATAAACCAGCATATTGAAGCCACAGAATGTCGCCTTATTGGGGCCGACGGCGAACAGGTTGGGATTGTAGCGGTGAAAGATGCCATAGATATGGCTCAGAAACTCAGTCTTGACTTGGTTCAAATTGCCGACTCTGACCCAATAGTCTGTAAAATTATGGACTATGGAAAGAAGGTTTTTGAAGAGAAAAAGCAGAAGGCGGCACAGCGCAAGAAGCAGAAGCAAACCCAGGTTAAAGAAATTAAATTAAGACCAGGGACGGAAGAAGGGGATTATCAGGTAAAACTGCGCAACCTGATACGTTTCCTTGAAACCGGGGACAAAGCTAAGGTAACAATTCGTTACCGAGGCCGCGAGATGGCACATCAGGAGATCGGCATGGCACTACTTATGCGAATCGAAAAAGATTTGGAAGAGTATGGCGCTGTCGAACAAAGGCCGAAGATGGAAGGTCGGCAGATGATGATGGTAATCGCCCCTAAAAAGAAAAAGTAACATTGACGTAAGTAGAGCTCTCTGAAGAATATTTAGCTGTTTTTAAAATAGTTAGATATGTATTCGGAGGGATATCCTATTTGCAGAGTTACTCCTTTTATTAACGAATGCGGAGTAGATAATTATGCCTAAAATGAAAACCAAGCGCGGGGCAGCAAAGCGCTTTAAAAAGACAGCTAGCGGATTTAAGCACAAGCAATCCTTCACCAGCCACATCCTGACGAAGAAAAGCACCAAACGTAAGCGTCAGTTACGTGGATGTAAGCAAGTAGCAGCGAGTGATCAGCCAATGATCAGACGTATGTTAGCTTAATAATCGAACCAATTTAACGATTAGATAGAAGGATTGTAATATGCCTCGCGTAAAACGTGGTGTCGTCGCACGTCGTCGTCACAAGAAAGTTCTAAAGCAAGCAAAAGGTTACTATGGTGCTCGTAGTCGAGTTTACCGCGTAGCTAAACAAGCGGTTATTAAAGCAGGTCAATATGCTTACCGTGACCGTCGTCAGCGTAAGCGTCAGTTCCGTGCTCTATGGATCGCGCGTATTAATGCTGGAGCTCGTATAAACGGTATGTCATATAGCCGTTTTATTGCAGGACTTAAAAAAGCAAATGTTGAAATTGATCGTAAGGTTCTAGCGGACTTAGCGATGAATGAAAAGAATGCATTTGCAGCCGTTGTAGAAGTAGCAAAAGCAGCTCTTGCTTAAATAGCTCTTCGCAACTGTAAAAAGTATGCAAGACACATCAGTTGGTACGTTCTATTAATCACTTGATGTTGTCCAATAATAGGGGAAGAGGCAGCTCTTCCCCTATTTTTGTTTTGGTGCCGATTTTTGTTTTGGAGCAGGTTTAATGGAAAACCTTGATCAATTAGTTAAACAGGCGCTTGGCGCAGTAGAAGAAGCTCAAACAGTACAGGAATTAGATCAGGTTCGTGTTGATTTCCTGGGTAAGAAGGGCCAGATAACACAGCAATTAAAAACATTAGGTAAATTGACAGCAGAAGAAAGGCCAAAAGCAGGCGCGCTGATCAATAAAGCCAAAGAGCAAGTTCAGGCCGTTATTGTTGAGAAAAAACAAGGCTTAGAACAGTTGCAGCTAAACGCAAAGCTAGAAGCTGAAGCCGTCGATGTAACGCTTCCTGGTAGAGGGCAAGACCTAGGTGGTCTTCACCCTGTTACACGAACAATGCAGCGTATTGAACAATTTTTTTCTCAAACAGGTTATTCTGTAGAAGTGGGTCCTGAAATTGAGGATGACTATCACAATTTTGAAGCGCTCAATATTCCCGGGCATCACCCTGCGAGAGCGATGCATGACACCTTTTACTTTAATGCCAACACTTTATTAAGAACCCATACATCGCCTGTTCAAGTTCGAACGATGGCGAAGGGTAAGCCTCCTTTTAGAATGATATGCCCAGGCCGGGTCTATCGTTGCGATTCTGATCAAACTCATACGCCGATGTTTCATCAGGTAGAAGGTTTGTTGGTTGAAGAAAATGTAAGTTTTGCAGATCTTAAAAGTACAATTGAAGAATTTTTAAGAGTGTTTTTTGAAAAAGACCTTAAGGTCAGATTCAGACCATCATATTTTCCATTTACAGAGCCTTCTGCGGAAGTGGATATTGAATGGGGTAAGGATGATGAGGGTAACATTAAGTGGCTTGAGGTTATGGGTTGCGGAATGGTCCACCCAAAGGTATTTGAATCAAGTGGTATAGACCCTGAGAAGTACAACGGCTTTGCTTTTGGCTTAGGTGTAGAGCGCTTGGCGATGCTTCGTTACGGCGTAAACGATTTAAGGTTATTCTTTGAGAATGACTTACGATTCTTGAATCAGTTTAAGCAAAGCTAGCGTCTTAAGTAAAATAAACAGATACGACATCTTAAGACAATCTGACATATACAACACCAAATTTAGTGGGAAAAAAATGAAATTCAGCGAACAGTGGCTAAGGGAGTGGGTTAATCCCGATATCAATACAGAAGAACTTGTTTCTCAAATCACGATGGCAGGCCTCGAGGTTGATGGTGTAGAGTTCGTTGCAGGTGAATTTAGTGGTGTTGTGGTTGGTGAGGTTGTATCCACAGAAAAGCATCCTGATGCTGATAAATTAAGTGTTTGCCAAGTTCGTGCAGGAGGGGAAACTTTTCAGGTTGTATGTGGCGCACCTAATGTAAGGGAAGGCTTAAAAGTTCCATTTGCACAAATTGGTGCAGTGTTGCCTGGCAATTTTAAAATAAAGAAAGCAAAGCTAAGGGGTGTTGAGTCTCAAGGCATGCTTTGTGCTGAAGCTGAATTGGGAATGTCAGATTCATCTGATGGTTTGATGGAACTGCCTTGGTCGGCAGCTACAGGTCAAGACTTTAGAGAGTACATGAATCTTGATGACCGTATAATTGATGTCGACTTAACACCTAATCGTAGTGATTGCTTGTCTATTGCAGGTTTAGCTCGTGAAGTAGGTGTATTAAATAAATGTTTAGTTGAAGCGCCTAAAGTAAATGAAGTTGAATCAACGATCACAGATACATTTTGCATTAACATAGATGCTCCAGAAGCTTGCCCTCGATATATGGGGCGTATTATCCGAAATGTTAATGTTCAGGCAGAGACACCGCTTTGGATGAAAGAGAAGCTTAGACGTAGTGGGCTTAGAAGTATTGACCCTGTTGTTGATGTTACAAATTTCATTTTGTTGGAATTTGGACAACCGATGCATGCCTTTGATCTAGATAGCCTTACAGGTTCTCTAAATGTTCGGATGGCTAACGATAAAGAAAAAATCACTTTGCTTGATGGGCAGGATATTGAGCTGCTATCAAATACTTTAGTCATTGCTGATGAAGTGCGTGCGCTAGCGATTGCTGGTGTGATGGGGGGAGAGCATTCAAGTGTTAAAGAGTCTACAACAAATATATTTCTTGAATGCGCATTTTTTGACCCAATAACTATTGCCGGTAAAGCGCGATCTTATGGTATGCATACTGACTCCTCTCACCGATTTGAAAGAGGTGTCGACTATAAGTTGCAAGGCAATATGATTGAAAGAGCGACTGAACTGCTATTAAATATTACGGGTGGTGAAGTTGGTCCTATTTCTGAAAAGACCTCAAAAGAGCACTTGCCATCTAGAGAGCTTGTGGAGCTTCGTTATTTACGAGTGGAATCTCTGTTGGGTTTAAAGGTTGATAAAATAGAAATAGAAGAAATCCTGACCCGTCTTGGCTTACGTATTGATAAGCTCACTAAAGAAGGCTGGCTTATTAATGTGCCATCTTATCGTTTCGATATTTCAATTGAAGCTGATTTGATTGAAGAAATAGGTCGAATTTACGGTTATAACAATTTACCTGTTACTACGCCTTTTGGAAATCTTACACTTAAACCGCATGATGAAGCGGTTACGCCTATTGCTGATATTCAGAATCATTTGGTTACTCTAGGGTTCCAGGAAGCGATTACTTACAGTTTTGTTGACCCTGCCTTGCAGAAAAAAATTGATCCTGATAATGACGGAATTGCATTAGCTAACCCTATTTCTGCAGACCTTTCTGTCATGCGAACATCGTTATGGACTGGCTTATTAAAGGCATTAGTACATAATCAAAATCGTCAGCAAGAACGTATTCGATTATTTGAGTCAGGACTTCGTTTTATTAGTAAGGGTGATGAAATTGAGCAAACACCGATGTTATCGGGTGTCGTAAGTGGTGCTCGCTATCCTGAAAACTGGACTAACAACGGTAAAGATTCACTTGATTTTTATGACGTAAAGGCAGACTTAGAGTCTCTTTTTGCTCGTTTAGGTGGGGATTTCGAGTTCAAAAGTGGTAATTTACCTGCTCTACACCCAGGGCAAACTGCTGAAATTGTTAAAAATGGTAAAATAATTGGGCATTTGGGCGCTTTGCATCCGGAAATTCATAAATCCCTTAATTTAAATGGCTCGGTTTATTTATTTGAGCTATGCTTAAATGAAATCGTTACGGGTAAGGTGCCGCGATGTAAAGAATTTTCGAAATTTCCGGAAGTTCGCCGAGATTTAGCTATCATTGTTAAACAAGCAATAAATTATAGTGATGTAAAATCTGCAATCATTGAGAAGGCTGGTGATTATCTTATCGACCTGAAAGTGTTTGATGTGTACCAGGGGCAGGGAGTAGAGCCAGGCATGAAGAGTTTGGCTATCGGTGCAACTTGGCAGCATGTTGAAAGAACACTGAACGAAGATGAGATTGCACAAACTTTTAACGACATAATTGATGTTTTAAAAGACCGATTTGGTGCAATACTAAGGAGTTAATGAATGGGTGCTTTAACAAAGGCTGATATGGCTGAGCGCCTCTACGAAGAAGTGGGCTTGAATAAAAGAGAAGCAAAGGAAATGGTCGAGTCATTTTTTGACGAGGTCAGATCCTCACTGGGTCATAATGAACAAGTGAAGCTCTCCGGATTCGGGAACTTTGATCTTCGAGACAAAAAACAACGCCCTGGGCGCAATCCTAAAACGGGGGAAGAAATCCCTATTACTGCTCGTAGAGTAGTTACGTTTCGCCCTGGCCAGAAGCTAAAAGCAAAAGTAGAAGCATATGCTGGAACCCAGTCATAACGACGAATTGCCACCAATACCTGGCAAACGTTATTTTACCATAGGTGAGGTAAGCGACCTGTGTAGCGTAAAAGCACATGTTTTACGCTATTGGGAGCAAGAATTCCCTCAACTATCGCCTGTAAAGAGGCGTGGAAACCGTCGTTATTATCAACGGCAAGATGTATTGACTATACGTCAAATACGCAGCCTGCTGTACGATCAGGGTTATACTATTGGTGGTGCTAAGCAGAAGCTGACTAATGAAGATAGTGTGGAAGATTCTAATCAGTATCATCAGATAATTCATCAGATGATTTCTGAGTTAGAGGATGTTCTTGTGGTGCTTAATAATTAGTTGCTATCTTGTAGTCATATAAAACGCCCGCTATTGCGGGTGTTTTTGTTTGTTAGGAAATAAATATAGATTTCTTTATTTATCAAGATAGTTAGGTTATTATTCCCACCCGCTTAAGGAGGCCCCTTTAACTTAAGCGAGCACTTAGATCTTAAAAAGTTAATACATTAAGATTTATAGAGTGTCGGGATGTAGCGCAGCCTGGTAGCGTACATGTCTGGGGGACATGTGGTCGTGGGTTCGAATCTCGCCATCCCGACCAATTTTTATTCTTCTTTCGTTGACTCTTCGTTAGTTTCAAATTCAACATTTTCTTGCTCTGCAATAAAGTGCAGTGACATATTAAATGCTTTTTGTGTGAATTCTAATACTTTCTTATATCCGTCATCAGATAATTTTCGGGCTTCATCATGAGACCTGAAAATATTAATAAATTGCCTTTCTCTTTCATATTGTAAAGGGAGCCGCCCTAAGCCCCAATCATTAAGTATTTTCCAAATTTCCGGATTGTAGGTTCTTGTGTACTTAATAATAAAAGGTATTGGATCATTGCGTGCTAGTAATGCTGATATTCTTAAGATAAGTTCAAAGGATAGTGTGGATGTTCCGTTTTCAACGGCTTCAAGTAGTGTCTTATCTTTCAGATTTAAGGCATCATTCATTTCAGAAACGGTTAATCCAGCTACCTCTCGTAAGTCTTTAAGTGACTGACCCGCGGCTAACATTAGTTTGAGTTGATCTTGAGACTGTATGAGAACTTTACCGACCTTTAGCGAGGTCTTGGTTGTCTTTTTAGCAAACTTGAATGCAGAAGAGGTGAGGCCGCTTAACCTATTAATTAATGTTTCATCTTCACCATCCTCCCCATATTCTTCTATGTCAGGATCGTTTTTTGTTTCAGTCTTTTGTTTGATACTTTCATCTTGCTCTTCTTGAATTGCTTGTTCTTGTGGCTCCTCAGTTACTCCTGCGGGCTTAGGTTTTTTTATAGTTTGATCGGGTATCCCGTAAAATTCTTCATTATCTGTGTCTAAATCCTCTTTAAGGAAAGGTTCAAGGGCATTATGTTTATCTTGATTATCCTGACTCATTGGCTGTAATCCTTTTCTAAAATCTAAGCGTTCTATATTTTTAGTCTAGCGTTATTTATGAGGAAGGAAACACTGAAGAGGAGGGTTTGACACAGGACGATCAGGTAGTGGTTATTTAACCTGATTGTCCTGTGTGTATAATTTATTGCAGCGTGTAGTTTGTAGTATTGCCTTCATTGTTTGCTAAGCGTTGATTAAGTTCTATAAGGTCTAAAATCACCTCACCACTTTCTTTGGCAACATAATCAAGTTCTTTTTCTTTTTTAGGGTTGGCTGCTAGAGCCTCATCTTCTTTTTCTTTTTCGTCCATTGAAGCGTAAGGCTCTTCCCCTTTTATGATGCGACTCTGATTAATTAGTTCAAGTTGTCTGGCATCTAAGTCTTGCTTGAGTTGTTTGCGATCTGCTTCATTTAGAGATAGTGTTTTATTATCTCTTCGTTCCTTTAGAAAGGCTATTTGCTCAAGTAGCAGTTTGTATTCCGCAGTGGCATGAAAGCGAGTGTCATGCCGACTTAATAGTTGGTCTAAGGTATCCACTGTCGATGTATATTTTGTATGTTCTACTGGTGCAATAGCATCCCAGGGTAGTGCTTCAGGAAGTGAGTCTTCACCAATTTCAGTTTTGTCGATGGCTGAAGGAAGAAGTATGTCAGGCATAACACCTTTATGTTGAGTGCTGCCACCTGATACACGATAAAACTTGGCCTGAGTTATCTTTATTTGCCCGTGATTTAATGATCTTACAGATTGAACCGTTCCTTTGCCGAAGGTCTGGCTTCCCATAATGACTCCGCGGCCGTAATCTTGAATAGCGCCTGCGAAAATCTCTGATGCTGATGCACTCATTCGGTTAACTAATACGACTAGTGGCCCACCATAAACGAGTTCAGGGTCAGGATCTTTCATTACATCTACTCGGTCCCGGCTATTACGAATTTGAACGGTAGGGCCTTCTTTAATGAATAACCCCGTAAGCATATTAGCTTCTTGTAGTGAGCCTCCACCATTATTCCGAAGGTCAATAACTAGGCCATCAATACCTTCTTCTTCTAGCTCTTTTAGAAGTTTTTTTACGTCCCTTGTAGTGCTCTTATAATTTGGATCACCATCTTGCATTGCTTTAAAGTCTGCATAGAACGCAGGTAGGTCAATAATGCCAATACGGTGTTTTTTACCGTTTTTCTCAATGTCGATAATTTGGCTTTGGGCAGCCTGCTCATCAAGCTTTACTTTATCTCTGCTAATATTAATTATCTTGGTATGATTTTCGTCTTGGCTGCCAGAGGGGATAACTTCTAACCTTACAATTGAATGCTTCGGTCCTCGGATAAGGTCAACGACTTCATCGAGTCTCCAGCCTACTACATCAACCACTTCTCCGTCTTTTCCTTGTCCCACACCGACAATGCGGTCGGCTGGGCTTAGCTGTCCTTGTTTGAATGCTGGGCCTGCAGGAACCAATCTAAGTACTTTAGTATATTCATTATCACTTTGTAGAACGGCTCCAATACCTTCAAGAGAAAGACTCATGTTGATATTGAAGTTTTCTGAGGTACGAGGAGAAAAATAGGTTGTATGTGGGTCGTAAACACCGGTAAATGCATTCATATAGGCTTGAAATGCATCTTCACCTCGGGCTTGTAAAACACGGTTGAGTTGGCTTTCATAGCGAGTTTTGAGAGATTTTACAATTTCTTTCTCTGTTTTATGATTGAGTTTTAATGCCAGAACCGCACTTTTTAATCGCTTTCTCCAAAGGTCGTCTAGCTCTTCTTTGCTGGTTAACCATGGCTGTTCTTTTCGGTCAGTTAGCAATGATTCATCTTTTTTGAAGTCCAGCTTGTCAATACCGCTGTTAATCGTTGAAATTAAGTATTGAAGACGTTCAATAACACGCTGTTGATAAGTATTGTAAATATTAAACCCAGGGTCTAGCTGCCCAGTTTTTAGTGCGCCATCTAAGCGGTAACGATAGGCTTCAAAGCTCTCAATGTCACTTGTTAGAAAATATATTCTTTGACTATCAAGGCTGTCTAGGTAATTTTCAAAAATGCGTTCTGATAAGGTTTTATCAATAGCCTGCTTTCGGTAGTGAGATAACAGCAATTGCCTAGATACATGGATGCTAGCTGCTTGCTGCTCTTTGTTGGGTACAAGTGCTTCAAAGTTATCTGGACTCAGTGTAAGCGCTGAAGTAGATAGGCTTGTGAGCAACGTGGTGAATGCTAGTGTTTTTAATAGCAAGTGACGGGCAGTTTGTTTTTTTATCATAATAATTATTAGGTATCACTCTGAGTGTAATCAATGAAACAAATAATGAAATTATTACGATTGTAGGCCACCTACAAGACGCTTACTAGCGCATTTGCGATTAATTATTGTTAATAAGTGTAGAAAATTTCTACTTTACCCACACTTAATATAATTATGACACTTTGTTATTGAATCTAGCCTAAGAAAAATGAATCCTGCGATCGTAGATCGCAGGATATGGGGACGGGTTAGTTTAAATATTCTATGCTAGAAAATTTCGTTTTTTTCTGCTTTGTCGAGTAGTAATGAAGGAGGAGAAAACCGTTCCCCGTATTCATCTTGCAGCTGATTAGCTTTATCTACAAACTTTTTTATTCCGTATTGGTTAGCAAATTGAATAGCGCCACCTGTCCAAGGTGCATAGCCAATACCAAATATACTCCCGATATTAGCGTCATTAATTGAGGTTAAAACGTTCTCTTCAAGACATCGTATGGTTTCTATTGATTGAATGAATAGAAAGCGATCCATAAGTTTCTGAAGATTGGCGTTAACACTAATCTCTTTATCAACAAACAAGGTTTCTAACTCAGGCCAAAGATGCTTTTTTCCTTTGACTGGATAGTCATAAAATCCTGCTCCTGCAGTCTTTCCTTTTCTATTATGGGTGTTAACCATTGCATCAACTACTGATTCTGCAGGGTGAGCCTCCCATATTTTTCCATTGGACTCTGCATCATTTTTGGACTGATCTCGAATATGAATAAATAAACTTAGGCTAACTTCATCTATCAAGGCTAGTGGACCTACTGGCATACCGGCTAATAGAGCCGCATTTTCTACCGTCGCAGGACTATATCCTTCGCCCAGCATAGCAATGCCTTCATTAACATAGGTGCCAAAAACGCGTGAGGTGAAGAAACCTCGACTGTCGTTTACAACAATAGGCGTTTTATTTATTTGTAATACGTAATCAAAAGCTTTAGCTAGAGTCTCATCGGATGTTCTTTCGCCTGCAATGATTTCTACCAGGGGCATTTTATCGACAGGTGAAAAGAAGTGTAAGCCAACATAGTTTTCAGGCTTTGAAGATGCTTCAGCCAGCTGGGTAATAGGAATGGTTGATGTGTTTGAAGCAAAAACCCCGTTATCGGTCAGCTTCGGTTCTGCCTCCATCGTAACTTTAGCTTTGAGTGAGCTATCTTCAAAAACGGCTTCAATGATTAAGTCACAACCGTTTAAATCATCGTTGCTGATTGTTGCTTGAATACGACTTAGTATGGTTTGTTTCTTTTCTTCTGTTAACTGTTTGCGGGACACACGTTTGCATAAAATATTCTCTGAGTAACGCTTACCTTTTTCTGCGCTCTCAAGTGAAATATCTTTTAATACAACGTCGATACCTCTAGCGGCACTGGCGTAGGCTATTCCTGCGCCCATCATTCCCGCGCCTAATACACCGACCTTCTTTATCTTATTGTTTTCTATTCCTTCGGGGCGGCTTGCACCTGATTTAATATCGTTAAGCTGGAACCAGAATGTGCCAATCATGTTTTTACTAACTTGGCCAATAACCAGTTCTGTAAAGTAACGCGCTTCTATTGATTGTGCCGTATCGAAATCTACTTGAGCACCTTCTACCGCCGCAGATAGTATTGCTTCAGGGGCTGGGTAACAGCCCTTTGTTTTGTTCCTTAACATTGCTGGTGCAATGGCTAGCATTTGAGCTACTTTAGGGTTTGAAGGCGTTCCGCCTGGGATTTTATAAGCTTTAACATCCCATGGCTGAGTTGATTTTGGATTTTCACTGATCCACGATTTTGCTTTGGTTAACATTTCGTCAGTGCTGTTTGCAGTTTCATGAATTAATCCTGCTTTTAGCGCGGTATCAACATTAACTTTTTTGCCTTCAATTAAGTAAGGCAAGGCTTTTTCTAAACCGAGTAAGCGCACTGTTCTTACAATTCCCCCTCCACCAGGTAGTAAGCCCAAGGTGACTTCTGGAAGTCCTAATTGTACCGATTTATCATTGAGAGCAATACGATAATGGCATGCTAAACATAGCTCCCAGCCACCCCCCAAAGCAGCACCGTTTATGGCTGCAACAACTGGGACTCCGAGTCGTTCAATGAATCTCATGTGCTGCTTTAGTTCTTGTACCATGGTAAAAAATGCTTCAGCTTGGTCTGGACTAACAGTAATAATTTCATTTAAATCCCCGCCAGCAAAAAATGTTTTCTTCGCTGATGTGATGATGATGCCGGTTATTGTTTCTTTATCTTGCTGGATTTTTTGGGTAGTCGTTTGTAGTGCTTTTCTAAAATCAGCGTTCATGGTATTTGCTGATTGTCCTGGCATGTCGATGGTTAAAGTTAATATGCCTTTGCTGTCGATGTCGTATTTTATTGAGTCGTTATCTATTAAATTCATGGTGTTTCTCACTAAGTTACAATCTATCTAAGTCAGTTTTTTATTCTAGAGCTGCAATCAAACACGCTCAATTATGGTTGCGATACCCATGCCTCCACCGACACATAATGTAGCTAGACCATATCTTTGATTGCGTCTTTCTAATTCATCAAGGAGTGTTCCGAGAATCATTGCTCCAGTAGCGCCTAAAGGGTGTCCCATAGCGATTGATCCACCATTTACGTTAACTTTTTCATCGGGAATGTTAAGCTCATTTTGAAAACGCATCACTACGGCGGCAAAGGCTTCATTTACTTCAAAAAGGTCGATGTCGTTAATATTGAGTCCTGCTTTTTGTAACGCTTTTCGAGCAGCTGGTGCAGGGCCTGTAAGCATAATGGTAGGGTCTGTACTGGTAACGGCTGTTGCAACAATACGTGCGCGAGGTGTTAAACCAAGTGCTCTGCCTTTTGCTTCACTACCAATAAGTATAAGGGATGAGCCATCTACAATGCCTGATGAGTTACCTGGGGTATGCACATGGTTGATTTTTTCAATAGTATGGTATTTTTTTCTGGCAACACTATTGAATCCCATTTCACCCATCATCTGAAATGAGGGTTTTAGTTGACCTAGGGCTTGCAGTGTTGTTTCTGGACGAATAAATTCATCTCGATCAAGAATGGTTATTCCGTTTTGATCGGTCACAGGAATTAATGATTTATTGAAATACCCTTGCTCCTGTGCATATGCAGCCTTTTTTTGGCTGCTAAGAGCAAAGTTATCAATGGATTCCCGGTTGAAGCCTTCTATTGTTGCGATTAGATCGGCGCCAATACCTTGAGGCATAAAGCCTGTGTTCATGTTTGTTTGCGGGTCTAGGGCCCACGCACCACCATCAGAACCCATAGGAACACGCGACATAGATTCAACACCGCCTGCTACTATGAGGTCTTCCCATCCAGAGCGGACTTTCATCGCTGCCATGTTTACGGCTTCAAGTCCTGAGGCGCAGAACCTATTTAGAGTTACGCCAGCCACACTCTCATGCCAGTTGGCTGCTAGTGTGGCTGTTTTAGCAATATCAGCGCCTTGGTCGCCTATAGCGGTGACGCAGCCAATGACAACATCATCAACGTGTGAGGTATCTAAGTTATTACGTGACTGAAGCTCGGTTAATAATGAAGAGAGTAGGGTGACAGGTTTAACTTCATACAAGGAGCCATCTTTTTTCCCCTTTCCTCTTGGTGTTCTAATTGCATCGTATATAAAAGCTTCATTAGCCATCGCTTAAGTCCTTATGGTGACATGTAATCAGTCATTTGCTGCTACAGAATGTATTCATGTACCTTAGATTAGCGTTAGTAAGTTAAAAATGGCACTGGATGACAATAATATTGGCTAAAAGCGTCACCTGTTTGGATTATTGTCACTTATCTATTTGAAAAAATGAGGTAAGTAACTATTTTTAAAGGTAGGCAGATATTTTTTGATTAATTATATGAAGGAAAAGTGATGTCAATTTTGAATAATATTCATAATTATTATGAATCATTAGTGATAGAGTGTCTGTCGGAGTTAACAGAAGGTCAAGCTCACGAAGACGACTTTTTGATTGATGTAGTGTGTGTTGCATTAAATCATTTGCCCCCTAGGTACATAAGGCACGAAGTAGATATGATTTATTACTTATCACCTGTGGAGGCACAAGAAATGAGAGATAAAATTAAGAGTGCAACAAAAGATGCTATGGCTTATGTTGAGGAAGCTCGGCAGCGAGAGTAAATGGACAAATCTAAAAAAGGGTGCATATAACTGCACCCTCTGTTTGAAATGCTTATGCTTAAGAATCTAGGCGATTTTAGTAATCACTTTATTAACTCTATCTTCAAGGTTAATACGCACTTCAGCTGGAAGCAGGCAGGTTTGAAACCATTGCTCTAGGTAGTTATCCAACTCGGTCTTTTTGCTCGTGTTCACACGTTGTTTATTTAACCCATTTGCGAGCCTGCTAACTTGCAGTTGCATTCGGGCTTTTTGATCCTCTTCTGGGGAGTCAACTTCGGCTGCAATTTCACACTGGATGCACAATGTTTTTGCATCTTCTGCTGATAATGCTAGTGATTTAAGAGATTCGCCGCCCTTTATTTGATTCCAGCACTGATTCAATGCCTCTTCGATGTTATTTCTTTGTTCAAGGTTAGTGATTATGTCTGCTTCAAGTAACTCAAAATTAATATCATCATTACCTGCTGTCACCTTCTCAGCGGCATCTCTAATGAGTTTTGATTTTCTTTCAATGTCGAACCAGCGTAAACGCTCTTCTTTTGTCGCTTTTTCAGATAAAGCAGATTTTATCTCGTTAATATGTTGATCTAGCTGTCGGCCAAGGCGCTCTTGTTCCTTTTTAGGAAGAGGAGATATTGACTTGAATTGTTGAGTCAGTTCAGTGAGTTCTTTGCTTGTCATTGAATTAACTTTGTTTAAGGCTTCTTTGCAAAGCGCTTCGGCTTCGGCAACTGCACCCTCGACTGCTTTTTGTCTATCTTCTTTAGCTACATCGCGTCGTTGGAATATTTGATCGCAGGCCGCACGGTATTCTTTCCATAGATTTCGGTCATCTTTATGAAGGGTAATGCCAATTTTTTGCCATTCAGATTGCAGCTGTTTAGCGCCTTCTAATGCGTCTGGCAAAGGCTCCAGAGTGATGAATGCAAGTGCTCTTTCGACTATGTCTTGCTTGAGTTGTTTGTTTTTAGAGCGTTCTTGTTCGAGTTGTTGGTCAATTTTTGCCAGTAACTCATTGAACTTTTTTTGAATATTTTTGTTGTCTTTAAATTCGACAGGATAGCAGTTCTTCCATTCCTCTCTCGCTGTGCGGTTGATTTTTTCTACCGCTTTCCAGTCTGCATTATTCCAGTCATTATTTTCAACAAAATCAGCAACCTGACTACAGATGGTTTTACGTTTTTCTACATTACTTTTCTTGAGTGACTTTTGCTGATCAAAATATTCGTGACAGGGCTCGTAGGCTTTATCGCAGGCTGATTTAAAGCGTAACCAAATGCTTTGATCTGAAGAGCCCCCTAGTTTTTTCCATTCATCTTGCAGTGCTTTAATCTTTATTGCTTTTTCAGCAGGGTCTGTATGTTGCTCTGCAAGACGTTCAATTTGTTCGCAGAGTTCGGTTTGCTTGGGTGTTACAGCAAATCCATGCCAGTCGCGCAGCTCATCTAGCTGATTGCTTAGTAGTTGAAGTTTACCTTGGTAGGTTTTAGCAATATTCTTATCAATCGTATGAAGTAATTGATTAAGGTCTTTAAATAATCGAGATGAGGGTTTTAAGGCGCGATTATTAAGTTGTTCCTCTAGCTGGCTCATTTGCTCATTAATTTGGTTTTTTAGCTTGCTGTGGTCTTGTGTTTCTTTTTCTTTATGGACCGTCGCACTCTTACTTAATTTGATTAAATTTTTGAGTTGTGCGGGTTGCTCAAAGTGATCTGGCCAGGCCACTTGTTTTACAAATTCGACTACTTTTTGTAAATTGGGCAAGTCTTGAGGCGTATTAGTTTCTTCATTTTGGCTGTCTGAAAATTCACTTTGATTAGCAATGAAGTGCTGGGACGCTTTAAGGTAACGTTTCAGTTCTCCCATTTTATCTTGATATTGCTTTTGTTGTGACTTTTCAACGCTTGAGTTACGTGTCGCTTCAATCCAGCGAGTATCTTGAGTTTTAATAATGGCATCTAGAGCGGATAGTTCACTGGCTAGTTCAATCGGAGTATGTATTAGGCGTTCGCTGGTTTGCTCTAGTATTTCTAATGTACCAATACGTTCACTCATTTGTTGCTTGGTTTGTTGCTCTGCCTGCTCCAAGCTCTCTTTTTCTTCTTTATGGAGTTCTAACTTTGTTTCACAAGCTGATTTTGCTGTATTAAATCGACTTTGTAATTCGATCTCTGTTGTCTGGCCTAGCTCATTCCATGCAGCTAAAAGAGAGTTTAGCTTGGCTTCATATAACTGAATGGTCTCAGTTTTTGAGTGTGCATCAAGGGATTTAACAATGGCATCTTTTTTCTGGTTAATAGCTTGCAGTAGCTTCTTACTTTCTTTGATTACTTTTAGTTTTGATTTGGCTAGTTGGTAAACTGTTTTATCTTTTCCTTTAGCGCGCTTTTCAATAGAGAGTAACTGATCCGAATCGACTACTAATTCTACGGCTGACTGCCTAATTTTGTTGATTTTAGCGGATACAGCTATGTTACTGAGTGCTTCAGGTGAGAGTTTTGGTAGGGCACCGATATATTGCTCTGCGTTTGCTGTATTTATGATTAATTCAGTTAATAGAGTATCGTTACTTATTATATCGTAAATAGGGAGCGATTTAGACTTTGCAAGTGATTCTAATCGATCAATAATAGCCGGTTTAAGTGTGTTGTTGGGGCTATTATAGAGTTCAAGTAGCGAGTTAATATCTTCAATTTTATTGATTGCTGCTCGTCGTACCTGATTATCTGCATCATCTTTTGCTAGCTGAATAAGAATATTTTTGTCTTCATCCTTTAATGGGTTGAGCTCTGAAATAACCGCTTTGCGTGTGCCAGTATTAGAACTTTGCCATTTAGGCTTAAAGAGCTTTTTAAGGAATGTAGACATAATTATATTCTCACCGTTAATATTGTGCTTTTATGATCGGTTATCGAAACAGACACCAAACTGGTGGTGCTGATTAGTTGGGAGGCACAGTTTAACCTTGATTGACCTAATTCGGAATGATTGTTTAAAGAATATTTTGAGTGGAGCGACCTAGAATAACGCTATTTTACCTTAGTCTGAGTGTTATAAAGTGGGAGGCATAGCCAGTAATGGATCAGGAAGCTCTATAACGGCTTCATTTATAGAATTATAGGTGTTCTGAAGCTCTTTTTGAGCAACTATCCCTTCTTCTAGCTGAGGTTGCGACATCCACGACAGTACATCATAGTATCTGCGAATATTCTGAACATAACCAACCGGTTCTGAGCCTCTTGCATAGCCATGCTTGGTTTGCGAATACCATTTTTTCTTTTGTAATAGTGGTAGGTACTCTTTTACATGCAGCCATTGATTTGGGTCTTTCCCGTCTCTTTGGGTTAATATTCTTGCATCTTCAAGGTGGCCATAGCCTACATTATAAGACGCGAGAGCCATCCAGGTTCTGTCTGGTTCCTGAATTTGTTTTGGCATTCTTGTTTTTATCTTTGCGAAATATCGAGCGCCACCTTTAATACTGGCGGTTGGATCAAGGCGGTTTTTTACGCCAAGTTCCTTTGCTGTTATTCGAGTTAGCATCATCAGGCCACGAACGCCTGTTGGAGAGGTCGCGTTAGGTCTCCAGTGAGACTCCTGGTAACCTATTGCGGCTAGTAGTCTCCAGTCTAATTGCTCTTTATCGGCGGCTACTTTGAAAGTATCTTCATATCGGGATAGGCGCTTGTTAATGTGGTGGATAAACGTTCGGGCACCTACATAATTAAGTTGGTTTAAATGTCCGAAATATTGTTCTTTGAGCTGGAGGAGTGTGCCGTCTTGTTTAATCTTTACAAAGAATTCTTCAGCTTTAAGTTTTAATGAGTTGTCTTTGCTGGCAGGGAAGTACCAAACAAAATCTTGAGGCTGACTCAAGCTAAATGCCGCGGCTGCTTTAGGGTAGTATGCTTTGTGAATAGCTAAGTCTGTTGAATCAACGATCGCAAAATCAATAATCCCTTCGCTAACTTGCTTTAACAGATCTGATGTTTCGAGTTCATCGGTTTCTTCCCAAGTAAACTCGGTTAAGTCTTGTTTGAGTGCTTTAAGTTGGTCTATATGATGACTGTCGGCCACTACCATGACCCGCTTGCCTATTAAATCTGAAAGCTGCCTAGGGCGCGAAGTACCCAAACGATAAACAACCTTAGGGGTTACTTCCATATAGGGAGATGAAAAATTATAGTGCGATTCTTTATTTGTGGTTGCGGTTAATCCTGCTGCAGCAAAATGAGCGTAGCCTTGGTTTATTACAGAAAGCAGCTCACCTCGGTTATTAGCAATACGAAGCCTCAGTTCAACACCAAGTTCTTTGGCGAATAGTTTTGTTATTTCATAATCAAAGCCAGCAGGCCCGTCTTTATCTTCAAAGTAGATGGCGGGTGCATTACGGGTGATAACATGAAGTACGTTTTCTTGTTCAATTTTCTCAAGCGTTGTTGGTCGAGAGCAGCCAGTAAGGAGTAATGGTAAAGCTATACAGAACAATAGTGGGAAATAACGTTCAATTTTTTTCTTTAATAAAATAAATTCTAACATCAAATCATACTCTCTTTAGCTTTTGCATAGGTTTGCATAAAAAATATGGCAATAACTACCCCTATTAAGGAGAGGTAACTAAAACCGCTAAGCAAAATTCGCTAAATATTATTGTTTAAATCCTTTTACAATAGTTGTACTTATTTTCCAGATCAGTGGGTTTTAGTCAATAGAGCATCTTTGAAACTGTGAAAAAGATTGTAAAATATCGACCTTGAATGTAAATATAAATGTTTGGGGATACCTGATTAAACAAATCAGTGTTGTTGCTTTGTGTGTGTTTAAAGTATCATACGCATCTTTCTTTCCACCCCTTCCAAGAGGCATAGCCAACTAATGCTGGAACTGCGAGGCGCACCCGCACTCTCTTCTTTTCGTAATACTAAAATGCTAACAAGTATTCAGCAGCAAGTACCTGCTGTAGATACTGTTTACGCTGAATTTATGCATTTTGTTGATGTAGAAAAAGAGTTAATAGCGGAAGAACTAAATACTCTTAATCGTATTCTGAAATATGGACCTAAAGCTGAGACTGAAGCGGCTGACGGTGTACTCTTTTTGGTAGTTCCACGCCCGGGCACTATCTCTCCTTGGTCAAGCAAAGCGACAGATATCGCTCATAACTGTGGTTTGACGGGCATTAAACGTATTGAGCGAGGCGTTGCTTATTATGTTCGCTCCTCTGAAAAGCTCGATATGGCAGCTAGGGAGACGCTATCTTCAATTTTTTATGATCGTATGACCGAGGCTGTTTTTCATGAGATGGCCGGTGCGGAATTACTTTTTAGAGAAGCAACTCCTGCGCCGATGAATACTGTCGATGTGTTGTCATATGGCCAGTCTGCATTAGAAGAAGCTAACAGTAAGTTAGGTTTGGCATTGGCAGATGATGAAATGGAGTACCTTGCTAAGTCATTTATTGGTTTGAAGCGAAACCCGACTGATGTTGAACTAATGATGTTTGCACAGGCAAACTCTGAGCATTGTCGTCATAAAATATTTAATGCTTCATGGGATATTGATGGAGAAGCGCAAGATAAATCACTCTTTGCGATGATCAGAAATACCAATAATCTGAATGGCGAAGGCGTGCTATCGGCCTATAAAGACAATGCTTCAGTTATTGTCGGTTCGAAAGCGGGTCGTTTTTATCCAGACCCTGAAACAAAAGAATATAGCGCTCACGAAGAAGATATTCATATATTAATGAAGGTTGAGACGCATAATCACCCAACTGCTATATCCCCATTCTCAGGTGCTTCAACAGGGAACGGTGGTGAAATTCGAGATGAAGGCGCTACAGGAACGGGCTCGAAACCTAAAGCTGGTTTAAGTGGCTTTACGGTATCTAACCTGAAGATACCAGGCTTTGAACAGCCATGGGAAGGTGATTACGGTAAACCAGAGCGTATAACTTCAGCTTTAGGGATTATGCTTGATGGTCCTATTGGTGGAGCCGCGTTTAATAATGAGTTTGGTCGTCCTAATATTTGTGGTTATTTCCGAACCTACGAAGAGCGTGTTGCATGCCCTGAGGGTGAGGAAGTTAAGGGTTATCATAAGCCAATAATGATTGCCGGTGGCTTAGGCAATATTAAGGCGAAGCATGTTGATAAAGGGGAAATACCTGTCGGCTCTAAGCTAATTGCTTTGGGTGGCCCTGCAATGCTTATCGGTCTAGGTGGCAGTGCTGCTTCTTCAATGGACTCCGGTAGTAGCCATGAAGATCTTGATTTTGCTTCTGTTCAGCGAGAAAATCCTGAAATGGAGCGTCGCTGTCAAGAGGTGATTGATCGATGCTGGCAAATGGATGATAGTAATCCTGTCGCATTTATTCATGATGTAGGGGCAGGTGGTTTATCAAATGCATTCCCTGAGTTAGTAAAAGATGGCGGTTGCGGTGGTGATTTTAATCTTCGGGATATTCCTTCTGATGAGCCGGGTATGTCGCCTCTTGCTATTTGGTGTAACGAATCTCAAGAGCGTTATGTATTAGCTATCGAACCAGAGAATATGGAAATATTTGATGCGATCTGTAAAAGAGAGCGTTGCCCATATGCGGTTATAGGTGAAGCAACGAAAGAAATGCATCTGCGTCTTAAAGATGAGCATTTTGAAAACAATCCTGTTGATTTGCCTATGGATATTTTATTTGGCAAACCACCTAAAATGCACCGTAGTGTAGAGCGAAAGAGCTTTACTAAGCCCATTTTTGATTCAACAGAAATCGATATTGTTGAAGCTGCAGAGCGCGTTCTTAAGCTACCTAGTGTTGCAAGTAAAAGCTTTCTTATCACTATTGGTGATCGTTCTATTACTGGCTTGGTTGCTCGTGACCAAATGGTTGGTCCGTGGCAGGTTCCGGTTGCTGATGTTGCGGTAACCGCATCCTCTTTTGATACCTACTTTGGTGAAGCAATGTCAATGGGTGAGAGGACTCCTCTCGCTGTTATAGATGCGCCTGCATCAGGCCGAATGGCTGTGGGTGAGGCTATTACGAATATAGCATCGGCTAATGTTGAGAAAATCTCTGATATTAGACTGTCTGCTAACTGGATGTCTGCAGCAGGGCACCCAGGTGAAGATGAAAATCTTTATGATACGGTTAAAGCCGTTGGAATGGAGTTATGCCCTGCGCTTGGAATTTCTATTCCAGTAGGTAAAGACTCTATGTCAATGAAAACCGTATGGGATGACGGTGGTCGTAAAAAGTCGGTGACTTCTCCTCTATCACTTATTATTAGTGGTTTTGCTCCTGTTGCTGATATAAGAAAAACAGTAACGCCTCAAATCAAGATGGTACCTGAAGGTAGCGATTTAATACTTATTGATCTTGCTAATGGTCAAAACCGATTGGGTGGTTCTGCTTTAGCTCAGGTTTATAGTCAGGCAGGTGCTGTTACACCTGATCTTGATGACCCGGAGGATTTGAAAGCATTTTTTGCTGTCATTCAGGGGTTGAGTAGCGATGAAAAATTGCTGGCCTATCATGATCGTTCGGATGGCGGTTTATTTGTCACCTTGTGTGAAATGGCTTTTGCTGGTCACTGTGGTATAGATATCAAGCTTGATATGTTAGCAGAAGATAAAACCCATTTTGCTCGAGAGCTATTTAATGAAGAGCTCGGGGCTGTAATTCAGGTGAGAACAGAAGATACGGAATTTGTTCTTCAGCAGTTGAATGCGGCGGGTTTAGGTGAGCACACATTAGTGATCGGTACGCCTAATGACGATGATGAAATACGCTTCTTATTTGATGATGAGCCTGTATTAGCCAGTGTGCGTGTTGATTATCAGAAAATGTGGGCTGAAACCAGCTATAGAATGCAAGCTATAAGAGATAACTCTGAGTGTGCGGAAGAAGAGTTTGCTCAAATCAGTGACACGAAAGACCCTGGTCTCAATGCAGAAGTAACCTTTGATATTGCAGAAGATATTGCTGCTCCTTATATTAATACAGGAGCAAGTCCGAAAATTGCCGTACTGCGTGAACAGGGTGTTAATGGTCAGGTAGAAATGGCTGCAGCCTTTAATCGATCAGGTTTCAGCTCTGTTGATGTCCATATGAGTGATATCTTATCAGGCCGGGTGAGCTTGGAAGATTTTAATGCATTGGTTGCGTGTGGCGGTTTTTCTTATGGTGATGTACTTGGTGCAGGTGAAGGTTGGGCTAAGTCTATTCTCTTCAATAATTTGGCAAGAGATCAGTTTTCAATGTTCTTTGAGCGGGCTGATACGCTTGCGCTAGGGGTTTGTAATGGCTGTCAAATGCTTTCAAACCTACATGAGCTAATACCTGGGGCTGAGGTTTGGCCTCACTTTGTGAGAAACCGTTCTGAGCAGTTTGAGGCTCGACTGACTATGGTTGAGGTGCAAAATTCTCCTTCCGCGTTCCTAGCTGGAATGAACGGTTCGAGATTGCCTATTGCTGTTGCTCATGGTGAAGGGCGTGTAGAGCTCGCATCTAAGGGTAAGGCTTTAGCCTTGAATGATAGCGGCCTTATTGCTTTGCGTTATACCGATAATTATGGCGGTGTAACAGAGGCGTATCCAGCAAACCCTAATGGGTCTCCAGAGGGTATTTCAGGTGTTACGAGTGTAGGGGGGCGAGTAACCATTATGATGCCTCATCCTGAACGTGTTTTTAGAACTGTTCAAAATTCATGGCATCCTGAAGAGTGGGGTGAGAATGCTCCATGGCTAAGGATGTTTGGAAATGCTAGAAAATGGCTAGGTTAAATTAGCTAATCTAAAAACCGCCCACATTGTTGAGGCGGTTTTTTTATGCTTGCATACAAAACTGTTACTGAAATGTTTCTGAAAGTAAGTTTGTGTAGCTAAATAAAACTATATGTAATTATGCTTGACGGTAGGTGGTGCTGAAAGGCAAAAAATTGACTTTAAAAAGGCGTTATTTCTACAAATAATCATCTTTTAATGCTTGATTTTTATAAAACAAACTTATTTATGCACATTTTTGTTTTGATATCTGGGGTGATGAGTTTTTTAAGATGTAATTTTGGTGTTTTCAAGGTTGACATGCATAACTGGTTGATAATTAAAGTAAATTTTATTTGGGTTAAAATTTTTACAATTTGTGGTGATGTCAGTGTTGAAGCGCTTTTGTGGTACATTTCCATATGTTATCCCCAAAGATATCCACAAAATATGTTGATAAGTTATTGTGTCTAGTTTTTTTGTTTAAATTTGTGGGGTTAAGGAGGGTGTCGTGTATAAAATATGCTTTTATGTTCCTGAGGTTTACTTAGATGAGGTGAAGGAGGCTTTGTTTCGAGTGGGTGTTGGTCGAATAGGTAATTATGATAAATGCTGTTGGCAGTCAAAAGGCTTTAGTCAGTTTAGAGCTTTAAGTGGAAGTAAGCCTTTCATTGGTGCGGTTAATAAACTTGAGGTTCTAGAAGAATATAAAGTTGAAATGGTTTGTGAAAATCACTTGATTAAAGAAGCAATAAACATGTTAAAACAGGCACACCCATATGAGGTGCCAGCGATTGATGTGTGGATGATGGATGACGTGCTATTAAGCACTTAAGATGTTTGCTGGGAGTATTTCCTTGTGATGTCTTTTACCAGAACAGGGAAGTGTTTTTTAGGCTCATCTAATAAGTATTGCTTTAGCGTTTGGAGTACCGTAGGGAATGATATTTCATTCCAGGGTATTTCGTCAGGACTAAATAACTTTGTTTCAAGGGATTCTTCGCCAACACCAAATGCACCATCAATTATTGTTGCTCTGAAAAAAATATGAACTTGGTCGATGTGCGGAACGTCCATTACAGTATAGAGGCCGTCTAAAGTTACTTTTGCCTCGGCTTCCTCCCATGTTTCTCTTAAAGCCGCCTCAGATGTACTTTCTTGATTTTCCATAAAGCCAGCAGGCAGTGTCCAATAACCTCTCCTTGGTTCAATAGCCCTTTTGCAAAGTAATATCTTTCCTTGATAAGTCGGTAGAGTGCCGGCAACTATTTTGGGGTTTTGATAATGGATAGTATTGCAGTTTGTGCATACGTGTCGTGGGCGATTATCCCCTGCAGGCGTTTTTTGCTTTACTGACTTACCACAGTTACTACAAAATTTCATAAAATCAGCCTTGCAAATATTATTGATGAGACAGTATATATCGATTCAAAAAAAGGGTCATGTAATAAACAATTTACTGTGCTAATTTGTTCATAAGGTATAAAAGAACTTAAATTGAACGGTAATTACGGGGGTAGGTATGATTTTTAGTTTAGGTGATAAGGCGGTAGAGTTTAAAGGAGGGGGGCATTTTATTGCGCCTAATGCGACATTGATTGGATCTGTTGTTTTGGATGATCACTCAAGCGTATGGTTTAACGTTGTTATTCGGGCTGATAATGACACTATAACGGTTGGTCCTAGAAGTAATGTGCAAGATGGGAGTGTGCTGCATACTGATGCATCATTTAAGTTAGAGATTGGTGAGGGTGTAACCATCGGTCATAAGGCTATGTTGCATGGTTGTAAAATAGGCGACTATAGTTTGATTGGAATAAATTCTGTCATTCTAAATGGCGCTAAAATTGGTAGGCATTGCTTGATTGGCGCCAATACGTTAATACCTGAAGGAGCCGTTATTCCCGACGGGTCATTAGTGATGGGTAGCCCTGGAAGGGTGAAGCGTCCATTGTCAGATATGGAAAAAAAGGTACTGGAGTTAAGTGCGGCGCATTATGTTCATAATGCTGATAGATACAATAAGCATTTAAAGGAGCAGTAAGGGGCGTTAAACTTTGGTTTTGTGGGCGTGGTGTAACTAATTTAAGCTAAGTTGACGGAAGTGTAATAACGAATGAACGATAAAGAATGTAATGTAATTATTTCACCTTGTGTGGGGATTTGTGCATTAAACGAAAAAGATATTTGCATAGGTTGCTATCGTACGGGTCTTGAAATTTCTGCTTGGGGAGAGATGGAGGATGATGAAAAACGTTCAATTTTAGCGTTAGTTAAAGAAAGAGAAAAATCATCATACATATAGTTTGTTTGTAATCCGTTAGTTGGCTTTATATTAGGAGAGTTTGTAATGGTAAGTATAGGTACGCCATTAAGTAGCAGTGCGACAAAAGTCTTGTTTTGCGGAGCGGGTGAGTTAGGTAAAGAAGTTATAATTGAGTTGCAAAGATTGGGGGTGGAAACAATAGCTGTCGATCGTTATGAAAATGCGCCTGGGATGCAAGTAGCTCATAAATCATATGTTGTTGATATGCTTTGCCCTGCTTCATTAAGAGAGGTCATTTTGAAAGAATGCCCTGATTTTATTGTTCCTGAAATAGAAGCGATAGCTACGGATGAGCTTGTACGCTTAGAGCAAGAAGGCTTTAATGTTGTACCTTCGGCTAGAGCTGTTCATTTAACTATGAATAGAGAAGGTATACGTAGACTGGCCGCAGAACAATTGGGTATTAAAACGTCACCTTTTATTTTTGCTGCAGATATAGAAGGGTATAAAGAGGCGATTGAAAAAATTGGTTTACCTTGCGTTGTTAAGCCCATAATGAGTTCGTCTGGAAAAGGACAGAGCCTTGTAAGGTTGGCGGATGAGGTAGATGATGCGTGGGAGTATGCTCAGTCAGGTGGTCGAGCGGGGGCTGGCAAAGTAATTATTGAAGGCTTTGTTAAGTTTGATTATGAAATAACACTATTGACAGTACAGCATGTTGGTGGGGTGACATTTTGTGACCCTATTGGGCATGTTCAGGAGGGTGGGGACTACAGAGAGTCATGGCAGCCGCAGGAGATGAGTAAGCTTGCTCTTGAAAAATCAAAAAAAATAGCACAAATAATTACTGAAAGCCTGGGTGGGTATGGGGTTTTTGGAGTTGAGTTATTTATAGCAGGGGATGAGGTTTACTTTAGTGAGGTTTCGCCTCGGCCTCATGATACAGGTTTGGTTACATTGATATCTCAGGATTTGTCTGAGTTTGCCTTACATGCGCGTGCAATTTTAGGTCTTCCTGTTCCTGTGGTTCGGCAGCTTGGACCATCGGCATCATCAGTTATGTTGGTGGATGGTCAATCTACTGCACCTATATATAAAAATTTACAGTACGCATTGTCTGAGCCAGATACGCAGTTAAGGATCTTTGGTAAGCCTGGGCTTGATGGTCGCCGTCGTATGGGGGTTGCTTTAGCGCGAGCGGAAACCGAGGAGGGGGCGCGCAAAAAAGCACAGAGAGCTTCAGGTGTTGTTGAAGTAAAATTATAAGTAACGATGTTTCAGGCACTTAGAGTGCCTTAGTTAAATAACTTGGAATTAAAGAGTCTTTTAACTTGTAAAAACATAAAAAAGAACCATATTTAACAGGTGCCAGAATTGTTGTTTTTAACGTCACTAAGTTTTTTCAATTTAGATTACGAAACTCTATTGACGGCGAGCCCAAACTCTATATAATGCGCACCTCCTCAGAAGGAGACGCCAACAACACGGCGGATTAAGAAGAGGGTAAGTAATTGAAATAAAGTTA
The DNA here is from genome assembly GCA_016744695.1 of Hahellaceae bacterium. Classification (GTDB taxonomy): domain Bacteria; phylum Pseudomonadota; class Gammaproteobacteria; order Pseudomonadales; family Oleiphilaceae; genus Alkalimarinus. Next base: position 73,394 of record JADGDV010000020.1, read on the forward strand.
TTTTTTACTAACACTTTTTTAATTACTTAAGTCGGCTAATAAAGTGGTTGACAGAAAAATGAGGTTGTGTA